>JAHJZX010000043.1 GCA_018826295.1 Gammaproteobacteria bacterium
CTGCAAAACGTTTTGAAATCCTGTATATTACGGCACTATTTTCAAACCCTAGCTTATAGAGACTACTATGTCAGCAGATTTATCCTTATACAGAAACATTGGTATCTTCGCGCACGTTGATGCCGGTAAAACCACTACAACCGAACGTATCCTGAAACTGACCGGTAAAATCCATAAGTTAGGTGAAGTTCACGAAGGTGAATCAACAACTGACTTCATGGAACAGGAAGCAGAGCGCGGTATTACTATCCAGTCAGCAGCTGTTAGCTGTTTCTGGAAAGGCTACCGTTTTAACGTTATCGATACCCCGGGCCACGTTGACTTTACTGTTGAAGTTTACCGTTCACTGAAAGTATTAGATGGCGGTATCGGTGTATTCTGTGGTTCTGGTGGTGTTGAGCCGCAATCAGAAACTAACTGGCGCTATGCGAACGACGCTGAAGTATCACGTCTGATCTTCGTTAACAAACTGGACCGTATCGGTGCAGACTTTATCCGCGTAACTGAGCAGGTGAAGAAAGTTCTGGGCGCAAACCCACTGATCATGACTTTACCAATCGGCCGTGAAGACACCTTCTCTGGTGTGGTTGATCTGTTAACGCAAAAAGCTTACGTGTGGGATGAAACTGGCCAGCCAGAAAACTACACTATCACTGACATTCCAGCTGATATGGCTGATGACGTTGAAATGTACCGTCAGCAACTGATCGAAACTGCTGTTGAGCAAGACGACGACCTGTTAATGGCGTACATGGAAGGTGAAGAGCCTTCAATCGACGACATCAAGCGTTGTATCCGTAAAGGCTGCCGCGACCTGGCATTCTTCCCAACTTACTGTGGTTCTGCCTTTAAAAACAAAGGTATGCAGTTATTGTTAGACGCTGTTGTTGATTACCTGCCAAGCCCGACTGAAGTTGTGCCACAGCCACTGACTGACGAAGAAGGTAACGAAACTGGTCAATCAGCTATCGTATCTCCAGATGAGCCATTCCGCGCTTTAGCGTTCAAAATCATGGATGACCGTTTTGGCGCCCTGACTTTCGTACGTATTTACTCTGGTGTTCTGAACAAGGGTGACACCATCCTGAACTCGTTCACTGGCAAAACCGAGCGTATCGGCCGTATGGTTGAAATGCAGGCGAATGACCGTACTGACCTGACCACTGCTCAGGCCGGTGACATCATCGCGCTGGTAGGTATGAAAAACAACACCCAGACTGGTCACACCCTGTGTGATCCGAAAAACCCTTGTACGCTGGAACCAATGGTATTCCCAGAGCCGGTAATCTCTATCTCTGTAACACCAAAAGATAAAGGTTCTGTTGAGAAGATGGGTATCGCTATCGGTAAGATGGTTGCTGAAGATCCAACCTTCCGCGTTGAAACTGACGTAGACTCAGGCGAAACCATCCTTAAAGGTATGGGTGAATTACACCTGGATATCAAAGTAGACATCTTAAAACGTACTTACGGCGTTGAGTTAGTTGTAGGCCAGCCACAGGTTGCTTACCGCGAAACTATTACCCGTGAAGTTGAAGACAGCTACACGCACAAGAAACAATCTGGTGGTTCTGGTCAGTACGGTAAGATTGACTACCGTATTCGTCCGGGCGAGCAAAACTCTGGCTTCAAGTTCATTTCTACCGTTGTTGGTGGTAGCGTACCAAAAGAGTTTATGCCGGCTATCGAAAAAGGTTTCGAGTCTATGATGTCAACCGGTACTCTGGCTGGCTTCCCGGTATTAGACGTAGAAGTTGAAGTATTCGACGGTGGTTTCCACGCAGTTGACTCATCAGCTATCGCGTTCGAAATCGCTGCTAAAGGCGCTTTCCGTCAGTCAGTTCCTAAAGCTGGCGCCCAGCTACTTGAGCCAATCATGAAAGTTGACGTGTTCACACCAGAAGATCACGTAGGTGATGTTATCGGTGACTTAAACCGTCGTCGTGGCATGATCTCTGGCCAGGAAGCAGGCGTGACTGGCGTACGTATCAAAGCTGACGTACCACTGTCAGAAATGTTCGGTTACATTTCAACTCTGCGTACTATGACATCAGGCCGTGGTCAGTTCTCTATGGAGTTCTCACACTACTCTCCGTGCCCGACTAACGTAGCTGATGCAGTAATTGCAAAAGAGAAAGAAAAGAAAGCCGCTGCTGCTAAAAACTAAGCAGTAACGCTTTAAAAAAAGCCCCGCCGGTGCAAACCAGCGGGGCTTTTTTATATCTTGCTACACAGCTTTACTGTTGCTGTTTAAGGTTCAAGCAGTACCGGATACTTCAGGTATTGTTGGTCGTAGTACGGCATTTGGCGGTAAAACCAATTGTAACGCTCACGCGGGTTGGTGCGCAGCTTGTCATCCTGTGCCAGCGCCTGCTCAAATTGTTGCTTCAGCTCGGGCTGCTCGGCCAGCATAGTGGCGATTAACGGCTCTATCGCATAGGGCTCGAAATACTCTGTACGTTCAAACATGCCCGGGAAAAAGCCCCAGCTAAATAACGAGTCTGGTGCCGTCGGCTCCAGCATGGCCACGGCTAAACGGCCCAAACTCTGATCGGTGCTGACTCTAACCGAGCCGGCAGGCAGTGTCAGGCTGATATTACTGCGGTTAAAGCTGGCCGATTGCAGCATAAAGCGGCCTTCAAAGGGTTTAGTAGCAAACTCATAGCTGCTAACGCTAAGTTGCTGCAGGCTCAGTTTTCGCGGTTTATCCAGTACGCTAAACTCAATACCATGCCAGGTTAACCGTTCGATGGCCGCCTGTTGCTCTGGCCCCAGCCAGTAAGCCTGCGGGATCGCCACCTCTTTGTCAGCAACCTTGTCCCAATACAGCGGCAACTGCTGATACAGTTTGGCCTCGCCGGTCCAGTGCAGGTAAGTTTCGCCACTGATGTCAGACTGGCGCAGCTGATAATCCATACCTTTAAAATCAATAAAGTCAGGCTTGGTGCTGGCTTTATAACTTAGCGCCATACGCTGTGGCCTGGCGTTCATGTCGGCCTGACGCGCCATGATCAACGCCTTGCCCTGCTCGTTCAGTAGCTTAAGGCTGTGCTGCAATAATACATAGGTGCCCAGTACCCGTTGCCGGTAAGGTTTTAAGCTGTGATTCTCTACCAGTATTGTCGGTAAATGCCGTACATCACCATAGCCGTTAGAAAAACGCGGGCTGGCCGTCCAGCCACTAATGCCTTTGCTAAAATCCTGCCGGTCGACACCAAATATCAAGGGCCCGGGAATATGACCGGCCTGTGCCAACGCTGTATCTATGGCCGGGCGATACAGTTTACTCAGCCAACTGGCAGAGTTAACGCTGACCGCTGCAAACGGCTGATTAAAACCATAGGTAATATCGTACTGGTAATCTTCACCGTCAGTAACGTGGACATCAATATATAAATCGGGCTGATAGCGGTTAATCAGCGCTAATAACGCCTGCATTTCCGGCGCATCTGCCTTAATGTAATCGCGGTTCAAATTCAGATTTTGTGCCGTGGCCCGCCAGCCCTGATGCAGCGGCCCGCGCTGGTTCATGCGGTTAAACTGCGAGCGTCGCTCATGGCCGTCGGGCGACAGTACCGGAATAAACAGCAAGTCGGCATTGGCCAGCAGTGCGGCTTTATCACCATGGGCAATATCCCGCAGCAACATTAAACCGGCATCTTTGCCGTCTATTTCGCCACTGTGAATACCGGCCTGCACCAGTAATAGTGGCCGCGCCGGATTTTGCGCTATCTTGTGTAACGCCTTACTGGCCTTAACCACCATTAATGGCCGACCCTGGGCGCTGACACCAAACTGCTCAAGCTGCAACAGCTCTGAGCTATCAACCAGCTGATTAATATAGTGTAATGTAGCAGCATAATCCGGGCTGTCGTTAAGACCGCTCAGCTCTGCCGGTGTAACCCAGGGCTGGCCTTTGGTTTTAATCAGCGCTTCGCTGCTGCCCTGCCAAACCGGCACAGCCGGCAGATGATCATTCGCAGCCACTACTAAAGGCCACAAGCTGCTACCAAGCAGCATGGCGTTGCGCAAGGATTTCATGTTTAGTCCTTTGTTGTTATGGTTTTAATATTAAACATACTGCAATACAGCACCGGCATAAACACCAGGGTCAATACCGTAGCAAAACCCAAACCAAACATAATAACCACGGCCAGGCTGGCAAAAAACACATCACCCAACAGCGGTATCATGCCCAATATAGTAGTAATAGCGGCCATCGACACCGGCCTTACCCGGCTTACGGCGCTGTCAAACACCGCATTAAAGGCCGCCTTGCCTTCTGACAGCTCAAGATTAATTTGCTCTACCAGCACTATGCAGTTTTTCACCAGCATACCGGACAAACTTAAAAAGCCCAGCAAAGCAATAAAGCCAAACGGTGCGCCAAGTAACAATAAACCAAAGCTTACACCTATGATTGCCAGTGGCACACAGGCCCAGATCACTAAGGCACTGCGCAGCGAGTTAAACAGTAAGACGGTAATAATAAACATAAACAAATAACCCAGCGGCAACGAGCTAAACAAGGCGCTCTGGGCTTTTTGCTGCGCTTCAAACTCACCGCCCCAGTTTAAAAAATAGCCGGTGGGCAAGCTTATCGCTTCAATATCGGCTTTTACCCGCGCTAACAAGGCCGCGGCGGTGTCATCGGTTAAATTGTCATGGTCGGCCATTACCGTAACGGTACGTTTGCGATCGCGACGCTGAATCTGCGCATCTTCCCAAACTAAATCAAAGCCGGTCACCACCTGGGTTATCGGCACATAGCGCTGCAGTTTATTGCTATACACCTGCAAGTCGTACAGTGCATCCAGGTTATCGCGCTCAGCCAGCGGTGAGCGGGCCACTATCGGCAGCAAATGGGTACCATCGCGGTAAATACCTACGGTGCGCCCTGCCATTGCCGTTAACAGCACATCATCGATGTCCTGTTTACTAATACCCGCCCGCCGTGCCATAGCTTCATTAAAGTGCGGCCGGATCACCTTGGTACGCTCGCGCCAGTTATCACGGATACTAACGGCCCTGCCATCGGCCTGTAATATGGCTTTGGCCTGTGCCGCCAGATTGCGCAGCACATCCGGATCGGCGCCGCTAAAACGGGCTTCAATTTTAGCCGGCGTCGATGGTCCGACTTCCAGCCGCAACAGCTTGTACTGTAACCGGGGCAATTGGCCGCTAATATAGTCGCGCGTTTGTTGCATAATATCAGGCAGTTGCGCCAGGCTGTCGGCACGTACAATCAACTGGCTGTAGGCACTGAAGTTCTTCTCTGGCTGATAGGTCAGCATAAAACGCTCGGCGCCGCGGCCACTGGTGCTGGTAACATGGCTGACACCTGGCTGTGCCAGCAGATAATTCATCAGCTGTACCGCATCTTCTGCCGACTGGCGAATATCCGTACCTTCTGGCTGCCATAAATCGACCAGAAATATCGGCGTATTAGACGGCGGGAAAAACACCTGTTTTACTTTGCTAAAACCCAGTACCGCGCTGACAAGCAGCACGACTGTCAGGCCATAGGTTAGCGCACGATAACGCAGTGCTGCCGTTAGCAGCTTGCGGTAGAGCGTAAAAATTACGCCCTGGTATAAGGCGGTGTCGTTTTGCTCTGACGCTGAGTTGTTTTGCTTGCTGTCTTTAAACAACATGCTGGCAAAAAACGGCGTTAACGTAATGGCCGTTACCCAACTTAACAGCAAAGATACCAGCAATACCCAGAACAAACTGCCGGCAAACTCGCCGGTGGCATCGCTGGACAGGCCGATAGGGGCAAAGGCGGCAATGGCGATCACCGTTGCACCAAGTAGCGGCCATTGCGTTTGTTTAACAATTAAACTGGCGGCATCGGTTAGTTTTAACCGGCGCTGCATGCCAATTAAAATGCCCTCAGTAATAACAATGGCATTATCAACCAGCATACCCAAAGCAATGATTAATGCACCAAGCGACACGCGTTGCAGCTCTATTTGCATCGCGCGCATAAAAATAAAGGTGCCCAGCACGGTCAGTAGCAGGATCAGGCCAATTAAAATGCCACTGCGCAAGCCCATAAAAATCAGCAGTACCACGATAACAATCAGCACCGCCTCGGCCAGATTAATAATAAAGCCGCTTACCGACTGTGCCACTTCATCTGGCTGGTTATAAATAGTATGTAATTCAATGCCCAATGGCCGGTTGTATTCCAATTCTGTCAGGCGCTGGCGAATCTGTTCGCCGGCTTCAACCACGTTAACGCCACGGCTGAAAGACACCCCCAAAGTAAGTGCGTTTTCGCCGCCAAAACGCAATAACTGCGCCGGTGTCTCGGCATTTTCGCGATAAACCCGCGCCACATCACCAAGGTAAATTAATTCTTTAGAGTCCGGGCTGGATATGATCAGGCTTTCCAGTTCAGACACTGACTGAAACTCGCCGGTGGGGTAAATTCGCAGCCGATCCGGCCCAACCTTAATGGAACCGGCGTTGGCGACCATATTCTGGCTTTGTAACAAGGCCGCCAGTGTTTGCGGAGCTATGCCCAGCGCGGTTAAGCGCGGCCGCGAAATTTCAACTATGACCTGCTCTTGTTGTACCCCGCCAACGGCTACCTTGCCGACACTGGGCACCAGCACCAGCTCACGGCGTAAAAAATCGACATAGTCGCGCAGCTCATCATCGCTAAAGCCGTCACCGGTTACCGCATACAAGATGCCATACACATCACCAAAATCGTCTTTTACCTGCGGCATTTTTACACCGGGCGGTAATTGCGGTTGTAAATCGGTAATTTTATGTCGCAGTTCATCCCAGATTTGCTTTAACTCTTTCGCCCTATAGGTGTCGTGCATCTCAACCATCAGCTGCGACAAACCAGCGGTAGACACTGAGGTAACATGCTTAACATAAGGCAGTTGCTGGATCACATTTTCCAGCGGATAGGTGACTTCTTCTTCGACCTGGGTTGGCGATGCGCCCGGATATTGGGTAATCACCAACGCCTGCTTCAGGGTAAACTGCGGATCTTCCAGCCGGCCCAGGCCGAGGTAGGACACCACGCCACCAAGCAGTAGAATGGCAGCAAACAGCCAGGATGAGGTGCGGTACTGAATAAAGTAGCGGGCAAAATCCATGCTTACAGCCCCCGCTCACGCACCCAGGGCCTGACCTTCTGCCCTTCTGTCAGTTGCTGAACACCGGCGCTGACAATTTGCTCGCCACGTTGCAGGCCATCCGTTACCGCGGCACCGGCACTGGTTAAACTGCTGACACGGATCGCTCTTTTGCTGACAGTACCGCTATCGGGGTTATATACCCAGACATAACTTTGCTGGCTGGCCAGTGGTTGTTCGCCAGGCATAAACAGCGCAGAAGCCGGAATATACAGCGCCTCTGCATACACCATACTGATTTTACTCACTTCCGCTATAACGTTAGCGGTCATACCGGCCAGTACATTAAACTCTTGCGGCGTGGCCATGCTAAATACCACTTTAAAGCTGTTGGTGGCCGGATCGGCGCGGGTATCCCACTCGCGGATGCGGGCGCGGTAGCGAAACTGCGGGTGCGAGTCAAACACCACTTCAGGCTGGTAATCAAAATCTTTGCGCACATTGGAAATGACATCTTCCGGTACCTGGATCACCACATCCACCTGATCACGTACCTGCAGCTCCATAATGGCTTGCTGAGCGGCAATATTTTCGTGGTTTTCGACCAGCAGACGGGAAATATTACCGGCAAAGGGTGCCCGCAATTGGGTATAGCTGAGCGCGGTTTCGGCGGTAGAAAGATCAGCCTGCGCCACCTGCAACTGCGCTTTAGCTTCATCAAAAGCGGCCTGCGATACCAGTTTTTGCGCGATAAGTTGCTCGGCACGGACAAACTGGGTTTGGGCCAGTTCATAACGGGCGGCAGCCTGATCCAGCTTCAGGCGAAAATCGGTGTCATCCAGTGCCGCCAGCAAGTCGCCTTTCTCTACCATCTGGCCGGGTCGGGCCTGCAATTTTACCAGCTTGCCACTGACACGAAAGGTTAAGCTGGCGCGCTCTGTCGGTTCAACTACGGCCGGAAACTGCCGTACGGCACCGCTACTGTTGTCGTTGACAAGATGCAGCTTAACCGGCCGCTCGGGCTGAACCTGTTGTTCCGGTTCGGCTTTAGAGCACGCAGCAAGCCACAATACCGCGGCGAAGATAAAAAAACGTGAAGGGAAAACTGACATAGCTATCATCCTGAAACAGTAAAAGACAGGCGCATTTTGGCTACAGCGCCACATCTGACCAGTGCAACTATTTAACCTTAAAAACCAACTTACTGACAGTCAGTTTTGCTGACATCTGACAAAAATCCACCGCAAGCGGTGGATTTTTATTAAATTTCCAATAAGGCCTGTTTTAAAGCATGCACCTGATCGCGCAATTTAGCGGCCTGCTCAAACTCCAAATCACGGGCATGCTGCAGCATTTTTTGCTCCAGTTGCTGTATTTCCGCTTCAACCTGATAGCTGGTTTTGCCTTTTATTAACCGTACCCGTTCAGCTACCATTGGCAAGGCCGGGCTGGCGTCCTGCCCCAGATCCATCACATCAGCAATTTTTTTCTTAATCGCTTGCGGTGAAATGCCATGCAAGGCATTAAAGGCTTGCTGCTTAGTGCGCCGGCGCTCTGTCTCATCAATTGCCTTGCGCATCGAGCCGGTGATCTGGTCGGCATATAAGATGGCTTTACCATTCAGGTTACGGGCAGCCCGGCCTATGGTTTGGATCAGCGAGCGTTCTGAGCGTAAAAAGCCCTCTTTGTCGGCATCCAGTATCGCCACCAGCGACACTTCCGGAATATCCAGGCCTTCTCGCAGCAGGTTAATGCCCACCAATACATCAAATACGCCCAAACGCAGGTCGCGGATAATTTCCATCCGCTCAACGGTGTCGATGTCGGAGTGCAGATAACGCACCTTTACGCCATGTTCGTTCAGGTATTCACTTAAATCTTCTGCCATTTTCTTGGTAAGCGTGGTCACCAGTACCCGCTCTCCCAGCCGGGCTTTTTGCATGGCCTCCGACATCAGATCATCAACCTGGCTGACTACCGGCCGGATCTCAATTACCGGATCAACCAAACCTGTCGGGCGCACTACCTGCTCCACCACTTCGCCGGCAGAATGCTCCAGTTCATAGGCGGCCGGGGTAGCAGACACATAGATGCGCTGCGGTGCTATAGCTTCAAACTCGTCAAACTTCAGCGGCCGGTTATCCAGCGCCGAAGGTAAACGAAAGCCATAGTTCACCAGGTTCTCTTTGCGCGAACGATCGCCCTTATACATGGCACCAATTTGCGAAATCGTGACATGGGATTCATCAATAAACATCAGGCCATCAGAAGGAAAATAATCCAACAAAGTTGGCGGCGGCTCGCCATTGGCACGGCCGGATAAATAACGTGAGTAGTTTTCAATGCCCGAGCAGTAGCCAAGCTCTACCATCATTTCAATATCAAACAAGGTGCGTTGGCTTAAGCGCTGCTCTTCTACCAGTTTATTGGCACTGAGCAAGTCTTCACGGCGTTGTTTAAGTTCCTGCTTAATGTGCTCAGTGGCGGCAAGAATTTTCTCGCGTGGAGTAACGTAGTGCGTTTTCGGGTAGATAGTGTAGCGGGTCAGCACTTTTTCTACCGCGCCGGTCAGTGGATCAAACAGGCTTAAGCGTTCAATTTCTTCATCGAATAATTCAACCCGCAGCGCAATATCATCTGACTCGGCCGGAAAGATATCGATGACATCACCGCGAACCCTGTAAGTCGCACGGGAAAAATCGATATCGTTGCGGCTGTATTGCAGTTCGGCCAGCCGGCGTAAAATGGCGCGCTGATCAATAATGTCGCCCACTTTCAGATGCAACAGCATCTTCATATACGACTGCGGATCGCCCAGACCATAAATTGCCGATACCGACGCGATAATAACCACATCGCGCCGCTCCATCAGCGCCTTGGTGGCCGACAAGCGCATTTGTTCAATGTGCTCATTAATAGAGGCGTCTTTCTCGATAAAGGTATCTGTAGAGGGCACATAGGCTTCAGGCTGATAGTAGTCATAATAAGACACAAAGTACTCAACCGAATTGTGCGGAAAAAACTCTTTCATTTCGCCGTACAACTGGGCAGCCAGGGTTTTATTGTGCGCCATGATCAGCGTGGGCCGGTTCACCCGGGCAATAACATTGGCCATGGTAAAGGTTTTGCCTGAACCGGTAACGCCAAGTAAGGTTTGGTGCGCCAGACCGGATTCCAGGCCGTCTACCAGCTTTTCAATCGCCTGTGGCTGATCACCCGCCGGTTGATACGCCGATACCAGTGCAAAGTCTCTGCTCACGCGCCCTCCTGCCCGCTGTTTTGTACCGCCCGGTTAAACCAGCGCCAGGCGATAAGGGTAGTAAAAATATTCGCCAGTACGCAGCCGGCAAACAATCCGCCAACACCGTACAACTTACCGCCGGCCCAGGCCAGCGGGACATAGAACACAAATAAGCGCACTATACTCAGCCATAAGGCATTAGCCGGACGATGTAAGGCGTTAAACGACGAATTCGTCAAAATAATGATGCCCTGCAAGCCATAACTTAGTGGCACTATCCAGATAAACAGGCAGATAATCCGTATCACTTCCGGCTCATCACTGAACATTCCCGCCAGCGGTATAGCAAACACGGCCAGCAGCAGGTACACCGCAAACTGCCATAACATAACAAAACGTGCTGATAAATGGTAAGCCAGTTGCACCCGGTTTAATAAGCCGGCACCAAAGTTTTGGCTGACAACCGGCGGCAAAGTCATCGATAAGGCTAACACAACCAGACAAGCAATGCTTTCCAGCCGGGCACCAACGCCATAAGCCGCTACAGCTTGCGGACCATAGCTGGCCATAATAGCGGTTAATACGGCCATCGCCAGCGGCGTTAGCATATTGGCACCGGCGGCCGGCGCGCCAATGCGCAAAATTTTACGGCTGATAGTAAAAAACTGGCTGCGACTCACCGGCGCGACAGAAATTAAATCGCGTTTAACCAACAAGCGGATGAGCAAAATAGAACCGACAACCCAGGACAGCACAGTAGCGATAGCCGCACCTTGCATGCCCAGCGCCGGAATAGGGCCAAAGCCGAAAATTAAAATGGGGTCCAGCACCGCATTTACCAAACCAGAGCCGGCCATAATAATACTGGGCGTACGGGTGTCCCCCGCCGCCCGCAATATAGCGTTGCCAATCATCGGTAGTACCAGCAGCACGGCGCCGGCAAACCAGATATCCATATAAAGGTGAATATAATTTAGCACTTCGCCAGCGGCACCTAATGCTTTAAATAGCGGGTCTGACAATATAAAGCCTGCTATCGCCAGCAAGCCAACCAAAAGTGCCGACAGCCATAACGCAATTTGGCCGTCTGTTCGGGCAGCAGTAAGCTCGCCCGCCCCCAGTGCTTTGGCAATAACAGCTGAGGTACCGATACTTAAGCCTATGGCCAGACTTATTAAAGAGAACGATACCGGAAAGGTAAAACTGATAGCTGCCAACTGCTCGGTACCTAGCATACTGATAAAAAATGTATCTACCAGATTAAACGTCATTAACGTCAGCATGCCTGCTAACATAGGTAGCGTCATTCTGATCAACGTGGCACGGATATCATCGCTGGTAAGCGAAAAACTGGGTTTACTGGTTGAAGTTGTCATAATCTCGGGCTGGATACGGCGTTGGGTTATTGTAAAGAAAAGCCTGCCGTACGACCATGCAAAAATACGCAAAGCCAGAACTTTACGGCAAATTTTGCGAAAAACCCTGTTGTTGTTACAAAAACAGTTCACATTAGCGCCGCTCTGTCTGTGTTTGCTTTTTGCCGCCCTATCAGCAAAAGCCAAACGCAGCACAAAATCCCATCCTATTGATTTTATTCATAAATAAATTTCGTCGCAACTAGCTTGACCACCAGCAAATGCAGCAGCCATAAGCCTTCCCCCAGCTAACACCCCGCTAACTCACAGAGTTATCCACAGAAACTGTGAGTAACTCTATACAGGCCACGCTTATCAGTACTTTGCGGACGAGTCATTCTGGCTGTTGGCAATATGGTAAAAATCCGGCAAAAACTGGCGTATAAAACAACGCTTTGTTTAAACAATACGCAAGTAAACATTATTGATGAAAATCCCTGTACCAAAGTGTTGACAGTGTCTGGAGCTGGCATTAGTATTGCGCCCCGTTGAATGCTGTTCCCTAGTAGCTCAGTTGGTTAGAGCGGCGGACTGTTAATCCGTAGGTCACTGGTTCGAGTCCAGTCTGGGGAGCCAACAGCAGCTAACATCTTGTAATATCAGTAGTACAATTCCCTAGTAGCTCAGTTGGTTAGAGCGGCGGACTGTTAATCCGTAGGTCACTGGTTCGAGTCCAGTCTGGGGAGCCACTTACGCTTATTGCATACATACTTTTCTCAATTCCCTAGTAGCTCAGTTGGTTAGAGCGGCGGACTGTTAATCCGTAGGTCACTGGTTCGAGTCCAGTCTGGGGAGCCACCTTCTCGCAGTGTTTTTCCGTAGTTCTGACTTAATTAGTGTATTTATCAGTATTTTTTTGATTTAATTAGCTTTCTATTGTTTGAGCCTAAAACTATATTAAGCGTTAGGACAAGGAAACTGGTTAACCTGGTGGTCATTGCTTATGAGAATATTGCGTACTTTGCTTGTAAGCCAGCTGCTGTCAGCGGTGATTCTGGCTGTTGCTGCTCTGGTAACTTTAGTTATCTACACTCAACAACAACTCGCTGCGGCCGAAAAAAATGCCAACGTCGCTATCGAACAAATCCTCAGTTATCACCTTACCGGAGATGGTAAGGTATTAAGCCGCCAGCTCGATCGCAGTTTTAGCTTACGCAGTCTGCGTATTAGCCAGTTAGACGGCACCATATTGCATGAGCAAAACCTCAGCGGCAATAAAGCGGCCTTAGCCACGGCCCTGCTGCAAACCTTTGGTAGCGAATTTAAACCGCGCACTATCCGCAACGAAGAACAAAATATGCAGATAAGCTACCAGCTCGACTTCACCGAGCGCTTGCTGCAATTTCAATCTGTTTTATTGCTATTGTTTTTACTGCCATTTTTATTAGGCTGGGTGCCGATATTATTGAGCAAAAGCAGCATCAGCCGCAGTTATCGCCGCACCACTGACGCTATTAATGAATTGATCGACCGCTTTATTAAAGATCCGCAAAAAGCCGAACCTGACTGGCAAAAAATTCCGGCGGAATTTTCCGCTATTAATACCGCATTGCAAAAACTGGCGAATTATACCCGTTCACAATATAACGAGATGGCCGCCAACGCGCACCAGATTGCTGAAGAAGCGTATAAAGATCCGGTTACCGATTTACCCAACCGCAACCGCTTTGTACAGTTTTATGAAGACAACATTCGCCAGAGTGAACAAAGCGACTTTGGTGTTTTTGCCATAACCCGCTGCACAGAATTACAAACACTCAACCAAACCCGTGGCTATCAGGAAGGTGATAATTACATCCGCGAAGTCGCTGACATCGTCAAAAAGCTATCTGGTACCTACAAAGAGCACCGGATTTTTCGCTTAAACAGTTCAGATTTTGGCATTATGCTACCGCGGGTAACACCAAAAGAAGCGGAGAACTTTGCCTTGCAGATGCAAAGCCGCTTTAATGAGTATCAAAAAAACGCCGAGCTCGATTCTGTTGCCTATACCGGTTTGGTGGCTTACGAATCTGGCAAGGCTTTGGGTGAGCTTTTGGCGATTGCCGACACGTCTATCAGTTTGGCGCAAACAAAGCAGCCCAATGCCTGGCACCTGCAAAAAGAATCGGCCGGGCTAGAAATGGCGGCCGGCAGTTATGGCAACCAGAACTGGCGCAATGTGATTGACGATGTGCTGAATAACCACCGGTTAAGTCTGTTAATACAGCTGATCCAACCGTCAAACCGCTCGGCCAAAGCGTACTCCGAAGTGCTGGTGCGTTTTAAAACCCAGGAAGGCCAGATCCTGCCGACAGCGTCATTTTTGGCCATGGCAGAAAAGCTCGACCGTATTATTGCCGTTGACCGCTTGATTATTGAAACCGCCCTGACCACCATTAAAAATAAAAATCTGCAGGATCAGTATTTTGGCATTAATTTGTCGGCCCGTTGTGTGCATGATGACCAATTTATTATCTGGCTGGAACGACGTTTGCTAAAAGATGCTCATATTGCTGCCAAGCTGATATTTGAAGTTACCGAGTTTGGCCTGCAGCAAAACCTGAAAACCAGCAAACGGTTTATCGATATGATCCATCGCGCCGGTGCCCGCGTTACGGTAGAAAAATTTGGTGTTGGCATTACCTCGTTCAAGTTTTTCCGCGATATGAAACCGGATTACGTCAAAATGGACGGCAGTTATACCCGCCATATCAACGAAGATAAAAATAATCAGTACTTTATGCGGCTGATGATCGATCTGGCGCACCGCATTGGTGTCGGCGTGTTTGCTGAAAGCGTCGAAACCCAGGAAGAAAAACATATGCTGGAATCTTTGTTTATTGATGGTAATCAGGGCTATTACGTCGGTAAACCAGCACCTATGTAGCACGCCTGCCGGCAACAAGCTTGTTGCCGGCAAAAACCCTACCACTTGTCTGGTTGTGTCACACTGCGCTTAATAGCATAATATGGCCCTCAATTTTCCCTGAGCGACACGATGACTGAATTTTTACTGTTGTTAATCAGTACCGTACTGGTGAATAACTTTGTATTGGTTAAATTTCTCGGCTTATGCCCCTTTATGGGGGTGTCTGGCAAGCTGGAAACCGCTATTGGTATGTCGCTGGCGACCACTTTTGTGCTGACACTGGCCTCGTTGTGCAGCTATCTGGTTGATCATTATCTGCTGGCTCCGCTGGACTTATTATATCTGCGCACACTTAGTTTTATTCTGGTCATTGCCGTAGTGGTGCAATTTACTGAAATGGTCGTACATAAAACCAGCCCGACGCTGTACCGCCTGCTGGGAATATTTTTGCCTCTTATTACCACTAACTGTGCAGTACTGGGTGTAGCCCTGTTAAATGTCAATGAACGGCACAACTTTGTTAATTCTGTCATCTATGGTTTTGGTGCTGCGGTCGGTTTTTCGCTGGTGTTGATCCTGTTTGCCGCAATGCGTGAGCGTTTAGCCGCCGCGGATGTGCCGGTGCCGTTTAAAGGTGCCGCTATTGCGATGATTACCGCCGGCTTAATGTCATTGGCCTTTATGGGCTTTACCGGTCTGGTGAAAATCTGATGACATTATTTACAGCGCTTGTTGCACTGGGCAGCCTGGCCCTGATTTTTGGCGCCGTACTGGGCTATGCCGCCGTTCGGTTTAAAGTAGAAAGCGACCCCCTCGTAGAGCAAATTGACGATATTTTGCCGCAAACCCAGTGCGGCCAGTGCGGCTACCCGGGCTGTCGGCCTTACGCTGAGGCGATAGCCAACGGCGATGATATTAATAAATGCCCCCCCGGCGGCGAAGCGACTATTCGTAAGCTGGCCGATTTAATGGGCGTGGAAGCCAAGCCCCTCAACGCGGCCCAGACCGAAACGGTCAAGCGCGTCGCCTATATCCGTGAAGATGAATGTATCGGCTGCACTAAGTGTATTCAGGCCTGTCCGGTAGACGCTATCGTTGGCGCCTCTAAGCTGATGCATACCGTTATAACAGATGAATGTACCGGCTGTGATCTCTGTGTCGAGCCCTGCCCGGTTGATTGTATTGATATGGTAGCGATTGCCACCACTCCCGACCGTTGGAAATGGGATTTGGCAGCTATACCGGTTCGGATGGTGGAGTAACGCCATGCCAGGTTTATTTCAACAAATTCAGGCTGGTAAGTTGTGGGATTTTCACGGCGGCGTACACCCGCCTGGCCGCAAACAGCAAACTAACCAAAAACCGATCGCGGTACTGCCACTGCCCGACCGCTTATATATTCCGTTGCGTCAGCATATCGGCGTTGCCGGACAACTCTTAGTACGCCAGGGTGAACATGTCTTAAAGGGCCAGGCCTTAACCAGTGCCGATAACTCTATGGCGGTACCGGTGCATGCGCCTACATCAGGCACTGTGCTGAGCATAGGCCCGCATACCAGCGCGCATCCGTCAGCCTTACCAGAGCTAACACTGGTGCTTGCACCCGACGGTCTTGATACCTGGCGAGAGCGCGAGCCACTTCATCTGGCCAATTGCGATAAAATGACGCTGCTAAACCGCATCCAGGACAGCGGCATAGCCGGTATGGGCGGGGCCGGTTTTCCGACACATTTAAAAAGTGGCGTATCACAACCGGTAGACTACTTAATTATTAATGCTGTCGAGTGCGAGCCCTATATCAGCGCCGATGATCTGTTGATGCAGGAAGCGGCTACAACCATCGTCAAGGGTATTGATATTCTGTGTCAGCTGTTAAATCCCAAAGCGGTGCTGATCGGCATTGAAGATGACAAGCCTATAGCCGCTTCGGCGATGATGGCAGCTTGTAGCCAACGTGAACATTACTATGTCCGTACTGTGCCAACCAAGTATCCGTCAGGCGGCGAAAAACAACTGATCCAGCTGCTTACCAATAAAGAAGTACCCAATGGCCGCCGGCCGATAGATATTGGCATCGTTATGCATAATGTCGGTACCGCCTTTGCTGTTGCCCAGGCCGTACTGGACGATCAGCCGCTGATTTCGCGCATTGTTACCGTAGCGGGCGATACGCTAAGCCAGCCGCAGAATGTGCTGGCACTGCTTGGCACCCCGGTATCAGACTTG
This sequence comes from Gammaproteobacteria bacterium, assembly GCA_018826295.1. GTDB lineage: Bacteria > Pseudomonadota > Gammaproteobacteria > Enterobacterales > Alteromonadaceae > Alishewanella. The sequence goes on from JAHJZX010000043.1 coordinate 16,831, forward strand.
CTTAATCACTGTGGTTTTCAGCCACAGCCCGGCCAGCGCATTATTATGGGTGGCCCTATGATGGGCTTTACCTTGCCCGATTTAGCGGTACCGGTGGTAAAAACCACCAACTGCATCCTGGCACCTACGGCTGAAGAGCTACCGGCAGCAGGAAACGAGACCGATTGTATCCGCTGTAGTGCCTGTGCAGATGCCTGCCCGGCCAGTTTATTACCGCAGCAACTGCTATGGTACAGCAAAGCAAAAGACAGTGAAAAACTGGCCGAATATAACCTGGCCGATTGCATAGAATGCGGCGCTTGCGCCTATGTCTGTCCGAGCGAAATACCACTGGTGCAATATTACCGCGTGGCTAAAGCCGATATCCGCGACCAGCAGCGTGAAGCGCTAAAAGCCGAGCAAGCCAAAGCCCGTTTTGAAGCGCGTAATGAGCGGCTGGAGCGCGAAAAACAACTCAGGCAACAACGTAACCAGGAACTGGCAGCCGCCAGACAACAGCAACAGCTGGCCAGCGGCGCCAACACCGCCGTTGCCGACGCCCTGGCACGAATTAAAGCTAAACAAGACCAAGCCGCTACCGTAACAGCCGATAGCGATAAAGCCGCTATTCAGGCTGAGCGCGAGCTTAAAAAACAGCAGGCGCGTGAATATCAACAGCAAAAAGCCGCCCAGCAAACCGGCACTGACGCCGCCGCCGCTGCAGCAGAAACATCAACCAGCACGGCTGCCGATAGCAAAGCCAGCGCTGTCGCCGCCGCCATTGCCCGTGCTAAAGCTAAAAAAGCAGCACTGAGCAGCGAAGCAGTGCCAGCTGCTGAACCCGAGCAAACAGCGACAGCAGCGCCAGCGGCAGAACCCGGGCAAGCAGCGACAGCAGCGCCGGTGGCAGATCCACGTAAAGCCGCCATTGCCGCTGCTATAGCCCGTGCTAAAGCCAAACAGCAAGCAGCGCCTGATACCGACATCGATAGCAGTACAACTGACACGCCTGCGCCGGCAGAAGATCCACGTAAAGCCGCCATTGCCGCTGCTATTGCCCGCGCTAAAGCCAAACAGCAAGCAGCGCCTGATACCGACAACGATAGCAGTACAGCTGACACGCCAGCGCCGGACGATACCTCAGCGCCGGACGATACCCCAATGCAAAGTGCACCATCTGCGCCGGCGGACGATCCACGCAAAGCAGCCATTGCCGCTGCTATTGCCCGCGCTAAAGCACGTAAACAAGCCGATAGTGAGAACTCATGAGTTTTAGAATAGCCAGTTCACCACACCAGCATAACCAGCGCAGCACTGCGCAAATCATGCGTATGGTCACGCTGGCCTGTCTGCCTGGTATCGTTATGCAAGCGGTCATGTTTGGCTACGGCGTACTTATTCAGCTGCTGCTGGCCATTGTTACCGCCTGGCTCAGTGAAGCGGCCATATTAAAGTTGCGCAACAGACCCGTGCTGCCACGGCTAAAAGACAACAGTGCCCTACTGACAGCAGTATTGCTGGCTGTTGCTATTCCGCCTTATGCGCCCTGGTGGCTGATTGTTATCGGCACCGCTTTTGCCATTATCATGGTGAAGCAGCTGTATGGTGGCCTGGGTAATAATCTGTTTAACCCGGCAATGGCGGCCTATGTGCTGCTGTTGGTGTCTTTTCCACTGCAAATGACGCAGTGGCTGCCGCCGGCGTCGTTGCAACTGGTTGCTCTGACACCCTTCGATGCGCTGTGCAGTATATTCAGCCAATACAGCTGCAGTGGTTTTAGCCTGTCGCAACTGCAAAGCGGCGTTGACGGCACCACGATGGCAACCCCGCTGGATACATTGCGTACTGACTTAAGCCGGGGTTTAACCTTGTCTGAAAGCATGCACAGCCCGGTGTTTTACGCCTTTGCCGGCAGCGGCTGGTTATGGGTTAATCTGGCTTATCTGGCCGGCGGTTTATTGCTGATCCAACAAAAAATCATTAGCTGGCGCATACCTGTGGCCGTTATTGCCAGCATGTTTTTATTATTTGCCATAGCCAGCCTGGTTGCCCCGGATAGCCTGGCCGGCCCGCTGTTTCACCTGTTTAGTGGCGGCACGATGCTGGCAGCATTTTTTATTGCTACCGATCCGGTATCGGCCTCTACCACTGACAAAGGCCGCTTGCTGTACGGCGCGTTAATTGGTGTGCTGATATTTTTAATCCGTAGTTTTGGTGGTTATCCTGATGCCATTGCCTTTGCTGTTTTGTTAGCCAATATGACAGTGCCACTGATTGACTATTACACCCGGCCCCGTACTTATGGCCACCGCACCCGGAGCGAATTAAAATGATCCGCGTCATCAGTAAAAACGCACTGGCACTGGGGCTGGCGGCGGCAATTTGCGTTGCTGTCTTGGGTCTGGTAAACCAGCAAACCGCGCCGCGCATTAACGAACAGCGTCTGGCGGCAAAGCTTGCCGTGTTAGCGGAAGTACTGCCTGAAGTAGGAGCAAGCCAGGCCTTGCTTGATGATTGTCTGCAGGTAACCGATGAACAGCTGCTGGGCCGCAGCACGGCACAAACCTTGTATCGCTGGCGTAACCAGGGTGTGCTCAGTGCCTATATTATCGAGACCACAGCACCAGACGGCTACAGCGGCAATATTGATTTAATCGTGGCCATGACAACCGATGGCACGGTGTTAGGTAGCCGGGTGCTGGAGCATAAAGAAACACCGGGGCTGGGCGATAAAGTTGAAACCCGCCGTTCTGAGTGGATTTATAGCTTTAGCGGTAAAGTGGTAACCGCCGACAATGCCGCTAAATGGGCAGTACGTAAAGATGGCGGCGATTTTGATCAATTTACCGGTGCGACTATTACACCACGGGCGGTCGTTAATGCTGTACGCAATGCCGTCCTCTATGTGCAGCAACATCCGCAGCTGGCTACGTTGCCTGCTAACTGCATGGATCAATAAGGTAAAACCCGATAATGAGCCAATTTAAAGAGTTATCCATCCAAGGTTTGTGGAAAAACAACCCGGGTCTGGTGCAATTGCTTGGCCTGTGCCCATTGCTGGCAGTTACCGCCACGGTTACCAATGCGTTAGGCCTGGGCGTTGCAACCCTGATGGTGCTGCTGGGTTCTAATATTGCGGTATCAGTGGTGCGCAACCATGTCGCCAGCGAAATCCGTATTCCGGTGTTTGTACTGATTATTGCCAGCCTGGTCACCATGGTACAGCTGTTAATGAACGCCTATACCTTTGGCTTGTATCAGTCGCTGGGTATCTTTATTCCGCTTATCGTTACCAATTGCGCCATTATCGGCCGCGCTGAAGCCTTTGCGTCAAAAAATGCCGTACTGCCCTCGGCTATCGACGCCATTATGATGGGCTTAGGCTTTATGCTGGTGCTGCTGGTGCTTGGCGCCATGCGGGAAATCCTTGGCCAGGGTACGCTATTTGACGGCGCAGACTTACTGCTGGGCGATTGGGCTAAAGGGCTGCGAATTGAGCTATTCCGGGTAGATAGCCACTTTTTGCTGGCGATGCTGCCACCAGGTGCTTTTTTTGCCATGGGCCTGCTTATCGCGCTGAAAAACACCGTCGACAACAAACTTAAACAGAATCAGGCAATAGAAAAAGGCAGTATTGCCCGCGCCCGGGTTACCGGCACAGTGCAATAAACCGCCGGATAAAAGATGAATAAACAAAAACGCATTGAAATGCTCAGCCGCTTGCGCGCGGCTAACCCAGAGCCTACCACCGAGCTGGAATACAGCTCACCATTTGAACTGCTAATTGCCGTGTTGTTATCAGCCCAGGCCACCGATGTTGGTGTAAACAAGGCCACCAAGCATTTGTTTCCGGTAGCGCGCACACCGCAAGCCATGCTGGATTTAGGCGTCGATGGCGTTAAGCATTACATTAAAACCATCGGCCTGTTTAATACCAAAGCCGAAAACGTGATTAAAACCTGCCGTATTTTAGTCGAGCAACACGGTGGCGAAGTGCCGGAAAATCGCGAAGCACTAGAAGCCCTGCCCGGCGTTGGCCGTAAAACCGCTAATGTGGTACTTAACACCGCCTTTCGCTGGCCGACTATCGCAGTAGATACGCATATTTTCCGCGTATCCAACCGCACCAAACTGGCACCGGGTAAAAACGTCGATGAAGTCGAGCAAAAGCTGTTAAAGGTAGTGCCCAGCGAGTTTAAACTCGACGTACACCACTGGCTAATCCTGCACGGCCGCTACACCTGCGTAGCGCGCAAACCAAAGTGTGGCTCGTGTTTAATTGAGGATTTGTGTGAATTTAAGGACAAGACAGATCAATAAGCCGATTCCGGCGAGCAATGGTTTTTTTTATACTCTCCGAAACTAAATTAAACAAACTATCAGTTTTTAAACTTACTTTTAAACCACCTATACGCTGCGTTCAGATTCACACCTATACCAGCTATATTAGGTTTAAGTTCAATAATATCCTCTTCAAATGCGGCGTTACCGTCTCCTACTATTCGAGACTTCAATAATTGTTCACCTTGAAAGGTTAAACCTCCCAGAACAATTATATTACGTATAAGACGACCAGGATGACGATAGTCCGTTTGGTACTTAACATCGTGAATCCAACCTTGAGACTTTGCATAAAGAATACGTTTAGCAATTTCTTGAAACTTCGTTAAGGAATCAAAATCATCTCTCTCTGGTTGATAGCTTATTTTGCCGCTTTGAATAAAATTTAGAATATTCTTTAATTGTTGCACAAACTCTCCTTGAAACTAAGTCAAGCTAAGCGACGCAGCTTGCTGCGCCCATGCTAAAGCACATTTTTAGTCGTGTAACTCATAAGGTAACGGTTTATTTGAGCTTTTCATCAACAACTTCCTCGGCACACAATTCGAACATATAACTTAGCTTTTCAAACATCGCCCAAATCGAAATACTAATTAGGATAACTGCAACACCACCCCATAAAGGCAAAACGAGTGCAGCAACCGCAAAGGCATTGACTATTGTTCCGCGTGCTATTCGGTCGCGCGAGCTTCGCATCGAGAATTCACGTGACAGTTCAGGAGCATGAAGCATAATCTTTGCTAATCTTTTAGTGCCGCTTGCAGACATCGAATCACACTCTCCCCGGTATTTTTTATGCACTAATTTTCTAACCCAGTGCTTAAGTGGGCGCGTAATTGCCCAAGCCGTTACGTCGATGACCATTCCAATTACATAAAGGGCTGCTACTAGTAATAGTGGCCGCATTTGTTCTGGCAGTTCTGTCCAGGAACCAGCTAAGTACGGATAAAGCCAAATGAGAGCGATTGAGCCATTCACCAAGTATTCAATTAGCAATCCAGGCAATAGTGTCATAAGTATCTTCCTTGGTTAACGGTTGTGTCTCGATACAGAACTGCAAAAAACTCTATCTTTGTCTTTTGTAAATCACTAAACACCCACAAGTCCTTTTGCAACGCCGCGCTTAGAGGAAAAACGAAGCGCAGCGTAGTTTTTTGTTTCTAGCAGCGCTTTGTTCTGCACTGCTAACCGCTGAATTTGTTGACTGGCAAAAATGCTTCACCAGTCTGGGACGCATGTCGCCGAACTCTTGAAAGTATGTCATCAAAGCCCATTGATCCCGACAAAAAAAGGTACAAATGACTAGCTTCGAGTAAAAGAATCGTTGTTTTATTTCCCGATGCATCCGAGATAGCTACGCTGCTGTATCCTGACATTGTTAGCATGACACCCATTGTGTTGTCGGCCATTTTGCTCACTTTCGCCTTTAAGGAGTCAACATCCGGGGCACCTGCTTGGTCTTTTTGAAATTTTAGCTCCACCAAATAAGTTGTACCATCTAGTGTCATAGACCCATCTATTTGCCGCCCGCCAGTCTTGTACGGCCTTCTATTAGTTATCTCGCAATAATCCAGCATTCTGTAGAACCAATCCTCAAACTCATACCCCCCATCTTGGGTTCCGATTTTTATATGCATTGCATCAAGTTCTTGCTGTAGCTTTGCTTTGTCTGTTAATGATCTTTGTATTTTCTCGCGCTCTTCACGCGCCCGTTGCTGCGCTTCAGCTCTATCCCTTTCACTTGTTATTTCTTCATCCTGCTCCCTAAGATAGTGCTTCAGCTCCTGTACGGCCTTGTGAGCATCCTGTATTTTTTGATCGGAGTCTTCCCAGTTCCGAAGATCAGGAAAAGTCCGCTGCTCTGACAAGTTCCTCGCCATCTGATAAATAACAGCTTTACCCTTATCAGTTTTTTGCAGGGTCAAAAACATTCTATCTAGCAAGTCACGCTTAGACTCCGCTTCTGCCCACGCGGCTAAAAAGCTCTCCGATACATATGATGCACGCAGAAATTTTCTCAAAGCATTCTTACGCCAATAAGACTTCAATGCAGCTTCGTACGTAAGCTCTATCAATCTAGGAGTAATTTTTGCTGCCAAATTTCACATCCTTACTGGTATTGCATAACAGAAAGCGCACCGGCGACAAGCCGCGCAGCGGTTGGCGTCCCTGCAGCCGAAGGGAGCACGAGATTCGTTTTGTTAGCCATTTGATGATTCCAACTTGCTCTTTGATTTGGCCGCAAAGGCTTCTAAAGTCTTTTTCATTGAAGCGTCTGGCGAATAGATAAAATTTTCTGTAGTGGTACTAACGCAAAGTTCAAGCTCTTTGGCGCTGCCATTGCAATTTGTTGAAATATACTCACCAATTTGGTACTCAAAGCCGACTTCACAAAAAAACGATGCTTTTTTTCCATACCCTATGTTTACGGGTAATTGACTGCCACACGGCAAAAAATTTACCAAATACATTTTGGCATTAGCTGTCTTTCCGTAGATGGAAACCGAGTTTATTTCCGATGGTCTTTTACCTTTAGAAACAGCTGAGATCATTAGGACAGCTTCAGATGCAAAAGGGATTATGAAGAAACCTAAATCGAGTTCTAACAGCTCACTTTCAGCTCGCCTCTGCTTCTCTGCGAGCCACAAAGCAACGATTACAGCACCTAAAGATCCAAGTCCCGAGACCCAAGTTCCGACAACAGATAGTACCGGCAAAATAGTGCCTGAAAACTCAGTCTGATCTGATGATGCACCAAATGCAATACCTAATATGAAACACATCAAACCGAATAGAAGCGCTCCCATTGATAGTAGAATCGCCTTTTCTTTTTTCCAACTCATTCGGAATCCTTGTAAATGACCAACACAAATTAATTAACCTTGTTGGCTGTCCTGATACTTCACGATTGAAACATATCTAAAATTATCAAAGTGATAAGTAAAAGCCGGTTTCATGCGTTCTTTAAGCTCTTTTTCGTTAAGTATGGACTTGATGCTCATCACACTGCTCTGAATAGTCACTTTTGATTCATCTCGGAGGTTTGCAAAAATAGTATTTACCAAATCATCATAATTCGACTCAAGCTCAAACTCCGCGCCATCAAAATCTGGACTTTTTATAGTTTCGAAGATGTACATGAACACTCCCCATTGGCAACGCTGCAAGCAGCGTCGAGCGTTAGCGAGTCCAGCACTGAAGGTGCGATGCTGGTTTGCCTTGTTAGTCCGTGTAACGTATTGCATCACCGACACATTTAATCGACGCCCAACAATTATTTCGCCAATCAGTATCCGAGTTTGTTTGGCAAAAGGTGTTAATAACTGCATCGGCTCCAAGACGAGCAGCATTTATTCTAATTCCCTGTAATGCCTCAGCATCCGAAATATTTTGAACTTGATACTTGTTACGGTTACAAGATAAACCTGTTACTTGACCAACGATTTCATGGGGTCGGTCTGTAGCCCCTTGAAAAATCTGCAAAGAAGCAGCCTTTGCTCTGTTAGAAGATGACAAATCTTCAATACGCGGATTTGACATGCAACCTGTAACAAAGATAGCTAACAGTAATATCAAGCATTGCTTCATACATACTCCTCTTTGGACTAACGCTTATTCGTCAGGTCGACCTGCCTTTATAAATTTAACGTATGGAACACTACACCGCTTCTGTAAAACTTACAATAAGTTATCGGTACAGCAGACATTTGGCTAGCGACGAATACGGCTTAACCCGTCTAGCAAAGCATTGTTAACTTACAAACACTTTGGATATAAACATCGTTATTAAAATGTGGGAAATAGCCAAAAAACATGGCCGTCTGTGGTACCAAACCGTCGCTGCAAAGTCGCGTCTGCGCGCCTAGCCTGACAAACTCTCTTTAAGCTGTTTGCTGTAAGTCCGGCTGACTTTTAACGCTTTATTATTGACTAAGATCAGCTTGTACTCTGAGTTTATTAACGGCTCGAGTTTGGCAACATGCTGCAGGTTAACAATGGTTGATTTGTGAATGCGGATAAAGCCGTCGGGTAATACCTCGTTAATCAGGCTTTTCATTCTGGCGCGCATTACAAAGGTCTCGCTGCTGGTGTGCACGCACATATAATCACCGGCGGCATCTATCCATAAAATGTCCCGATACGGGATTAACTGCGCCGGGTGGTGCCCGTCCTGGATCAGCAGTTTTTCCTGTTCAATCCGGTATGTTGCAGTGTCAGCTGGTCGTGCCGTGCCGGCCTGTTGCACTATGTCGGCCACTTCCAGGATATGCGCCTTATTTGGCTGCTGAGCAAGGTTTGCCGTTACCCGGGCAATCGCCTCGGCCAGCCGCTCTTGTTTCACCGGTTTAAGTAAATAATCCAGCGCTCTCACCTCAAAGGCTTTCACCGCGTATTGATGAAAGGCGGTAACAAAGATAATGGCCGGGCAGTTTTCCGGTTGTAACTGCTTTATCAGCTCAAAACCCGTTTTACCCGGCATTTCGATATCGAGAAAGATTAAATCCGGTGCAGATTGACTGATCACTGCCATGGCCTCATCGACGCTGGCGGCATGGCCAATAATGCTGATCTGCGAAAACGCCGCCAGCCGGATGGCCAGCCCTTCAATAGCACTGTATTCGTCATCTACCAGCAGGGTTTTAAGCGGCTTCATCTAGTGCTCTCAGTCGTTTCCAGCGGGATAGCTATGCTGATCCGCGCTCCACCATTGTCGTTATTACTTACCGTAAACTGGCTACTGCCGGGATAAATCAGCTGCAGTCTATCCTGACAGTTTTTCATACCGATACCATGCGAAGCCGGCTCTGCCAGGTTAAAACCACTGCCGCTATCGCTAACCCTGATATGCAACTGATTGTTATCGCAGCTAAATTTAACGGCAATAGCAATGTTACCTTTTGGCCCAATACCGTGTTTTAAGGCATTTTCAATCAGCGGCTGCAACAATAACGATGGCATCAGTGCTGCTGTGCAGGCCGCCTCTGCACTAATAGCTACATTAAGTTTGCTTTGAAAGCGGCACTGCTCAATATCAACATAGGTTTGCAAGATAGCAATTTCGTCCTGCACGGTGATTTTTGCCAGCGGATCGGTGTACAGGCTGTAACGCAGAAAATCGCACAGTTTCTCCAGCATCGCCACCGCATTGGCGTTGTGCTGTTTTAAAATAAGCGTGCAAATGGCATTGATACTGTTAAACATAAAATGCGGATTAAGCTGGTAGCGCAACATCTTAAGCTGCGACTCTTTTGCCAGGTGCAGCGCCTCTGCCGCCTGATGCCGCTGCTCGGCGTTATCAAGATACACTTTAATGCCGTAGTAACCGGCGGTCCAGGTCGCCAGCATCGTCATAGAGGCGGAGGTCCAGGTACCAAAATCAAACCAGGTCATCGGCTGCCACCAACTGCCATAAAACCACTGCAAGCTGTGCCATTTAAACTGCGTCCATAGCAGTGCGGCAGCCAGCAAACTGATAATATGCAGGCAAATACTGACACCGGTAGCTTTGCGTCTGAAGCCGGCATAAAGCTTTCTAAGCCACAAGGTAATAAAAAAGCCGCAACAGGTGTCGAGCACCAGATGCGGCAGATGGATAAGCCAGGGCTCCTGTCCTGGCATTTTAATCATCAGTTCGGTAAGTAAGGCATACGCCAGCCAGCCACAATACTGGCACAACCAAAACAACTGCCTTTTGGAATCGATTTTTATCAACGGCTAACCTTTAACGTAAATGCCGGCCCGGCAGCTTTGGTTGCCGGGCCAGCCCGTTACTGCTACTGCGCACACGCCAGCAAGATAGTGGATGACGCTACGCTGTTAACTAAGGCAATATCTGCTACAGCCAGGCTAAACGGCTGTACTGCAGTAAACCGCACTGCCTCTTGCACCGAGTGTACCGGGCCTGCTTCGCCTTCACAATGCAGCGGTAACGCTATGTTATACCAGTTGCCTGCCGTCATGTTTTGCAGCACAGGTTGCAGCGATACGTCGCGTAAACAGTTTTGCTGCTGGCACATCGCCGCTATTTTTAGATCTTTTTCCCCGGCATTTTTTATATTAGTGCTGTCCAGCCGGATACTCAGCTGCAAAGATTGGCTACGGATAGCTTCGGTTATTAGCTGCGCATCGGCGTAAAGCAAACTGGCCGATGTGCTGTTGTCAGCGCCTTGCCAGACAAATTTTCTGCCATCTTCCTGATAGGCCAAATTGACCGATTGCATGGTGATACTTTTACCATCAGCACTGACCGCTGAGGGTGTATTAAACTGCTTTAACGCCGCGCTGTTATCCGACAAAGCCCACAACATGCCTTCGGCTAAGTTTCTGACAAACAGTGGTGTTTGCCCGGCGGCATCTTGTACTGGTTGTGCCCGTGTTGCTTCAGATAAGGGCGCCAGGACAACCTCATCAGCATAAGTCAGACCATAGCCATAAGCAAACAGCGGCTCGTACTGAGCCTGGCCGACATTCAGCAGGTATTGATCATCAAATTTGGGCCAGGAAAAACTCAGTCTTCCATGAAAATCATACTGAATAGCGCCTGCGCTGTTAGTCAGTAAAACATCGGCAACGCCCTGCCCTTCAGAGCCGGGTAGCCAGGCCGCGACAAAGGCATCAGAGGCATTCAGCTCTTTATTAACCCACAGCGGCCTGCCACTTAGAAAAACCGTCACCACAGGAATATTCTGCTGTTTTAAGCGTTTAAGCAGCGCTAGATCGCGTTTATTGCCGTGCTGGTATTCCAACTGCTGAATATCGCCAAACCATTCGGCATAAGGCTCTTCGCCAATCACCACTATGGCAACATCCGGCTTGTTACGGTATTGGCCATCGACACTCAGTTCTACCGTACCGCCTGCGGTTTCTATCTGTTGACGTAAACCGGCATAGATAGAGGTGGCATTGGGGAAATCGGCATTGGTGTTATCAGTACCCTGCCAGGACACACTCCAGCCACCGGCCTGTTTGGCGATATTATCGGCGCCATCACCGGCAATAAGCACTGTGCTTTTTGGCGACAGCGGCAGAAGATTATCGTTATTTTTTAGCAATACCAGCGATTTTCGCACCGCGTCTCTGGCCAATTCACGGTGTTCTTTGGCATTAAACCATTGCGGATTCGCCGATTCCGGCCGGGTTGAAGGTTTACCCCGGCTAAATATGCCCCAGCGTAGTTTGGCGCGCAAAAACCGCCGAACGGCATCATCGAGCCGGGCAGCAGAAATAACGCCGTCTTTTACCTGCTGCAGGGTATTGTGGTAAAAGGCTTCAAAGTGCTCCGGCACCATCATCACATCAACGCCGGCGTTAAAGGCGGCTGCGCATTGCTCTAAATCGCAGCCATCGACAAACTTATGCGCATTCCAGTCACTGATAACAAAGCCGTCAAAGCCCATTTGTTGTTTAAGCACCTCGGTTAACAGATACCGATCGCCATGCACCCTTTTGCCATTCCAGCTGTTAAAGGACGCCATAACCGACTGCACGCCTGCTGCAATAGCGGTGTAATAGCCGGCGGCATGAATATCACGCAATTCCTGCTCTGTGGTCAGAGTATTACCACGGTCGATGCCGTTTTGGGTGCCGCCGTCGCCGACAAAGTGCTTGGCGGTGGCGATACGGCGATAATCCGTTAAAAATGTATCGTCAACTTCGCCCTGCACCCCGGTTACCATAGGGCCGGCGTAACTGGCCACAATGTCCGGGTGTTCAGAAAAACTCTCGTAAGTGCGGCCCCAGCGATCGTCCCGCACCACCGCTACGGTGGGCGCAAACATCCATTCAATGCCGGTTGCCGCAACTTCTTTCGCGGTAGCCCGCCCTATTTTGTGAATTAAAGCAGCATCGCGCGCTGCGCCAAGGCCAATGTTATGTGGAAACAAGGTCGCGCCATACACATTGCTATGGCCGTGCATCGCATCAGTACCCCAGATGGTAGGAATGCTACTGCCATCTTCGCTGCTATCGACGGAGGCCGTATACATTTCATCGGCATACTTAAGCCAGGTTTTAGCATCGGCTTGCTTTTGGCCATAAGGGGCGGTGTTGCCGCCATTAAGGTAAGAGCCAAAACCATATTTGCGCATCTGTGCCACGTTTAAATAACCAATTTCAGGCTGGATAAGCTGCGCCACTTTTTGTTCAATCGTCATGCCGGCGAGTATGGCATCCAACTGTTGTTCTATGGCCGGATCGGCCTTTAGCGCAGAATTCACTTTAGGCCAGCTAAGGTTTTCCGCATTAGCGTTAAATTGGCAAACCAGCAGCGCTGAGCATACAGATAGTGTTTTAGTAAGGGCTGAATATGAAACAAAAGACATAGTGAAATCCTATACGTCTGCAGTACAGCAATGCCGCTATGGCAGACCAGATGAAATTTGCATCATGCTGTTCTGCCTGATGAGGCATAAAACGCCCGCAGCAAAATCTTGCTGTGCGGGCACTGCATTTACACAACAACGGGGTTAGAAATTAAAACCAGCTCGGATCCCGTAGTAACGTGGCATACCAAAGCTGCCTTTATTGATACCTTTGCCGGTGTTATTCCAGTACTGCACCAGCTCATCAGTGGCGTTATTGATAAACACTTCGGCGTACCAGGCCTGGCTTTGCGGTTCATACTTTAAAGACGCATTTAGCATGGTGTAGGCATCACGTTTATCGGTAATGTACCGTGCGGCTTCGTCGCTTACGCTGAAGTCCATATCATCCAGATGTTTATCCAGATTCCAGATGGTGGTGTAAGACTTATCCTTCCAGCTTAGGTTAAACCAGCCATGTACAAAGCCAAAGCGGCCTAAGTCGAAGCTGTGGGTATAGCTGACATTGGCCGTAAAGCGCGGCGTCATCGCCAGGTCATTGCCTTTCAGGTTGGTGGTCAGCAGCGTATTTTGTGGGTCTATCGAGTCTTCATACGACAAACCGAACAAATATTCCGGATCGTAATCCCACTTGGTGATCCAGTCCTCGGTCACGCGGGCATGGGTCCAGGTGGCATAACCGCTGATCCGGCCATTCTGATAAGGTTTCCAGTCAAACTCGAACTCCAGCCCTTTAATGGTGGCGCCCGGCACGTTTTGCGTATAGTAGGCAATTACCGGCTGGTTTTGATAATCCAGAATTGGCATGCCGTTTTCATCCAGAATGGGCGAGCCGTTTTCATCTTCAACCGGCGATAAGCGCTCCACATTGCCAATAGAGCCAACAGAGGCGTACTGCATATCGGTGTAGTCGGTATAGAAAAACGCGGCCTGCAGGTTCAATGAGTTATTGAAAAAGCTGGATTTGGCGCCCAGCTCTAACGTCAGCACTTTTTCCGGATCAAACTGGGTTTCAAAGCGGCTAACCTCGCCGGTTCTGTCGTTCACCACTTCAAATACATCGCCGATACCGCCGGCTTTAAAGCCCGATGCTAAATAACTGTACAGCATGGTATCTGCACTCAGGTTGTAATCCAGGCCGATTCTGAAGTCGTGGTTACGCCACTGGCCTTTATTGTCGTTTTCAAAGTACGAGGCATAAAGTGCCGGGTCGTTAAAATAATCCACCGGTAACGCATTAAGTACACTGCGGTTTAACCAGCCCGGCGCGCAGCCATCAGCATTCGAGCAGCGATAAGTACGGCCGCCTTTATCCTGTTTGGTTTCGTGGCTGAACCGGTAGCCAAAGGTGGCGTGCAAATCATCGCTGATGTTGTAGGTGGCCTGGCCAAATAATGCATAGGCTTCAGTTGAACGATCCGGTTGATCCCAGAAGGCTTTGTCATCCATCGGGTTATCGTAATAGCCCAGTGTGGTGGTTTTTTCGTGGAAATAATTAATACCGGCAATCCATACCAGATCGCCAAACTCATCAGACTGTAACTGCAGCTCGGTCGAATAAGATGTCGCGCCGGTACCTTTCAGGAAATAGATAGCGCCGTCCCAGGGATCAAGGCCGGTTTCGCTGTCCTGCGCCGACGATCTGTCCATGTCCTCGTAGCCCAGCTGCCATACCAGGCTCATCTCATCACTCAGCGTGTAGTTCAGCGTATTTCGCAGGTAGGTAATATCCAGGTTCAGTTTGCCGGGCACGTTAACAACGGCCTGATGGGTATTATCGCTGGGTAAAAATGACGAGCAATCGCCGCCAAATTCCGCCGGGCGGCCACGCAGCTGATCACAATTGACTAAATCCAGCGTACCGGCACTGTCGTTGACGTATTGCTGAAACACCGTGTGGTTGCTGAACAGACCGTGCGCCGGCTGCCATAATGTACTGATCCGAAACGAGTGTTCATTAGCATTATTGTAAAAGTCGCGTTTATCAGCCGCTGTCAGCGCCCGTACGCGCTGCGCCTCAGGGTTAGTACCGGCACCATCTATCCACCAGTTCTCCCGCTGTGTTACGGTTGAACCTATGCCTTGGTAAGAATCTTCCGAAATGACCGGTGCGTTCAGAACCTCGTCACTCAGATGCCGGGTGTCATACTGGTTAGGGTCCCAGTAGCCTTCCAGGTAAGAGTCGCGCTTTAAACCTTTGGCCGCGATGCGTACTGCAAATTCGTCATTCAGCGGAATATTGACAAAACCACCGAGGTTTTTACTGTTAAAGCGGCCGGCTTCAGCATTGATATTACCGGCAAAACCGCTAAAGTCGGGTTTAGCTGATATAACGTTAATGCTACCCACGGTAGAGTTACGGCCAAATAAAGTACCCTGCGGCCCGCGCAGCGCCTCAACCCGCTCTACGTCATACATCAGCGCCAGTGCACCCTGCATCCGCGGCGAGTAAATTCCGTCTAAATGCACGCCCACAGCCGGATCGCCAAGCTCGGTAATGTTGGTTGAACGTACACCACGCATTGAAATCACCGGCGCGGCCTGATCGGTCGCAGTAGAGATATCCAGCCCCGGCACTAAATCGGCAATGTCTTTAACGTTGTTGACACCGCTTTGCCGCAACTGGGCTTCACTTAACGCCGAGATAGCCACCGGCGTTTCCATTAATTTGGTTTTGCGCTTAGTGGCAGTAACAGAAATCACTTCAATGGCTGTATTGTTATTTTCGGCTTTTGTTGTTGTCGCAGCCGTGGTCGTTTCAACGTCTTGCGCCACAACAGGCCATGTAAACGCTATTGCCATAGCGATTGTTATAGCATTGAGCTTTTGCATGTCGTCCTTCCCCTTTAGGTGTGCTTAGTTTTTTCCGGTATCACTACCGTGTTGTCGTTATTTTTTTAAGCACTTTAGTTGGGGCAGCAACGCCAAGGCTATATGGTTACGGTAAAGCGAATTACTGATACTACAAACCGAGTTCCGTTGTAATACATCGAGCAGCTCACTGTCGCTATTATAAATACAAGCAGTCAACACTGTGGTAGAATCAACAGCAACAGTTCAGCACTGCCGCCAGCTGAACCTTAAACCTGTGCCTATACTCAGTTGCAATTCACGCTAATAGCAAATAGGAGTTTTTATGAGAATGTTACATACCATGCTACGCGTGGGAAACCTGGAAAAGTCGATAGCCTTTTACACTGAAGTATTAGGCATGAAACTGTTACGTCAGTCAGAAAATACCGAATACAAATACACGCTGGCCTTTGTTGGTTACGGCGATGAAAGTGAGCATACTGTGTTGGAACTGACCTACAACTGGGACACCGACAGCTACGATTTAGGCACTGCTTATGGTCATATCGCACTGGAAGTAGAAAACGTTTACGACGCCTGTGACAAGATCCGCGCTAAAGGTGGCGTAATAAGCCGCGAACCCGGCCCGGTTAAAGGCGGCAGCACTGAAATTGCCTTTGTGCGCGACCCGGATAACTATGCCATTGAGCTTATTCAGAAAAAAGCGCATTACGATACACTGTAAGCTGCAGCCAACACTTGATTAAGCTTTAATTAATCTGCATTGTCGCGCCAGCGCAGCAACTGACGCTTACTGTTGCTGCGCTGCGAATTCTTCCAGACGCTGAATGATCACATCCGCATATACCGGTTGGTACAAGCTACGCATAGTCCCATCGCGGTAACTTTGCTCCAGCGCCTTTTGCCAGCGTGCTACCCGGCTGTCGGCTACGTCTGGCGAAAACGCCAGATACCTTTTGCGCTCGGTCAGGTAACGTACCGGCACCAACTCCAAACCCGCCGCCTGCACCTGTGCTGCATAGTTAGCCAGGTTATATTCTGTGATCGACATCAGATGTATGCGGCCTAATATCAGCAAGTCTAAACATTCACCGGTTCTTCTGGTCAGTACCAAATTGCGGTGCTCAGTGAAGCCAAAGCGTTTGATATCTTCTGACGTGACCGTATTGCGGTAACTGCAGGCAATTAATTTACCGGGTAATTCCAGCGTAGCAGCATCATCTCCCAGATTTTGCTTAATCCCGTATAGGCTGATTTTATAGTGCAGCAAAGGCCCAACCCATTTAAACCAGCTTTCCCGCTCTGCAGTACGTACCGTTTCAAATAACCCGGTATTATTATCGCTACGGGCAATACTTAATGCCCGGCCCCACGGCATCAGCTCCATGCTTGCCGGTTCTGCCAGGCGTTGTTGTATTAGTTTAAGCAATTCAACACTTACGCCGCTTAGCTGGCCGTTATCATCGAGGTACTGCCCCGGCGGGCTATGCTCTGTCAGTAAGCGCAGTGGTGCTTCAGGCTCGGCAGTCTGAGCAACCTGGGCAGCCAGCGCGACTAACACTATGAGTATCCGACTATACATAAATGTCATTTATGATCCGCTATTTTCCGCCATCGCTTAGTCAAGTGTGATCAGTACCTTTTCATTAAGCGACATGGCCAGATTATTATCATAGTAAGCCGCTTCATTAATGAAAGTCGGATAAACAGTTATTTCACCGTCGTAGTAAATTTCAGTGCCATCAAACAGCGTAAAAATAGGGTCGCCCGGGTTTATTGGCTGGTAGTCTCTGTCTTGCACATTTTTATGTACCATACCAAGGCGTTCGCCTTTGTCGTTCACTGGCAGTTTAATACTGTGCAGATAGCGAAACGCCTCGGTATGTTTAGGTAAGGCCGGCAGGCTATTAGTGTTATACAACTGCACAAAGTCCAGGATGTGTTTTGTCATCGTGTCCATCAGTTCCAGCACATCCTGGCGCAGCACCGACTGCGGCTGCGGCCCCACTTCAACCAGTACACCATATCGGCCCAGCGTGCACATTAATGCATGCTCTTCTGCCGCAAAATGATCTTCATCACGCGAGATAATCGCCTCGGGCATCATCATTTTTACGTAGGCCGCCAGTTGATTATAAAACGGGCCGGCTTGGGTAAGGATCAGACAGGCGCCCATATTGCTGGTGGTATTGTGTAAATCGATCAGTAAATCGACCCGGGCATTGCCTTTTGGGCCCAATTGGGCGTTCAGCACTTTTGCGCGGCTTTGTTCATAGTTGGCAAGCTGTGGGTTGGCTAAATCGACATTTTTAAACTGGCGGTTTAAATCGCTGTGCAGGTAACGTTTATTGGCATAGTGCGCTTCCGGGTTTGCCCATACCATTTCGGTATTAAAGCTGCTGCGGCTAACCTGTTCGGGCAGAGCCTGATATTGCTTAACTAAATAAATACCAGAAAATTCATTGCCGTGCACCCCACCGACAATAGCAACCTGTTTAATTTTATCCATCACGATATTCCCCAGCACCATTTTACCAAGCCTGAGCTTAGCCTAAATTAAGGCGGTTATTATGACCAGAATAATCAATGAAATGAATAGTTAAGGAATTTAAATGCGAAAAATAAGAATATAAATGCAATTATGCGGCAGGTTGGGCTAAATCGAGGTTGTTGTCTGACAAACGTACCAATTCGTTGTGTAAAATTTGCTGCGCCTGGCAGGTGCATTTGCCACACTGACTGCCAACACCGGTGCACATTTTCAGCTCACGCATGCTCGATACGCCTTCAGCTACTTTTTGCTTAATGGCTTTGTCGGTAACGGCTTTACACAAACATACGTACATAACAGCACTCCGGGTAACAGTACGCCGGCATTTTAATATTATTAAGAACTATTATCAATAGTATTTGTGAACTTGAATTATTACTAATAACAACGCCAGCATTAGGCTGGCGTTGTGGTTAATTTGGCAACTAGTGTTAGCTTAACGAAACAGCACTTTTTCCTGCTGGAACCAATGCACACAATAGGCAATTAGCGCTGCGGCTAAGGCGGCGGTAGAGGCAAAAATTAGTGACAATAAACCATAGTCAGCCGTGCCTTTTAATAACTCCTTTATGGCCAATGCAATATTGGTCAACGGAATTAAGGCCGTAGTAACATCCAATTCCATACCCGGTGCCATCGCCACCATCAGCGGCACTATCACTACTATCATTAGCGGGCTCATATAATTTTGCGCTTCTTTAAAAGTGCGGGCATAAATTGAGATAGCCAGCAACAAGGCGGCAAAAATAGCTGCTGTGGGTAATAGCAGCGAAAACATCAGCACTAAATCAAGCACCGAAATGGCCGCCAGAGCGTCAGACACTTTGGATAAATCGGCAAAGGCACTGATAATCGCTCCCCAGACGCCAAGGCTAACCACGGTTATCAGCGCCGTCATCAGTGCTGTGGTTAACACGGTTAAAAATTTACCTAACACGATCGACGTACGGCTGATCGGACATATTAATAACGTTTCCAGCGTGCCCCGCTCTTTTTCACCCGCGCCCATGTCCACCGCCGGATACATAGCACCGCTTAAACACAGCAACACCAGCGCATAGGCAAGCACGGCTCCTAAGCTTTCACCCAGATTTTCGCGCTGCTCTGCGGTATTAACCCGCGTCAACTCTACCGGTTTAATAATGGCAGTTAAGTTTGCCGGATCGACACCAAGCTGACTTAAGGCGCCGCGCTGTAACTCTTCGGTATAAGTAGTTAGTAAGTCATTGAAGTGGTTATACATAAAATCAAGTTGCGACGAACTATTATAAATAAGTTGCCACTCAGTTTGCTGAACCGCCGCTTTGCGACTGGCAAAGTCTGCCGGGATCACCAACGCCACATCAAATTCGTCGTTGCGAATAGCACTGATCAGCTCTTGCTCAGTACTGAGCGAAGTGTCTACTTTCTTGAAGTTTTTATGATAAAACAGTGCTTCGGCAAATTCCGGCGCCTGCTGCTCGTTAATAATCACGTAACGGTGTTGCTCTTGCATGGCTTTATTTGTCGTGGTGGCCATCACCGCACCAACGATAGCAAACAGCACCGGGAAAATAGCAATAGGGAGTAAAATAACAAAAATCAGCGTCTTTTTATCCCGCATCAGTTCTGTAAGTTCTTTAAAATAAACCTGCCACATTTACGCTGCTCCTTGCTGTTGCTGACTGATCCCACCTTGTAACACCGACAAAAAGGCGTCCCGTAAATCGCCGTTATCAGCCAGGGCTCTAAACTGGCGAATGTCGCCGGAAAAGGCGCTGACGCCTTTGTCGATAACGACCACGCGGTCACACAATGATGCCACTTCATCCAAATGGTGAGTCGAGAAAATCACCGGCGTGCCAGCCGCTTTTAAGCCTTTAATAAAATCCAGTACCGTTTGTACTGTCATAATATCTAAACCTGTTGTTGGTTCATCCAGGATCACCACCTTAGGGCTGTGTACCACAGCACGGGCAATGGCGGTTTTTTGTTTCATGCCGGTCGACATGCTGTCAGCGCGGCGGTTGGCAAAATCGTGCATATTCAGTAGCGTAAACAGCTCGTCAATGCGCTGCTTTAAAGCTTGCTCTTTCATGCCGTGTAAGCGGCCAAAATAGGCAATATTTTCAAAGGCGGTCAGTTTGCCGTACAAACCGGTATCGGCCGATAAAAAGCCGATCTGTTGCCGCGCCTTTACCGGTTGTTTTAATACATCAACACCATTTAATAATACTGAACCGGCATCGGGTTTAAGTGCGGTAGACAACATACGCAAGGTGGTAGTTTTACCGGCACCATTGGGCCCCAACAGGCCTAGTACTTCACCACTGCTGCAACTGAAGCTGACGTTTCGCACTGAATGAAAGGCATCTTTACTGTACCGTACGTCCTGTTTTTCAGTATCTGATAACTTGTTGTTTTTACTAAGTGCAAACGCCTTAGCTAAATCCTGAATTTCAATCATGCAAGCATCCTGTTAGCAAAGCGGCTAGGTTTTACGCCGCGGCCGGAAATAGTTTGTATTATGATAAAAGCTGGTGGTTTCATTCTCGTTATACCAGCCCGGTACGCCCAAAATCGGCAAAGGCGTTAGCTGTCGATTATCAATAAGTAGCGCCTGGTTAGCAATTTGTTCATGCAGTTTGTTATCAATAAAACTGTAAGCAGCTGTTAAAGACCATTGGCTAAAACCGTCCGGCACCTCAATAAACAGCGCTTTTGCTGTCAGACCAATAAAGGGTGCGGTAGCCATTTCGTAGATAGCATGGCCGAATATTATTGGCCGTACCTGCTGCTGCCAGTCGCTGCGTCTGGCGACAAAGCTTTGTTGCCACTGGTGTGCGCGTAGCAGGTCAGCATGCTGATTTGCTGCAGGTTCCAGGCAAATCACTACGCCACATTCATCAAACAAGGTTAACTTATTGCGCAGTTTACTGCGCTGCTTTAAGCCATGCTGTGCTATCTCGGCCATATGCAATTGATTAAGCAAGGCTTTAGTCTGCGGAAATAAATTCCAGATCAGCGCCCCGAAGAAGTCATGCCAGTTGTCTTTTCGGGTAGGCACCTGAGCAGTTGCATAAATATATTCTTCATAATAACGGCCGTCGGCACTTAGTGCGTCATTATCGACAAAGCTGACCGCAGATTGTGACCGGTGCTGATTAAGCCAGGCAACATCCGGGTACTGTGTTAACTGCGCCAAGCCAAAACGCTGACAGAGATCAGCAAATATCGGGTTAGCCAGCAACAAAGCTGTGCTCCAGTTAGCCGGTGGCGTAAAGCGGTTTTTTACTTCAGTTTTTTGCATAAGTGTCTTATCTGTTGCTGTAGCTGAAAACCCTCAGCATGAATTACTTACAAAAAGCGCGAAAAAGCGCTTGCAATTTTAGCATGGCGTGGCACATTCAAGGGGTACGTTTAGCCGTACATACTGCCAAAAGCACCCGTCATCTTTCAACCTACACGGGTGTTGGCTGCGACACTTTACCCCTATCACTTAGTACAGCTAAGTTCAAGGGGATAAATTGCCTTGCCGCCTACGTGTAAGTTGAAATATTTAGGGTGCAGAATGTGTTTAAACCAGTGGGTTTATTCGAATTAATTTAATAGAGGTTATCATGTGTTCGATATTCGGGGTGCTTGACATCAAAACTGATGTTAAAGCCTTGCGCCAGCAGGCGCTGCAGTTATCCAAGTTATTACGTCACCGCGGGCCAGACTGGTCTGGCGTATGGAATAACGACAATGCCATTTTAGTGCACGAGCGCCTGGCGATTGTAGATACTGAAAATGGCGCCCAGCCTCTGATAAATGATAATCGAAATCACATTCTGGCAGTGAATGGTGAGATCTATAATCATAAGCAGCTTGAAAAAGGGCTCGCTACCGCTTACCCATTCAAAACCAAGTCAGATTGTGAAGTGATATTACCGTTGTATCTGCAGCACGGCGCTGAATTTATTGACCAACTGCAGGGTATGTTCGCCTTTATTTTGTATGACGCCGAACAAAACCGTTACCTGATAGCCCGTGATCATATCGGTATTATTCCGCTGTATTACGGTTACGACGAACACGGCCAGCTGTTTGTCGCATCGGAGTTAAAAGCACTGGTGCCGGTATGCAAACAAATTAAAGAATTTCCACCGGGACATTACTTCGACAGCAAAATCGGTGAATTACGCAAGTACTATCAGCGTGACTGGCAAAGCTATGACGCGGTAAAAGATAACCCGGCCAGCTTAACCGAGCTGAAAACCGCGTTGGAAAACAGCGTTAAAAGCCACTTAATGTCTGATGTGCCCTATGGTGTACTGCTATCTGGTGGCCTGGACTCATCACTCACTTCTGTTATTGCCCAGCAATTTGCCAAGCGCCGGGTTGAAGATGATGGACAAAGTGAAGCCTGGTGGCCACGTTTGCACTCTTTTGCTGTCGGTCTGGCTGGCTCGCCGGACTTAATTGCCGCGCAAAAAGTGGCGGATGCCATCGGCACGGTGCACCACACTGTGCACTTTACGGTGCAGGAAGGTTTAGACTCGCTACGCGACGTCATTTACTTTCTGGAAACCTATGATGTCACCACTATCCGCGCGTCTACCCCTATGTATTTGATGGCCCGCAAAATTAAGGCCATGGGTATTAAGATGGTACTGTCAGGCGAAGGCTCTGATGAGCTGTTTGGTGGCTATTTGTATTTCCATAAAGCCCCAAACGCGAAAGAGTTTCATGAAGAAACCTTACGTAAACTTGACCGCCTGCATATGTTTGACTGCAACCGCGCCAACAAAGCCATGTCGGCCTGGGGTATTGAAGCCCGGGTACCGTTTTTGGATAAAGAGTTTATGGACGTAGCGATGCGCTTAAACCCGCAGGCCAAAATGTGTGGTGGTGGCAAGATGGAAAAACACATTTTACGCCAGGCGTTTGATGGTGTGCTGCCGGATGAAATTTTGTGGCGTCAGAAAGAGCAATTCTCTGATGGCGTTGGCTACAGCTGGATCGACAGCTTAAAAGCCCATGCCGAAAAAGAAGTGACCGATCAACAAATGGCGACTGCCAGCTTCCGCTTCCCGGTCAATACGCCAGACAGCAAAGAAGCTTATTATTACCGGGTGATTTTTGAGGAGCACTTCCCGCACGCCGGTGCTATTTCTTGTGTACCAGGCGGTAAATCGGTAGCTTGCTCTACGCCAGAAGCCTTGGCCTGGGATGCTAAAATGGCGCAAATGACCGACCCTTCTGGTCGTGCTGTACGCGATGTGCATACCCAAGCTTACTAAGTAATAACGCTGAAAAAACAAAGGCCACGCAATGCGTGGCCTTTTTATTGCCGGCAGTACCGGATTATTTCGATATAACTTCGCCTATACGGGTGTCCTGTTTATGCTCTTTTTTGCGGAACAGGTTTTTCACATCTTCTAAGATCACATACAGCGCCGGTATTAGCAGCAGTGTGATAATAGTGGCAAACAAAATACCAAATGCCAGCGACACCGCCATTGGCACCACGATTTTCGCCTGTAAGCTGCGCTCCAGCACTATTGGCGCCAAACCAACAAAGGTGGTTAAAGACGTCAGCAAAATTGCCCGAAAACGCTGTGCACCGGCCTGGGACACGGCCTGGCGTACTGACATACCCTCTTCGCGGGCACGGTTAACAAAATCAACCATTACCAGCGAGTCGTTTACCACCACACCGGCCAACGCCACCAAACCAAAGATCGACATAATGCTCATGCTAAGCCCAAGCACCATATGCCCTATTACCGCGCCCACTAATCCAAAGGGTATTACGCTCATGATAATAAGCGGCTGACTGTACGATTTCAGTGGTATTGCCATCAAGGCGTAAATACAAAACAGCGCAAAAACACCGGCTTTAAGTAAGTCGACCTGAGCATCCATTTCATCCTGGCTGGCCCCATCAAGCTCGCCGGTTACCCCTTCGTATTTCGCTGTAATCTCAGGAATAACAGTTTTACGCATTTCGCCAACCACTTTGCCCGGTTCAACGCTACTTTTATCCGCTGCTGCGATAATAGTCACGGCCCGTTCACCGTTAACGCGGTTAATCGCACTGAAGCTTGGCTGCATGGTATAGCTTGCTACCTGGGAAAACGGAATTTCGCCGCCATCTTTGGTACGAATACGCATGTTTTCTAAACTACCGACAGAGCTGCGTTCATCGCGCGGGTAACGCACCATGACTTTTACTTCCTCACCGTCGCGCTGTACCCGTTGCGCTTCGGCACCATAAAAGCCGTAGCGGACCTGACGGGCAACATCTGACAGGGTTAAGCCAAGCAGATGGGCTTCGGGTTTTAGCTGTAACACTATCTCGTCGTTACCACCGAGCAAATTATCTTCTATATCGTATACACCAGCATACTCGGCCAGACGGGCCTTAAGCTCTTCGGTTGCCAGCTTCAGATTATCCAGATTAGTACCGCGCAGTTGCAGCGCGATATCTGCCCCGCCACCACCACCGGTGGAAGCATTTATTTTAAAGGCTTTTAAGCCTGGGATATCCGGCATTTCCTGGCGCCAACGATTGGCAATTTCAAAGCCGTCAATTTCACGGCCTTCGCTTTTTTCCAGCTCGACCACCAGCTGGCCAGCGGTATCACCCTGCAAAAACATCAGCCGGTGTTTCACTATATCTTCGTCGAATTCAGCGTTGAGCTGCGCATTGGCACGCATTAATGCGGCTTCTGCTTCACGCAATGCATTAACGGTAGCTTTGTTGGAGGCGCCTTCCTGCATAATCAGATTGGCATTAATAAAGTCACTGGGGATATTCGGGAAAAACACCCAGCGCACCAAGCCACCACTTAATACACCAAACATCAGGATCAGCATGGCGAAAAACGCTGCCATGGTAATGTAACGGTATTCAATGCAACGTTCGACAAATGGCTGATAGCGCTTGGTAACAAAACGATGCATTGCCGCAGCTATAGTCAGACGTACGGCTTTTAACATATTGCTGCAACTGCGGCCCAGGCCGTAAAACAGCCCTTTGCGCTCAGGATCCCAGGGTTTGGTATCCATATTGACAATATGCGCCGGCAATATCATTTTCGACTCAACCAATGAGAAGATCAGACACAGCACCACGACCCAGGCTATTGAGCCCCAAATCGGCGCCTGGGCGCCGCCCACCATTAGCATTGGGGTAAAAGCAGCTATAGTCGTTAACACACCAAAGGTGGCTGGCATGGCCACTTTTTTCGCCCCGGCGATAACAGCTTCTGCCGATTTACCGCGTTTTTCAATTTCACTGTAGGCACTTTCACCAATAATAATGGCGTCGTCCACCACTATACCCAGCACCAGAATAAAGCCGAACAAACTGATCATGTTGATAGAGACATTAAACAGTGGCAGTGGCAACATTGCCATAGCACCGAGGAAACACACCGGTATGCCAACCATTACCCAGAATGCAATGCGGAACTCAAGAAACAACGTTAACGCCAACAGCACCAAAAAAGCACCCATCAGCAGGTTGTTGCTCATTAAATCAAGCCGGCCTTGCAGGTAATAACTGGAATCGCCCCAATGCGCTATTGATACCGACGATGGCAACTGCTTTTGTTTACGCTCAACATAGGCTTTTACCGTCTCGGCAATTTTTAAAGTATTGTCATCGCCCACTGCTCCAACCCGGATTGATACCGAGTTTTTACCATCAAAGGTTGATAAATCTTCACTGTCGATAAAACCATCGTTAACACTGGCAATGTCTTTCAGCGTCAGCTTGGTACCATCGGCAAAGGTTAACAGAACAATGTCTTCAAAATCCTGCAGATAATAGGCCTGGCCTTTAGTACGCAGCAATATATTACCGCTATCCGACTTGATCGAACCACCAGGCAAATCCACTGAACTGCCGCGAATAGCATTTACCACCTGCTCAAAGGTTAAACCGTATTCTTTTAACTTCAGTTCAGACAGCTCTATCGCAATTTCATATTCGCGGGCACCAATTACATCGACCTTGCTAATACCCGGCAGCTTCTTCAGCTCGTCACGGACATCTTTTGCCAGCTCTTTTAAAGTACGCTCGTTGGCATCACCGTATAGCGATAACCACATCACATCGGCTTGAAATCTTACCCGGTACACTACCGGCTTTTCAGTTTGCTCGGGCAAAGAAGAAATAGCCGACACCTGGGTTTTAATTTCGTCCATCACCTCCTGCACGTCGTAGTTGTTGGCGACTTCGGCACGCACCGTCGCCAGGCCTTCCACTGCAGTAGAGCGGATGCGCTTAATACCATTAATACCACGCAGGCTTTCTTCAATTTTATCAATAACGCCGGTTTCAACTTCCTGCGGAGCTGCGCCCAAATAAGGTACACGGATATTCACCTGCTCCAGCACAATCTCCGGAAATATTTGCTTTTTAATGGTGAATAGTGAAAACACACCGGCAACCAGAATAATCGCCATCAGCAGATTGGCGGCTACGCTGTTACGGGCAAACCAGGCAATTAACCCCTTATTGGTATCCATAGGGTTACTCCTTCACCTGAGATGTCAACACAGCAGCACCGCCGTCTTTATCAGCGGCCAGCTCGGTAGCGTTATCAGCACCGGCAATACGCACCTGTGTACCGGCCAGCGGGTTAGCAATGGCAGATGTCGCCAGACGGTCGCTGTCTAAAAAGCCACTGCGGATGTAGGCAAATTGCTCATCAGAGCGCTCGATAACGACATCACGAAATTGCAGTTGCTCTTCAGTATCAACCACCAACACCTGCTGCTGCGCCAGCAATAAATACCGCGGAATAACCACCACATCAGAGGTGGCATTACCCATTATTTGCGCCTGCACAAAGCGGCCGAACCGCAGCGGTGTCGCACCGGACGTGTTGCGCCGATACGGATCTTCAATCTGCGCGACAGCATAAATAACCCGGCTGCGTTCATCTAAAACCCCTTCGGTGCGCACTAAGCGGGCTGGCCACTGCGAAATAACCCCAGATACGACAGCCGTTAACATCACCTCTGGTTTAACCGGATCATCGATAGATTGTGGCAACTGAATAAAGCCAGCGTCATTATCGGTAATCGGTAAACGGACTTCGGCGATATCAGTGCCGTACACCACGCCAACACTGGTGCCACGGCTGATAAACTGCCCCAGGTTTACTGCCCGGCTTCTTACCATACCGGCATAAGGGGCACGAATTTCGGTGCGTGCCAAATCACGTTTCGCCCGCTCCAGCTCGGCCTCGGCTGAACGCACATTCGCCAGTGCACCTGCCAGTTGCGGCCGGCGTAAGCCAAGTTCAGGCGCTGTGCCGTCGGTAAAAGAGCGCCACTCTTCCTCTGCCACCCGGCCGCGGGCTTTTTCTTCTTCCAGCGCCGCCTGCGCGTTAGCCAAACTTGCTTCGGCCGCTTTTACATTAGTCAGGTAATCTGCTTGCTCTACCCGCACCAATAAATCACCGGCATTAAAAAAGCCGCCTTCAATAAAACTGTCTGCCACATCAACAATGCGGCCATTAACTTCAGATACCAGGCTGGTTTCCAGCCTTGGTTTAACCGTACCCTGAGACTGAATACGATAAACAATATCCTGTTGCTCTATCGGTTGCGCCGTAACTAAAATTGTCTGCCGTTGTTCTTCTTTTTTCTCTGGCGGTTTGCGCAAACTGCTCAGGCTGCCAGCGGCAACTATTGCAACAGCCACTACAGCTACAGGTATCAGGATTTTTTTAATTTTTGCTGCCATGTTGATTCCCACGTTATATTTTTAAACTTGCACTGGTTTTATTCTAAAACGACAACGGCGTAAAGTAACCGGCAGAATGTTACGCTTTGTATCTGCCAGGCTAATTATAAGAAGACTATTCCAGGTTGCTGATAAAAACTACAGCTATATCAAACTGCGCCAGCAAGCTAAATATAAGGCTTTAACACTTTTTCGCCGCTTAACAACACGCTGCTACTTCTGGCATCAAGCGAGCAAACCGTCATTAGTTAGTAATATCTTGTTACAACTGCTGTATCATTTTGCGGCGGCGCGCTTTTGCCATTTTAGTTATATCGATCTTTAAAATTAGTATTTGCTGCAAGCGCTAATTTTTCTTAAGGTAGACAACGCCATAAAGTGTTCATAAATCAATCACAAAAACAGAGCATTATGTACTGCCGACATTGACAGACGTATACCGGTTAATCATTAGCATTGAGGGTGACATTATGAGTATTAATAAGCAGTATTTGAAAACCAAACCGTTGTGCAAAGTAACCTTTACCCTACCGGCCCACCGGCTGGAAAATATTGAACAAGTTGCTTTGCTGGGCGAGTTTAATGACTGGGATCCACAGGCTTTACCGATGAAAAAAAGTAAAAGCGGCGACTATACTGCAACGTTAAATTTGCCGAAAAACCGCGACTATCAATTCCGCTATCTGGTCAACGGCGGCACCTGGCTTAACGATGATGCTGCGGATAGTTACCAGCCATCACCGCTATCCTATGATCAAAACTCGGTGGTAAGGCTCTGAGTTGGCAGCTAACGGGCAGCCTGGCTGCCCGTTAAACTATCAGCATTTTTGCAACACTAAACAACCGACCGAATAGCCGGCACCAAAGGAGCATAAAATTGCATGGTCTCCGCGCGACAGGCCGGTTTTATATTTATGAAAAGCAATAACCGAGCCGGCAGAAGCGGTATTAGCATAGGTATCCAGAACCAGTGGCGCTTCTTCGGGTAGTGGATCGCGGCCTAGTATTTTCTTCGCCGCAAAAATATTCATATTGATGTTGGCCTGATGCAGCCATAAACGCTTTAACTGCTCCGGCGCCACCTGCTGAGAGGCCATCTCAGCCAGGATCACATCTGCCACTATCGGCAATAGCTCTTTAAATACCTTGCGGCCTTGCTGTTTAAAAAACGGTACCAGCGGATCAGTTTCGCTAAAACAATGCTCGGTGTACCCTACATCACAGCGGATATTATTAGAAAACTCGGTTTTCAGCCGCATACCATTAATACGATAGGCATTGTCTGCGCTGCAGCTGTCTTCTGCTTCAACAATAGTTGCAGTACAAACATCACCAAAAATAAAGTGGCTGTCACGGCTGCGATAATTAACCTGCGGTGAGGCAAATTCCGGGTTAACTACCAACACCACTTTAGCCGTTCCGCCCCGGATGGCATTGACGGCGTTACTGATTGCAAAGGTAGCAGAAGAGCACGCTACGTTCATATCAAAGGCATAGCCTGCCGCGCCAAGTAATTGCTGCAGTTCAATAGATAAGGCCGGATAAGGCCGTTGCATATTTGACGCGGCACAAATAATCAGATCAATATCTGCTGCTGTTTTATTCGCCTGTGCCATGGCTTCACGAGCGGCCGACAACGCCATCTCTACCATTTCCGGCGCTTGCTCTTCATTGCGGCGCGGAAATAGCGGATGCATTACGTCTGCATCTAAAATGCCGTCTTTATACAACACATGCCGCGCTTTGATACCGGAAGCTTTCTCAATAAATTCACTGCTGGAGTGCTCCAGAGCCTCTACCTCACCGCCAGCAATAGCGGTGGCATGTTGCGTATTAAATTGATCAACATACTGGTTGTAGCTGGCCACTAACTCATCATTGGTAATAATCTGCTCTGGCGTAAACAAGCCGGAGCCGCTGATAACCACACTTTTCATAGTACTGCCCTTGTCAAATCGCGGTTTTACTACCGCTTATACAGTGGCTGCAGTATAACTGATGTTTTACCAGCAGTTGTACCGTACAGCGCTATTATGCTGCGAATAACAGCGTGTTCAGTCTCGATTTATGCAACGCGGTATACATTAGCAGGCACTGTGAGCCATAATAACGCCAGTATTCACTTTTTTTTCATTTTGTTAATACGGGATTTTTCCACGCCAATGTCTACCCCGGCTTTCCTGATAACTGCAGTGCTGGCAGCCATACTTAGCATAAGTTTTCCCGCTCGGCCGGCAGCGCCCTATCAGTTTCATATCGAAGGCGTATCAGGTGCCTTGCGCGACAATATTAAGATTTATCTGCATAAATACACCGATACCGATCATCCACCCGGCCTGCGTTTGCAAACGACAATAGAGCAGGACGTCAATACCGCCCTACAGGCTTTAGGCTATTACCAAAGTGACATCAGGGTTAGTCACAACCCCGCCAATCCGGCAATACTGCAAGTTAGCGTAACAGCAGGTGAGCCCGTGCGCATTAGCCAAAGCGATATCCAATTGACTGGCGACGCCACTACCGATGCAGACTTTGCTACCTTGCTGGCAACTCAGGCGCCAAAGCCAGGCCAGATCCTGCATCATGGCGCTTATGATGGTTTTAAAAGTGCGTTAAAAAGTCTGGCTTTACGTAAAGGCTACTTTGATGCCGACTTTGACGTAGCCCGGCTCGAGGTCGCACCTGAACTAAAACAAGCTTTTGTCCGGCTACATTTTAACTCCGGAACGCGCTACAAATTTGGCGCGATAAGTTTTAGCGGCCATCAGATTGCCGAAACCGGCTTGCGCTCTTTAATTCCATTTAGCAGCGGCGATTATTATCTCGCCAGTCAGTTGGGCGAGTTTAATCAGGCGCTTGCGGCTACCGGTTGGTTCTCGTCGATATTAGTGCAGGGTGACACTAGCCAGATGCAGGACTTTAACCTGCCAATTGATGTCGCGCTGGAGCCACAACGGCGCAATATTATTGAAACCGGTATCGGTTATTCGACTGATGTAAAAGCCCGGCTAAAACTCAACTGGAACAAACCCTGGCTTAATAAAGCCGGCCACAGTCTGAGCACTAAACTGGCGGTGTCAGAGATAGAACAAAGCATCGAAGCTGCCTACAAATTACCGCAGGCCAGTGTCGCCAATGACTTTTATCAGCTGCAGCTGGGCTTTCGTAACCGTGATAATCAGGACACACAAAGCCGCGAGTCTAACCTGGCTTTGGAGCGCCATTGGCTGCTAAAGAGTGGCTGGTATCGTACCGCTTCTGTCCGCTGGTTGTATGAAGACTTTGTCCAGGCCGATCAGGACGACAGTATCAGCCTGATCATGCCCGGTTTAAGTTACAACCGTACTGAGCAAACCAGCGGAGCTATGCCTGCCTCAGCTAACCGTTTACTGCTGGGCGTTGAAGTATCAGACGAAGTCTGGGGCTCAGACGCCAGTTTCGTCCGCTTACGCAGCCGCTTTGGTTGGATTGGCAGTGCCGGCGACAATCACCGTTTTGTTACCCGCGTTGATGCTGGCGCCATCCTAATGGAAGGCTTGTCGAAACTGCCTCCGTCATTACGCTTTTTTGCCGGTGGTGATAACAGCATCCGCGGTTATGGCTATGAAACGGTATCGCCGCGTAACAGCGAGGATGAGCTGACCGGTGGCCGTTATATGCTGACCGGTGCGCTGGAATACCAATACCGGGTTAAAGGTAATTGGTGGCTGGCCGCATTTAGTGATTACGGCAGTGCCTGGGACGACACACCAGACTGGGTACAAGGTGTTGGTCTGGGCGTGCGCTGGGCGTCCCCGGTCGGCCCGGTCCGGCTTGACTTTGCCTGGGGCCTGGACGGCCCCGGTAAAGGTTTTCAGCTGCATTTAGCCCTGGGACCGGAGCTATGAGCTGGCCTACCACCAGACGCTGGCTGAAACGCAGCTTGAGCTGGCTAAACCGGACCCTGCTGCTGCCCTGCACCCTGCTTATTGCCGTGCTGATAACCTTGCTATACACACCGGCGGGTTTAACCTTTAGTCTTTGGCTGGCACAACATACCGTCGCCGGTTTATCTGTTGAACGCAGCGAAGGCAGTGTGCTGGGCGGTAACAGCCTGTACGAGGTACGCTGGCAGGATGACACAGTAAAGCTGACTCTGGCGCAAAGCACGCTGCAGATAAACAACCGCTGCTTTTTACGCTTGACACTATGTGTCGAACAGCTGAGCCTGCAAGGCCTGCAACTTGACCTTGCGACTTCCACCCCGGCGCAGCAAACAGAGCCG
Source organism: Gammaproteobacteria bacterium (assembly GCA_018826295.1). Lineage (GTDB taxonomy): Bacteria > Pseudomonadota > Gammaproteobacteria > Enterobacterales > Alteromonadaceae > Alishewanella. The sequence continues at coordinate 48,828 of JAHJZX010000043.1, forward strand.
CCGCATGCAGCAGTAAGGGTCTGGTTGCCTTTTGCTATTGATATTACCCAATTGCAGCTGAATGATGCCAGCGTAAGGGTTGCCGGTAGTGAATTAACGTGGCAACAGTTCAGCACCGCAGCTCAGTTATGGGGTAACAAAGTTCAGTTAATACAGCCACACTGGCAGCAGGTAAACCTGATGCTAGCCGGCACGGCTGTTAGCCAGACAGATACCGCCTTTGCCTATCAGGTGCCAGAATTGGCAGATTTCAGGCTGCCGCTTAATGTGTTTATTGATCGTTTTAAGTTGACGGACTTTACGCTGCAACAACCACAGCCACAAACTCTCAGTGAACTGTCGTTCAGTCTGCAACTGCAGCCGGAGCAGATTAACCTGACGCAGCTGGATATTACGCACCCGCTGGCGACACTGCATGCCTCAGCGCAACTACAACCTAACGGCAATTATCCACTGCAAGCCGATATCCGGCTGTTACTGCAAGACACAAAGCTGGCCGGGCAGCAACTGCATGTTAGTCTGGATGGCGATCTGAGTAATTTAACCGTGCAAGCCGAAGCCAGTCAGCTGCTGGATGCACAGCTGTCGTTATGGCTTAATCTGCTGGCACCAAACCTGCCACTGCAGGCCAAAATTACGGCGCCACAACTGCAATGGCCACTTAGTGCTGCAGCACAAATACAACTTCAGCAGCTGTTGATAGAGGCCAACGGCGACCTGGAGCAATTGCGTTTTAACGCAGCAGCTGCATTAAGTGGTCAGCAACTACCACCGGCGCAGATAACATTAAATGGCCATAGCAGCTTAAACGCTGCCACAGTGGAACAACTGAACCTGGCTACCCTTGGCGGTAAACTAAGTGCCACAGCAGAGGTAAATTGGCAGCAACAGCTCAGTTGGCTCGGTAGTCTGCAATTAGCGCAAATTCAGCCAGGTCAATTCTGGCCTGACTATAACGGCGAGCTAAATGGCAATATGCAGTTTAACGGCGATCTGACGCAATCAGGTGGCTGGCAGCTAACGCTACCGCAGCTGCAGCTTAACGGTAGCTTGCGGGGCTATAAACTGTTGCTTGATGGCGCTCTGCAAACAGCGGATCTAAGCGGGCAAGGCGACTATCAGTTAACTACTCCCGGCCTGACACTGCGCCATGCGCAAAACCAGATCCAACTGACAGGCTCGCTGGATAAAGACTGGCAACTGGCGATGGACATTGCCATACCAGATTTGCAACAAACGTTAAGTGGTGCCAACGGCGCTATCAGTGCAAATTTTCAGCTAAGTGGCAAGCGCGACGCACCGCAGCTCAGCGGCAAACTGGATGCCCGGGACTTGCAGTGGCTGGATGCTCATTTAGAGCAATTAACACTGGCGACCGATCTGAGTTTAAGCCGTGAGCAAAACCTGACGACCACGTTGTCACTGCAGGCCAAGAACGCCACCTATCAGCAGCAAAGTATTGACGAGCTGAACCTGACACTTGACGGCACAGAGTTACGCCATCAACTGACACTGCAGCTAAGTAGCCCAGAGCACAGCGCCAGCATGGCAATGCGCGGCAGTTTAAAAGCGGGCGAATACTGGCAAGGCACGCTGGAGTCGGCGCAATTTGACAGTCTGCTGGGGCCCTGGCAGCTGGCTGACAGTACGGCAGTGGATTACCGCTTTGCTAACGCACGTTTAACTATCCAACCACACTGTTGGCAGCAGCAGCCGGCTAGTTTATGTGCTGTTAAAGCAGTCAAACTCAGCGCAGAGCATATAGAGCTGGACCTGGCTCTGCAGCAGTTTACCCTGTCAACACTGGATCACTTTTTGCCTCCGCTAATGGCGCTGGAAGGCCGCGCCGATGCACAAGTGGCTGTTAATTGGCAGCAGGGCAAACAGCCGCAAGCACAGTTTAAACTCAGTGGCAGCTCAGGCAGATGGCAATATCACACCGAGCAACCGCTGGAACTGGGTTGGCAAAACTGGAACCTGACGGCGGCACTGGCCAAAGACACCTTAACCAGTGCTTTGCAATTGCAGCTTGATAACAACGCCAGCTTGCAAACTGATGCCACTATCAGCGATGTTCAATCGTCGTCGCGTAATGTGGAGGGCAGACTGTTACTGCAACAGTTCAGCCTGGCCTTTTTACAACCACTACTGCAGCAAAACAGTGAACTTGCCGGCACGCTGAACAGCGATTTACGCTTTAAAGGCAATTTAATCAAGCCGGAGCTTAATGGCAGCCTGGCGCTAAGCGGCTTTAAACTGGCCGGGCAACAGGCACCAGTGGATGTTACTGATGCCAATATGGAGCTGAAATTTGCCGGTCAACAGGCCAGTCTGCAAGGATTAGCCAGCACCAGTAAAGGCCAGATCCATTTAAGCGGCGAAGCATTGTGGCCACAAACTGATGACTGGCGAGCCACGCTTAACGTCACCGGCGATGAGCTAAGCCTGCAAGTACCGCAGGCCAGGTTGCAAATTGCACCGGATTTAATTGTTAGCGCCCGGCCGGGGCTAACTACCCTTAGCGGTACAGTGCACATTCCTTTTGCCCGCATCAGCATTGACAGCCTGCCGCAAACTGCTGTCGGGCTGTCTGATGATTTGGTGTTGCTGGATGACAAACTGCAGCCGATAGCGACCGCCGAAAAAACGGCCTTTGCCTTGCAAACCGATATTAACGTCATACTTGGCAAGCGTGTGCAATTATCAGCCTTTGGCCTGCAAACCCGCCTCAGCGGTAACTTAAGAGTGCGCCAGCAACCCCAACAACAGCCCATCGTAAATGGCGATGTCAGCCTGCAGGACGGTACCTTCCGGGCTTATGGCCAGGATTTACTGATCCGTCAGGGAAAAATGAGCTTTAACGGCCCGGCCGATCAACCTTTTTTAAATGTCGAAGCCATACGCAATCCGGCCAATATGGAAGACGATGTGATTGCCGGTATCCGTGTTACCGGCCCGGCCGATCAGCCTAATATCACGCTGTTTTCCGAGCCGGCGAAACCACAGGCTAATGCGCTGGCATACTTACTGATGGGCCGCGATATTGGCAGCGATTCCGGTAATGCCGGTTCAGCCCTGACAACCAGCCTGATTGGCATGTCTATATCTTCAACCGGCGCCGTCATTGGCGAATTGGGCGAAGCCTTTGGCGTACGTGAGCTGACGCTGGACACGGCTGGCGCCGGTGACAAATCACAGGTTACGGTAAGCGGTTATTTATCACGTGATCTGCAGGTTAAATACGGTTATGGCATTTTTAATGCTGTCGGCGAATTTACCCTGCGCTACCGGATCATGCGCAATTTATATCTGGAGGCGGTAAATAGTTTGGATAACGCCGTTGATTTACTGTACAAATTTGAATTTGATTAGTCTGCCCTCAGCAGTAAATGCTGATAGCGGCCCAAAGAGGCATAAGGTTCGGTACGGTTGTACTGCAGCTCCAACGCCAGTATTTGTTCATAGTGGCTTTGCTGCAGCTGCGGTTCACGCAAATAATCATGAAAGCAGCGCACGCCGGTTTTGCCAAGCAGTGTAAAGCCAGCCTGCTGACACCATTGCGACACCTCGGCAGGCGGCAATGGGTGTTGCGGGTTTAAGCTCACCTTCTTTTTAACCTGTAAATCGGCAGCAACATAATCAAAGTTGCCATACACCATATTGGCAAAGCGTTTGGCATCTTTATTGTAAAACATTAACGACAGTACGCCCGCTGGTGCCACCAGTTGTTTTAACTGCGCCAGTGCCAGTTGCGGTTCGGCCAGCCACTCCATCATAGCGTGACACAGCACTAAACGATACTGCTGCACCTGGCTGGTGGCCAGCTCCGACAAGGATATTTGCTGAAAACTGGCTGTGGTCAGTCCCTGAGCGTCAGCCTGTTGTCTGGCAATTTGCAGCATCTCGGCGGAAATATCACACAGGTGCACGCTGTGGCCCTGTTTTGCCAACGCCAAAGCCAGCTGGCCCTGCCCGGCACCAACATCGAGTATGTTGCAAGGCTGACGCAACAGCTCAAGTTCATTAAGATCGCGTAACAACACATGCTGGCGCAACTTACCTTTGCTGTTGTCGTATATATTGCGGCTGAATTTTGCGGCTATGCCGTCAAAGCTACGGTCGGTTTTTTGTTTCATGCCGGGTTATCAATATCAATAAATTGCACGTCAAGACCAAACTGTTGGGCAATAAACTCGCCCAGTGCTTTTACGCCATATCGCTCTGTCGCATGATGACCGGCGGCAATAAAATGAATACCCAACTCACGCGATAAATGAATGGTTTGTTCCGACACTTCACCACTGATAAATAATTGCGCACCGGCCGCCGCAGCCTGCTCGATATAACCCTGACCACCGCCGGTACACCAGGCCAATTTACTAACCGTCAGGCTAATATCAGCAGTGTGCAACAGTACCTTACGCTGCAAGGTCGTTTCCAGTTGTTGTGCTATTTTCTCAACATTCAGCCCGGCGGCAAGCTCGCCCTGCAGCAACACACCGGTCGGCTCTGCCGCCATTATGGCGTTGATATGTTGGGCGTTTAGTAACAACCCAAGCTGGGCGTTATTGCCAAGCTTTGGGTGCACATCCAGCGGTAAATGATAAGCCAGTAAATTAATATCGTGGCGCAACAGCGTTTGTAAACGCTTCTTTTTAATGCCTGTTACCTGAGCGGTTTCGTTTTTCCAAAAATAGCCGTGGTGCACCAGTATTGCATCAGCATTAGCCGCGACAGCCGCATCCAGCAAAGCCTGGCTGGCGGTGACACCGGTCACCAGCCGGCTAATGCCGGTTTTACCTTCTACCTGTAAACCATTGGGGCAATAATCACGAATTTTGTCACTTTGTAACTCTGAATTAAGAAAGCTAACTAGCTGGTCGCGTTCTATCATTGACTGATTTTCCACTGCTTTTAATAGCGCTATTGTACTGCAACCGGCAAAAAAATCCGGCACATTTGTGTTATGGCTATAAAATGTTGTATAAATAGCGAGCTACATGCGCAAATAATGTCAGTTAAGGACCCTTATGAGTAAATTGGACAAAGATCAGGTTGTTGCCGATTTTACCGCAGCTTACACTGCCGCCTTTGGTAAAGCGCCGCAATTGGAGCAAAAGCCCGGCTGGTTCAGTGTAGATGGTGGTAAAAATATCCGTTTAGCTGAATTGGCTGAATTAGGCGCCAGTTACGCCAGTGCTAAAAAGCCAGCTACTGCAGCCAAAGCTGAAGCTGCCAAGAGTGCAACCAAAAGCACTAAAGCTGCTAAAACGCCGAAAAGCAAAGGTGATGGTGGTAAGTCTGCATCTGCAGTATGGGCCGAGCGCACCGGTGCCCAGCGTCAACCCAGAGGTTGTCGCTAATCAACACGGGTCTGGCTGCTCTGTTCAGCCAGACGTGTTTTCGCTTCTATCCACTGCCCCATAAATTTCGTACTGCGATAAGCATGATGCCGCAACATTAAGCCGGTAAAGTTTGCCTGGCGATGATTGTCGAGCGCCTGCTGTACCTGACTTAACTGCAACCAAATGCGCGCACTATGTTGGGTATGAGCAAATTTTTCCTGCACTATCTTAAAGCCGGTAATCTGCAAGCGTTGCCACAGTTCAGGCTGCTGATATATGGCTACCGCAGTCTCAGCAATACCCTGGCTGTCTTTAGCAATAAGGCCTCCCCACTCGCCATTGAGGGTCATGCCTTCTGCGCCTGTTTCAGTCGTCACATTAGGTGTGCCACAGCGCATCGCATCCAGCAACTTGCCTTTTAAACCGGCACCAAAGGCCAGCGGTGCCAAACATACCCGGGCTTGTTGCATAACAACTAACGCATCTTCAGCCCAGCCTTTGAGCAGAAAGCCTTCCCGTTCATTGTGTAAAGCTGTCGCCTTAGGCGGCGGATAGGCACCATAAATATGTAGCTCTGCCTGCGGCAACTGCTGACGAATGAGTGGCCAGATCTGCTGCTTTAGCCACAATACTGAATGCCAGTTAGGCGCATGGCGAAAATTGCCGATAGCAATAAAATCACGTCGTGTTGTGTAATCCGGAAGGGGTGATGTCAGGTTGGCGTCGATTAAAAACGGGCAATAACACAGTAATGCTGCCGGTACCTGATAGTGCTGCTGCAACAGTTGCATTTCATAGTCAGAGATCACCAATGTCAGATCGCAGCGGTAGATTGCCGCTATTTCACGCAGTGCCAACTCAGAATTCAGCGCCTGGGCATCGACAGCTTTATCTGCATTAAAACAGCGCTGGCGGGCATCCCGCAAAGCATGGCAATCTTCCATGTCCAGAATACGCAATGCCTGCGGACAGGCTTGTTCAACCCGCCAGCCGAATTGCTCTTCCAGCATAAAACGGTCAAACATCACGGCACTGGGCGCCTGAGCACTAAGCCAATGCTCAAAACTGCTGTTATTAAGCTCAATGCGTTGTTCCAAGATGCCCAGTTCAGCCAACGGGTATCGATGCGGGCCGGGCTCGGCCACGCTGGCAAAGACCACCTGCCAGCCTTGTTGTAAAAACAGCTGCAGCAAACTTAACATTCGATAACCGGCCGCCGACGAATTGGGTTCAGGCCAGACATACCCCAGAACTACTAATAACGGTTTTTGCTGCACAACAAGCGCTTCTTCTGAAAAACTGCTATTTTAGCCGCTACCTGTTTCCAGACACAAGCTGAAGTCGGCCATTATGACCTGTACGCCCTATTCTCCCTTTGAAGAACTATTGCATGCGTTAAGCCACGGCATTGGCGCTTTACTGAGCATTTTGGCATTAGTTTTAATGTTAACCTTGTCAGTGCAACACGGCGATAGCTGGTATCTTGCCAGCAGCCTGGTGTACGGCAGTAGCCTGATACTGTTATACAGCAGCTCTACTTTGTATCATGCTATGCGTAATGCCACCATAAAGCGCCGGTTGCGTCAGTTAGACCATGCCGCCATTTTTATTTTGATTGCCGGCACCTATACACCGTTTACGCTGATAAATTTGCGCGACAACTGGGGCTTACCATTATTTGGCTTAATCTGGGCGATAGCCATTGCCGGCGTTATCATTGAACTGGCCACCGGGCTGAAATACAAAAAGCTGTCGTTAGGCCTGTATCTTGGCATGGGCTGGATGGTGATTGTCGCTATTCAGCCGATGCTAAACCATGTCGCCAGCGGCGGTTTACTGTTATTACTGTCTGGTGGTTTATGTTACTCACTGGGTGTCATTTTTTATATCTGGAAACGGTTATACCTGCATCACGTTATCTGGCATCTGTTTGTGCTAGGCGGTAGCGTGCTGCACTTTTTTGCAATCTACTACTATGTTCTGTCTGCTTAGGCTGAGCTAACGTTATAAAAAACAGGCCGGATAACTCCGGCCTGTTTAGTTTTATCAGTATTGATAGCTGAACGTTACGCCGCTAAAGGCACTGTATGCCCGGATACCAACATGCCAGGTACCCGCTTGCGGGTTGTTAAAGGTACAAATTTCATTGTTGCCGTCCAAATAAGGCCGGCAGTTATAGCTGCTGGTCGTTGGTTGTGAGCCATAGCGCACATACAAGTCAGCATCACCACTGCCGCCGGAAATTTGGAATGTAACTGAAGACACTCCGGATGGAATAGTATAGCTGCCTCTTAACCACTGGCCCGTCGTTCCCGACAAGTTAGGGAAAGTAGCACCGCCTGTTGGTGGAGGATTAGTACCGCCACCGCCATCACAACCATTATTGGTCAGATAATCGTGTGCAGCTTTGGCTTTTACGATACCCCAGCCGTAAGATGTATCACGACCGGCAGTACCACGATCTTCGGCAGTAGCATTTAAAGCGCTACGAATTTGCGCTGCGGTACATTGTGGATGGTTACTCCATACCAGTGCCGCAACACCGGCAACGTGAGGCGACGCCATCGACGTACCGCTGATGCTGTTGTAGCCACCGTTATTCCAGGTTGAATTTACGCTTACTCCGGGTCCTGCCAGTTCTACCTGTGAGTTACGTTGCGAAAAGCTGGCCAGACTGGCACTGGAATTCACCGCAGCAACTGACACTACCGCATTGTACGACGCTGGGTAAGAGAAACTGGTGTTGCCGTCATTACCTGCCGCTGCCACTAACAACATGCCGCCATTATAAAAGTTGGTCATGGCAGTATTTTCAGTCTGGTTAGACGAACCACCACCCAAGCTCATATTTACCACTTTGGCGCCAGCATCCTTACAGGATTGAATTGCCGTGATCAGGTTTGATGCGGTGGTCCAATTACCTGAGTTATTGAAAATTTTAACTATATGCACGCCGGCCTGACCAGAGCCGATAACACCCACTACGCCGCTGTTGTTGTTAAGTGCCACCATAGTACCGGCCACATGGGTACCATGGCCGTTACCGTCCTGATACCAATTGCCATGACCGGAGAACGAATAACCGGTTACGCCTGAATTTTGTAAATCTTCGTGGCCTGAAGTCCAACCGGTGTCAATGACACAGACTTTAGTATTGCCGGCGCTGGAATCACTAACCTGATTTGCCTGCACCATATTTATGCCATAAGGCGTCGTTTGCGCCAGCGGTGTAATGACATCTAACAGATAGCGCTTCGAGTCTTCTTCGATGTACTCTATCTGCGGATCATTAGCCAGTAAGGCCCGCTGTTTCGCGCTCAGCTTTGCCACACTGGCATTAACTGAAGGCAGGTGTGATAACGCCTTAATGCTGGCCTTGCGCAATACGCCTTCAGCCTTTAAAGTGGAGAACAGTACTGGCTCTGCTTTGTCGCCCGCCGACTTTTGAATAATCTCATCCTTATATTTAATGATGTACTGCGTTTCGCTGTCATCGTTAAGTGCTGCAATATCCACAGCAGGATCGGATTTTTTAATACCTGCGGCGACAGCTACAGAGGTGAGGCTTAATGCAAAGCAACCGGCAGACGCTACAGCCAGCAAAGTGGTGATTTTTTTCATTATGTTACCCTAGGTTAATTATTATTGTCCTTGTTATACGTTTGCATCCTGCGGTACAAAAAATAACCAACCACTGCAGATAGACATTACAAATCAATTACAAATTTATTATAAATTAAAGATAGTTTCCTGTTGCAGGAAATATATATAACTATCAGAAACAAAATAACTTTTATGGGAACTCATCTTAAAGCGAATTACAGCAAATCACGCTTGTTAACAAAATAAAGCGTTACACCTTTACATTCTTGCAGATTTTAATCTGCGTTTAACCGCCAGTAACAGCTGCCGTTGTTTAATCTTGACTGTTATTCACGGCACTAAATATCTGTTGCTACTTTCGCTTGGGGTTGCAATTCTTTAGAATCGGCGCCATAACCGGCTTAATTGTGATGTTCTCGGAGAATTTAATGTCAGATGTAAAACACAGCCGCCTGCTTATTTTAGGCTCAGGCCCGGCAGGCTACACCGCAGCGGTCTATGCTGCCCGCGCCAACCTGAACCCGGTATTGATTACCGGTATGCAACAGGGCGGACAGCTTACTACCACTACGGAAGTGGAAAACTGGCCGGGTGATGCGCACGGCTTAACCGGCCCGGACTTAATGGAACGCATGCGCGTACATGCTGAAACCTTTAATACCGAAATTGTGTTTGATCACATCCATACCGTTAATCTGCAGCAACGTCCTTTTACCCTGACCGGTGACAATGGCGTATATAGCTGTGATGCATTAATTATCTGTACCGGCGCTTCGGCCAAGTATTTAGGTTTACCTTCTGAACAGGCGTATAGCGGTCGTGGTGTGTCGGCCTGCGCAACCTGTGACGGTTTCTTTTACCGTAATCAGAAAGTAGCCGTGGTTGGCGGTGGTAATACCGCCGTTGAAGAAGCGCTGTATTTGTCTAATATCGCCGCCGAAGTACATTTAGTACACCGTCGTGACAGCTTTAAAGCTGAAAAAATCCTGGTTGATCGTTTAATGGCAAAAGTGGCCAATGGCAATATCGTGTTACATACCCACCGCGAACTTGACGAAGTACTTGGTGATGATATGGGAGTAAACGGTGTACGGCTGAAATCGACCAAGGGTGAAGCTGATGAACAGCTTGCACTGCAGGGCGTGTTTATTGCCATCGGCCATCAACCCAATACGGACATTTTTAAAGGCCAGCTGGATATGAATGGCGGCTATTTAAAAGTACACAGTGGCAGCGACGGCAATGCTACACAAACCAGCATTGAAGGCGTATTTGCCGCCGGTGATGTGTCTGATCATATCTATCGCCAGGCGATAACTTCAGCCGGTACCGGCTGTATGGCCGCGTTGGATGCTGAACGTTATCTGGATGCACTGAGCAAGTAAACCGTTTCGGCTATGGCCATTTATCTACCTGAGTTATCTGCGCACGATGTCAGCTTTCCTGCTGTGCAAAGTGCGCTGACAGAACCTGATGGTCTGTTGGCGATGGGGGGCGACTTATCACCGGCGCGCCTGCTTAGCGCCTACTCACAGGCGATTTTCCCCTGGTTTAGCCAGGGTGATCCCCTGTTGTGGTGGAGCCCGTCACAACGCGCCGTTTTTGCTCCGGACAGCCTAAAGCTCAACCGCACGTTAAAAAAACAACTGCACCGCTATCAGCTGCATTTTAGTGTTAACACCGCCTTTGCTCAGGTGATAGCGCTTTGTGCTGCCCCCCGGGCAAAACAACCAGGTACCTGGATCTTGCCACAAATGCAGCAGGCCTATCTGCAACTGCATTTACAGGGCTGCGCTCACAGTGTCGAAGTATGGCAACAGGATAAACTGGTTGGCGGCTTATACGGTGTACAGGTAGGCAGCCTGTTTTGTGGTGAATCAATGTTTAACCGGCTGCCGGATACGGCCAAATTGGCATTGATTGTGTTGCAACAACATTTACAACAGGTAGCGCCAGGTTGGATTGATTGCCAGATGCCTAATCCGTTCTTGTTACAACTGGGCGCTACCCCTTTACCGCGTCCGGAGTATATTGATTTGCTGCAAGCTTGTGCTAAGCAGCAGGTAGCGGCTTCGCACTGGCGGGCCGGCCCACTGGCACCGGAGCTGCTCGATGCATGAGCTACGTTTTGGCCTCACGGCCCCTGCGCAGTGCAGCTATCTGCCACAGCAACAAGAGCAACTGGTATTTTTACTGCCTGATCAACCACTTGACGCAGGGCTGTACCAGCAATTACTGCAACTGAATTTTCGCCGCAGTGGCGAGCAAGTTTATACACCACATTGCCCGGCTTGCCGTGCCTGTCAGTCTGTGCGCATTAGCCATACTGACTTCAAAGCCAGCCGCAGCCAGCGCCGTTTGCTACATAAAGCCGCGCGTGACGGCTGGCACTATAAACTGTGCGACAGCGCCAGTACCGATTATTTTGCGCTGTTCTCAGCCTATATCAACTATAAACACCATGACAGCAGCATGTTCCCGCCTACGCGATCACAACTTGAGGCGATGCTTGATTGCAGTTGGTTAACAGTACGTTATCTGGAGCAATACCATCAGCAGCAACTGGTGGCCGTTAGTATAGTGGACGACACGGCTGACGCCTTCTCAGCGGTCTACACTTTTTTCCACCCTGATGTCCAAGCTTATTCGCCCGGATTGCTGGCTATTTTGTATTTAATACAATGTGCGGCAGCGCAGCAAAAACAGTGGGTCTATCTGGGCTACCAAATTGATGAATGCCGTAAGATGGCATATAAGGCCGCTTTTTTACCCCAACAGCGTTTTATTCAGGGACAATGGCACTCATTTGGCTAAAAAAGCGCTTGCCGCTTTACTTATGCTGACGATTTCGGCACAATCTGCGCAGTTTTTTTATGGTTCACCCAAATTTAAGAGGCAAGTGCGCTGAATGGCGAAGGAAGACGTAATTGAAATGCAAGGTACCATTTTGGATACCCTGCCAAATACCATGTTCAAAGTTGAACTGGAAAACGGCCATGTCGTTATCGCTCATATTTCAGGTAAAATGCGTAAGAACTATATCCGTATTTTAACCGGCGATAAGGTAACCGTAGAGTTAACACCATACGATTTAAGCAAAGGCCGTATCGTGTTCCGCCAGCGTTAAGCCGGCTCAAATAACCTGTTAATAATACAAACCCGGCATATGCCGGGTTTAGTGTTTTGTATAGGGCAACAGTAGGCAGGTTAGTCTGCCAACGCTGCTTCTTCTGTGGTTTGATATTCAAAACTTAGCTGATCATCGACCAGCTCTACCCGAACATCACCACCATGCAGTAAACGACCAAATAAAATTTCGTTTGCCAGCGGCTTTTTCAGTTGCTCCTGAATAACCCTTGCCATCGGACGGGCTCCCATAGCATGGTCATAGCCTTTATCTGCTAGCCACTGTCTTGCCGCGCTGCTCAGTTCCATAGACACCTGTTTTTTATCCAGCTGCACCTGCAAATCACAAACAAACTTATCCACAATTTGCAGAATAATGTCAGCGGCCAAATGTTGAAACCAAATAATGCCATCCAGCCGGTTTCTGAACTCCGGACTAAAGGTGCGATTAATTTCAGACAAGGCATCATGGCTATGATCTTGCTGTTTAAAGCCAATGGATTTGCGGATGGTTTCCTGCACGCCAGCATTAGTCGTCATCACCAGCACCACATTACGAAAATCAATTTTGCGGCCGTTATTGTCGGTTAAGGTACCGTGGTCCATCACCTGCAGCAAAATATTATAAATATCACTGTGGGCTTTCTCGATTTCATCCAGCAACACCACTGAATACGGGTGTTTAGACACCGCATCGGTTAGCAAGCCGCCCTGTTCAAACCCAACATAACCAGGTGGTGCCCCAATTAACCTGCTGATGGCATGCCGTTCCATATATTCCGACATATCAAACCGCAGCAGTTCGACGCCCAGTGCCTTGGCCAATTGTTTGGTGACTTCTGTTTTACCTACCCCGGTTGGGCCGGCAAACAGGAAATTACCAATCGGCTTTTCTTCGTTGCCTAAACCAGAGCGCGATAGCCGGATTGCCGAAGTTAATACCTCAATGGGCTCGTTCTGGCCAAACACCACCAGTTTTAAATTACGATCCAGATTAGCCAGTACATCTTTGTCTGAAGCCGATACCGATTTCTCCGGAATACGCGCCATCTTGGCAATCACATGCTCAATTTCTGGCACGTTAATGACTTTTTTCCGCTTTGAGCTGGGTAACAAACGCTGGCTGGCTCCGGCTTCGTCGATAACATCTATCGCTTTATCGGGTAAATGGCGCTCGTTAATGTACTTAGCCGACAGCTCTGCCGCAGCACGTATGGCTTTTTGTGTGTAACGCACGTTGTGATGTTGCTCATAACGTTCTTTTAACCCCAACAGAATACGGGTGGTATCCTCAACGCTGGGTTCAGCTACATCAATTTTCTGAAAGCGCCGCACCAGTGCTGTGTCTTTTTCAAAAATGCTTTTAAATTCCTGGTAGGTGGTTGAGCCCATACAACGTAGTTTGCCATTTGATAACAATGGCTTTATCAGGTTGCTCGCGTCCATTACACCGCCCGAGGCCGCACCAGCGCCGATTACGGTATGAATTTCATCAATAAACAGGATGGCGTCTTTTTCCCGCTCCAATTCTTTTAATAACGACTTCAGCCGTTTTTCGAAATCGCCGCGGTATTTGGTGCCTGCAAGCAACGCTCCCATATCCAATGAATAAATAGTGGCATTGGCTATCACTTCAGGCACTTCGTTGTGCACTATCCGGTAGGCCAACCCTTCGGCTATGGCGGTTTTACCCACCCCGGCTTCGCCTACCAATAGCGGGTTATTCTTTTTACGCCGGCATAACACCTGTATTGCACGCTCTACTTCATGCTCGCGGCCTATTAGCGGATCTATAAAGCCATTTTTTGCCTGAATATTCAGATTAGCAGTAAAGTTTTCCAGGTATTTGCTGTCGTCTGCAACTGATTCAGTGCCCTCTTCCTGCGCATGCTCGTCGTGCTGTTCCAGTTTTTCTGTTTTGGTGACACCGTGCGAAATAAAATTCACCACATCCAGCCGGGTAATATCAATTTTTTTCAGCAGGTAAACCGCTTGCGATTCCTGCTCACTAAAAATGGCGACCAATACATTAGCGCCGGTTACTTCAGACTTACCGGACGACTGCACATGAAACACCGCACGTTGTAACACACGCTGAAACCCCAACGTAGGCTGTGTATCGCGCTCAATCTCGCCTTCTGGTAACACCGGCGTAGTCGAATCAATAAAACTGGCCAGTTCATGGCGCAGCTTTTCTATATTGGCGCCGCAAGAGCGCAAAGCTTCGCCTGCTGCCGGGTTGTCCAGCAAAGCCAGTAACAAATGCTCTACCGTCATGTACTCATGACGCCGCTCACGCGCAAATCTGAAAGCCAAATTCAGAGTTAACTCAAGATCTTTATTCAACATACACTACTCCTAATCCACCTGAGTAACGACACCAGAATCATGCCAGTAACAACCTTATGCGCGTTCCATCGAACATAGCAAGGGGTGCTGATGCTCTTTGGCGTACTGCGTTACCTGCTGCACTTTAGTTTCAGCAATTTCTGCAGTAAAAACTCCACATACGCCCTTACCTTCATAATGCACTTTTAACATCACTTCTGTAGCTTGTTCATATTGCATGTTAAAAAACCGGCTTAACACATCAATGACAAAATCCATCGGCGTGTAATCATCGTTATGCAACACTACTTTATACATGGGTGGCGGCGTGACCTTTTGCCGGGTCAGCTGTTCCAAATCACCATGTTGTACGTTCGATTCTTTATTGCCACTCATAAACTATAGCCATGCCTGTGTATTCCATCAAAGGAGCTTTCGGTTAATTATAGGTAAATTTTAAGTTTAATTTTGCAAATAACTTGACTGTCTGGACAAATTATCTACAGTAGTTGTTGGGATACGCAACATTCCCACTATCATGACAAAGAATACAGAATTTAGCTAACTTAGAGAAGGAAGTAAGTTGTATGGCTACCGGTAAAGTAAAATGGTTTAATAATGCCAAAGGATTTGGGTTTATCCGTGAAGATGGCCGTGACGAAGATATTTTTGCACATTATTCAACCATTAGTATGGATGGCTACCGCACGCTAAAGGCAGGACAAGACGTCGAGTTCGACTTGTCAGAAGGCCCTAAAGGCTTACACGCTGTGAATATTAAATTGCCCGGTGATCTGTCAGAGTAAATTTCACTCAGTGTGACGCAAAAAACAAAAAAGCAGGCTTAAGCCTGCTTTTGTTTATGTACCGCTAACTAGCATCAGGCGTCAGCTAAGGCCTGATTAAACACCTTGCTTGGCCGCATCGCAGCTGCAACCAGTGCCGGGTTTGGCCGGAAGTAACCGCCAATATCCACCGCCTTGCCTTGAGCCGCAATCAGCTCAGCCACTATCGTTGCTTCCTGTTGCTGTAACGTGTTGGCTAATTTACTAAAACGCTGTTGTAACTCGGTATCGGCAGTTTGCGCTGCCAATGCCTGCGCCCAGTACAACGCCAGATAAAAATGGCTGCCGCGGTTATCCAGCTCACCCAGCTTACGCCGTGGTGATTTATCATTGTCGAGGAATTTTGCCGTCGCATTGTCCAGTGCATCAGCCAGGACTTTGGCTTTGGCATTACCTGTTACCTGGCTTAAGTGCTCTAACGACGCAGCGAGTGCTAAAAACTCACCCAGTGAATCCCAACGTAAGTAGTTTTCTTCGATAAACTGCTCAACATGTTTAGGCGCTGAACCACCGGCACCAGTTTCAAACAAGCCACCACCATTCATCAACGGCACAACCGACAACATTTTTGCACTGGTACCCAGTTCAAGAATGGGGAATAAGTCGGTTAAATAATCGCGCAGTACGTTACCGGTGACAGAAATAGTATCCAGTCCCTGCTTCATCCGCTGTAATGATAGACGTGTAGCTTCAACCGGAGACAGGATCTGAATATCCAAACCGCTGGTGTCATGCTCTTTCAGGTACGCCTGTACCTTGCTGATCAGCTGAGCATCATGAGCCCGGGCGCTGTCCAGCCAGAATATCGCCGGCGTGGCGCTCAAACGGGCACGGTTTACTGCCAGTTTTACCCAGTCACGAATTGGCGCATCTTTTACCTGACACATACGCCAGATATCGCCTTGGCCAACCACATGCTCAAACACAACGTCGCCGTTATTGTTTAGCACCTGTACTTTACCGTCAGCGGCAATTTCAAAGGTTTTATCGTGCGAGCCATATTCTTCGGCTTTTTGCGCCATCAGGCCAACATTGGGCACAGAGCCCATGGTGCGTGGGTCAAAAGCACCATTTTTCTTACAGAAGTCGATAGTTTCCTGATACACACCAGCGTAGCAACGGTCCGGGATTAGCGCCTTTGTATCTTTTAGCTTGCCGTCCGGTCCCCACATCTGACCTGAACTTCTGATCATCGCTGGCATAGATGCATCGATAATAACATCACTTGGCACATGCAAATTGGTGATACCTTTGTCTGAGTTCACCATGGCCAACGCTGGCTGAGCAGCGTAACAGGCATTAATGTCTGAACGGATTTCATCCTGCTTTGCTTGTGGTAACGCTGAAATCTTGGCAAAAATATCACCGGCGCCATTGTTTACATCAACACCGATGTCAGCAAACAGCGCGGCATGCTTATCAAATACCGGTTTAAAGAATTCCAATACCGCGTGGCCAAACATAATGGGGTCAGAGACCTTCATCATGGTCGCTTTTAAATGCAGTGATAACAGCACATCCTGCTGCTTGGCCGCAGCAATTTCCTGTTGATAAAAGCTACGCAATGCTTTTTTGCTCATGGCAGCAGCATCGATAACTTCACCGGCCAATACCGCCACTTTGTCTTTTAATACCTTGATGGAGCCATCAGTACTAACGTGCTGAATTTTTAATGTATCGGCAGCAGCGAAAGTTGCTGACTGTTCGCTGCCGTAAAAATCGCCGCTTTGCATATGAGCAACATGAGACTTGGACGTTGCAGACCAGGTTCCCATGCTGTGTGGGTTCTTTTTCGCATATTGTTTAACTGATGCCGGCGCGCGGCGATCTGAGTTACCCTCGCGCAATACCGGGTTAACCGCACTGCCTTTAATTTTGTCATAACGTGCTTTAACATCACGTTCTTTGTCATCTTTGGGCTCGGCCGGGTAATCAGGCAATGCATAGCCTTGTTGCTGCAATTCTTTAATTGCGGCTTTTAACTGCGGAATAGATGCACTGATATTGGGTAACTTAATAATGTTGGCTTCTGGCTGATTAGCCAGCTCACCCAGTTCAGCCAAAGCATCTGCAATGCGCTGCTCGCTCGTGAGGAAGTCCGGAAAGTTAGCAATAATACGACCTGACAGCGAAATATCGCGGGTTTCAACGGCAATGCCAGCAGCTTGAGAAAACGCCTGAACTATAGGCAGTAATGAGTAGGTCGCCAGCGCCGGCGCTTCGTCAGTTTCCGTGTAAATAATTTTTGCAATTTCTTTTGACATGTTTATTCCTGTAAAGTGTTTGCGAACAGCTGACGCGTGGCGCCAGTCGCACCTGAGATCGTGCGATGTGTATGTTTTAAACGCATTTGTTGCAAGCGGCGGTAGTATAGCAGCATGACATTGAATAAAATAGGCAACGTCCCGCTACAATAAACTGGTCATAGTTGCAGTAAAACGGCTTAAATCCAGCTTAGTGTTCACTCTGGCTGACAGCTGGTGCTCAGTCGGGCAATGCTATAAATTTTAGAGAACAAATAACAGTGAATTCCCGTAGCGTTAAAGACAATCGGCAAAATAATCCATATGCGAAAAAACACAATACGACCAAAGTCGGACAGCCGTTACTGGTGCTGTTTAACAAACCTTATGACGTACTGTGCCAGTTCACCGATAACAGCCCAACGCCACGGGTAACATTAGCCGATTATATCCCGGTAGCCGATGTCTATGCCGCCGGCCGGCTGGATCGCGACAGTGAAGGTTTACTGCTGTTAACCAACTGCGGCAAAACCCAACACCGCATTGCCGATCCCAAACATAAAATGGCAAAAACCTATTGGGTACAGGTTGAAGGTGATATCAGTACAGCTGCTCTGCAGCAGCTGCGCACTGGCGTAGTGTTAAAGGACGGTATTACAGCACCAGCCGAAGCCTGTCGTATTGAGGAGCCTGAGATTTGGCCACGCACTCCGCCCATTCGCCAACGTGCTAATATTCCGGTCAGCTGGCTTAGTCTTACCATCACAGAAGGACGCAACCGCCAGGTGCGGCGCATGACCGCTGCCGTTGGCTTTCCAACTCTGCGTCTGATCCGGGCGCAAATCGGCCAGTGGCAACTGGGCTCACTGGCACCGGGTGAATACCAAACTATCACGCTGACAAACTTATAAGGTAAATAGCATTGAGCAGGGATACGTTACATCTTACCGTCGCAGCAATAGTTTGCTACCAGCAGCGTTTTTTGCTGGTAGAAGAGATAGATAAATTAACCGGTAAACGAGTACTTAATCAGCCAGCCGGCCACGTTGAGCCAGATGAAGATCTGCTTACAGCCGTGGCGCGTGAATTACAGGAAGAAACCGGGCTGCAGTTGCAACCTTGTGCCTGGCTGGGGTTATCTCAGCTACAAGCGGCCAATGGCCACCGTTATGTCAGGATTAATTTTGTCTTTGAACCGCAAGCATTGCCGCATTTCTATGCGCCACAGGATAGTGATATTCTGGCGCTACACTGGCTCGACACTGCGCAGATTGCCAAATCGACGTTGCCACTGCGCAGTCAACTGGTTAGCGATGCGATAGCATTATATCAGCAAGGTATTCGCTTGCCGCTTATGCTTATTCAACCGCCGCGATAACATGCGCAGAGCGTAAAAGTAGTGTATAATCCGCGCCTTGTTTTTTCGCCCTGTTGAATAAGGTGCTATGTCAGATCCTATCAGTGCAAATCGCAGTAAAAAAGTTATCGTTGGTATGTCCGGCGGCGTAGATTCGTCTGTCTCTGCTTACCTGCTGTTGCAGCAAGGTTATCAGGTTGAAGGCCTGTTTATGAAAAACTGGGAAGAAGACGACAACGACGAATATTGCGCTGCAGCTGAAGACATGGCCGATGCACAGCAGGTATGCGATAAACTGGGCATAGTGCTGCACAAGGTCAACTTTGCCGCAGAATATTGGGATAATGTGTTTGAGTATTTTCTGGCGGAATACAAGGCCGGACGCACACCAAATCCCGATATCATGTGCAACAAAGAAATTAAATTTAAAGCTTTTCTAGAATTTGCCGCCGAAGCACTGGGCGCAGATTACATTGCTACCGGCCACTATGTGCGCCGCCGTTTTCAGGATGGTCACTGGCAATTATTGCGTGGCCTGGATAACAATAAAGATCAAAGTTACTTTCTTTACACGCTAGGTGAAGAACACGTAGCGCAAACGCTGTTTCCGGTGGGTGAATTAGAAAAGCCTGCCGTACGCGCTATTGCCGAGCAACAGGGTTTAGTGACTGCAAATAAAAAAGACAGCACCGGTATCTGTTTTATCGGTGAACGTAAATTTAAAGATTTTCTGCAGCAATATTTACCGGCGCAGCCCGGCGATATCATTAGCGTTGACGGCGATATTATTGGCCGGCACGAAGGGTTGATGTATCACACCCTTGGCCAGCGTAAAGGCTTAGGCATTGGCGGAACTAAAGATGGCAGTGAAGAGCCCTGGTATGTGGTTGCAAAAAAGGTCGACACTAATCAGCTTATAGTAGCGCAAGGCCACGACCATCCCAGCCTGCTGTCTCAAGGCCTGGTTGCCAGCCAATTGCATTGGACTGACCGCAACGGGCCAGTTAAACCGCTACGTTGCAGCGTAAAAACCCGCTACCGGCAAACCGATATTCCCTGTTTAGTTACGCCAAATTCCGATGGCAGCATCAGGGTGATGTTTGATAACGCGCAAAAAGCGGTAACACCCGGTCAGTCAGCGGTATTTTACCTGGATGACGTCTGTTTGGGTGGTGGCATTATTGATGAGGCAATAAGCTGATTATGCAGTATTCACTTTCGACCCAAATAATTGCCCTGGCCGGCTTATGCCAGGCGTTACAATTGGTGCAAAAAGTCGCACGTAGCGCTGAAACCAACAATGAAGCCTTAACCACTATGCTAAGCAGCGTGGCAGTATTAAGCGCTGATGAGCCACTACAAATCTATGGTAACCGAGCTGAAAACCTGACTACAGGTTTAAAACTGATAGTCGACCAGCTTGGCGACAAGCCACAAAAAGATGTCGAACTCACCCGCTACGTTGTCGGCGTGCTGGCTTTAGAGCGCAGATTAAACAAAACGCCGGCCCGGCTGAAAGCCCTCGGTGATAAGCTGCAGCATTTGCAACGTCAGTTACAGCATTTTGCTATTACCGACGACAACATGCTGGCCAATCTGGCCGATATTTATAGCGAATGCATCAGCAGTTTGGGCAGTCGCATCCAGATTTATGGCCAACCCGATTTACTGAAACAAACCGCCGTACAGCATAAGGTACGCGCTTTGTTGTTAGCCGCTATTCGTAGCGCCGTACTATGGCGTCAGGCTGGTGGTAGCCGTCTTAACTTTATTTTTAAACGTCGCAAGCTGGTGGCGCAGGCACAACAGATGTTGTCCCAACTGCCCTCACCAGGCCTATAGGAGCTCGTATGCAACTGAACGCCCTTACCGCCATTTCACCTGTAGATGGCCGCTACGGCAGCAAAACCACCGATTTACGTCAGTATTTCAGTGAGTTCGGCCTGATTAAATACCGGGTAACGGTTGAAGTGCGCTGGCTGCAGCAGCTTGCCGCTACTGCAGCTATCACTGAGGTACCGGCACTGTCCGCCGAAGCCAATCAGCTGTTGAACAATATTGTCGACAATTTCAGTTTAGAAGACGCCCAGCGCGTTAAAGACATAGAACGCACCACCAATCACGACGTCAAAGCGGTAGAGTACCTGCTAAAAGAAAAAGTACAAACTAACGCCGAGCTGTCAGCAATAAGCGAGTTTATTCATTTTGCCTGTACTTCAGAAGACATCAACAACCTGTCGCATGGCCTGATGTTAAGCGAAGCCCGCAATACCGTGTTGCTGCCGCAATGTGATGCCTTACTCGACGCCATTAAGCAGTTAGCCGAAGCACACAAAACAGTACCGATGATGGCCCGCACCCATGGCCAGCCAGCTTCGCCTACCACGATGGGCAAAGAAATGGCTAACGTTTATATGCGCTTAAAGCGCCAACGCGAGCACATTGCCAACGTCGAAATATTAGGTAAATTAAATGGCGCTGTTGGTAACTACAATGCGCATTTATCAGCTTACCCACAGCTAGACTGGCATGCGTTGTCTGAACAATTTGTCACCAGCCTGGGTCTGAGCTGGAATGCCTTCACCACCCAGATTGAACCACATGATTACATCGCCGAGCTGTTTGATGCCATAGCGCGTTTTAACACTATTTTGCTCGATTTTGACCGCGATGTCTGGGGTTATATCGCGTTGGGTCACTTTAAGCAGCGTACCATCGCCGGCGAGATTGGCTCTTCTACCATGCCGCACAAAGTTAACCCTATCGACTTTGAAAACTCTGAGGGCAACCTGGGTATTGCCAATGCGTTATTTAACCATTTATCGGCCAAATTGCCGGTATCTCGCTGGCAGCGTGATCTGACCGACTCGACCGTGCTGCGAAACCTGGGGATGGGTTTTGGTTATACGCTGATTGCTTACCAGGCGACGTTGAAAGGTATCAGCAAGCTGGAAGTTAATGCAGCAAACCTGTTGGCTGAGCTGGATGCAAACTGGGAGCTACTGGCTGAGCCGGTACAAACCGTAATGCGGAAATACGGCATAGAGCAGCCGTATGAAAAATTAAAAGAGCTGACCCGTGGCAAGCGTATTAACCAGGCAGACTTACATCTGTTTATTGATAAGCTGGAATTACCCGCGCCGGTTAAGCAACAGCTTAAGTTACTGACGCCGGCAAATTACATTGGTGCAGCGGTACAAATCACCGACACACTGCAGTAAGGTTTACCAACAAGGCGCTGAAATCAGCGCCTTTTTTCTCAGGAATATGTTATGTATCAGTTGAACTTAGGCAAGCTTACGGTCACTGACTTTCTCAATCAATACTGGCAAAAAAAGCCTTTACTGATTAAAGCCGGCTTTAAAAATTTTGTTGATCCATTAACGGCCGACGAGCTGGCTGGCCTTGCAACAGAAGAAGATATCGAATCCCGAATCGTTAGCTGTAATTCGCAACAATGGGACATGCAAACCGGCCCGTTCACCGATTTTAGCAGCTATGGTGACAAGAACTGGACACTGCTAGTGCAGGCTGTTGATCATTGGCACCCCGGTGCGGCCAAACTGCTCGATCCGTTTCGTTTTATACCCAATTGGCGCATTGACGACCTGATGGTGAGCTTTTCTGCACCCGGCGGCGGTGTCGGGCCGCATCTGGATCAGTATGATGTGTTTATTATTCAGGGTGAAGGCAAACGACACTGGCGGGTTGGCATGCCCGACAGCAGTTTGCAGCAACTTTGTCCACATCCACGCTTGCTGCAGGTTAGCCCCTTTACCGACTGTATTGATGTCATTACCGAGCCAGGAGACATTTTATATATACCGCCCGGTTGTCCGCATGATGGCGTCAGTATTGAAAACAGCCTGAATTACTCGGTCGGTTTTCGTGCTCCGGCGCAAAAAGACCTGGTTACCGGCCTGGCAGACTATCTGATTGACCACGATGTTACCGGTCAGCGCTTTACCGACGCAGGCAGGTCTGCGGCTATTTCCGCCGGTAAAATCACCGACACTGAGCTCGATAGCATACAACAGCTGTTGCAGCAGCTGATTGCCGATCGCCAACAGCTACCCGCCTGGTTCGGCGGCCTGATCACCCGGGCGAAGCATGAGCTGGATTTAAACGAACCTGATCCACATTATGGCAGTGATGAAATAGCTGAGTATCTGGAAGAAGGCTCAGTGCTGTCGCGCACCGGCGGTCTGCGTTGCTGTTACTACCAGCAAGATCCTGCCAGCGATATACTGCTGTTTATCAATGGCGATCAAATAACCTTACCAGCCGATGAGCTAATGACAGCCCAGCTGTTATGTGACCATACCGAACTGATTGCCAGCCAAAACCGTCACTTTATCAGCTCTGAACAGCGCCTTATGTTAATAACCAACCTGATAAATCAGGCTTACTGGTATTTTAGCGAATAAAAAAAACCGCACTTAGTGCGGTTTTTTTTCGGCTACTAATAAAGCAATTAGCTTAGCGCTTCTTGTTGCCATAATTCGTCAGCATTAAACATATCGTACAAACTGTGCGCACGGTTAATCAGCAGATTTACAAAATCTTTTTGCGTTTGCTCTGTCACACCGGCATCGACAATTTGCTGGGCTTTTAATTGCCAATGTAACGAAAATGCCCGTACCGCCTCGCGTGCATTAGCTGCAGCAGAAAAGGCCATATGATCAGTGGGTAAATCACCGCTGATCACCCAAAACGACTTTTTGTCTTTAGTATTGAGCTTCCATACAGCAAAATAAGGCGGTAAATAACGGCTCTCTGTTACTGCGACATTATCAGGCAAAATACCTTTACTGGCTAAATACTCATTAGCTTTCTGATACTGGCTTCTTACCCATTCCTGCCTGGCTTGTTCGGCCTGTTCAATTTGTTGTTGAGTTAACTGCTCACTCATAACTTTATTCCTCAGTGTAAGTGGCATTACTTTAGGGGAGTGGGTTTCAACAATCAAGTGTTACGAAAGATTGTCGACAATGAGCTGGACAGACCAGAGCATTTTTCAGTGCTA
This sequence comes from Gammaproteobacteria bacterium, assembly GCA_018826295.1. Lineage (GTDB taxonomy): Bacteria > Pseudomonadota > Gammaproteobacteria > Enterobacterales > Alteromonadaceae > Alishewanella. Next base: position 72,701 of record JAHJZX010000043.1, read on the forward strand.
CTGTGGTGAAACCCCGGGTGAAATGTTACATTGCGCGGCGCAAAAGTTGGTGCAGCACCAACCTAAACAACAAAGCAAGCACTGTCACTTACTACAGTGCATAACGGAGAATCAGTCGTGGCAGTTTTTAATCATCCTGAATTCGAGAATCATGAGCAAGTGGTATTCTGCGCCGACGCAGAAACCGGTTTAAGAGCTATTATCGCGGTGCATAGCACAGCATTAGGCCCTGCCGTTGGTGGTTGCCGTTTATGGAACTACGAATCAGATGAAGCCGCTATTAATGACGTACTGCGCTTATCACGCGGCATGACATATAAAAATGCTATGGCAGGTTTGCCATTAGGTGGCGGTAAGTCAGTGATTATTGGTGATGCTAAAAGCATTAAATCAGAAGCGTTATTCCGTGCTTTTGGCCGCATGGTGCATCGGTTGTCTGGTAGTTACTACAGCGCTGAAGACGTGAATATCACCACCGGTGACATTATGATGGTGAACAAAGAAACGCCTTATGTTGCCGGCTTAGAAGGCAAAAGTGGCAACCCGGCGCCATTTACTGCACTGGGTACTTACCGTGGTATCAAAGCTGCCGCTTTGCATCAGTTTGGCTCTGATAATCTGGCGGGTAAAACCGTGGCAGTACAGGGGCTGGGCAGCGTCGGCTATTATCTGTGCGAGTATTTGCACAAAGAAGGCGCTCAGCTTATTGTTACTGACATTAACCCGGCTGCAGTGCAGCGCGCGGTTGAACAATTTGGCGCAACTGCCGTAGGGCTATCTGACATCTATGGCGTAGATGCCGATATCTATGCCCCCTGTGCGTTAGGTGCCACCATTAATGATGACACTATTTTGCAGTTAAAAGCCCGCGTGGTAGCTGGCTGTGCTAATAATCAGTTAAAAGAAGCGCGCCATGGTGAAGTACTGCGGCAAAAAGGTATTTTATATGCACCGGACTACGTTATTAACGCCGGTGGCATTATTAATGTCGCCTTTGAAATGCGGCCGCAAGGCTATTCTGAAGCTGAATCTACAGCAAAGGTAATGGCCATTTACGACACCCTGTTAACGGTATTCCGCCGGGCCGATGCCGAGCAACAATCTACCAGTGTTGTCGCTGATCTAATGGCACAGGAAATCATTCGCCGGGGCAAGTGTTAAGCGAAAGCACGATAAGCCACGCTAACAGTGGCTTAGTCTTTTACATTAACTGGCTGGGTTTTGGCTGCATTGGCGCAGTCATGTTGAAACAACCCAGCCAGCTTACGCGGCACTATATTGCTCACCGTGTTATAGCCAATATCAAACAATTGCTGTTTTTGCTCAGTTGTCATAGTAAAGTCTACTGACGATACCGCGCCGGTATTCACCACTATCGTATTGTGCCAATACTCTGCGTGCACATATTCGCGCGATACCGCACTCATAAAAGTTCTGATCAGCATCATGATATAAGACACCAACGGGAAATACCGGCCAGGTAGCAAAGGTTTAGCCTCGGCATCACTTTTTAAGCGAAAGCACATCAACGGTAAGCCGGCGCCGGACCAATCATGGTGTAATGCGTCTTCAGACAAAATTACGCCATCGGTCATGATATGGTTTTCAAATTGCTGAAACGAAAAAAACAGCGGGATAGACATAGAAAACCGCACGGCTTTGGATACTTTAAGATTTGGTGTTTTGATGCGGTTAAATACCACTGGCCCGCCACCGTTAATATCAGTGGCCAAAATATGTAAATCATACGGCAAGTCAGCAAAGGTTTTACCCTGCAATTGCTTGTCCAGCCAGGCTTCGAGTTTGTTGCCGTTACATAAACCACCGGTGCGGATCAATGACGAAAACGAAAAGCTCCAGAACTGTTTAAAGTCAGTTTGCAATGCCAATGCTTTAATATCCGGCAAACTCCAGCCAGCCGCATACAGCGCCGCAACTATACTGCCACCGGAAACACCTACCAAATGCCGGAACATAAAGCCCATATCCAGTAACGCCTGCAAAATACCGATATAACAACTGAGTCGGGTGCCACCGCCAGAAAAAATGGGTACTATTTCGGTATTGGTCAGATTTGGCATCTCAGCACTGTCCTTAGCCTGATAACAACTGTTTTAGTATGGGACATAATCTGGTTAGTGCCACAGAATAGCGCAGCTATTTAGCACAAATTGCGCTAATATTACTCAATAGCACAATTACTTAGATATGGAATGTCGTAATGTTGCAAAAGATTTTACCCATTTTGCTGCTTTGTTTTGTTTGCGCAATTCAGGCGAAAACTTCACTTAGCAGCAGTATCAGTAAAATTAAGCCGTCGGTTGTTGCTATCGGCGTTCATGATCCGCTAGGTTCCCCCAGAGTACGTTTAACCGGTACCGGCTTTGTTGTCGCTGACGGGACAAAAATCGTCACTAACTATCATGTCATAGCACGGGTACTGAACGAAGCCAGAAATGAGCGTTATGTTGTGTTGTCCGGCACCGGCAGCGAGGTACAAATGCACAGCATACAACAAACCAAAACGGCCCCAGCACATGATTTAGCCGTACTTTCTATTGCTACTGCCCTACCCGCTGTGACACTTGCAAATGAAAAACTAGTAGCTGAAGGTACTGAAATAGCCTTTACCGGCTTTCCTATCACCAATGTGCTGGGGTTATATCCGGCTACGCACAGAGGCATTATTTCAGCCATCACTCCCATTGCGGCTCCTGCTGATAACTCCAGCCAACTGCAGGCGGCGGCATTAAAGCGTTTAAAACAACCCTACATGGTGTATCAACTGGACGCGACGGCCTATCCTGGCAACAGCGGTAGCCCGTTGTATGACGCCGGCACTGCGCAGGTAATCGGCATCATCAATAAAGTTTTTGTAAAATCCACCAGGGAAGCTGTACTCAGTGATCCGAGCGCAATAAGTTATGCTATTCCGGTGCAGTTTTTACTGCCATTATTAGCTGACTAACAGCATTACCGCAGCTTAATTTACCGGACTGAACTAAATGGATTTTCTACCACATCTTGCACTTGATAAAGTAGGCTACGCGCTTGCTGCAATCGCAAGCTTTGTCTTTTTCTTATTACTATTGGTTACCCGGGTTAAAAACCTGCAACGCTTGCTGCTGCTATGCTGGACCTTAGTCTGTTGTGTCTGGGCAAGCTATTACCTGCTATACGCAGTCACCCCCTATAGCACAAAAGCATCACTGCTGTTTGAACTGCTTAGATACTATGTATTGTTGCTGTTTTTAATTACCGCACTTAACTCTGCTACCAACAGTTTCCGCCTGTTGCTGCAGAATAAAGCGATGTTGCTGATTACTGCCACAGTATTAGTGTGGTACCCGCTATGCTACTGGCAGCTGATTTCCGATAACCTGATATTCACCGGCAGTTTGGCGCTGTGCATTTTACAGCTGGCATTTCTCGAAGCCTTGTATCGTCGCTCCGGTAACGACAGATGGCAATATAAACCTATGGTGATAAGCCTGGGGCTTTGTTTGCTATTTGATTTTGTCTTGCTGGCTGAATCAGCGTTATTTGCCCAGGTCGACAACCAACTCTGGGCAGCAAGAGGTTACGTATGCGCCGCTTTGCTGCCACTGATAATAGTATCAGTCAGACGGATCAGTGCCTGGGGTATCAGTGTCTATGTGTCACGGGATATCGTGCTACAAAGCTCGCTGGTGTTGGCATCTGGTGGTTATCTTTGCCTGATTGCTATCGCAGGGTTTTATATCCGCTATGTCGGTGGCAATTGGTCAAACCTATTGCAAGCCACCTTTTTTGCACTCGGCTTTGCTATGCTGGCATTTCTGCTGTTTTCCGGCGCGCTGCGCAGAAAGCTAAAAGTGTTTATCGAGAAGCATTTTTTTGCCAATAAATTCGACTATCGGCAAAAATGGCTAGAACTAACACGTATGCTGCGACAAATTGACCTTAGCAAAGCCCGGCAATACGACGCCATTTTGCAAGCCTGGCTTAGCGCCGTCGGTTACAGCCGCGGTTGCCTGGTACGGCTACCTAACTCAACAAGTCCTCACTGTTTGGCTGTAGCTAACCGCGCCCTATTAACAGCAGACGAGTTAACGCTGATTTCCCGCTATCAGGCCAGCTTTGCTAAGCAGCACTGGATTGTCGATTTGTCTGACAAGGAAAGCAGCTTTGTCCGACAACAGCAGGATCTGACACAGCTAGATGTGCAATTAATATTACCCATCCATGCTGATGGCGAGCTCTGGGGGCTTTGCATGATCAATACCCCAGACGTGGATAAACAACAACTGAACTGGGAGTTACGTGACTATTTAATGCTGGTTACCGAACAAACTGCCAGCTATTTACTGCTGATGGAAGCCAGTAAAATATTCAGTGAAAATGCCCAGTTTGCCGCGTTCAGCCGGATGTCAGCCTTTGTAGTGCATGATTTAAAAAATGTAAAAGCCCAAATTGACCTCACCCTACAGAACGCTAAAAAACACCGCCACAATCCGGAGTTTATTGAAGATACCTTCGATACCTTGTCTGCCATGCAGCAACGGTTGGAGAACATGTTAGCCCAACTTAACAATAAACGGCATCAAAATGAAACCGTCAGCGCCTTTGATGCCGCAGAGGTGGTCCGGCAAGTGATAACATTGCGCTGCGCCGGCAAAAAGCCAGTGCCCCAATTTACAGCTTTGCAACAGTGCCAGTTACAGCTGAATAAAGAGCGCTTTAGCAGCGTGATATACCACCTGTTAGATAATGCGCAACACGCCACGGCCGAGCATGGCCGTATCGACGTCAGCCTGGATGTACAACAAAATCAGCTGGTATTACAAATCAGCGACAATGGTTGCGGCATGTCAGCGGATTTTATCAGCAACAGACTATTTAAGCCTTTCGACTCAACAAAAGGCAATTCAGGTATGGGCGTCGGCGCCTATGATGCGCTACACTTTGCCCAACAACACAACGGGCAACTTTTGGTTAAAAGTACTGAAGGTAGCGGAACTACCTTTACCCTAACGCTTCCGTTACAATAAAAACGTATTGAGTTGTAACTACAAGGATCGTGGCATGAAAACAGTTTTGGTTATTGAAGATGATATTGGTATTCAGAAGCAACTTAAATGGAGTTTAAGTGACTATGAATTGGTTTTTGCCGCCGACAGAACCAGCGCTCTGACACAGTTACGCCGCTACGAACCTGCCGTTGTTACACTGGATTTAGGCTTACCTCCCGATGCAGCCAATGCATCAGAGGGGCTTGCCTGTCTGGCCGACATACTGGCAGCACAGCCAGATTGTAAGGTAATAGTTATTACCGGAAACACTGACAACGAACATGCACTTAAAGCTGTAGCGCTGGGCGCTTATGACTATTATCAAAAGCCGATTAACACTGACGTGCTAAATATAATATTAGCCAGAGCATTTAAAATCAGTGAGCTTGAAACTGAAAATCGCGCACTCAAATCAGCAAATGTAAATAACAGTGACATTATCGGTAACAGCGAAGCCATTTTAAAGGCATGCCGGACGGTAGAAAAAATTGCGCCGACCGAAATAACCACCCTATTACTCGGCGAAAGTGGTACCGGCAAAGAAGTGTTTGCCCGGGCTATTCACCGCCAAAGTCCAAGAATTAATAAGCCCTTTGTCGCGATAAACTGTGCCTCCATTCCGGAAAACTTACTGGAAAGCGAACTGTTCGGCTATGAAAAAGGCGCTTTTACCGGAGCCAATAAAACCACACTGGGAAAAATTGAATGTGCCAATGGTGGCACTTTACTGTTAGACGAAATAGGTGATATGCCGCTTAGTCTGCAGGCAAAAATGTTGCGTTTTTTACAAGAGCGGGTCATAGAACGGGTTGGTGGCCGACAGGAAATTGAAGTGAATGTCCGGGTTATCTGCGCAACTCACCGTAATCTGGCGGAAATGGTTGCAGAGCAGAGCTTTCGCGAAGACTTGTATTACCGTATCAGCGAGATCAGCCTGACCATACCACCACTGCGCCAACGTGGCCACGACATCATTGTCATTGCCAAAGCCCTGCTCCACCGCTTTAATGATGAATTTAACAGCCGCGTACAAGGCTTTAGCGAATCCGCCATGCAGGCAATGCTGCACTACCAGTGGCCGGGTAATATTCGCGAGTTACAAAACAAACTGAAGTCAGCGGTAATACTGGCAGACAGTAAATATATATCGGAAGATGATTTAGGCCTAAGCAACCAGAGTAGTAAAACAGAAACTTTACGTAAAGTACGTGAGCAAGCCGAAACTCATGCTATCCGCCATGCCTATACTCTGGCAAATGGCAATTTATCTAAAACTGCAGACAGCCTGGGTATTACCCGGCCAACACTTTATGCACTAATTGATAAGTACCGCCTGCACGATCTACGTAATGTTGAAACTGAAAACCCGTAACGGCAATATGTCGTTACGGGTATAGCAATGCAGATAAAAAAAACCCCACTTTCAGGTGGGGCTTTTTATTACAGCGTAATGCCTTTTTGCTTGGCTTTATCTTTAATGTACGACTCCCAACTACGCACCTGACGTGACATAGCAGGATCTTTCTTCGCATTCATCAAAGCAGCATAAGCTTCTTTGTACTTCTTCTGATTAAAGTAAGCATCTACCAGGCTCATATAAACCGTTGAAGGTTTTTCAACATTCAGTGATAGCGCCTTATCAAAAGCCGCAATAGCTTCATTGTACTTTTGCACAGACACGTAAGCAGAGCCCTGACGACGATATGCATCTGCATCGTTAGTCATTTTAGCCAGCTCGCCATAGTATTCTGCAGCACGGGCAAATTCACGGGCAGACTGGTAGTTAGAAGCGATAAAAGTAACGTTGTTTTTATCTTTCTTAACCAGGCCTTCCTTCATGTGCTTTTCCATCACCGTGGCTGCTTTGTATGGAACATTGTTATTCGCATACATTTGCGCCAGCATCCGCACTTCAGAGTCTTTTTCCAGATAACCTTGTGAGTAAGCCATCTGTAGAGTCGACAATGATTTAGCATAATCTTCAGTTAAGGTGTAGAAATTACCCAGATAAACCCAGAACTGTTTATTCTCAGGAAATATCTGCACCATAATTTCAGAGTGCGCTACTAAATCTTTATAGCGTTTTAACTCATACAGCGCGCCCATCTTCAACAGATAGTGATTTGATTCAGGCTTAGCTGAAAAACGAATCGCATCATCAGCGGCAGGTACAACTTTGTCGTACTGGGCCATCAGGTGGTAAGCGTTGGCTATCCGCATATAAGCATCAGAACTTTGCTCGCCGGTAAACATAATCCAGTCTTCATAAGCTTTAATCGCTTTCTGGTACTGTTTATCCTGCAACAGCATATCGGCCAGTAGCTTCATGGTTCCAGCCTGATCATTAAACGTCAACTGATCAGGTTTTACCGCTAAAGTCAGATATTTAACTGCCTGCTTTTCGTCTTTAGTGGCGTACAAATTACCCAAAAAACGATTCAATGTAGCCATATCAAACTCGTTGCTGGATTTGGTATCCAGTAACACTGCTATGGCTTCATCTAGCTGGTCTGCGTTGTAAAGTTCATAGGCCTTGACCAATGTCTTACCAACACGTTCACCAACGATTTGCGTTTTCCGTGCTTTACGTTCTTCCACTTTGGCCATATTCGGCTGCACCGCAGCCGACACCGGAGCCACAGCAACACCAAGGGCGGCCATGACAACCAGAGCTGAGGTAAGTTTATTAAACTTTTTCATATTAACCTCCTGCCATATCAAGTGTGAAATCAAGCTGCACGACCTGGCCGGTTTGCTTTAACGGCTTACCGTCAACCACTTTAGGGCTGTATTTCCAGCGACGCAGTGCACGAATAGCTTCACGGTCGAATACACGGCGTGGTTCGGCTTCAATAACTTCAACCTCATCCACACTGCCATCTTCCATAATACTAAAGCGTAACCTTACCCAACCTTGCAAACCATCACGGGCAGCTTGTACCGGGTAGCGCGGCTCTATACGTACTATAGGTGTTGCATCACCATCGCGCATCATACCAGATGGGTCACCTAAGCCGGCATTAGCAGCGCCTAAGTTTAAACCCGGCATGTTAAAGCCGATAGTACCACCCGCATTTGCCACATCAGGCTCAGGCTGAGGCGCCTTAGGCGGCTGAGCTGGCGGTGGTGGCGGCGGTGGCGGTGGTGGCCGACGTGTCTGTGTATCTGAATCGGGTGGCGTAGTGTTTAGCTCAATCACTATACGCTCTTGATCTACCACCGAACGCTCTCCGGAACCTTTAACCAGAAGAGCCATAATCAGAAACAGCACGAACGTTACCACAGCACCGATTATTAACGATGTCAGGAAACGTGCCATAATTACTTAGTCTCCCCGGCGATACTAATCACCAATGCCGGATCAGCAGCTTTAATCTGATCCATCACTTCCATCACTATACCGTGCTTAGCTTCTTTATCTGCCTGTACGATAATAGTGTCGGTTGGTGACTCAGCTCTTAACCGTTCAATGTTGGCAGAAACCCGCTCAATATCAACAGTACGCTTATCCATCCAAATTTCGCCGTTTGCACGGACTGCAATAAAGATAGTAGCGCTTGGCTTTTTAATTGCCTGAGCTGCTTCTGGTTTATTCACATCGATACCGGCTTCCTTAACGAAAGACGTCGTTACGATGAAAAAGATAAGCATAATGAACACGATATCCATCATCGGCGTAATGTCGATTGCGGCTTCATCGTCTTCACGAATACGTTTACGTGCCATAAAAATCTCTCTTAATGATGCGGTAAGCTGTCAACGAGATCTGCTTTTTCCCGTTTGACTTTAACTTCCAGCCGCGAACTGAAAAATACGCCTGATAATGCAGCAACCATACCGGCCATAGTTGGTATTGTCGCCATCGAAATACCAGCAGCCATAGTTCTTGGATTACCTGTCCCCATTGCAGCCATAATGTCGAATACTGCAATCATACCGGTTACCGTACCCAGCAACCCTACTAAGGGTGACATAGCTACGAGCGTTTTAATCAGCAACATGCCTTGATCCAATTGAAGCGTAGCTTCGGAAATCCAGGTATCGCGAATTTTATGTGCATACCATGATGTGGTATCAGCACGGGCATCCCAACGAGCAATAATGTCTCGCTTTAACTTCGGGAAAACCCATGTTACGTACCAGTAGCGCTCCAGCATCATAAACCACATAACGAGGAGCACCAGGGCGACAACGTATAACACGTTGCCACCGGTATGTATAAAATCCTGTACCGATTCCCACAGCTCAATAAGCTGGAGCATCATTAGGCTTTCTCCTTCTCCGCATGAGCAGCAACGATACCGGCGCTTTGCTCATCTAAAACGTGCAGGATTGATTTCGCTTTTGACGCAACAACGCTGTGTAAAAAGATTAACGGTAATGCCGCAATCAGACCCAGAGCTGTTGTAACAAGTGCCAGAGAGATATCGCCGGCCATCAGTTTTGGATCACCTGTTCCGTATAATGTAATGGTCTGGAACGTTTGAATCATACCGATTACGGTACCTAACAGACCCATTAACGGTGCTACAGCAGCAAACAGCTTGATTAAACCGATACCACGATCCACTTTTGGCGTTTCACGCAAAATAGCTTCATCCAGTTTCAGTTCCAGGTTTTCTACGTCAGCAGAAGTATTCTGGTGATACACAGTCAGGATACGACCCAGTGGATTGTCTTTTGACGGATTAGCCAGATCTTTCAGCTGGGCACGGATTTTCGCACCCACAACGCTCAGTACTACAAAGCGCTCGATGAAGATCAGTAAACCAATTAACAATAAGATCGTGATCAGATAACCAACTTCTTTACCCTGATGGTAGTAATCCATCAGCGTATTACGCTGCTGGTTTAACCGCAGTAAAGAGTTGCCCTTGGTTGGATCCAGGTAAAAACCAACTAACTCACCGCTTGACGCGTTGTGGAAGTTTGCTACTGAATCATGAATTTTTGCCTGAGGAGCACGGCCTAATGGCTGCAGCTGATCGGTTGAATCATTGCGTAACAGATACTCTTGCTCGCCAGTTACATGGAAAGTACCAAAACGGGTAACACGACGCGTTTCTGTACCGCCATCCAGCTTAACGACTTCAGCATCGAAAGTAGCAACCTTGCCAGACTCTGTCATTTCAGTCAGCATCGCCAGCCACAGATCTTCCATCTCTTGCAGAGTTGGCAGCTCTTTCGCTTCAGCGATAGTACGCAGTGGTACATCACGGTCCGGGTACTGAGCACTGATTAATGATGTAGAAATGTCACCAATAGCTTTGTTAGCTGACTGGCGAACCACACCGAATACTTCACCCATGGTGCCCAAAGCGCTTTCAAGTTCAGCTTGTTTTTGTGCAATCAGGATGTCGTTATCAGCGTATTGCTTTTGCAGACGCTTACCACGAGCTTCTTCATCGCTGAAAGCTTTTTTAGCCGCGTTTAATAACGCTTGCTTATCTGCACGGTCAGCCAGGAAAGCACGCTCGCGCTCCTGGTTTACACGACCTTCAATAACACGTTGTTTTTTCACTTGCTCAAGTAACTGATCCAGCTTAGCGGTATCAGCAACAGTGCTAAAAGTCATAGAGGCGGAAAGTGTTACTGCCGCAGCTACGACGAAAGATTTAAATTTCATGCTCATTTGCTGTTACTCCGCTGCGAATAAAGGTACACGATCCATTTCAAGCTGGGCTTCACGACGCGCCATCTTGATAAAATTGGTCACTGAATTCATGTACGAATCTGGTAATTCATCCCAGCTTTGTGTTGTTTTGTTCCAAACCCAGCCAGAGCTGCCATCCAGTGACTGCGCCATTAATACCAGGCGACCTAAATGCACGTAATCAACCGTCATTTCGCTGCCACCGATAGTCAGAGTACCCTGAAACGCTGCCAGCTCAGAGCCGTAACCCATTTCGATGCTGTAAGCTTCAAGAATTTGACGGAACTGCTCTGAACGCTGTACGTCTGAACGGGCCATGATTTCACGCAGATTTTCAGCGCGCTGAATACGACGCTCAGTACGCAATGGAATATCGGCTTTAACAAACTGTTCCAGTGCGTCGATCATACGGAACATTAATGGCACTGTACCTTTGTTGGTATTTTCTAAGCCATCAATCTGACGCTGGATAGAATTAATCTGACGCTGCTGATCAGCAACCAGGGTTGCCAGAAAATCATTATAAACTTTCAGGTTTTCTGTCTGGTCAACAACCTGGCGGTACTCGCCGAGTAATTCCTGCGACTGGTCATAAATATTGTTGATTTTTTCTTGAGACTGCACAGCTGCGCGCTGAATTTGACTACCTTCCTGATGCAACGCTTTTAAATCTGTTGCCAGTGCATTCGCCGACAGAGCGAAAGTACCGGCCAGAGCTGTTGCAACAAGACTCTTGCGAATTTTATTGTTAAACATAGTTCCCAACCAATTATTGCTGATTAACGTAACCTGAAGTTGTAAGGGCATGTTGCTTACGGATACAACAACGCCCTCGGTTAGAGGGTAAACCGTCCGCATCATTACAGTTAAAAACGACCTTGTCAAGACGACGCAGGCGTCCAGAGGTCTGCTCTGTTCCTGTTATGTATTGCAGCAGTTTACCCAAATTAAGCACGGTTAAACATTTACAAATTAAATTACTATAACTTATTAAATTATTAGCTTATTTAATGTTCGGTGTCAGTTTACCTGACACATACCGTGCCACCATATCATCCAGTGATATGGCTTTGATTTTGCTGCCGTGACCAGCAGCATTAAAAGCTTCATAACGGGCAACACAAATTTCCATCATGGCTTTTACTGATTCTTGCAAATATTTACGCGGATCAAACTCAGCCGGATGTTGTGTCATATAACGACGAATAGCTCCGGTAGAGGCCAAACGCAAATCAGTATCGATATTGATTTTACGCACACCATACTTAATACCCTGTTGAATTTGATCAACCGGTACCCCGTAGGTTTGCGGGATCTGACCGCCATTTTCGTTAATAATTTGCAACCATTCCTGTGGCACTGAAGACGAACCATGCATCACCAGGTGAGTATCAGGAATACGTTGGTGAATGGCTTTTATACGATCAATTGCCAGAATATCACCTGTCGGTGGCCGGCTAAACTTGTAAGCACCGTGTGAGGTACCGCAAGCAATAGCCAAGGCATCGACCTGAGTTTCCCGTACAAACTGCGCCGCTTCTTCCGGATCGGTCAGCATTTGATCGTGGCTTAAAATGCAATCTGCACCTATGCCGTCTTCTTCGCCGGCCGCACCTGTTTCCAGTGAGCCTAAACAACCTAGCTCGCCTTCTACCGACACACCACAAGCATGCGCTATTTCTACAACTTTGCGGGTTATATCAGCATTATAGGCGTAGTCCATCGGCGTTTTACCATCTTCACCCAAAGAGCCGTCCATCATTACCGACGAAAAACCCAGCTGAATAGATCGTTGGCATACCCCAAGCGAGGTGCCATGGTCCTGATGCATTACCACAGGTATATGCGGAAACTCTTCTACCGCTGCCAGAATTAAATGGCGCAAAAAGGGCGCACCGGCGTATTTGCGCGCACCGGCAGATGCCTGCACTATTACCGGGCTGTCGGTTTTATCGGCAGCCAGCATGATAGCGCGCATTTGCTCAAGGTTGTTTACGTTAAAAGCCGGTATGCCGTAGCCGAATTCGGCAGCATGATCCAGCATTTGACGCAGGGAAATAAGGGCCATGAAATCCTCTCTTAATCTTTTAGGGTACAGTTGTAATATGTCATTTTTATTATTGTGTTATTGCGCGTTGTTCCAGTATAGCCACTGCTGGCAGAGTTTTACCTTCCAAAAACTCCAGAAAGGCACCTCCGCCTGTAGATACATAGGATACTTTGTCAGCAATATTGTACTTATCGATAGCCGCCAGAGTGTCGCCACCGCCGGCTATTGAAAAGGCTGTGCTTTCTGCGATGCCCTGTGCCAGCGCTTTGGTGCCCGCAGCAAATTGGTCAAATTCAAATACACCCACCGGACCGTTCCAAACGATGGTACCGGCAGATTTTAAGATGTTAACCAGCTCGGCAGTGGTATCCGGGCCTATATCGAAAATCATATCGGCATCGTCAACAGTTGCTACCGGTTTTAACGTGGCCGCTGTCGTTTCGCTAAACGCTTGTCCTACAACCACATCGGTTGGTACCGGAATATTACCACCACGCGCTTTTGCTTGTGCCATCAGGCGCTGTGCTTCAGGGATTAAATCGGCTTCATATAAGGATTTACCGACGTTATTGCCGTTGGCAGCAATAAAGGTGTTGGCTATACCGCCTCCCACTATTAACTGATCGACGATACCAGATAACGACTCCAAAACAGTCAGCTTGGTTGATACCTTTGAACCGCCAACAATCGCGACCAGTGGCCGCTTAGGATTTTTTAACGCTGCCGCTAACGCATCAAGTTCGGCTACCAATAAAGGGCCGGCACACGCAACCGGCGCAAATTTCGCGACGCCGTGCGTAGATGCCTGAGCCCGGTGCGCTGTACCAAAAGCATCCATCACAAATACATCACACAGGCCTGCCAGCTGCTGCGCCAGGGCATCGTCGTTTTTGCCTTCACCTTTATTAAAACGCACGTTTTCAAACACCACGACTTCGCCCGCTGCGACGTCAATACCCTGAAGATAATCCACAGCTAAGCGCACCGGTGCTGTTAACGCCTGCGCCAGGTAATCCACTACAGGTTGTAAAGATGATTCAGCATCGTAGACGCCCTCTTCTGGCCGGCCCAAATGAGACATCACCATCACTTTAGCGCCTTTACTCAGTGCCAGTTCAATGGTCGGTATTGCCGCCTTTAATCTGGCATCAGAGGTGACTTTACCGTTCTTTACCGGCACGTTTAAATCTTCGCGGATCAGTACACGTTTGCCGTTAAGATCCAAATCGCTCATGCGAATAACTGACATTTGTTGCTCCTTGTAGTAAATTCGTTTACATCATCGCCCGCGCAGTATCGAGCATACGGTTAGCAAAGCCCCATTCGTTATCACACCACACCAGGCATTTTACCAACCGTTTATGACTGACGCGGGTTTGCGAACCATCGACAATGCAGGAATGCGCATCGTGGTTAAAATCTACTGATACCAAAGGTTCTTCGGTGTAATCCAGAATACCGGCCAGCTCGCCGATACGGGCTTGTTGCAGTACCTGATTTACCGCTGCAATACTGACATCCTGGTGCAGGGTGACACTTAAATCCATCGCGGTGACATTTACTGTCGGCACCCGTACCGCTATGGCTTCAAAGCGGCCGGCAAACTTTGGCAGTATGCGCTCTATGCCCAACGCCAGTTTGGTGTCGACCGGAATAATCGATTGGCTGGCAGCGCGGGTGCGGCGCAAATCCGGGTGATACGCATCTATTACCTGTTGATCATGCATCGACGCATGAATAGTAGTAATAGTGCCGCTTTCAACGCCGAAATGCTGATCCAGTACCTGGATCACCGGCACTATGCAGTTAGTGGTGCACGACCCTGCTGACACCACTGTCATCTGTGCGGTTAAACTGCTGTGATTAATGCCGTAGATAATAGTGGCATCAATATCGCTATCTGCCGGGTGCGAAAACAAGACCTTTTTAGCACCGGCCGTTAAATGCCAGTTTGCATGCTCGCGGCTGTGAAATACGCCAGTGCACTCCAGCACCACATCGACTTCAAGCTCACTCCACGGCAGCTCCAGCGGATCAGCCTCGGCAAACAGAGCTATGTTGTTGCCATCTACCCTGATACCACCATCAAAGGAGCTAACACTAAAACCAAAGCGACCGTGTGAGGTGTCATACTTCAACAAATGCGCTACGCCTTTGGCGTCAGCTAATTCATTAATTGCTACCACTTGCAGTTCGTGTTGCCAGCCATTTTCATAAATAGCGCGTAAAATATTGCGCCCGATACGGCCGAAGCCGTTTATTGCCAATCTGATAGCCATAACACCACGCTAAATGACATAAAAAACGACATAAGAAAATGGGACCAAAGCTGGTCCCATTAGATCTGGCTGTTAAGCCAGTAGTTGCCGTGCCGCCTCGAGCACTTTGTCACTAGTAATACCAAAGTGTTCAAACAGCTGCTCAGCCGGCGCAGACTCCCCAAAGCTGGTCATGCCGATAATTTTGCCGCTTAACCCGACATATTTATACCAACAGTCGGTAATGCCGGCTTCCACCGCAACCCGTTTTGTTACAGCGGCCGGTAATACTGCGTCACGATACGCAGCGTCTTGCTGCTCAAATACATCGGTAGACGGCATAGATACCACGCGCACCGCCTTACCTTCGCCGCTAAGTGTTTTAGCCGCCTGCATTGCCAGTTCAACTTCTGAACCGGTGGCAATAAAAATAAGCTCTGGCGTGCCGGCACAGTCACTAAGGATATAACCACCGCGTTTAACATCAGCTAACTGTTGACTGCTGCGTACTTGCTGCACCAGATTTTGCCGGGTAAAAATAAGGGTCGTCGGGCCATCTTGGCGTTCAATCGCCGCCTGCCAGGCAATGGCAGATTCAACCTGATCACAAGGACGCCAGTTCATCAGGTTAGGCGTGGCACGCAGTGCAGCCAGTTGCTCTACCGGCTGGTGCGTTGGGCCATCTTCGCCCAAACCAATAGAGTCATGGGTGTAAACAAAAATAACCCGCTGCTTCATCAGGGCTGCCATACGCACTGCATTGCGGGCGTATTCCATAAACATCAGGAAAGTTGCACCATATGGCACAAAGCCGCCATGCAAAGCAATACCATTCATAATGGCCGACATACCAAACTCGCGCACACCGTAATAAATATAGTTGCCGTTGGCATCAGTGCCGGTTAGCGGCTTAGAGCCTGCCCAGATTGTCAGGTTAGAGCCGGCTAAGTCGGCTGACCCACCCATAAACTCGGGTAACAGCGGGCCAAATGCATTTAACGCATTTTGCGACGCTTTACGCGTGGCTATAGTAGCCGGGTTTGCTTGCAGTTTCTCGATGTAAGCTTGCGATTGCGTTGCCCAGTCAGCGGGTAACTGGCCTGCAACACGGCGGCTGAACTCAGCTGCCAGCTCAGGGTAAGCTGCACTGTAGCGGGCAAACAACTGCTGCCAGTTTTGTTGCTGTGCGCTGCCTTTGGCTTTAGCATCCCAATCCGCATAAATATCAGCCGGAATGTCAAAAGGCGCGTGTGGCCACTGCAGAAAGTCACGGGCGGCGGCTATTTCAGCATCACCCAGCGGAGCACCGTGGCAATCATGGCTGCCACCTTTATTTGGCGCGCCATAGCCAATGACTGTGCGGCAACAAATTAACGTAGGTTTACTGCTTTCTGCTTTTGCCAGCGTAATAGCCGCTTCAATAGCAGCAGCGTCATGGCCATCCACATTACTAATTACATGCCAGCCATAGGCTTCAAACCGCGCCGGAGTATTATCGGTAAACCAGCCTTCAACATGGCCATCAATAGAAATACCGTTATCGTCCCAAAACGCAATTAACTTACCCAGGCCTAAAGTGCCGGCCAGTGAACAGGCTTCGTGGGAAATACCTTCCATTAAGCAGCCGTCACCTAAAAAGGTATAAGTATGGTGATCAACGATGTCAAAACCCGGTTGGTTAAACTGCGCCGCTAAGGCTTTTTCAGCAATAGCCATTCCAACAGCATTGGTAATGCCCTGCCCCAGCGGGCCGGTAGTGGTTTCAACACCCGGGGCATAACCGTACTCCGGGTGGCCCGGTGTTCTGGAATGCAACTGGCGGAACTGTTTTAAATCGTCAATGTTTAAGTCATAACCCGATAAATGCAGCAGAGAGTACAACAACATAGAACCATGGCCATTGGACAATATAAAGCGATCACGGTTAGGCCACTTGGGATCTTGCGGGTTATGTTTTAGAAAATCGCGCCATAACACTTCGGCAATGTCCGCCATACCCATAGGGGCACCCGGATGTCCTGATTTGGCTTTTTGCACTGCATCCATACTTAATGCACGGATCGCGTTTGCGAGTTGTTTACGAGATGGCATCTTCACTCCTGACATTGCGCGGCTTCAACTGACGAAGCTGATTATTATAGTGCTGACATGTTAAGGCGTTATGGCGCGCTATTTTCCCAGAGCGCCCGCCGTATGGCAAATTTAAATCTGCCAGTTGGCAGAATTTACTAGCTGGTAGATCCAACAAGCTGTGCTAACGTAATTAGCAAGGTAAAATAGCATTAAAGACGTCTGGGCGGCAGATTTTTCTGGCAAAGTAATAGCACTTTCTCTAGAATACGCGCCTATTTTTTGGTTCGTTGGCTGTTTACCCGGCTAACTGACGGCATTAACCTTATTTAGTGGAATACAACCTATGGCACAACATATTTTTACTTCTGAGTCGGTATCTGAAGGACACCCGGATAAAATCGCCGATCAGATTTCAGACGCCGTACTGGATGCAATCCTTGAACAAGACCCAAGAGCCCGCGTAGCCTGCGAAACCTTCGTTAAAACCGGCATGGTATTAGTAGGTGGCGAAATTACGACGTCAGCCTGGGTTGATATTGAAGAAATTACCCGTAAAACCGTGCGTGAAATTGGCTATACCCATTCTGATATGGGCTTTGATGCCGACTCCTGCGCTATCTTAAACGCCATCGGCAAGCAATCGCCAGATATTAACCAGGGCGTAGACCGGGCCGATCCAAAAGAGCAAGGCGCCGGCGATCAGGGCTTAATGTTTGGTTATGCCAGCAACGAAACTGATGTATTAATGCCTGCTCCTATCACTTACTCGCACCGTCTGGTACAGCGTCAGGCGCAGGTGCGTAAAGATGGTACCCTGCCATGGTTACGCCCGGATGCCAAATCGCAGCTTAGCTTTATTTATGAAGATGGCAAGCCGGTAGGTATTGATGCGGTAGTATTATCAACTCAGCACTGCGATACCATCAGCACGGCCGATCTACGCGAAGCGGTAATGGAAACCATTATCAAGCCAGTACTGCCAGCAGAATGGTTAACCAGCAAAACCAAATTCTTTATCAACCCAACCGGCCGCTTTGTTATCGGTGGTCCAATGGGCGACTGTGGTTTAACCGGTCGTAAGATTATTGTTGATACCTACGGCGGTATGGCGCGTCATGGTGGTGGGGCTTTCTCTGGTAAAGATCCATCAAAAGTTGACCGCTCAGCCGCTTATGCTGCGCGTTATGTAGCAAAAAACATCGTGGCTGCCGGTCTGGCCGATCGCTGTGAGCTGCAGGTGTCTTACGCTATCGGTGTGGCAGAGCCAACCTCTATCAGCCTGGAAACCTTTGGCACCAGTAAATTGACAGAAGATCAGCTGATTGCCCTGGTACGCCAGCATTTTGACCTGCGCCCATATGGCTTGATTGAAATGCTGCAGCTGGAACGTCCAATTTATCAACCGACAGCGGCTTACGGTCATTTCGGTCGTGCTGAGTTCCCTTGGGAGCAAACCGATAAAGCTGAACTGCTGCGTCAATACGCCAGATAATAAACTGCAGTAAAAATAAAAAGGAGAGCCCGGCTCTCCTTTTTCACAACTGTGGTTTATGCACAACCTCACTTTAACCTTATCATCAGCGGCTTTTTGTGTATTATAAGCCGTTGTGTTGTATCCAGGGTCCTCTGTCTAACTACAGAGTGAAACAAAACTATAAGAAAGGAACCAATATGTCTGAACAAACTGCCCCTGCCGTAAAAAGCGGTTGGCTCAACCGTGCGCTAAACGCCATCGAAGTCGTCGGCAATAAATTACCCGACCCAGCCGTACTATTTGCCATCTTAATGGTCATGGTCTGGCTGGTCTCCTGGGCACTTGCCGGCGTCAGTTTTAATGAAGTCGACCCTCGTACCGGCGCTGCTATTCAGGTAAATAATTTATTGGCCGCCGATTCCCTAACCACGTTTATGGCAAAAATGGTCAATACCTTTGTCACTTTTGCCCCGCTGGGCGTAGTGCTGGTGGCGATGCTGGGTTTGGGCGTAGCAGAACATACCGGCTTTATTAATGCCGGTTTACGCTCAGTGTTATCGGTTACACCCAAAATGCTGTTAACGCCGGTGCTGATAGCGGTCGGTGTTGCCAGTCATATGGCGGTAGATGCCGGTTATGTGCTGGTTATCCCTCTGGGCGCGGTAATTTTTTATGCCGCAGGCCGCCATCCGCTGGCCGGTATTGCCGCCGCGTTTGCCGGTGTGTCCGGTGGTTTCTCGGCCACCTTATTGCCGTCAAGCTTAGATCCGTTATTATCAGGTCTGACGCAGGTATCAGCCCGCTTATCATCCGATCCGGCTGCAGCCGAGATGGTAATAAGCCCGATGAATAACTACTACTTCACCACCGCATCGACGCTGTTAGTGGTGGTTGTCGGCTGGATTATTACCGACAAGTTTATTGAACCGCGCTTAAAAGCCACTCAGGTTGATGGCGACCCGGCAGATATGCCAAAAATGGACGATTTAAAGCCAAATGAGCGCAAAGGTTTACGCTGGGCCAGTTTTTCTATGCTGTTAAGCATAGTGTTATTAATAGTGTCAGCCTTACCAGAAACGTCAGCCTGGCGCGCACCTGCCGGTACTGTGCTGGCTGAAGGCCAGAGTAACTTATTGGTGTTCACTGCACCATTAATGCAGTCTATTGTTAGTATTATCTTTTTATTCTTCTTAATTCCGGGTGTGGTGTATGGCTATGTGTCTGGCAATGCCAAAGATCACCGCGACATTATTAAAGGCATGAGCAAGGCCATGAGTGGCATGGGCTATTACATTGTAATGGCATTTTTCTGCGCTCAGTTTATCTATGCGTTTGGTCAGTCTAACCTTGGCGCCTTGCTGGCCATCAAAGGTGCTAACTGGCTGCAGGAAATGGCGTTCCCGATGGGCTTTACCTTAATTGGTATTGTCTTTCTGTCTGGCTTTGTAAACTTGCTGGTCGGCTCTGCCTCTGCAAAATGGGCGCTAATTGGTGCCATTATGGTACCTATGCTGATGCAGCTGGGCGTTTCTCCGGATCTGACTCAAGCGGCTTACCGCGTTGGCGATTCATCCACCAACATCATTACACCGTTACTGCCGTACTTCCCGCTTATCGTGGTGTTCTGCCAAAAGTATGTTAAGTCTACCGGTATTGGTACGCTGATTGCGCTGATGTTGCCGTATTCCATTGCGATGTTGGTATTGTGGACTGCCTTCCTGCTTGGTTTCTGGGCGCTGGATATTCCACTGGGTGTCGGTTCAAGCTACAGCTACCCTGCCACAAACTAAGTCTCCTTAGATTCACCACAAACCCTGCTGCGGCAGGGTTTGTTTTTTGTTTCCTGCTATTCCCAGCGTTGTCAACGTCAGCTTATTTAACAAACGTAAAATCATGTTATTGCACCTACCTTTTTATCTGACTGATAAATATCACTATTCTTAATATTCAGTGCTGTGGCACATATTATGCGTAGTTGTCTGCATCCACTTACTGAAATCAGTACAAACGGAGTTGACCATGAAGTATCTATCTGCTGGTTTTATCGTTACTTGGTTACTTGTTGCCGCACCAGTTACCGCAGTCCCAATTAACCCGGCAACCTGCACTAATGACAGTGTCACGCTAAACCATATGAGCTTTAGCACCGGCTCTTTGGTATCAATAAATCCCAACAACCTGTTACTGGACGGCCCATACGATGCATCGTCCTGCGTTGGCATTTATGCTGAACCAAATAACGTGGGGTCGTACCATAGCCCTAATCCGAATATTGGCTGGCTGAATGATGGCTTATTAAATGGTGAAGGTGGTTATTTAAGCCCTACCCAATTTATTGACGCAGACGAGCTGTTGGATCTTGGTTCTTCACCGGGAAATGCGGTAGATCCTGGCTGGATAAGTCTGGTGAAGTTTGAGCGAGATGAAAACGAGTACGAATACCAAAGCATCTACGATACCAGTAACAGCAGTATCGTTAAATTAGACTTAGATCTGGTATTAGATGTTAGATTCAGCTGTACCAGTTCAAGTGGTTGCACATCTGGCACATGGGCGCTTGCTACATCGCTGGATATTGTAGATCTTGTCCAGGCAGCCTTGGGTAACCGCTCGACATTTGACCACCTTGCATTTGTATTTAAATCAGGAAACAAGAACTCTAACGGCGGCTGGTCGGTATATGATTTCAATTTTAAAGATATCTTTGCCAATGAGCTGGCTTATCTGAACGACAACCGTTTTGGCGATCCCTTCGGTACCCCCTTTACCTTTAGTGGTACTTTTAATATGGACGACTATGGCAAAGACATTTCGCACTTTGCAATATGGGCGCGAGACCCTCTGTCAGCGACTACAAAGGTACCGGCGCCGGCTTCTGTTTTCATCTTAGGTTTGGGATTAGTGATTATGCGCTTATGCAGTAAGCGTGGTTAATCTTCAGACTTTCCGGCTACAGTAACTGCATTAAATCAGATGCAGTTACTGGCGCATCAACAAGCTAATCTACTTTCAGACAACCTGCCGTACTGATACTATGCGGCTTTTCAGCCAGTTTGAATAATTGCATGCGTATCCCAAGAATTTATCATCATGGCGCTATAGCGCTAAACCAGCAATTTGCCCTGGACGACGATGCTGCCAACCATGTAGGCCGTGTGCTGCGTATGGCCGTAGGCAGCGAGTTGATGCTGTTTAACGGCGATGGTTTTAACTACCCTGCCAACATCAGTAGCAGTGATAAAAAACGGGTCAGTGTTATTGCCACAGCACAGCAGCCAAACCCGGTTGAGTCGCCACTGAAAATTCATTTGGGTCAGGGCATATCGCGCGGCGACAGAATGGATTTTGCTATTCAAAAAGCCGTAGAGTTAGGCGTGACTGAAATAACCCCGTTATTTACCGAACGCTGCGGTGTAAAGTTGGATGCTGACCGGTTAGCCAAACGCAACGAGCAGTGGCAAAAAATTGCTATCAGCGCCTGTGAGCAGAGCGGCCGTAGCATAGTGCCAACGGTACATCCGGCCATTTCACTGGATGCCTGGCTTGGGCAAAACACAAAAGAATTAAAATTAACCTTGCATCCGTGGGCCAAAGACACCATTAAGACCCTAACCGCTAACCTGAATATCCGCTTAGTCATAGGCCCTGAAGGCGGTTTTAGTGAGCAAGAAATGGCACACACCACCGCGGCTGGTTTTAACGGCATTCAGTTGGGGCCACGCGTGCTGCGCACTGAAACCGCTGCACTTACCGCAATCAGCGCCTTACAACTGCAATTTGGCGATCTGGCCTGAGGACACTGCATGAACAAACCGATAAAACTTGGCATAGTGATGGACCCAATCTCTGCCATCAATATCAAAAAAGACTCCAGCTTTGCCATGTTGCTGCAAGCACAGCAGCGCGGTTACCAAATACACTATATGGAAATGGCCGATTTATATCTGCTCGAAGGCCAGGCACGCGCCGCCACTAAGCTATTAACGGTGCAGCAGGAGCAAGCCGGCTGGTATAACTTTGGCAGCGAGCAAGACATTGCGCTAAGTGAGCTGGATGTGATCTTAATGCGTAAAGATCCGCCGTTTGATACCGAGTATATCTACGCCACTTACATTCTGGAGCGGGCAGAAGATGAAGGTACATTAATCGTCAATAAGCCGCAGAGCCTGCGCGATGCCAACGAAAAACTGTACACCAGCTGGTTTAGCCAACATACACCAAAAACTCTGGTAAGCCGCGATGCCAAACGCTTAAAAGCCTTTTACCAGGCTGAACTGGACGTAATATTAAAACCGCTGGATGGTATGGGCGGCGCTTCTATTTTTCGGCTAAAACCCGGTGATGCCAATGTCAGCGTCATCATAGAAACCCTGACCGAACATGGCAGCCGTTATGCCATGGCACAGCGCTTTATTCCACAAATTAGTGACGGTGATAAACGAATACTGGTGGTAAATGGTAAACCCGTGCCATACTGTTTAGCACGCATTCCGGCCAGCGGCGAAACCCGGGGTAACCTGGCAGCAGGCGGACGGGGTGAAGCCAGGCCATTATCCGCATCGGATCTGGCTATTGCCAATGCGGTAGCACCTACATTAAAAGCCAAAGGTTTGATTTTTGTCGGTCTGGATGTAATAGGCGACAAATTAACAGAAATAAATGTTACCAGCCCAACCTGTATCCGCGAAATTGAAGCGGCGTTTCCAATTAGTATCACCGGTATGTTATTTGATGAAATTGAACAGCTGCTGGCACAGCGCCAGTGACAACCACGTTGTAGCGAGGTCACTATGCAGAGTTTTCAGAATCATTTTTTAATTGCAATGCCATCACTAGACGATCCACTGTTTAAACGCAGTGTGGCCTATATTTGTGAGCACAATGATGAAGGTGCCATGGCTATAGTGATCAACCATCCACTGGAAGTGAAGGTGGCAGATTTACTACAACAACTGCAAATTGAGTTTAACCAAAAAAGCCCCGCCGCCACCGCACACGTTTGCGCAGGCGGTCCGGTGCAGCATGACAGAGGTTTTGTGCTACATACGGCCAAAGAAGGTTACAGCAGCAGTATGCGCTTAAACGATAGCCTGATGGTGACAACATCAAAAGATATCCTGTTTGATCTGACCACCGACAACGCACCGGAAAAATTTATTCTGGCACTGGGTTATGCCGGCTGGACCGCTGGCCAGTTAGAGCAGGAAATTGCCGACAATGCCTGGTTATTGATCCCGGCAGACAGCAACATTATTTTTGATTTAGCCCATGCCGATAAATGGCAAAGTGCCACGGCTAAAATTGGTATTAAACCCTGGCAACTAACTAACGAGGCCGGTCACGCTTAATGAGTCGCACCATTCTAACCTTTGATTACGGCACCAAAAGCATTGGCGTGGCGGTAGGACAAGAGCTTACCGGCACCGCCTCGCTGCTTAGTGCGTTAAAAGCCCAGGACGGCACACCAGATTGGACCCAACTGGAAAAACTGATTGGCGAGTGGAAACCGCAATTATTGCTGGTAGGCCTGCCACTTAATATGGATGGCACCGAACAACCCTTTACTGCCCGCACGCGCAAATTTGCTAACCGGCTGCATGGTCGTTTTGGCCTGCCTGTCGAGCTACACGATGAACGTCTTACCACCACCGAGGCGCGCGCCATGCTATTTGCTGAAGGCGGCTACCGTAGTCTGGCCAAAGATAAAGTGGACAGTTTATCGGCAAAAATCATCTTTGAGAGTTGGTATGAACAGCACGCTTAAACCACCGCTGCAGCCCGGTTTTTACCAGCATTACAAAGGGGCTTATTATCAGGTTATCGACTGTGCCCGCCACAGCGAAACAGAGCAGTGGCTGGTCATTTACCGCGCGCTGTACGGCGATTTTGGTCTGTGGGCGCGGCCGCTGGATATGTTCACTGAAAATGTTGAAATCGCCGGCGAATTACTGCCGCGCTTTTTGTACATTGGCAGCGTTAAGCCGGCCGGGCTGCAAAATCCGCCGGGTTAACCTCTTGTGCCAGCAGCAAAATAATATCCTGCTGCGATAACCAACTGCGTAACTGCACCGCCCCGGCTTTCAGTTGGTCATGTTGGCCGATCAACAGCCACAATTGCTGTACAAAGTTGTCAAAACCCGCCGCAGCATCATAACGTAGCGCCCCGCTTTGGCTTATAACACTAAGCAAATGTCTAATTAATTCAGAACTTTGCTGCAGCTTCTGCTGATAGGGCGTTAACGCTTGCTGTAAACACTGTTGCAATGGGTACAGCATCTGAACGGCTTCACGTAGTTGCTGTTTACGCAACTGGCCACGATGCTCATCACAATGCACGGGCATAGTAAGTTTGCTGCGTAAACCTGCCAGTTCGGCGCTGGCTACTAAGCCATAGCTACTTAACAGTTGTTCCGCTGATGTTATCCAGCTTTGCAGTGCCGTCAGCGCCTGCGGCTGTTTGCGTTCAAAGGCCGTAACCAGCGGCGGAAACTGCAACAGCATAGTAGTTAACTCTTTTACCAGATGCACAATCGACTTTTGCATAGCCGTTATTCCGGTAATAGACGACGGCTGACTTCACCAGTACTACTTTCCATCTGCTGCCATTCCATGCCATCTTCCGAGATCTTAAGTTTGATGTAGATGATATTTTCCGGCTTCTCTTCGCGCAGCTTATGCGACTCGGCAATCACATTTAAGTTTTCAATCACCTTGCGCTGGCTTAGTACCTTTATTTCCTGCGTCGCCGCCGCCACCACTCTGGCTGTTATCTGTTCAACATTAAGTTTAGGGATATTTTCCCGGCTGAGCAGTTGATGCTCTTCTGCCAGTTGCACCAGTTGCCGCACCGCCAGTTGGCTGTACTCTTCTATGGGTGCCATGTCTTGTTTAATGCGTAATGACTGTTCCAGCTCGTGGGTTTGCTGCACCAGGGCCGCCCGCAAAGCTTTCGATGCTTTAGAGGGCAAACTGGTGCGGCCAAGGCTGTTGGTTAGTTCCTTGTACATCAGGCTGTTAAACTTATTATTGTCTATCGGCTGATATTGGGTTTCTGTTTTTTCGGTCAAAACATCCAGTGCCACCGGTATGGTCAGTTCAACATCCCCCACCCGCATATGCGGCACGGCAAAATGCTTAAGTAAGTCATGTTTGGCATATTCTTCCGCCACTTTCACGGTTTGAATATCCGCCATTACCCGGGCATTGGTAATGCTGCTGATAATACTGCCCAGGTATTCGTTTAAATTCGGCATAGTAAATTCCCTGTAAAACCAGGCCGGCGGTAGCACCACCGGCCCTTAGCTTCGCCAACGCGATCAGGCGCTAACGATACTGTCTTCTAACATCGTTAAGATCCGGTCCAACCCGGCCGGTATTTCATCATTTAACGCCGTAACCTTAACACCGAGGTTATAGGTTTTTTCTACGCTGACACCACGGGTAGACGAGCGTTTGTATGATGCTGACGCTTTGAAATTTACAATTTTATAGTTAATGCCCAGCTCGGCGCTGGCAGCAAATTCGCTGGATACATTAGAGGTTTCGGTCGACGTCAGCTTGGCATTAAAGTCGATGGTAATTTCTTCAATTCTAAGCGCCGGTATCGTCAACATGGTTAAAAACGGTACCTTAATCGACACTTCTGTGGAGATAAAATTGCTGGTGACATCAGTACCCGGTGGTAAACCTTCATCGGTCAGTTGTTGAGCCGTCTTGCCAACATGAGGATTGGGCGTCGATTTGGTAAAATCAAAATCAACATAACGCAGCTCTTTACTGCCACCGTTATCTTCAAAGCCCACCGCCTGAATAAAACTGACCTGCGACATAGACGCCGCATGTTGTGCCTGCACGGCTGCCTGCAACGGGCCGCCGATATACACGCTAAAATCTAAACTATTGAGTTCCTGCACCAGATTTGGCATGACTCTCACTCCCTGCTAGCTGTACCTACTCTGTTAAGGCTTTTCGGTTGCCGCCGACTACTTTTCGCCGGCTGTTTACCACAGCTACTACAGACGGTACATCAGCACCAGCCCGGCAGTTAATCAAGCCTAGCTGTAAGCTGAAGAATAACCAGCAACAAAATAGGGAATTTTATTACGCTTTGCTGATAAATAACTGACATGCAGCAAGCCAATTTTACCTTTTGTCACCGATTAAAACCGTTGGTCATTTTTTTCCGCCCGCTGTGTAAACCTACCTTTATCTTAAGAGCGTCAACTAACACAAAAGGACAATACTATGTTTGCCCAAACTGAACTTATGCACCACTTAGGCCAGCTTAGCCCATTTTTCTGGTTAGGTTTTATACCGGCATTTCTGGCGGTGTATTTTTTACCCAGCATTATTGCCAGCTTTCGTAACCGACAACATCTGGGTAAAATTTTCCTCGCTAATATACCGGCAGGCTTTTCCTGGATTGCCTGGCTAGCTCTTATTGCCTGGGCCTTTACCGGTAAACAGAAAAAACCTGCTGAACAAGCCGGGGCTTAGGTAGTACACTGTGTTTACTCAGAATTTTACTATTGTGCTAATGTTTACTTTGCCTGCTTATCGCCAACGCATTGCGTTAAATAACTGCAGCCGCGCCTACTTGTGGGCGCAGCTGCTTACTATGCTGGTGTATTTGCTGTACCTGATGGCCTACACTTTGCCTTTTGTCAGTGTTCAGCAACCTGGTTTACTATTAGCGTTTTTACTGAAGTATCTTATCGAGGCGGGCTGCTTTGTCAGCCTCGGCCATTTGCTGTTACGGCCAGGGCTACAGTCTATACAGCAGCAGGGTATCAGTATCACGTCGTTGTTTGGCTTTGGCCTGATGTTACTACTGGCCGCGACGCTGCAATCAACCCTCAGTTACCTGTTAAGCCAACTTGATGTGTTTAACAGCACAGATCTGAGCTTACTAACCGTCAATAACCCTGAGCAGCAGTCATCGTTTCAGATGACATTTTCCACCACTTTTATCCTGCTTAGTTACGGCATTATGTACGCCGGCATGTATCTGGTGTGGACCTTTGCCTATGTACTGTGGCAAAGCTGGCAAGCCAGGCGTTTAATGCAGCAACAAATGCAACAAGCCCGGCTACAGCAACTGACAAACCAGCTTAGCCCGCACTTTTTATTTAATGCCTTCAACAGTATCCGCGCGCTGATTTTTGAGGATCAGCATAAAGCCGCCGATACCGTGACCCGGTTATCTGAACTGTTTCGTTTTCACCTGCAGGCGCATTTACAGCCCGAATCTACGTTGGCACAAGAGTGGCAGTTAACCGAGCAATACCTGGCGATAGAGCAAGTACGGCTGGAGCAACGCCTACAATTTAGCTGTGATATTGCACAGCAGTTATCGCAATTTAAACTGCCAACACTGAGTTTGCTTACGCTGGTAGAGAACGCCATTAAACACGGCATAGCGCCTAATGTCGCCGCCGGACAATTGCACATAAGCGCCACGGCGCACAATAACGGCTGGCGGTTAACGGTAGCCAACAGCGTGCAAGCCGATACTGCACAGGCCGGCACTGCTACCGGCTTAGCTAATTTACGCAGCCGGTTGCAATTGATGTACGGCGCTAACGCCACACTAAAACTGACGCAGCAAAGCGGCCAATTTAGCGCCCAGTTGGAGTTTAGCCATGTATAACTGCCTGCTGGTTGACGACGAGCGCTTAGCCCGCAGCGAATTAAAACGCCTGCTAAAATCACATCCCCAATGCATTATTGCCGCCGAAGCGCAAAGTGGCGAAGAAGCCTTGCAGCAACTTGCCAGCATGAAAATTGATGTGGTGTTTCTGGATATACAGATGCCAGGCCTGACCGGCTTGCAACTGGCAGAGCATATTCCCGCTAACACCCAATTTATTTTCTGTACCGCCTTTAACAGCTTCGCCTTAGATGCGTTTGAGCTAAATGCGGCGGATTATCTGTTAAAACCTATAGCACCGGAGCGGCTTGGCAAAGCGCTGCAAAAACTGCGGCCGGCTAATACTGATATCACGCCGCACTTTTTAGCGGAACAGCACGGTATTTTACTTAAGTTTGGCGACAGCCAACGGGTGGTAAGGCTAAATGAAATCAGCCGTTTTGAAAGCATCGGCAACCATGCTGCAGTGTATACGCCTTATGGCAAAAGCTTTATTCACAGCTCGCTGGCGAAGATTGAACAAAAACTCGACCCGGCGCTGTTTTTTAAAGCCAGCCGGGCCGATATAGTGCGCATCAGCGCCATCAGCCAGATTGAACCGGCGATAGCCGACGGCGGTTTAGTCGCCATCTTACAAGACGGCCAGCAGGTAGATGTCAGCCGGCGTCAAGCGCAGCAGCTAAAACAGCAGTTTAGTGCGTTTTAAAAACAGTTTAATTTGGCTAACTCCAGCCGCAATTCACGGTTTGCGCTACCAACCATAAATCCATTGTGCGCAGTGGATTTATCAAGATCCCGGCAGAATTAACAAACTACCAGCTGAGACTCAATACCAACACCGCCCGTATATTACGACAACAGAAATTTGAGACCGCTGGCCGTGCTATTAACCAGCAATATTGCAACTGCATAGTAAAGATCAACCGATTAAGCTGACATCGCCATTAATAGTAGCAAGCATAATTGGCAAAATGGCCGCCACCAATGTAAATTTTTATCGATAATTGTTACTTTGAGGTATATATTAAAACCGCCACTGTAATCATTTGGTTCAACATTAGCTACATGAATCGTCAATATTTTGGAGGATAAAACCAATGCTTTGGTTTAAAAGGATTTTATTTACTTTTCTAATTCTTGGCGTCGTAGCATTAATGTTTAGAGATGACATTAAAGAATTTCTATATGATGCTCTTACCTCTTATAAACACAGCTATGCGCAAAGCAAAATTGGCAGCTCAGTACCTGCAGGGTTGCTGTTTTATGATCGGCAGGGAGAGGCTATATCTGCCGCAGACCTGTTCCAACACAGTACCTGGGTTATGGTATACGAAAACAGTTGTAGTGCTTGCAAAACAGCTATAAAGGATGCCTTAGACCTACGATTAACTGAGCTAAATCAGCAACGATTAATGTTTGTCAGCCTCACAGATACTTTACCTGCGGAGCTTGCGGGTTCAGAGCCGCTCAATGTTTATAGCAGCCAGGAAAAGCAAAGTGGCTCGTTGTTTTTCTCACGACTGTCTCCTACTTTTTTTCGCATCGAGAAGGGTGTCATCACAGATGTAAAAATCGGATATAGCCTCGAAAGCTTTACCGAAGGTCATCACTTTTCTCTTAAATAGTTTATCAATTAAGCAGTAGGGCAATGCTCATGGACGAAATACTAAAAGCACCGCAAAAAACGCGCAAACGCTGGCTGTTAATAGTAGGTGCTTTTGTAGTAATTACGCTGTTTTTTGTTGCTGTTAAGGCCGTCAGTAGCACCAACTCTATTACCGCCGATGCTGTCCGTTTTACAGATATTCGACATGGTATTTTACACATTACTGTAAATGGATTCGGGCAATTTGCTTCTAATGAATCTATTGCTCAAATACTCCCTTATAGCGGCATTGTGCAACAGGTACATAAACACAATGGTGACCGTGTTGAAGTTGGTGATTTAGTGCTCCAGCTGTTGAATCCAAGTTTAACCTCTGACATAACCAGTAAAGAAGCGTCGATACGGTTAGCTGAACTAACCAAACAGGAGGTCTTATTAACCTTAGAAAAACAGCAACAAGAGCTGAAATTACAGTTACTTCAGGCCGAATCTAACTTTCGCATCGAGGAATTGCAACTGGAAGCTAATGAAACACTGTTTCAGGACAAGATTATTTCACGCTTACAATATGCTCAGCAGCAAGCGAAGACCGAGATGCAAGCTCAGCAATTAGCCGCTATTCAGGCTGACTTTTCGCGCTTTGATCATCAAAAGCAGCAACGACTTGCCATAGAACAAGAAAAAATTCATTTGTTACAACTAGAATTGAAACAACTCAAGGATGACTATTCCGCACTCACGGTTACTGCTAGTAAAGCAGGAGTCATTAGCAATTTAACTGCTGAAGTAGGTCGTCAGGTCCCTGCATCACAAGTGTTATTCTTAATTAACTCAGAGCAACCCAATCTCGCTCGCATTAAATTCCCCCAAAGCAGACAGAGTTTATTGCGCACCGATTTGCCGGTCTCAGCAACATCGTCAGATTATAGCTACCAGGGCAGGATTTTACGTATTAATCCAGTTGTAGTGGATGGCTATATTGAGGTTGAAGCTGTGTTTAAGGATAAGCTGGAAGGTGCAAAAGTCGATATGTCAATGCGAGCTAGTGCGATTGTGAACTCAATGCCAGACGTGACGTATTTAGCCCTACCCAGCTATATCAGTGGTAAGCCGGAAACTGTTGCACTGTTTATCAAGAATGAAAACAAAATCAACAAGCATGTAGTCAAGGTTGTTGATGTCATAGGAGACTATCTGATCATTGAAGCAGACTATCTTATTGGCAAGCAGGTCATTGTTTCAGATATTTCAACGCTACTACATCACAATGAACTCATTTTGCAAGGACCGGAATAATGGGCTCTTTAATCCGTGTTGAACAGTTAACAAAGCAATACCTCACAGATACTGTGAAAACCAGTGCTTTGAACAAGGTTGACCTTAGCATCGAAAATGGCGAATTTGTTTCTATATTTGGAAAATCCGGCAGCGGTAAATCAACGTTGTTATCCATTCTTGGCTTGCTTGACCGCCCTAGCTCTGGAAAGTATTTTTTGCGGAATATTGACACCTCTATACTAAAAAACAACCAGTTAGCTGCGTTACGAAATAAGTATATTGGTTTTATTTTTCAGCAATTTAATCTAATTGACTCTATGACGGTGTTAGGTAATGTATGTTTACCTTTAATTTACGCTGGTGTTGATACCAAAACAGCACACACCAAAGCAATGAAAGTCTTAGCTGAGCTGGACATGCAAAATCGCGAGCTGCACAAACCAAGCCAGTTGTCCGGTGGTCAGCAACAGCGGGTAGCCATTGCCAGAGCGTTGATCAATGAACCGGCGCTATTGCTGGTCGATGAACCCACCGGTAATCTGGACAGGAAGAATAGTGAACGCGTGATGGATATCCTCTCTCAGTTGCATCAGCATGGGAGGACCATATGCCTGGTAACCCATGATGCTGATTATGCTGCCAGAGCCAGCAGGATAATTGAGTTGAATGATGGAGAGATTGTAAGTGAATAGTCTCATCCGTTCTAACTTCAGTGGCGCAATCAAAGTTTTACGGGCTCGATGGCTGTTCTCTTGTTTTGCAGCAGTGTCGTTAGCACTAAGCCTGGCGTTTTTTCTGGCAACCTTGCCCGCCACTATGCAAGCTATAGCGCCATCCTTTCCGTTAGTCGCAGCAGAGCATTTGTGGCAGATTAAAATATCTAGCGCAACAAACTCTAGCACAGCGATGTTTAATACAAATTTGGAAGATATGCATTCAGACGCAAAGCTCTTGCATCGAATGTTTAATGATGTCGCAGATGAAAACGATTTCCTGCTGATCTCAAACTTTGAAACTCCCGCATTACCAGATGGCCTACCTTTTAAAGCTAACGCGGTCTATCTTAGCCAAAACTACCTGTCTTTATTTTCACAATTCCCAATAGTTGTCGGCAGACCTGCCAAAGTGGACGTTAACGAACTTATGGTAACAGAACGTTTTTGGCAGCAACATTTTTCTGGCCTACAGCCAGGCGAAGCCCAATTGCATATCCATAATCAAACTTTCACCGTAACTGGTATCGTAGCAAACAAAGTATTTTTGCCCATTTCGGTTGTAACTCAACAATTGTTTGGTCAAACGGATCTCTTCATTCCGTTTACCAAAACATCGTCACTACCTGCAGCTGTCGCCAACAGTAATATCGCAACCTGGCTAACCCGAGCTTATAAGCCTATTGCACAACTTAAAGCACAGTTCGATAAAAACCTGGTTTTACTGTCTGATGATGTGTCACAGCCATTTTCAGAGTGGCAATCTTTTAGTGAATATTATCAGGGGCTCTATAAACCCGCAGCGCTGTTTGTAGGTGCCGCAGCCTTAGTACTGTTGTTGCTAGTGCTGTTCGGCTACTTTATAGCGCTATTTTCAAGGCTACACAAAGATTGGAAAAACATCGCTTTAAAGTATGCTATGGGAGGTAGCAGCCTAACAGCAGTACTTCAGGAGTTATTTGAATTTACTTTAATTTTTGTCTTGGGATTACTGCTGGCAATGCCAATTTTAGTGGTTTTTTCAAACTGGCTGGCACAATATGGCTTTGCCATATTTAGCGCCTCTTTTTCTGTTTTGGCGATGCTGTCAGTTATTCTAACTTTTTTAGCACTATTCTTTTCCCTACTCATCTTTATACCTGCGCTGCAGTTTCGCCGAAACAACATAATGCCGGCATTGCAGTCGGCTTCAAAAGGTGGTCATGCATCTCAAATACAATGGCCTGCAAAAGTCATTTTAGTGTTGCAACTTATGGTAGCCACCCTTATTTTTCTATTTAGTCTTGTCGGATTAACTGATCTGGTAAAACAACTGTCCGCCAGTCAAAATCAACACTATCAGGATCTCTATACGGTTGAGCTGACCTTTGAAAAAACTATGGATGCAGGCAGCCGCAGCGACCTGGTACAACAAGTCAGTGAGGCTGTAACCACGCAACTAGATGGTACCCTGGGATACTTGACTGCCAGTCCTCTGGATTATATTGGTAAATTAACAGGTTATAAGGGATCTGGATGGGGAAAAGATACCAAAATAGTTTCGAACAATGATGATGGCTCAGTCACTAAGTTCGGCAGTGTCAGTGACGAACAATTTAGTTACAGCGTATCTGCAGTGCATATTGATGAAACTGCTTTTGATTTACTAGGAATAAAACTGCTTGAAGGTCGAAAGTTCAATCAACATGATAATGGCAGCACTATTATAACTACTGCCGCAGCACAACGTATTTTTAACCGGCAACAACAGCTTATCGGTCAGTTTGTGCCTTCGCTTGGCACTTCCAGCGATATCGGTGGAGGCATAGAAGTAATAGGTTTGGTGCCCGATTCCAGAGTCAGCGACAGCAGTAATGTTATGAATATTATGCTTGGTGCCTTTCCAGCGGCACTACTGCCTTTTACTGGTAGCAACAACATGTATCAGCATACTGAAAAAGTGTACCTTTTGTTGCACCATCCACAATCAAATATGCAAGCTGTGGCGAAGTTACAACAAATCACTGCAGCCTTTCGCTCTCAAGTCCTTGACCTACAAATAATGTCTTTAGTACAAGAACGCGATAAAAGATTGATGCATCATTTATCCAAAGCCTACGCTGCAATATGTTTGTTAGTGCTGGCCAGCTTTTTGGTGTCGTTCGGTACCTATGGCCTTATCAACTACCAAGTACAGTTGCAACGCCCGGAATTAAGTATAAAACTGATGCTGGGTGCATCACCAAACCGCTTATTAAAAGAATTACTGCTTAGTTATGGCAGCCTCTGCATTTTAGTTGTTGGTAATGTTTTGGTTTTATTGTTTCTTACTGGTGATGTTTTAGAGACTGTCCTCAGTATCAAGCTGGTTAGTCAGCAGCATATCTTGTTTACAATGATGATTTTACTGGTACTCGTCAGCATGGCACTCTTAATTCCATTGCTTAAAATTTTTCGCATTTCACCAATGGAATCGCTACGCGCAGAATAGTGACATTCCAAGCTGTAACATATTGTGCCGTGTTGCAGCTCGTTGTGGCTTCTGTTATCACTATTGCTGCTGGCGGTACCATTCGCCTAAGATCAGGCTGGCGGCTACGCTAACGTTAAGTGATTCCACCTTGCCGGAGCCTGGTATTTGCAGCGCAATATCGGCGCTTTTAGCCACGTTTTTTGACACGCCAAACATCTCTTCACCAAATACAATCACCACTTTGGCCGGTAACTGGCTTTGATACAACGAAGTACCGCCGTGGCTGGACGTGGTGATCAGCGTATAACCGGCGTCTTTGCAAAGCTGTAATGCCAGTGGCAGGTTGTCGCAACTTAGGCCGTCGACAAATTCGCCACCACCTTCAGCTGTGCGCAGTGCCGCGCCCGATTGCAACAGCTCCGGTTGCTTCATAATAATGCCGCCAACACCAAAGTGGGCACAGCTGCGGGTTATTGCACCTAAATTGTGTGGGTTACCCACGCCGTCCAGTGCCAGTAAACAATCGCGTTTACGGCCTTTTTGCTGCAAATAGGCCGCTAAACTTGGTTGAGGCTTACGCTTTACCAGCATTACCACGCCGCCGTGATGGCTACTGCCAGCTACTTTCTCCAGCTCAGTGTCATCGACAATATGATAGGCTTTTTTCACTGCAGCTAAATACTTCATCACATCAGCAAACTTAGCCGCCATTTGTGCTGAAACGTAAAGCCGGATCAGTGCATCCGGTCTTTGGCTAAACAACACCCGGCAGGCATTTTCACCATACACCTTGCCTTCATCGTCCTGCACCGTACGTACGGCTTTAACCGGCGCCGCTTTATCCGCTGCCGCACGATGGGCTTTATTAGCGGCAGGTCTGGCGTTTTTAGCACCGGCATCTTTGGTCCAGGGCTTGTGTAGCGGATTGGCTGCTTTGCCGCCTTTGGTTCTGTGTTGTGACATAAAACATCCTGCGTGCGCCGCATGGCGGCAGTAAATCAATAATGCGGCGGATTTTACCAGCTGCGTTGCAACAATACTTGTGTTTTCCGCGCAAATCCTTGGCCCATGTTACTGACTGACGAAGCCAGTGAAGAAGATTTTCGAATACCATAGCAGCATTGTGCTAATACTGTTCGCACGATTAAATTTACAATTAAAGAACAAATTTGACACCGTTCAGCAAAGCACTAGAATACCTGCCATAAATAAACAACAGGATTGTAGTAATGCTTGGATGGCAGCCTCTTTGCAACAAGGCGATGGCCGCTGGCTTAGCGCTGATACTTTCTGTGTTAGCAACAAATGTGGAGGCAGGTGTGTTTAATTGGTTAAGAGGAACAGAAATTCAGTGGTCACCGGAAATACAAGGGATTGTTACGGAAAATGGTATCCCCGTTTCAGGCTTGAAAGTAGTACGCGAGCTTCACTATGAAGACGACAAATTTAGCGACAACACAGTTACCGATCATGAAGGCCGCTTTACTTTTTCACGTAAAACCTTGAGAACGCGCCGCGTATTATTTGATTACAGTATCTACTTGTTTTTATCAGTCGCTGATCATCCAACTACGGGTGAGCAAAACCGTTTTTTTGATATCCGTTGGGGTAACCGGCTGGATGGCAGAGCATTGAATTTATTGATGTCAAATATGCAGTGTGAACTGACAGCTGAAGCGAAAGACTTTAGTCTCAAAAACCTAGAAGCCCCTGGCAGCGCAGCCCCTTGGTTTAGCGCAAAATGTACATTTACTCATGCCGATACAGCACTTTATTCGGATGAGGAAATTGAAGCCCAGATGCAGGAATTAGACAGGATCATTGATAAACAAGAAGGAATTTAGAATATGCAGAAAACGCTCCCACCTGCCACGGCTGTTTGGTTAGCTCAAACGCCTTACGATGTTAGAGAAGTTAAAGCAGGTCAAAATTTTAATCCCGCGGCTAAGCAATTAACGCGTTTTTTTGACTTCAGCCAAACTGGCGGTGTTATACATGCTACGTCTGGTACTGTTCTATCGACGATTTTTAACCGTAGCACTGGTTTTGCAGTGGTTGGAAAGGGCAAAGATCGGTTCACTGGTGATGTTGCTTTAGGGATTAGAGGAACTAAATTTACAAGCGGCCGTGACTGGTTTAGTAACGCTAATGCCAGCTTAGCTACCGCCGACAATAACAGTATGGTGCATTCCGGGTTTCAAAAAGTGTTTAGGAGTATGCAGCCAGCGCTGGAAAAACAGTTGGCTCCGCTATTGAATACCAACAGCAATGGCGTAGTACATTGTGCAGGCCACAGCTTAGGTGGTGCCTTAGCCAACCTGGCTGCTATTTGGATTAAACAGCGTTTTGGTAATCGTGTAGCCTTATATACCTTTGGTGCACCACGAGTAGGATTAAACGATTTTGCGCTTAAATCATCGGGTAGCATAGACAAAATATATCGCTGCCTGCATGGAGATGATCCTGTACCAATGGTGCCGGTGTGGCCATTTTTTCATGCGCCATTAAATGGTTGCAGTGTCCTGTTGACGTCAGCGACTGGTATTAATATTTCGTCGCATTCAATGATGGAAAATCCGGGCTATGTCACAACGTCTCGCGGTCAATGGGAAGATTTACAGCGGCACGGCGATACCATTAAAGCGGTACGTTTGGCTTATGAGCGGCGCTTTGAATGCAGCTTTAGTACTCATTGGCAAGAAAGGCTAACTCATGCGCTTATAACCTTATTAAAGGATGCTGGTTTTTTAACAGCTGTATCAGTGCAAATGAGCATAGGCGGTATAATGACATTTTATGATCACCTGGCAGCGACCATTGAGAAAGTCGCGCTTATGTCGCCGCAATTTGAAACACAGGTAATGGGCTTACTTGGCCATATGCTGGTGTTCGCCGGTAAACTTACGGTTACGATCACTGAGCTGAGCGCGCGCTTTATTCGCTGGGTATTTAACGTTACGCTAAATGCTATGTACAGTGCAGCTAGAAAAGCAATTGAAATGGTAAGCTAAGACTATTCATTTATATTGGCTGGACAGTAGTATGCTGCACCAGCCAGGATTGGTTGGTATGGACCCCCTGACACTGCTTAACATCATTCCTTATACCTTTTTAAATCCGCTAATCTTGCTGGCGTATATGTTTGCCTTTTCTGAAGATAGCGCCTTGCGCTACCTGAAACTTAACGCATTTTATGATCTCGCTGGCAACTCACAGCGCATTAATCTATTGGTGTATGCCGGCTTTTGTATAGTGGCAAGCGCCGCTTTTATTGCCTTTAAGCTGGTTGTGTTACTGCCTTTAGCTACGGCGCCACTAACCGCCTTAGATATCATGCTGGTGCAACCCGGCTGGAGCTGGCTGTTTGCCTACGTAGTAAGTGCATTTACATTAGCTGCATTGCTTTCCCGCGATGGCTTGGAGGGTAATATCGCCGGCTTTATTTTTGCGCCTTTTATCTTTATAGCCACAATATTATTACTGATAGAGCACGTGCAGTGGCTATTAGCGAGGGTGATCTGATGGAATTAAGCGCTAGCTGGTGGATGTATCTGCTTAATGCTTTTACCCCCGTTTTGGCCATTATAATGCAAGCACATTTAATAGCGGAGCAGCAAAAAGCGGCCAGCGGTAACACAGAGCCGGTCAAAGCCGCAGAGCCTTTACCGCCTATTGTATCGGCTGTTGCCGGCTTACTGACACAAGTGATAATGGCCGCCTTTATCTACACATTCTGGCTGGCGGCACACTGGCTGGTGTTCTGGTTTTTAAATAAACCTTTTAATGTTGATGCTTATTTTTACAAACCTGCGCACTTAGCCTATTGGTTTCCTTATTTATTCGGGCTGTATTTTGCTTGTTATAGCGTTGTTGTCGCCCCCAACCTTAGTTCAACACGATTTAAAATCGTCATGAACAGCGTAAATTTTTTAGGCTTTGTTGCTTCGCTTTATATGGTGGCTGTTACCTATCTGAAGTGGCTGACAATGTAAAACGACTTGTGTTTTTCTGCCTGCGCAGTATGCTGTCGGCCTTTAAATCCGCCACTAAAGGCCCTTTTTATGCTTAGCTATCGTCATAGTTTTCATGCCGGTAACCATGCCGATGTGCTAAAACATCTGGTACAGGTTGCTATTGTTGACTACCTGCTGCAAAAAGATAAACCTTTTTGCTACCACGACAGTCATGCCGGTGTCGGTTTATACAGCTTGCTGGCCGAGCAGGCACAGAAAACCAGCGAGTACCAGGGCGGTATTGGCAAATTGTGGCAGTATCAGGCGACAAGCCCGGCATTAGCACATTATATTGCGTTGATAAAACAACTGAACCCGGACGGCGAGCTGGCGTTTTACCCTGGCTCACCG
The DNA here is from genome assembly GCA_018826295.1 of Gammaproteobacteria bacterium. Lineage (GTDB taxonomy): Bacteria > Pseudomonadota > Gammaproteobacteria > Enterobacterales > Alteromonadaceae > Alishewanella. Next base: position 111,322 of record JAHJZX010000043.1, read on the forward strand.
AAAATTGCCGCCATGCTATTACGCAGCAGCGATAGCATTCAGGCGACTGAACTGCACCCCACTGACTACCCTATTCTGGCCAGCCAGTTTGCCCGCCGCCGCCACAGCCGGATAGAGCATATGGATGCATGGGCCGGCTTTAAAGCCATGCTGCCACCGCTGCATAAACGTGGTCTGGTGCTGATAGATCCCCCCTACGAGCTGAAAACTGAATACCAGGATGTGGTAGCCGGTTTACAAAGCGCTTATCAGCGTTTTCCACAAGCGACTTATGCAATCTGGTATCCGGTTATCGAGCGCGCAGCGGTTGAAGCCTTTATCAGCGCTATTGCCGCCACCGGCATTAAAGATCAGCTGCGCATTGAATATTGCCCACTACCAGACAGCAGCGGCTTTGGCATGACCGGCAGCGGTATGCTGGTCATTAATCCACCCTATACGCTGGCCAACGATGTGCAGCAAGCCCTTAGCGAACTCAGCCCGCTGTTAAGTGCAGAAGGGGAATTTCAGGTACACCAACTGGTACCGGAGTAAACTATGCGTTTTTTTATCGTACTGGCTTTATTGCTACTGAGTAACCCGCTGCAGGCTTTTAGTAAAGCCGGCCATCAGCTGGTGTGTGAAACAGCCTATCAGCTGGTTAGCGACACCACAAAGTTGCAGATTGACCGCCTGGTTGCCGCCTCGCCCTATCAGCATTTTAGCCAAAGCTGCAGCTGGGCCGATGAAATGCGTGACGACCCGGCTTTCGACTATGCCTCAGTACTGCATTTTGTTAATTTTCCGCGTGATAAACAACAGCTAAGCGCGACAGACTGCCCGGCGCATGGCTGCATTTTATCCGGTATTGCTGCTATGCAGCTGCGTTTAAAACAGCAACCCGACGACTGGCAGGCCTTGCTATTTTTAGCGCATTTTATTGCCGACCTACACCAGCCACTGCACGTCAGCTATGCCGATGATTTAGGTGGCAACCGCACTGCGGTGTATTTTTTGGGCTTGCCGAACAACCTGCATGGTGTATGGGATTTTGCACTGTTAAAACAACTGGGCTATGAAACAGACAGCAACAAAGCGGCTGCGTTGTTTAAGCTTATCAGTGCTGAGCAACGCTTAGCCTGGCAGCAAGGCGATGTGCTGAGTTGGGCTAACGAGTCGGCGGCGCTTACCATAGAGATTTATCAGCGCTATAAACCGGGCATGCTGATTGATGACAGCTATGTGCAGCATTATCAGGCCACACTGGAGCAACGTATACAGCAAGCCGGTGTGCGCCTGGCACTATTGCTGGATCAGTCTCTGGCGGTGCCGGCTAACTGAGTAGCCAACCAGCTGAACACCTGCTGTTGCTGCTCAGCGTTAAACTCATGGCCGTATTGCGGATAAAGCGATGTAGTCAGTTGCTCTGCAGCACCATGCGCCTGCCACACTCTGGCCAATTGCTGATAGGCCAGCTCGACACCGGCTTTGGGCATAAGTTTGTCCTGGCCGCCGTTGATAAACAACATCGCTTTAGGCGCAGCCAGTGACGCTATATCAGCAATATCCAGTTTTGCTGCCAACCCCGGGTGCAGCATATAAAACGCCGACTGGCCCTTGAGAATATTATTGCCAGGCGTAATTAAATGCCGGTAGCTGTTTAACCAGGCTACCGCCACCCCCGCTTTGATATCATCAGTTAAGGCCGCCAGCTGCCAGGCCCGGAAGGCCCCCATCGAAAAACCCAGCACCGCCAGCCGTGTGCTGTCGGCCTGTGGTAACTGTTTAATAAACTGTAGCAGGCGCATATCTTCGTAAGCGGCCATGCCGGCCAGCGAGCGGCCCAGCATAAACATATTGGCAGCCAGCGCCTGCTGCGCATTAAATTCAACCGGACCGCGCTCACTCCAGCCAAAAGTATCTGCCGCCACGACCAGATAGCCTTGTCTGGCCAGTGCATCGCCGACAAAATTCCCGCTGAAGTATTTATCAGCCCATTGCTGCGCTGATGCCTGACGTGGATCGCCGGCAAAGGGTTTGAGCCATTTTTCTTTGCCGATATCAAAGCGGGCGCCGTGATCATGCAGCAGTAACAACGCCGGTACCGGCTTGGCCACATCAGGTTGCAATAACATTAACTGCACCCGGCTTTGTTTGGTGAGTTGCACCGACCACAGCTGGGCGCTGTACCCGTCGCGCGCTTCGGCTTTTACCAATCTGGCGGCAAAATCAACCGGCTCATCCGGCCACAACAGAGCTTCACGTAATGCCGTCCGCCCCTGAGCGCGCCAATGTTGTATATCGTTAAAGCGCGCCGGTTGCCAGCTTAGCGGGTAGTGTTGTGCTGGCAATAACTGCTGATAAAAATCCGGTAATTGCTGCTCAATCAGCTGATCTGCCTGCAGTGGCAACGCCAAAATCAACAGTAGTAATGCATAGCGCATTAACGGATCCAGCCCTTGCTGATTTGGCGAAAGGTGTCAGTGCCACAGCACTGCAGCCATTCAAATGCCAGCATCTCCTGGCTGATGATTTGTGCGCCGGCTTGCTGCATCCGGCTCAGTGCCAGTTGCTTGTTTTGCTCGCTACGCGAACCCACGGCTTCTACTACCACAAATACCTGATAGCCCAGCGCCAACAAATCCAGCACCGACTGCAGCACACAGACATGGGCTTCAGTGCCCAGCACTACAATTTGCTTACGCCCGGCACAGACCAGGCTGCTGACAATATGCGGCTCTTTCAGCGCGCTAAAATGCATTTTTTGCAGCACCTGCGCTTCGGGAATAAGCTCTGCCAGTGCCGGCAAGGTCGCGCCTATACCCTGCGGGTATTGTTCGGTGGCCCATACCGGCACTTCCAGTTGTACGGCCACCTGCAGCACCCAGGCCGCCGCCTGCTCTACCGCTTTACTATCAAAAATAGCCGGAGCCAGTTTTTGTTGCATATCAATCAGTAATACCAGGCTTTGTGAGGCTCGCAGTAACATAGCAGTTCCCGTTAATGAAAATCGCGCGAGGACAGCTTAAGTTCGGCCAAAAGTGCCGATAAGTCAACCAGCTTACCGGCGATAATATGGGTGACTTCGCCTTCACGCTGTAAAATGCCATCCACCTGCAAAATAGTGGCGGTTAAAAAGCTTTTTTGCTGCGCCTGTGCCGTCGCCAGCCATACCAGCACATTGGCCGTGCCGGTTTCATCCTCCAGCGACATAAAGGTGACTCCGGCCGCGGTGCCCGGCCGTTGGCGTAACGTTACCAGGCCACTGACCCGTACCGGGCTGTTGTGCCGCACCCGGTACAATTCGTCAACCGGTACGCTGCGCGGTAATTTAGTGGCCTGGCGCAGCAATGCTAACGGATGCGTTGCCAGCGTAAGGCCGGTGGCGGCGTAGTCTTCCAGCATTTCTTCTACTTTACCTGGCGGCGCTAAATAAGCCGGCGTCGTTTGTGCTACCTGTGCCGCTGTTGATTGCCGCTCCGGCTCTGTAGCAAACAGCGGCAGACTGTGCTGCGTATCCAGCAATTGCCAGCGGCTGTTGTACCTATCGCCACTGATACTGCTCAGCACATTGGCACTGGCCAGTGCCTGTAAATCGCCGCGGCTAAGCCCGGTTTGCCGCAGTTGCGTTATGTCACGATAACCGCCAGAAGGACGCAGCTGTAACAGTAACTGCGCCCCGGCCGACGATAAGCCCTTAACCTGCCGTAAGCCCAGCCGGATGGCCTTACCTTGTTGCTGCAGGCAATAATCCCACTGCGACTGATTAACACACAGCGGCAACAACTCGACGCCATGTCGTCGGGCATCCTGCAGCAGCTGCGCCGGGCTGTAGAAGCCCATCGGATAACTGTTCAGTAAGGCCGTGCAAAACGCCGCCGGGTAGTAGTGCTTCAACCAGGCCGAAACATAAGCCAACACCGCAAAACTGGCCGAATGCGACTCCGGAAAGCCATATTCACCAAAACCGCAAATTTGCTGGTAAATACGCTCGGCAAAGTCCAGCGGATAACCGCGCCTTTGCATACCGTCTATCAGCTTATGTTTAAACTGCAGCAGTTCACCGGTTTTCTGCCAGCTGGCCATAGCACGGCGCAACTGGTCAGCCTCGCCGCCACTAAAGCCGGCTGCCACCATCGCCAGTGCGATAACCTGCTCCTGAAATATCGGCACGCCCAAAGTGCGTGCCAGCACGTCTTTTACTGCCTCTGACGGATAGCTCACCGCCTCTTTGCCATCACGACGTTTTAAATACGGGTGCACCATATCGCCCTGAATTGGCCCGGGCCGCACTATGGCAATTTGTACCACCAGATCATAGTAACAAGCCGGTTTAAGCCGTGGCAGCATGCTCATTTGCGCGCGCGACTCTATCTGAAACACGCCAACCGTATCGGCTTTTTGCAGCATCTGATACACAGCGGCATCATCGCCCCTGGCACTGATCCCGGCAATACTTAAGTCTTGCTGCTGATGTTGCTTTAGCAGCGTAAAGCACTTGCGGATAGCCGTTAGCATGCCCAGCGCCAGCACATCCACCTTTAGCAGCTGAAGTGTTTCCAGATCATCTTTATCCCACTGGATCACGGTTCTGTCGGCCATGGCGGCGTTCTCTACCGGCACCAGTTCATACAAGGGCCCTTGTGAAATAACAAAACCGCCGACATGCTGCGATAAATGCCTTGGCGCCCCCCGCAGTTGCTCCACCAGCGTAACCAGCTGCTGTGTGGTTTGGCTGTTGCTGTTAAGCCCCAGCGCGGCCAGTTGCTGTTGCCAGCTTAATGCCGGGTCGCGGCGCTGGATATTTTTCACCAAGAAATCCAGCTGACTAATCGGCAGCCCCAACGCTTTGCCAACATCACGCAGCGCGCTTTTAAAGCGGTAGCTTATTACCGTAGCGGCCAGCGCGGCGCGTTCCCGGCCGTATTTTTGGTACAGATACTGAATCACTTCTTCGCGTCGCTCATGCTCAAAATCGACATCAATATCCGGCGGTTCCTGGCGTTCGCGTGATAAAAAACGCTCAAACAGCACCTGAATTTTCTCTGGATCGACGGCGGTAATTTCCAGGCAATAACACACTACCGAATTGGCCGCCGAGCCCCTGCCCTGATACAAAATGCCACGCGCTTTAGCAAACTGCACCAGATCATAGATAGTGAGAAAAAAGTATTCATAGTTAAGCTCAGTGATCAGTGCCATTTCTTTGTCGATAATGGCCTGAACCCGCTTCGTTATGCCGTCAGGAAACCGGACTTGGCTGCCCCGGGCAACCAACCGGGCCAAATAACCGGCTGCCGTTTCGCCATCTGGCACCAGCTCGCTGGGGTATTGATATTTAAGTTGCTCCAGTGAGAAAGTGCAGCGCGCGGCAATAACACAACTTTGCTGCAGCAACTCGGTGCTGAACAGTTTTTCCAGCTTCGCTAAAGGTCGCAGGGCACGTTCGGCATTGCTCAGCAGCTGCCGGCCCAGTTCAGCTATAGGTTTTCCGGCTTTAATGGCACTGACACAATGTTGCAGCGCCAACCGCTCAGGAACATGCATCAGCACAGCACCACAAGCCACAACGCTAAGCTGATGCTGCCGGGCCAACTGTTGGCAATAGTGGTTAAAAGCGGTTTCATTATGGTTAAGCTCACGGCGCATTGCTAACCACAGCCGCTCGCGGTGATACTTTTGCAGCCAGTTGGCCCAGTGTGTATCACTGTCGCTATCGCCAGCGGGTAACCACAACAGCAGGCAATGTTGCAGCGACATCAAATCCCACTCAGTTAAGCAATATTCGCCTTTACTGCTGCGCCGCCGGGCATTGCTGATCACCCGGCACAGTTCAGCATAAGCCGCCTTATCCGGGCACAGCAATACCAGCTCAAGTTTGTCCAGCTGAAAATAACTGCCCACAATCAGCTTAATGTTTAGCTGCTGCTGGTTTATCTGCCGGTAGGCCCGCACTATACCGGCAACCGAGCATTCATCGGTCAGCGCCAGGGCTTCATAACCCAGCGCTGCAGCCTGCTGCACCAGTTCCTGCGGGCTGGAGGCGCCGTGCAAAAAACTAAAGTGGCTTTGACAAAACAATTCAGCGTAGGCCATAACACGCAGCTAACTAAATAAACCATGCACAAACCACTGCTGCTGTGCAGTACGGTATAACCATAGCCACTGGCCTTGCTGGTTGCGGCCAATAAAATAATCACGCTGCGCCGCCAGTTGCCAGCCGTCCGCACACAAACGCTCCGGGCCGCTGCTTATCTCTACCGCTTCATGCAGTCGCCGTGGCTGTGGTAATAAAAATGCCGGACGCTGTAACAAAGCACCGGCCTGCGGCCTGGTTGGCAACAACGGCAAGGGCCGGCCACTGGCGTGCTCGGGTAAATGCTGGTTTTGCAAGCTTAGCCCGCTTATTGCGCCGCGGCCCAACCTGGCTTGCAATAAAGACACCAGCTGCAAAGCGGAGATATTACCCTGCTGTGGCGCAAATAAATCGTCGCTTTGCGCCTGCTGTGGTGCAAATTGTGTTACCTCAAGCTGCAGGCCATACACCGGTGCCGTCAGCTGGCTGCTTTCCAGTTGCAACTGACACAGCCTAAGCCAGTTAACCGCGCGATATTCTCCCTGAGCCGAGCCAATACTGTAGCTTTTTGTTGCACTGTCACGGCTATACAAATGCAGGGTTAGTTGATGGCATAAAGCATTATTCCGCTCAAGTTGTTGTTCAAGTTGCTGTAATAGCTTTTGCAGCGGCACACTGAGCACTGCCACATCGCTGATGTCATACAACAGCTCCAGATAACGGCTAAAACCGGGCTCGGGCCGGATATAATCCAGTGCATGAAAAAACTCACCGCGTAAACGGCCAAGATAACTGATTAAGCGGTGATCAAAGCGCCGTGCCAGTTCAGCCGCCGATAACGCCAGTAAGCGGCCCAGAGTATCAATGCCCAGCCGCTGCAGCTGCTGCTGCATCTCTGTTTCCAGCTCAGTAAAGCTAAGCGGGCTGCACTTTAGGGCTTTATCTGTCACGGCATGGTCGGCAGTTAACTGGTTAAATTGCTGCAGTGCCAAGCATTTAGCGGCAAAGGGTGTAGCAGCGCTGGCATAAGCATAACGATACGGCAGCCGTTTAAGCCCGCCCAGCAATGCGGTCTGGTAGCCGTCCAGACCATGATACAGCTGCAGCATACTGCAGCCCCGTAAATACAAGCCGGCTGGCGGATCTGGTGCAATTTCACCGCTTAACTGATACAGCTGCTGCGCAATTGCCATTAACAGCGCTTGCTGTTGCTGCTCCTGATAGGGGATAAGCTGCAGGTTGTGACACAGGGCTGCAGCAGTAGCCAACCCCATCCGCAGCTGCACCCCTTGCGCAGCTGCCTGTTCATTTAACTGAATAATACTATGCTGCGCATCCACCACCGCCAGCGGCACAGCTTGTTGCCCGGCCTCTGTTAAGCTGTCGCATTGCAGCGCCGGAAAATGCAGATACACATACAGCGCCATTTCAGCCAGCCTTACGCTGTGGCAACGCCGTGCTAGCTGGCGGCAAATACAGCGCCGGCCAGTGCTTTTGCATATCCAGCACAAAATCTGCCGTCGGCCAGCCGCCTTTGCGTTTATGCACACGAAGCTGCAAACCCTGCCGGTGCGGTGTCAGCTCCAGGCTTAAATTTACCGGCAAACTTAGCCCGGCTGCCGGCCGGCGCAGCAACACCAGGCTGGCCGCCCCCTGCTCTGCTGCCAGTTGTAAACGCCGGGCCAAAGCCAGCTTTAGCTGCGGCTGCCATAGCAATACCACAGCACAACAACCACTTTGCAGGCATTGCTCGGTAGCCCACAACGCTTCTTTGCTGGTTTTTGGCGTAATAATTACTAATTGTGACAAGCTGATACCGGCTGCGGCCAGCATATCGGCGCAGGGTTCTGCCGGAGGAGATATCAAAACCAGCAAACGGCCACGGCTATGCTGCTGTTGTAAATAAGGCAGCAATAAACGTAGCTCGCCTATGCCCAATTCTGTTTGAATATCAATTAAACCGCTGGCCGGAAAGCCTCCGGCCAGTTGCAGATCCAGCTCACTGTAACCGGTCGCCACCGCCTGATATGCCGCCTGCTGGCTATTGCCGTGCCATAACAATTGCCGTCTGGCTAACTGTGCTAATATCGCCGACATAACGCACCTCAATACACTGTACATTAATACAGTATATACTGCGAAAAGCAGGATGCAACCGCAACCTTAATCGCGGCGTTGCAACAGGGTTAGTACTTCGTAGTGGCTGCTGTGGGCAAACATATCAAACAATTGTACTTTCAATAGCATATATTCTGGCAACGCCGCCAGATCCTGCGCCAGCGTTTGCGCATTACAGCTGGAATACAACAACCAGGCTGGTGCTAAACGCTGTATATCCCGGCACAGTGGCTTACCCAGGCCGCGCCGCGGCGGATTTACCACCAGAAAGTCCGGAGCCTGAGCCGCAGCACTGGCAAAGGCAGCCGAATCCAGCGCCTGAAACTGCACATTGCTAAAACCCAGCTCTGATGCAGAACGGCTGGCACTGGCGATAGCCGCCGGCGCTATTTCAATGCCAGTCAGGCTCTGTCCAGCCTGAATCAGGTGCAAGCCAAAGCCACCGACGCCACAAAACAGATCCCAGATGCGGCTAAATTTGCCCTGCAGCTGCAACTGCGCCGCCCAGTCTGCGGCCGTCTGATACAGGCTGGCGGCCATGACCGGCTGGGTCTGAAAAAAGCTTTGTGGCGTTAAGTACAACGGCACCTGGTTTAGTTGCTCGGCCAACAGTGTTTGCTCTGTCAGGATAATTTCTTCTTCGCCTTCCAGCAGTGCCGCAGGCAGGGGCTGCAGGTTAACCGAACACACCTCCAGCTGTGGCCACTGCGCCACTAACCAGGGCAGATGCTTTTGCACCGACGCCAAACAGTTTTTGGAGCGCAGCACCAAACGCAACATAAAACGGCCGCTATGCCGGCTTTGGCTAAGTAAAATAAACTTCAGCTCGCCGCGCCTTGCAGCAATATCGTAAGGAGTTAGTTTTGCGCGTTGAATAAAGGCTTTACACAATTCAAAGGCCGCTGCAAACGCCGGCGGATATAACGGGCAGTCGGCCAAATCAACCGCTTCGCCCTGTGCATTAACAATGCCCAGCACCGGTTCGTCAACCGTGCCCAGTGCTACCATTTTCGCTTTATAGCGAAAGCCCTGCTCTGCCGATGCTACCGGCTCAAACAACAGTGCCGGCTTAAACGCTGCCAACAAGGTTGTTAGTTGTTGCTGCTTTAACGCCAGCTGTTGTGGGTAAGGTTTATCCAGCCAGTGGCAAGACAGACAGCGTTTCGCTGCAAAATGGTGGCAATGCATAATATCTCCGGGCCAGACCGCGCTATTTTACTGTGTCGGCACAGTACAACAAGCAAAAAATCTATAGCCATACAGCAAAAGAAAACCTGCTGTTATTATCATGTTGCCAAAGGATCCGGCAACCGCTAGTATGCGCGCATTTCAATAATGTATTAAGGGACAACATGAAAAACGTTTTAGGTGCATTGTCAGCAATTGCAGCGTTGTGTGCCATGCCGGCTCTTGCTGATACCGAACATACCGGCTTTTTTATCGGTGGCGGTGTCAGTAATTTCGATCTGGACATTAAGTATGTCAACGAAGATCTGTCAGCAACCGGTTTTACTCTTTATGGCGGCTATAACTTCAGCAACTGGTTTGGCATTGAAGCCAGCGTCAACGCCGCCACAGACTTAGGCGATAACAACTCGGATCTCACAGCCGCAGCTATTATTGTAGGGCCTAAATTCAGCTATAACCTGAACGACACTATCACCTTATTTGCCAAGGCAGGTCTGGCCAATGTCGCCGTTATCGACAACTATTATGCTGAAGATATGGGTGACTGGGATTGGGGTGATGAAGCCGACTACAGTGGCTTAGGTTACAGCTATGGGCTGGGTAGTCACTTCGCCGTCACTAAACACCTGAACATCCGTCTGGCATATGAATATATCAGTGCAGAATTGGATGCAGACTCCAGCTACTTCTACGATATTGATACTGAGCTGTCAGTATTCAGCCTTGGATTGCATTATCAGTTCTAAACCACTATCTCTGTAATCAGTTTAACAGTATGGCAATTGCCTCAGTTAGCCGGCAAACGACATACTGTTAAACAACAGGACTGTTACAGTTGGTCCGTCTGTACTACGCCATTTTGTTTGTAAATTACTCCGCCCTTCATTACCAGCTTTACATCCGCCAGTTTATTGATATACCGCAGTACATCCCCTTTCACTGCAATAATGTCGGCGTATTTGCCCTCGCTTACCGTGCCCAGCTTGTCAGACACGCCCATCATCACCGCCGGCCAGTAGGTGGCGGCACGAATGGTATCCATTGCTGATATCCCCATTACATCTACCCATACTGCCAGTTCGTTCCAGGTGCTTTGGCAGTGAAACTTAGTGGGAATACCACTGTCAGTGCCCACCAAAAACACCACACCGGCGTCACGCAGCTGGGCAATTTTGTGCTTAAGGGTTGGTTTGCGCAGTGGCGTCAATTGCATATAAGCCAGCTTACCCGGCTGCTTCAGCGACTGTTTAATGTCGGCGATGGTGTCGGGCTTTAAGCCACGCTGCCAGCAATCGGCGTCCAGATGTTCGGGGTTAGCCACCGTTAAATCATAGTTCCACAACCCTTCTACTGTTGGCGTCCAGAACAAGGGGCCGCCGGCAACCCGGCCGGTAGCGGTACGCTCTTTTAGCAAGTCCATCACATCATCAGGAAAGGCCGGTGCCGTGGTCAGGCCGGTATGTTCAAAGTTATCGACACCAATACTCAGGCCACGGCGAATTTCATCCGGCCGGTGCGCATGGGCAACAACCTTAAGGCCGTGCTTATGCGCCTGTTTTACGATGGCCTGCGCCTCTTCCAGCGTCATTTTGTCCTGATCGATAAGCTTTACAATATCCACGCCAGCGGCGGCCAGTTTATCTACCTTTTGCTGTGCGTCTTTTACGCCATTGATACTCCAGCGAAACGCCTCGGTGCCGGGGTAAGCCCTATGCTGTAAAAACGGGCCGGAAACAAATAAGCGCGGACCGGGGATCTCCCCCTTTTCAATACGCTGTTTCACACTGATAGAATCGGCCAGCGGCGCCCCCAGATCGCGGGCGCTGGTAATACCGGCTAACAATAACTGTACGGCACTGGCCGGCATAATTTCATCCGACAAGCGGTTAATGTAGGCTTTATCCCAATGCACATAATTGGCATGGCCATTTAGCATCAGGTGAGCGTGGTTTTCCCACAAGCCGGGTAATACATCCATGCCTTCGGTAGACACCACCTTATAACCATCCGGCACCGGTAGCGTGGCTACCGTGCCAACCTGCTCTATCATGCCATCACGCACCAATATCACGCTATTTGCCAGCGGTTGGTGGCCATAACCATCAATCAGCCGGCCGCCAACCAAAGCCGTGGTGTCGGCCTGTACCAGCCCTGCGCCCCACAGCACACAGCTTAATAAGCTAAACAGTAGTGGTTTTTTCATTGTTATATCGCCTCTTCACGCCAGGTTAAAATTTAACCTAACGCTGAATCCACCTGAGCACAATGGGCTTTAACGCAAATAGCCGGCAAACTGGCAATAAAAAAGCCCGTTATAACAACGGGCTTACAGCATTCACTTAAGTGTTAAATATTGCTACAGCGTTAAATGCTGGCCAACAAAATCCAGCAGTTGTTTATAGTACACACTGCGGTTTTCCGGCGAATAAAAACCATGGGTTTCATCATCAAACTGTAGCCACTGATATTGTTTCCCGGCTTTATCCAGCGCCGCTTTTAAACGTGTCGCATGCTCCAGCGGCGCACGTTTATCTTTTTTGCCATGGGCAATAAAAAGTGCGGCCTGCAACTTTTCGACATGATTTACAGGCGAAATATGCTGAATAACCGCGTCATCTTTACCAAGCACATTATCAAGATAAGCGACACCAAAGGTCCGTGTGGGTATATCGCCTTCCTCTTTCATCAAAGTTAAATCATAGATACCGGCCACTGCCACAGCACATTTATACAAATCCGGCGCCAGCACAGCCGATTGCACGGCCGAATAGCCACCAAAGCTGCCGCCCATAATGCAAATATTGCCGGCCTTAGCTTTACCATTATCGATAGCCCAGCGGGTACCGGCAATAATATCCTGTTGTATCGCATCGCCCCATTGCAAATACCCTGCTTCCTGATGTTTCAGTCCATAGCCCCAAGAACCACGATAATTTAACTGCAATACCGAATAACCTGCTGTCGCCAGCAACTGTACTTCGCGATCAAAGCCCCAGCTATCACGGACATAATGCGGCCCGCCATGCACATTTACAATCAGTGGTTTATTAGCACTATTACTCTCGCCGGCAGTAAAATAGCCGTGAATTTGAGTGTCATCGAAGGATTTAAACGAGATGGCTTCTGTGGTTGCCAGCTTGGCTTTAGCCAATGCCGGCATCCTATCGAATAGCTTTGTCATACTGCTATTTTTTTTATCGAATAAAAAATAACTGCCGGCATTAATATCTGAGTATATGGCGACGACCCAAAACTGTTCATTGCTGGTTTTACTGGTAATGGTAAGTGCATTGCCGGGAAAAGTGGCCAGCAAGTCTTTAAATACCTGCGCTTCAGCATATTTATCCGACAGCAACACATAGGTTGGCAGACCATCGTCAAGCTTTAACGCAAAGATACGGTTATCATTTTTAGTGTGTTCAAAATGCGCGATATCGACGTTTTTATCGGTAAAAATTTCTTTGTAACTAAAATCAGCCAGCTTTAGTTTAAATAAGCCGGTTTTATCCTGACCATAGTCATCCAGAACATAAACAGAGTCGCCGCTTTCATCCAGGCCAATGGCAGAGAACCGTTCACCAAAGTTCGATGCTGGTACCTGCTCCCAATCTTTAACTTTGTCGTTAAAACGATATACCAAAGTATTGTCGCCTTTATCGACACCTACCGCCAGTTTCAGTGCTCCATCCTGATCGGCGATAAAATCAGCGTAAGGCACCGGCGAATGGCCAACTTTACGCATTTTGCCAGTGTAAATATCCAGCAACATCAGCTCAGCTAAACGGTCACCACCTTCGCTCCAGGGCGTGCTGGAAATTAAAATCTGCTCTTCGTTATCCGGCATCACACTGACAATTTCAGCCCAGCCTTGGGTCGCTTCTTTCTTTTTAATGTGCGAGCCGGTTTGCATCTCACCGGCGCGATAACCGTAAATCAGGCTGGCTTTAGAGCTATCCCAGTTTATTGCAAACAGCTCACCATAATATGACGGCTCTTGTTTCCATGGCATGATCTCGGCCATTTTTATCACTAAGCGCTCGTTGTTGGCCCAGAAATAGCCGCCTATTTCTTCACGGCCGGGAAAGCGGATAGCGTTAACCATTTTAAAATTTTTACGTTCAATAATACCGAGCGCAGTTTTGTTATTAATATTTACCACTGCCGAAATAAAGCGGCCATCCGGTGAAATTTGTACATTGGTGTAGGTTGGATTCTGGCTGAGCAACGCCACCATGTCAGCATCATTAGCTGCAACAGCCGGCCACTGTATGATAAAAACAGCGCATAACAACATAATCCTTATAGCATTTTGCATGGTATTCCCTTAGTAAACCCCAAAGCGGAAACCAAAGTTAACAAATTGATTAAATTGTGACAACAAGGAAATGTAACAATGCTCTAATTTACAGTTGTTACTGCGGTAACAACATCGGCTGCATTACCCAGATCATCCACTACCTTGATATGAAACTGGCCGGCCTGCGCTTGCCATAATAGCGGCTCGTCCGGACGGGCGGCACCAATAAAGCGGTTATCGACAAACCAGTAGGCAGTTTTGGCCGCACCATCCAGGGTTGCCAGCAGCGGCAAACTGTTTTGTTGTTTATCTAACTGATATTGCAACCCGGGTTGCGGCAGGCGGATAACGGGAGGCTGGCCCAGGCCAGACTGCAAGCAGCCAGCGGCCATAGCCGGTACCTGTTGCAGCATAATGCCGGCCCGGCTAAACGCTTGCTGAATATCTGATGGCCAGAATTCAAACACCTTTAGTTCGGTTTGCGGTGGCGTATGCTGACAGGCGCGCAGGCCGGAATCGACGTATACCGGCACAGCGCGGTGCACCTCAGACAACCTGACTGGCGACACGCCGGGAATAAACCAGCCGGGACGGCTTTGCGGACAGTGTTTGTTCGGCAAGTCACCACTGCGGCTACACAGTAGCACCTGTTTAACATTAAGGGCTGCAGCGGGCGTAAACAGCTGCTGCTCTGCCTGCAAGTCCGGCTGTAATAATGACAACAGCTCAAACAATAAGGGCCCGGCTGCAGTACGGCCAACTAAATTAGCATTGGCGCTGCCGTCAAAATTACCCAGCCATACTGCCAGCACATAATCACCGCTCAGGCCTATCGCCCAGGCATCACGAAAGGCATAAGAGGTACCGGTTTTCCAGGCTACCGGCCGGCCAGGGCTGAGTTGACTGATAAGGCCCGGCTGCGGTCTTGGGTGTTGGCGCAGCATATCCAGCGTTAAAAATGCTGCTTCGGCGGTAAGTAAGGGTTGCGCCGGCTTAGTTGCTGCCTCAGCCTGCCATTGCAGCGGTTGCCAGTTACCGCCGTTACCTAACATGGCATACAGCTGCACTAATTGCTGCATGCTAATTTCCATGCCACCCAAAACCAGTGCCAGGCCGTAATGGTCTGCAGCTTGCGGCAGCGGTACCTGCGCCTGTTTTAGCCAGTGATAAAAATCCGGCTCTGACAGCTTGGCCTGCAATTGCACCGCCGGCACATTACGGCTGTTAATTAATGCCTCAGTAGCACTTAGCGGCCCGACAAACTGCCGGTCAAAGTTTTCCGGATTAAAACTGCCATAACGGCGGGGTAAATCACTTAACAGACTTTGCGGATGAATATGCCCCTGCTGCATCGCCAGCGCATAAACAAAAGGCTTTAAGGCCGAACCGGGCGAGCGCAGCGCGCTAACACCGTCTACCTGGCCAGCAATATCAGCGTTATTAAAATCAGCCGAGCCCAGATACGCCTTTATCTGCAGGCTACTACGTTTCACCAGTAATACACTGGCATTGACCAGGCCTTTGTCACGATGGCGGCCCAGATAACGGCTTAGCTGTTGCTCAATACGTTGCTGTAAAGCGGCGTCAATGCTGGTATAAAAGCGCCCGCCGCTCTGCCCTTCGCCCTGCAGATGGTTGAGTAAATGCGGCACTTTATACGGTAAGTCGGTGCGGCTTTTATACTGCAGCGGCAGCGTAAGCAGTGCCTCACGCGCGGTGGGATGCTGCGCCAGCCACTGCGCCGTTAGCCGCTGCCGGGCTAATTCCAGTTGTTGCCGGCCTTGTTGGCTTAGCGGGCTGCGTTGGTTTGGGTTTTGTGGGATCAAGGTCAGTGCTAAGGCTTCCGCCTGGGTTAGCGCTTTGGCTTGTTTACCAAAATAAATCAGGCTGGCGGCGGCCACGCCTTCAATGTTGCCGCCATAGGGCGCATAGTTAAAGTAGGCCTCAAGCAGTTCATCTTTGTCGTAATGCCACTCCAGATACAGCGCATAGGCTAACTGCTGTAACTTGCCGCTAAAGCTGCTGCTGTTCAAGCCAAAACGCAGCCGCGCCAATTGCATGGTTAAGGTGGATGCACCCTGACGCCGGCCATTTTTAAGCACACTTTGCCAGAAGGCCCGCGCTACGGCTTGCAAGTCTACGCCAATATGTTGGTAAAAACGCCTGTCTTCATACCACAACGTAGCCTGAATAAGCTCCGGTGCTATATCGCTTAGCGGCAGCTTTAGCCGGTAACGCTGATCCGCCGCCAGACGCAGGCTAAGCAGGCTGCCGTCGGCGGCAAAATAGGCACTGGCCTCAGCATAATGCGGATACAGCGACGGTTTGCGGCTACACACCAATAGCAGCACAGCTAACAGCAACGCTGCCATCGGCACCAGCAGCAGCCTGCCCAGCCAGCGCTGTACTTTAGTTAACGGCATGATCTGCACTTAGCCACATTAATTGGCCTGCGCCTGCACGACAAAGCGGCCGGCGGCTGTACTGGCGCGCACACTGTTATCGTACATCGACTCGGCCCGTACCACCGGCAGAATAAAATCACCGGCGGCAGTCACCTTAACCTGATAACGCAGCTCGGTCATTTTCGGGCCAAAACTGGCGTAATACACTAACCGATCTTCACGGATATCAACATAGTCGGCGCGCCAGCCCTGGCGCTCGCGCGGCACTGAGCTGCGGATCACACTAAAGCCTGCCGGCAATAAATCCACCACCGCCACATTGTTATGCCAGCTGTTGTTCAGGCTACGCAGGCGCAGGCGCACCGTGAGTTCATCGCCTTGCTGCGCTTGCGTTACCAGCTTGCCTTCGCTATTCAGATAATCCCGCGTCACTTCCAGCTGCTGTGCGACAGCTTCTGTTGGCGCTTTAACAGCAAAGCCGGCTTCACTGAGGGCATAAAACAGCGGTTGCTCACTTTGCAGCACTATTTTCTCGGCCAACACGCTAAAAGCACGCTTGGGTTGCGCAGTTTGATTATCTGCGCCCGCCAATGCGGTTTTACTGCCATCAGCATGTTGTTGATAAAACAGCGGCGCTTTAAGCTCTTCGTCACTAAACAACTGATCATACGCCGCCAACGCCAGCACGGTGTAGGCAGTGGCATAGGTGTTGTACTGTTTATCAAATACCGGCTGCAGTAAACGCAGCAAACTTTGCTGATCCAGTTTGCGCGCTTCATCAGCAAAATGGCTAGCCAGCAAGTATACATATTGTGCATCCTGGCTTAGCTGCGATTGAAACGCCGGGTTGGCGTACGCCGCCAGCGTGAGACCGGAGCGGGCCAGATAAGCCGTTTGCAGCGCCGAGACTTTGCCCAACCGGTAGTTGCTTACTAAAGCACGCGCCAGTTCAGGCTTTTGCAGTAGCTGGTAGCTGGCGGCCATATAGCTGGCAGTAATATCACTTTGCCAGGCTTGCTGATGCTGTTTTTCCAGTCTTTCGTGCAGCTCGGTTAAATAATTGCTGGTTACTTCACCACTGCGCGTCAGCAAATATATGGCCGTAGCGCGGGCGCGGGCCTGATACAAATTAGCACCGCCCTGGCGTGCCGCACGGCGCAGATACTCGAGCCCCTGCTGGTACAGATAATCCGGCACAGCCAGGCCCTGCTCGCGGGCGGCCAGTAAAAAGTGCATTGCATAAATACTTGGTATATCGGCACTGCTGTAACCGCCGGGCCAGAAGCTAAAACCGCCGTCACTTTGCTGACGCTCGGCCAGCTTTTCAATCAACACCGCAAATTTTTCGTTTAGTTCAGGCCAGCGAGCCTGATAGGAGGGCTGTTGCACTAAGCCCAGCCAGGGGAATACCTGCGACACCACCTGCTCAGTACAGCCATGTGGATACCGTGCCAGATAATCGGTAAAACCTTCTACCAGTACCAGCGGGCTGGCTGAGGCCGCTACGGCTAACTGGGCAAACTCGGCATGCAGCGGATAGCGGGTTGCCACTTCGGCGTTGCCACTTTTGCTGTAACCGGCATTAAGGCTGGATAAATAAGGTGTTGCCGGGCGTATACTTAAACTCACCTCGCGCACCGCCTGTTCGGTTACCGCGCCGCTGCTGTACTGCGCCATAAAACCTATGCTGGCTTCACCTGGTGCCGCACCGGCTTTTACCCTGAAGCGGGCACTTTGTTCACTGCCCTCACTAATATTAAGTTGCACCGTACCTTCGCCTACCAGGCTTAACGCTGCTGGCAACTGCACACTTACCTGTACCGGCGCATCCTTACCCGAGCCCTTAATACCGTTGGCAACACTGATGCTGACATCAAACTCATCACCCGGTGCCGCACTTTGCAACACTTCAGGTGTTAATACAAAGGGGCCGCGCACGCGCACATCGCGGCTGCTGGCTGCCAAGGCATTGTCGGCCACCGCTACGGCCATCAGCTTAATATTACCGCTAAAACTTGCCGGCAGGGTTACCTGAGCACTGCCCGGCTGGCTGCTGGCTTTTACCACGCCCAGCCAAAACACGCCGGGTTGCTCGGCACGGCGGGCAAAGGGGTTAAGGTTTTTATCCATCATCATCCGCGCTTCAGCCAATGCCATGCGCTCGACATCCCCCCCTACACCGGCCAGTTGGCGTTGCAAGGCGCTAAACTCGGGTAAGATCAGATCCAGCATTTGTAAGCTGCGCACCTGCAGTGCCTTCTTCTGCAGATAATGGCCTAGCGGATCAGGTAACTTATAGCCCGCAACCTGTAAAATGCCTTCATCTACGCCATACAATACTAAGTCAGCCGGCTTGTCGGTGCGATAACCCAGCGTAAAGGCTTTACCCGGCCGCACTTCCTCGGGCGCGGTCAGCGTAATAGCTACAGTGCGGGCACTGCGATCGATATTAAACGGTACCACCGCATAGCTAAGCGGGCTGACAAACAAGGCGTCGGAGTCACTGGCACGGACAAAGGCGACATTAACATAGGCATTGCCTTCCAGTTCTGATGGCACCTGAATACGTGCAATGCTGCTGGTAGTGTCACTGCTAAACCAGCTAAAGTTATGCACTTTATCGGTTTCAATACTAATTAAGCCGCTACCGGTATAAGGCGCGGTAATATTCAGCTCTATCCAGTCACCCGCCTTATAGTCGGTTTTATCCAGTTTAACGCTTAGCGCTGCATTTTGTTCCAGCATGGCAGCGGTATTACCCTCAGCCACCACGCTAAACGCCAGGCTACCCAATACCTGCCCGTCCTGTTGCAATTGCAATTCAAAATCGCCGGCGCTGTCGGTAGGCAAGGTGTAGCTACTACCGTTAGCGTCGATAGCAAAAGCACTGCTGCTAAGTTCAATATCCTGCACGATGCTCTGGTAGGCAAAGGTGCCGTCTGGCTGTTTAACTAACGAAGACAGCGGACGTTTTTCTATTAATTTCAGGCTGATATCATTAAGCTCAACCTGGCTCAGGCTATTATTTACCGCAATAAATTCCAGCTTACGTGTTTGCTGCCGTTTCAGGTAACGCAATTCACCATCAGCTTTTACCGCCACCAGCACCGGTAACGGCGACAACCAGGCGGTACTGACGGCTTTAACACTGCGCCCGCCACTGCTGTCAAAACCTTCACTATTCACCACCAGACGATAAGTACCGCCGCTGTACTGCGCCAATGGCAGCGCAAAACTGGCTTTGCCGTCGGCATCGGTTTGTTGCTCATCCAGGCTCAGCCGCACCCGGCTGCGCGACTGCTCATCCTGCTGCGGCGCAATAAAATGATAATCGGCATACTGCTGAAAACTGAAATTGGCCGGAATTAATTCCAGCGAGGCACTGATCCGGCGTTGTTGTGCCGGCGTGCCAAACAGATTATCCAGCTGGATCTGTGCCGCCAGATCTGTCGGTGCCAACCAGCCTTTGGCGCTTTGGTTAAAGCGGCTTTGTATTTTTAATGTATCCGGCAAAAACTCTTCCAGTACAAAGCTGACAGAGCCCAGATGCCTTGCAGTATTGCCCTTGCTATCAAGCAGGCTGACCGAGGCATGGTAATTGCCGGTTTCGCTGTGTGCTGCGGTATCCAGGCTAAAACTGTGCAAGCCTCTGCCGGCCAAATTGAAATTTTGCTGCCAGAACATATTGCCGCGCGGGCTTCTCAGTTGAATTTTCAGCGGCAGATCCGGCCCGGCCAGCGATAAATCGCTGTTGCGGATAATAGCCGCCAGTTGTACCTGCTCACCGGGGCGATAAATGCCACGGTCGCTAAACATATAGGCGGTCAGGGCCTTATCGCTGTGCTGATCCTGATAGCGGCCCCCGGTATCAAATTTAGAAAAGTCCAGTTGGCGGCTGTATCTGTCGTACGGAATAAAACTGCTATCGGTGACGCCGTCACGCTGGCGGCTAACCAGATACACCACCGGCTGGCGCTCGCGCTCAAAGCCGCTGGTAGATCCCAGGCTAACATGGCCCTGAGCATTGCTGACAGCGGACATAATGGCCTGGCCGTTTTTACCCAGCAGCTCCACTTTAGCCCCGGCTACCGGTTTGCCACTGGCTACCGACATCACAAACACCTGCTGGCTGCTGTCGGCCTGATGTTTCACCAGCAAACCTAAATCGGTGACCAACACAACGCGTTTATCCAGCTCGGCGCCGTCACGGTTCGGGTAGCGGGCGTCATATTCAGTTATTTTTACAAAAAACACCCCCATACCTGCCTGTTCAAGATAAGGGGTTAACGGCAAAGCCAGATAGCTGGCCTGTTTTGGATGCTGTTGCGCCAGATTAAAGGTTTGCTGATGTACAGTACTGATATTAGATTCATCAAACTGGTAGTTGTAGAAATACGGCTGACTAACGTCGCCACCAGTCTGGCTAATAAAATGGTTTAAATGCTGTGGCAGTAACTTATGCAGCGTAACCTTTACACCTGTTACGCCGCGGGTAAGCAGCTGCAGGGTTTTATCGCCGCTCAGGCTAAGTAAGGCACCATCACCAACCAATTTGGCCTGCTTCGGATACTCGGGTGCCTGCACTACACTGCGATATTCATTGGCCAGGCTAAAATCACTGCCCGACTGCAAGCCCTTGGGCACACTAACAAATACGCTTTGGCCGGGCAGCAAATCCAGTTTCAGGCTAAAGGCGCTATCTTGCTCAGCAGCCGTTGGCATCAACTCGACCGGCAATAAACTGGCCTGTTGCAATACTGCCGCCGTCACCTCACCCGGCGCCCAGTAATAGGACTTGCGCCGCGGGTGTTTTGGCAACACATACAACTTAAGCTTTTGTTGTAATTCGGTACGGTTAATACGGTCAGTAAACTCCAGCAGCAGCATTTGCTCGGGTTGTTGCTCTAGCGTGTAGACAATCTCCGTGCTTAGCCGCTGTACTTTTAAAAAGCTGCTTTTATCCGGTACCAACAGCTGATCGCTAACCGTGCTTTTGGTTACACCCTTGCCAGTGCTGGCCTGAACGCCCTTTTGCAGTGTCAGTGTCAGATACTGCTCCTGCGCTGGCAGCGTTATTGCTGCCGAACTGACATAAACTTCACGACCGCTTGCATCTGCGGCCAGGCTAAATGCCAGCGCCTTACCTTTGCTAGTAATATCAGCACCATTGTCGCGCATGGTTAACGACAGCAGCTGCTCCACACTTTGCAGCTGCACTGGGTGGCTAAAACGCAATGTTGCCACAATCTGGCGCGTTGCCTGCTCGGTTGGGTGCTGATAAAACCGCAACCGCTCAACACCGGCACTAAGCTCTGCGGTACTAAAACGGTAACTGTCGCTACTGAGTACAGTAGATGCGGCAAACAGCTGTTTTTCCAGTTTCAGCTGATAACTGCTGCCAGCAGGCCAGGCCTGCTCGGGGGTAAAGCTCAGTGTGTTATCGTCCTGCCACAACCATTTACCGGCAATCGCCGGGGTAATGCTGGCCCCGTCCGTCAGCACTTCACCTATTAAATCCAACCGCGCCGCCGATAGCTGTGGCACCGGCGCAATACGCCCGGCCTGGTTGCTGATGTCATAGCTAAATTGCAAGATTAACGGCGTGGGCTGTTCAATATCGTCCTGATAGTGGCCAAGCGGTGGCGCTATAACCTGCGCTTTAACCTGCAGCGGTTTGGGCAACTGCTGATAATACTGATAACCCGCCACCGCAGCCGCACCCAGCGCCAGCACGGTTGCCACAGTGGCGAAAAACCGCAGTGGCCGCTGCGTTGCCTGTTGCTTTACCTGTTGCAGCCAGGCAGGGGCAACCCAGCTAAGCGAGCCGAAAATTTTGCTAAACCTTGAGGCAGAGGCAGGCATAACCAATCCTTGTTAATGAAATCGTATAAAGTGGGTAGTGTTGCCGAGTATAGGCGCTGAAAATTAATCACTGATGAACTATAGCAGTTAACGCTAAACGTCTTAACCCCTTGCGATTAAATAACTGTTATATAAGCATAAAGTTATGCAGTGGCTGATACTGCAAACGGCCGTCACGTTGCGCCGACTGATACAGCGCAAACTGACTGATGTGCAGAGTTAACGGCGTTACCGGCTGCGCCAGTGCGGCTTCGACCACCGCCTGGCGGGCCAGCGTTATATGCGGCCGGTATATCTCGTGGATATCGCTAAACCCCTCGGTTTTACAACATTCTGCCACCTGCTGCTGCAACAGCAACAGTGCATCTGGCAGGCGGGATGGCGCCAAATAGAGAATTTTCGGTTTGGCAAAACAGCTTAAGGTATCCAGCGTGAGGCTAAACGGCGCTAAGTTAATTTGTCCGGCAGCGCGAATCAGCCGCTGTTGCTGCGTCGCATCAACCTGGCCTAAAAAAAACAAGGTCAGATGCAGATTATCGCTATCTACCGCTTTCGCACCAGGGCACAGGTTAAGCGCCTGGCGCTGATAAGGCAGCAACTGTTGTTGCTGCACAGCAGAGAATTTAAGGCTGAAAAACAGCCGCTGCATTAGCCTTTCGACCGCTGCGAGCTCTTGGGGCCATTGGCTTTACCGCCAGCGCTGCCAGAGGCGGGCTTGGCCTTGCTGCTAAACGGCTTTTTGCCCGGCTTGTCGTTGCCATTACGTTTGGCAATGGCTTTCGCCGCCGGGTTTAAACCGGTGTGGCGGCTAAGTGCCGGCTTACCGCCTTTTAATGGCTTTTTAAACTGCTCGTCTTTGCCCTCTTCCGGCACTAAACAGCCTTTACCGCGGCCAATTAAGTGCTTTAAGCCCATCTTTATTAACGCTTCGCGAATTTGCGGCCAGCCTTTAGGATCGTGGTAACGCAGTATGGCTTTGTGCAAGCGGCGCTGACGCTCGCCTTTGGGCACGGCGACTACTTCGTCATTGGCCTTGTTGATGTTTTTCAGCGAGTTCATTTCCGTATGGTAAATGGTGGTCGCGTTGGCCATTGGGCTGGGGTAAAAGTTTTGCACCTGATCCAGTTTAAAATCGCGCTCTTTAAGCCACAGCGCCAGGTTTACCATGTCCAGATCGGTAGTACCCGGGTGGGCGGCAATAAAGTACGGAATTAAAAACTGCTCTTTGCCGGCTTCTTTACTAAAGCGGTCGAACATTTCTTTAAACTTGTCGTACGCGCCCATGCCCGGTTTCATCATTTTCGACAGCGGGCCGTTTTCGGTATGCTCCGGCGCAATTTTTAAATAGCCGCCAACATGGTGCTGCACCAGTTCGCGCACATAGTTAGGGTCTTCTACCGCTAAATCGTAACGCACACCCGAGGCCACCAATACCTTTTTAATACCGGGTAAGGTACGCGCTTCACGGTACAGCTCTACCGTCGGGCTTTGGTCGGTGTCCATATGCTCGCAGATGGTCGGATACACGCAGCTGGGCCTGCGGCAGGTTTGCTCGGCTTTCGGGTTTTTACAGTTTAAGCGGTACATATTGGCCGTTGGGCCACCAAGATCGGATATCACGCCGGTAAAACCGGGCACTTTGTCGCGAATATCCTTGATCTCCTGCATTATCGACTCTTTCGACCGGCTTTGAATAATACGGCCTTCATGTTCGGTAATCGAACAGAACGAGCAGCCACCAAAACAGCCACGCATAATATTCACCGAGGTTTTAATCATCTCGTAGGCGGGGATTTTCTCTTTGCCATATACCGGGTGCGGCACGCGCTGATACGGCAGGCCAAAGACTAAATCCATCTCTTCGGTGCTAAGCGGAAACGCCGGTGGATTCACCCAAATATGCCGATCACCGTGGCGCTGCATAATAGCACGGGCACAGCCTGGGTTGGTTTCCTGGTGCAAAATGCGCGAAGCATGGGCATACAAGGGCTTATTCACACTTACCTGCTCAAACGCCGGCAGCTTCACGTAGGTTTGCTCCCACGGCTTTTGCCGTGGCGCCTGGATCATGATTGGTTTGGCTTCTACTTCAGCCGGTTTACTCAGATCAATACCGGCTTTGGCATATTCCGAATAGCTGCTACAGCCAACATCATCGGCGCCATAGGGGTTGGATATCGGGTCAATTTTGCCAATTTTATCCAGCGCAGTAGAATCGACACCACGCCAGCCCGGCAGCGGCTCTTTGCGAATAACCGCCGTGCCGCGTACATCCTGAATTTCGCTAATCGGCACGCCCGAAGCAATGCGGTGCGCCACTTCAACCAAAGGCCGCTCGGCATTACCGTAAATTAAAATGTCGGCCTTGGCATCGAAAATCACCGAGCGGCGCACTTTCTCTGACCAGTAATCGTAATGCGCAATACGGCGCAAACTGGCCTCAATACCACCAATAATTACCGGTACGTCTTTAAAGGCTTCTTTACAGCGCTGGGTATACACCGTAACCGCGCGGTCCGGCCGCTTGCCACCTACATCGCCAGGTGTATAAGCATCGTCGTGGCGCAGCTTTTTATCGGCAGTGTAGCGGTTAATCATCGAGTCCATATTGCCGGCCGACACGCCATAAAACAGGTTTGGCTTACCCAGGCGCATAAAGTCGTCTTTGCTGTGCCAATCCGGCTGGCAAATAAGCCCCACGCGGTAGCCCTGCGCTTCTAACATGCGCCCGACTACCGCCATACCAAAGCTTGGGTGGTCTACGTAAGCATCGCCGACGACCAAAATAACATCGCAGCTATCCCAGCCCAGTACGTCCATTTCCTTGCGCGACATGGGTAAAAACGGCGCCGTGCCATAGCACTCGGCCCAGTATTTCGGGTAGCTGAATAAGTCACGCTCAGGCGCCATACGTGCTACAGGGGCAGACTTGCGGGAAACGGTAGTAGCAACAGTGGACATAAATTAAGCACCTGAGTGTAACAAGGGCGCGTATTATACAAGGAGTGTAAGGGAAAGGCGAATGGTGGATAACCAATCTGCCATTACCTGTACGCTTAGTTTCTGAACATCAATGCCTTCTGTAACAAACGAATCCTATTTTTTGTAATCTCATTATTTACAGATAAATCAAGAAAAGAATTTGCTTCATCAAGTGTTGAAAACTCTCCCTGATTTCTAAGATGAAAAGTAATAATGTTAATAAAATAGAACTGCAACGAAAAACAGTTCATCTTTGCTTTATCACTTTGATCTCTGACCTTTCCCCGGAATTAATACCAATCCCGTGATGAGATTTTCCAGCTTATGCTGCCTGCTTTGCATATTCAACAGGCGACATGTAATTCAATGAGCTATGCGGTCGTACGTTATTGTAATGATCACGCCATAGCTCAA
>JAHJZX010000089.1 GCA_018826295.1 Gammaproteobacteria bacterium
GGAAGCTGAGACTGTGGGAAGACCCTGAAAAGAAAGTTACCAGGGCACAGTTGGGCAGGGCTGCTGCTGCGCTATCGCCAGGCGGGTTCAGGGGCCAGAAGGTGGTCATTCCAGGGGATGACCTATCAGCGGTCAAGCGCAAAATAAGGGCTGAGTACCGCAAGCTCGACGTCGAGGATGACGAGATACCCAGGTGGGTCAAAGAGTCCGAGACACGAAATATACTCAGCTACTTTAGCCCACTGACGGAAGCTACTCTAACAGCTAAGGGCGTGGCGAAGGTGATCATCATTAAGCCCGGCTTTGGCAATGAAGCGGACAATCACTATTACCCGGTGGAAACGCTGCGCAGGGATTATGACGTGTTTGAAGGCGTGAAGATGTACGCCGACCACCAGACGGAAGACGAGGAAAAGAAACGCCCCGAAGGCTCAATCAAGGAGTGGGTAGCGAGCTTGAAAAACGTGCGGTACGAAGAAGGTCTGGGCATAGTGGGGGATGCCGTGATAATCGAGCCCTGGTTGCAGCAGAAGCTCGCCATGCTGAGGGACAAGGGTTTGCTCAGTGAAATGGGAGTGTCAATCCGCGCTGCCGGCATTGGGTCAAAGGCTAAGGTGGATGGAAAAGAGGCGAATGTAGTCGAGCGCATCACCAATGCCAGGAGCGTGGACTTCGTAACTGAAGCCGGCGCCGGTGGAGGCGTCTTATTCTACGAGGCGGATGGCAAAGAGTATGATATTGACGTGGTGAGCTTTGAGACTTTTAAGCTACATCGACCAGACCTGGTGAAGATGGTCGAATCGAATATAAAAAATACTATGATGCAGGAGGTGAAGCAAGCAATGGAAATCGAAAATCAGGTGAAGGAACTGAGCACAAAGGTCGAGGCAGTAACCAAAGAGCGCGATGATGCGCTCGGTAAGATAGCGGAAGCGGAGAAGGCAAAAAAGAGAGCTGAGGCTAAGTCTATTATTGACGAAGCTATAGGCAAGTCTGGACTGCCCGATGCTGCTAAGGCTAAGCTGACGGAGCGCTTCAAGGACGCAGAGGCTGCCGATGGTATAGCGGAAGCTATCAAAGCCGAGCAGGATTATATCAAGGCGATTACCGAGGCAGGCAAGGTAAAGGGCATGGGCGATAGCAAGCCAAATGCCGAAGCCAGCCACAAAGCCCTGGTGGAATCCTTCAAGAGGCTCGGACTGGACGATAAGCAGGCGGAGATTGCTGCGAAGGGGAACTAATGACTGGAGAGCCTAGTCAAGAGTTGGAAATCGGGCAGAATTACTACTACAATCCGTATGCCCAAGCGGGGGATGAAGTCTCATCAACTCTCGAAGGTAGGCATGTCTACCTTCAGGAAATAGTTTTGATACATGCCACTACTGCCGATGGGCTGGTGGACAAGGGGCAGCCTGTAGCCTTCTGGGACGGAGTGGGGGTAGCCCTCAAATCCGCCACTTCAGAATCAGAGAATGTCCCTGTTGACACGGAGGGAATCTGGCGCTTGTCAGTTGTCGCTACCGCTCAAATCAGGGTAGGACAATCTCTGTTTATCACGGGGGACGGAATAGTGACTGACGACCCGACTAATGCTTGGGCGGTCATAGGCTATGCTTTGCAGGAAATAGCAGAAGCCGGGACTGAAATCATTGCGGTCAAGGTACACTGGATGGGAGTTCCCTGGTGGTGGTTCTGGTGGTTCTGGTGGACTCAATTCAAATAGCATTGGAGGTGAAAATTGGAGAAAATATACTATCCCAAACCGGGGGGAGTCAAGGAGATACCTCCCGAAAAAGTGAAGACGGACAAGAAAAAGACAGGAGGTAAATAGATATGTGTGGAGTATATCCTGTTATGGATGCAGTGGATGCGGGGGACGAGATTTCTTCCAGTGATGAGGGAAGACACCTGACCTTTCTTGAAAGCGAATTATTCCATCCGTACCATTCTGATGGACTGGTGGACAAGGGCGACCCGGTTGTAGCGCAGACCAGCACCGGCTGCATAGTCGGCGTGGCGTTCAAGAGCGCTGCTGCTGCTACCGACCTGATTGCCATTGACACTGAAGGTATCTGGGGTTTGAAAGTCTATGCAGATACCGATGATGTCTGGGACAAGGTGGCTGGCGAAGGGGCAATCGTGCCTGGCGACCAGCTATTCATTGACCATGTAACGACTGGCGCAATCACGGCCGGCGTTGGTGCCTGCGGTATCAGCAAGAGGCGCAACAAGGCGACGCAGGTGCCGTTCGGTGTCGCACTCGGCTCAGTTACC
>JAHJZX010000044.1 GCA_018826295.1 Gammaproteobacteria bacterium
CACGTTAAAACCAATCAGGCTCGCCCGACGAAAGCCTGCCATTCGGCGCTCATAGGGTTAACTAAATGAATGTGCTAAGCATGTAGTACCGACGATGTAGGTTTTTCGGACGCGGGTTCAACTCCCGCCAGCTCCACCAAATGACGGACTAAGCCAGTCCATAACCGGCCACTAACCCAGCGTAACTGCTGGGTTTTTTATTGCCATCAATTCTATATTGGTCTAATGTTGTCCAGCGGATACCCCGTAATTTTCAGGGTATTTGCTGGGGTATACGGACTAACTTCCCAAGTGATACCCCCGAACCGATACCCCAGGCAGCTAAAAGCTATTAGCAGTCTGACATAGCGCCAGCACACCGGAGATTACAACATGCCGTTATCAGCAACGCAGGTTGAGAAAGCCAAGCCACTAGATAAGGACTACAAACTATCTGACGGTAACGGCCTTTATCTGCTGGTTAAAACCAGCGGTTCAAGGTACTGGCGTTTTAAATACCGCTTTACCGGTAAGGAACGCCTGCTGGCCATCGGCGTTTATCCAGACGTAAGTTTGAAAGATGCCCGACTTGCCCGCGATGAAGCACGCCGACTGCTGGCGCAAGGTGTTGACCCCAGCGCAGAGAAGCAGGCCCGCAAGCTGGCCAGCAACCAAGCTGCAGCCAATAGCTTTGAAGTGATCGCCCGTGAATGGCTGGCCGTGAAAATGTACGATAAGAGCGAGAGCCACCGCGACCGCACCAGTGCAGCACTGGAAAAAGACTTATTTCCCTATATCGGACGCAAACCAATTGCTGAACTAACCCCGCTTGATCTACTGGCCACCTTAAGGCGCATAGAGAAGCGTGGCGCTATCGAGACTGCACACAGAGCTAAACAAACCGCCGGGCAGATTATCCGCTATGCCATTGCAACAGGCCGTGCCGAGCGTGACATTAGCGCAGATCTAAAGGGCGCATTAAAGAACCCGGTAACAAAGCATTTTCCGGCCATCACTGAGCCGGCAGAAGTGGGCCGGCTGTTACTGGCAATTGATAACTACACCGGCACCAATATTGTCAAAGCAGCGCTGCGGCTTTCACCTTTACTATTTTGCCGCCCGGGTGAATTGCGCCACCTTGAATGGTCAGAAATCAACATGGCAGAGGCCCGGATCGAGATAGCAGCGGAAAAGATGAAAATGCGCGAGGCGCACATTATCCCGCTGAGTAAACAAGCACAGGCAGTGCTTGAAGAACTGCACCCGCTTACCGGCCACTTAAAGTATGTTTTCCCATCTCCCAGGGGACAAAGCCGCCCACTGTCCGAAAACGGCGTAAGAACCGCGCTGCGGGCGCTGGGTTATGACAACGACACCTTAACACCGCACGGCTTTAGAGCAATGGCCAGGACGTTACTGGATGAAGTGTTAGGCTATCGCATTGAATGGATAGAGCAGCAGCTGGCGCACGCTGTGAAAGACGCCAACGGCAGAGCCTACAACAGAACCAAACACCTACCCCAGCGAACTGACATGATGCAGCGCTGGGCTGATTACTTGGACACGCTGCGCTTAAGCGCCAGCAGTACAAACGTAATACCGGCTAAGTTCGGCTAACTCACAAAGGTTATAGCGATGCAAACCATTGATAGCAAAGTCAGCAATGTATCCGTTGTGGCATTTAATCCGGCAGTGAAACACCGCAGGGAAAAGCAGGCGTTACAGTTAATAGTTCAATACAAGGAAATTAGGGAAATGGCGGACAATATGGCAAAGGTTAACGTGCTGCAACAATGGCAGCAACGCGCCTTGGCACTGGCCGCAGAATTAAGCGACCAACAACAATCGAAGCAAGGGGCATAACATGAACACAGCAAAGCTTTCGCCGGTAGAAACAACTAAATCAAACCAGCTGATCGACACGGTTGATAATCTGAACCGCCTTACCGGTCAAGCTAGAGCGGTTGTTACCAGCTTGTGCTCGGACGATAACTTCAAGACGCTGAACGAGACAACGCTGGCTAACCTGCTTTGGTTACTTGGCGAAAGGCTGGATGATATCGAGACGCAAATTAAACAAATAAAGCTGGGTTAACCCTATGCCGAAAAGCAATTCAGGGCGACCACTGCCGCCCCTGCTACCGCTCGAGTATTGCACTATAGAACGCGCGGCTAAACTACTCCAATGTGAACCAGACGATCTTATGCACTGGGCTGAGATAGCAGCTATTAAACTATGGTTGAAACCAGACAATGAAAACTGCGGGGTTTTGTTCTTACTGGAACATGACTTCAAGCGTTTGCAGAAGCTTACATTAGAGCAGAACAGTGAAGATATATTCGACACGGTATTGATATGTGTTGGCGCTTCCACTTTTTCACTCAGTACAGAAGATTTAACAGATCAGGATTTTCCAGATTGTGAACCGCTAACCTTTGAGGTAATCGAGGTTGGCGGGCTATGGGCTGTTGAGTTCTCGGACATTACCCGGCATTCAAATAAAGATGAAGGTTATTTCACCCCACATGTGCTTTACAGCGATATGGTAGAAAATAGTTATTTCATTCTCGATCTGGATGCGGATATGAGGTTTAAGCTTAATGAGCTTCTGATTACACGTAGCGACCTTGAGAAACTCCATTTTGCAATTACTACGGGGGAACCACTCAAAAGCCGGTTTAACGATTCAAATTTAGCCTCAGAGGTCAACGATAGGGAAAAGCATCGCCACCGCCCTATTGAAAACAACAGCCCTAAAAAGGCTTTGGCCTTATTGTCGCTTAGTGAATGTGTGATACGACAAGCAAATCTGGACAAGGAGTTAATCAACAGGCCAGATGCTTTGACTACTGCCATTAACAAGGAATTACTTAAACTTGGAATACCTGAAATTGACGGGCCTAAAACGCTATACAGCGCATTTCAGGTAGCTATACAGCATCGTAAAAAAATGTAGTTTTCGCTTTATCCTGTAGTTTTTCTATAACTACAGACGCAGCGCCAGCCATTACACGAACATACCCCCTGAGAGCTAAACAAGCCTAAAGGGGTATAGTATGAATACAGAAACACCAAAACCACGTCTGATCCGCCGGGCAGAAGTAATTGCCCGTGTCGGCCTATGCAAAGCCAGTATTTATAACCGCATGAACGCCGGAGAGTTCCCCCGCCCTGTTGCTATAGGTGGTGGTCGTGTTGCCTGGCTGGAAAGCGATATAGATAGCTGGATTAATGAACGACTGGCCGAAGCTGGCCGGGCTGCAGCATAGGGGGCGATATGTCAGAAAAAAATCAGGCCGCCCGGCAAGGCAGCCCAATAGACACTCAATATAACGGTTCAGAGTTTACACAAATTGGCGCAAGGACAGCAACAACAAAGCCCGCCAGTCAGATAGAACGGGTTTTGCTGGCGCTGTTATACAACGGTAGCATTAATTGCCAGGAAGCTGAGCACCAGCCGATTAGGGCGCGTCATCTGAACAGCGTGATCAGTGAACTGGCAAACAGGCACCAACTTGAAGTAGGCCGGCAGCGCGAACAAGTTAAAGGTTATCAGGGCACAGCTTGCCATCTAACCCGGTATAGTTTGCCTACAGCTCAAACAGACAGAGCGCAGGCGATGGTTAACCAGTTGCGAGCAAGGCGCAACGCGCCCCCGATAAACTGGAGGCAGTTAACCAGTCATACCCTTAATCAGTATTTGCAATCAGCAGAGAGTTGCCGGCAAAGCATAAGGGGCTAACGCATGGTTCAAGACAACCAGGCATTACCCACACGGTTAGAGGTAGACACTAACTTGGTGCAGGCCCATGGTGTACTGACGGCGCTAATGGCTGCTGATTTGTATTGGTGGCTTGTCACACTGGATAAGCCTTGCCGCTGGGTGCCATACCAGCGCTGGGCGCTAATGTTTTGCGTGTCGACTGATACCATTAAGCGCCAGCAATCGAAGTTAGCCGGCTTATTTGTTGTTGAGAGAACCCGGCGAAAAAACGCTGCTGGCCGCGCCGTACTCGGGGCCAATTGCTACAGTTTGCATCAGTGGAGGAAAGATCAAATGAAGCGCAACCGAAAAGCGCAAACAACCGGCAGTAATGACGCTGGCGCAACAGCGGATTTAGTTGTATTCCCGCTGGAGTATATTCAGCTGGCTATCAAGTATGGCAACAACAGCAGCCCAGCTGGGTTCGCTTGGTTCCTATACAGAGTAAGCCGCTTACTTTTCCTTAACCGGCACCGCAAAAGCGCCAGCGCTGTTACCACCTTTAAAAGCATGGATTGGTTAGCACACTATTGCCAGCTACCAAAACGAACGCTTGAGCGCTACACCGAGCAAGCCAGGCGTACCGGCGCTGTTGTAATAGTGGGCAATCATATAGCAGCACCAGGTGTTGCAGAGGCGGAGCTACTGGCCCCCTTGTTGAGGATAGAGCAGGAGCGCGAAACCGCCCTGTTCAACTTGCTGGCCGATGACAGCACAGCTAAACCCTATCTGCAGGATTGGGCAGACGATATGCTTTATCAATTAAAGCGGAGCAGCTGAACTGTTTACAGTGTGGGCACTGTGCAGGCATTACACGGCAAACGTCCGCCACGAAAGCCAGCAGCAGCGCTGGTTACAGAGTTGTCGGGAGTTTTACAAGACGGAAACCGCCAAGCATTGATGAAGTGCCGGAACAGCAGTTCCGTACAAACGGAACAACGGTTCCGGAAAGGCGGAACAGATGCCGCCAACCAGCGCTCCCGGCGCACTCTGGTAATATCACGACTAATCAAGAGCGCTCAGGATTAATACACGACCCATCCGCCAATCTGCCCTCTACAGCTCCGCCAATCTACCCTCTACAAGTCCGCCAAATTGCCCCCACATAAGATCTTCTATTAATAAGATCCTCTATTACTAAGATAGTGTCACTTTCTACGAAAGGTGACGCCACTAATGGCATGATCATCACTGGTCAACCAGTACAAGGCAGGGGGGACCCTACCTGTACATTCTGCACCAAGGGGGCGCGGAAGTGCGCGGAAAATAAGTATTTTTTGGGTTTCTATGGTGATCCACCACAGGTGTACCAAAGCCCATACCCAATAACGCTTCTGAGCTGATCAAGCTGTACATACTCCGGCAATTCGCGGAACAAATGTTCCAGCAAGACGGTACAAATGCACCATAAAGCCGGTGCAAATGCTCCGTTATTTCCGCTTGTGATTGCTCAACACCTAAGGACTGTTTTTAAACTGGAGCGGTACGGGTAATATCGAGGGCTTAACGGTTAAACAACGGTGAGGGAATGACATATGCAACGGTCAGTATTACACGGTGGCTTTATATTGCGTTGCGTAAGAAAACACAGAGGACTGACGCAAGATGAGTTGTCACAACTTATTGGCATAAGTGGCCGGACGTATGGCAGATGGGAAACCAAAGAGACAGAACCTGAATTTAGTATGGTCTGCAGTATCTGCTCTGATATTCTAAGGCTATCAATATTCGAGGCCTGGCAAATAGCGGAAGCAAGCTTGTGAACATCAAAGATGTAAGACGATTGCTAAAGGATTGGGGCAAATACTGGGCAGCAATGGAGCGGCCAGTTGGCTTTCACGGAACCTCTATCACAGCCAAAGTTATTGAGCAGGCCAAGACCGGCATTTTTGCCAGCACAGATAAAAACGCTACCCGATATAACAGCGCCAGCATCAGGCCGCCGGCATGGGTTGGGCAGATAGATCAGATAACAGAAGCATTGCCCCAGGCGCAACGCCGGGCGCTGAATATGCGCTATATCAAAAATACAACTTTAACCAATACTGAAAAGCTGGCGCTCATAAACGCAGAGCTTGAACTAGTAGCCTCTTTGTAACACAAGGCAGCGCAACCGGTTTATGAAGCAGACGGCACTGTGCCAGGTAGGGGGATCTGAATCTCTATTGCCTTCACTTGCCCTACACCGCCCCTTCAAGCAGTTTTCTATAGCCGCGAAAAATGAAATTAAATACAACCAGAGATAGCCGCGAACGCGGCCACAATAAGTCGCGAACGCGACCAGACAGCGCCAGCAGGCACCAAATGAAAAATATTTTTTCAGGGTAACGAATGGCAATTAGGGGTACTTTTAGGGGTATCTTAAAAACAGCCAAAACCAAAAAACACTATATATCATAGCCATATAGCTCTAGTTCAATAGACGCCAGCCCACCAAATAGCACAAGGCCAGCAGCAATGCTGGCCTTTTGTTTACCCAGGCGCTTTGCGCCGATCTGCCACACTTTTATCAGCTTTGGCTTACACGCTGCTGCTAACAACTGCTGACCAGTTAATTTCAACCTTAGCCATCATTAACCTGTACTGAATAACATTTGGTAACAATGGTTAAAAATCTAAAAATAATTCTTAGATTAAAATCAGTTGGTTAGCTTACTTATGACACAAAAGCTGTATTTTTAGCCATACAGACGTTTGACGTAAGCATTAATCATGCGCATAGTAAAGCCTTCTTAAATTTGCAATGGATGCATGTTTTACTGAACTCCAATGGATTGAGACATCTAACTGTGGTTTTAAATAGATAATAAAGGCCGTTATCTGCTACATAACCGGCATTGGGGCGCATATGAACATCCATTTAGCAACAGGCAATAATTCGCCATTGTACGTACCTAAGGCCTGCCCTGAGTTTGCATTGGGGCTTGATCCATCAGTAGCCTGTTTTCTTAATTCATTTCACTGTTTTGCCGCTGAGTCTGTGCTTGAGAAAAATGCCGTATACCGGCTGCGACACAAAGTTTACTGTGAAGAGCTGAACTTTGAACCTATCCGTGAAAGCGGCATGGAAAACGACAGCTTTGACACTAACTCTATACATCTGGGTATAGAACATGCGCTGTCGGCAAAAATGGTAGGCACTGTCAGGGTTATTACGTCTGCTAATTCGCAGGAACGGCTTCCGGTAGAAAGTAATTTTGGTAATACGATAACTCATGCAGAGTTAAACCCGGCTGCATTTCAAAGAGAGCAAATTTGCGAAATTTCACGCTTAGCAGTACCTGATTTTGTCAGATGCAAGCTGCGTTCAGGCGATATGTTTACTGACGAGCAACAGGCTCAATCAGGCAGTTTAGTGGCGATATCACTTTATTTACTCGCGTCTGTGCTGTGTGAGCAGGAAGGGCGATTTCATTGTTTTGTTATGTTCGAACACAAGATGGCCAGAGCACTGAGAAAAATTGGCATTCACTTTAGCCAGGTTGGCGACTTCACTGAGTACCATGGTTTAAGGGCGGTACATTACCTGGATGTGCGCACACTCAACGAAACCTTGAAACCCAAATACCTGGCGTTAAGATCTATGCTGGCGACTCAGCTTGACTCTAATAGCCTGGCACGGCTTGGTAGCAAAAAAATTGCCTGATTAGTGTAGTGGTATTTAAATCTGGTGGACTCGTTAACCCAACTTACGCTGGGTGCCGCGGTAGCAGTTGTTACCTTAGGCCGGCACAGCCCGCATAAAACCAAGCTGGTCGCGGCAGGAGCCATTTTAGGCACTCTGCCGGATTTAGATGTATTACTTGATTATGGCGATGTAGTAAGCAATATGGTGCTGCATCGTGCGCAAAGCCATGCGGTGTTTTACCAAACGTTACTGGCCCCCTTGTTCGCCTATCTCGCTGCAATCTTCTGCCGGCAACGCCAATATTATTGGCGTTGGTTACTGGCAACCTGGCTGATATTTATCAGCCACAGCGCTATTGATGCAATGACAGTATATGGCACCCAACTGGCCCTGCCATTTAACAACCAGCCCTATGCTGTTGGCAGTATTTTTATTATCGACCCGCTTTATACCCTGCCGTTGCTTATTGGCGTTGGTCTGTTTTTACAGCGGCAGCATACGCCGGCCGGTTACCGTGCCAATATGCTGGGTATTGCCCTGTCCAGTGCTTACCTGCTGTGGACTGTTGCTGCACAGTGGCAGGTAAGCCAGATCATCAAACAAGCATTGACCGCCCAGCAGCTGAATTATCAGCAGCTACTGGTCACGCCAGCGCCACTGAATACTCTGCTGTGGCGCTTTGTTGTGATAACAGAACACGGTTATGCCGAAGGGTTTTACTCGCTGCTTGATGCCGATAATTCGCTAACACTGCATCATGTCGCAACAGACCCAACATTGAAGGCTCGTTATCAACAGTTAAAAAGCGTGCAGCAGCTGGCAGCTTTTAGCCGTGGCTTCTACAACCTGCGACAACAGAATGGCCAGCTGCTTCTGACCGATTTGCGTATGGGGCAAGAAGGCAGCTATGCCTTTGAGTTTGTTATTGATAGCACCAGCGGTATGCCGCTGGCAC
This sequence comes from Gammaproteobacteria bacterium, assembly GCA_018826295.1. GTDB lineage: Bacteria > Pseudomonadota > Gammaproteobacteria > Enterobacterales > Alteromonadaceae > Alishewanella. The sequence continues at coordinate 8,327 of JAHJZX010000044.1, forward strand.
AACTGCCAATGCGGCATAATAGCGATACGGCCTTGCCATGGCTTTGGCGCCGGGCATTGGGTCAACGGCTGCCCTCGCCTTATTGGCCTAGTGACCAATAATATTGTAACCAGACCAGTCCGGCTGCATAGCCTGGCTTTGTCCGGATGGTGTCAGATGCACGTACAGGCCCTGTAATTGCGTTAGGGCAAAGCAGTCGTCCAGTTCAAGTAAATCGTCTTTGTGCCGGCTATCGGCAGCGGGTAACAACTGCTGCTTCGCCTTTTGTTTGGCTTCTTGCTGTGAAGCGGCAACACAAAGCATAAAATCATGCTGTTCGGCAATTTTGTCAGCGTAGTAACCACCAAAATTGACAAAATACAGCTTAAGATCACTTTGCGCTGGGGTGTCCTGTAAACTGACTGCATAACCATCGATATGCTTTACCTGCATATAACTATCGATATGCAGGCCTTTTACGGTGCCAATCCATTGCTGACACAACTGCGCATAGGTATCTTCTAACTGCAGTCCGGCAACAAAACGCACATCGTGCAGCTCAATATTGGCACCGGGTGCGGTGCCTCCCAGGTAAACCAAAAACAGTTGCATGTCCTCTCCTTAAGCTCAAAACCACAATACGGTGGCCCGATAACTAACACCGCGCAACGATAACGTATTTCGCAGGTTGCAGCCAGTAAGTCAATGAAACTTATCTGTTAAAAGATCGCTTCTGCTGCATAAAACTGCTATACCTTGCTAAGATAATTTTTTCACACTGCTGTTTTTTTACTGTTTTTGGAGCCGAGCTGTCGTCTAATGCGAAGTGAACTGCAACAGATCCTGAATACGATAAGCCGCAATCCGGCTATTGATCAGGGCGAGCTGGAATCAGCAAGTGAATTAATTTTACAGGGTATTACCAAGGGCCTGGCTATAGACCGTGCCAGTGTTTGGTTGTTATCAGACAATAACCAGCAGATGCATTGCAACTACCTGGTTGATGGCGATCATAGCCAACCCGCACCACAGCTAAGCTTAAACCGGCAAGACTATCCCCGCTATTTCGCAGCGCTGGATTGTGAACGCAATATAGTGGCAGACGATGCGCACCATCATCCCCAAACCTGTGAATTCAGCCAGCCTTACCTGACGCCGCTTGGTATCTGTGCCATGTTGGACACGCCTATCCGGCATCACGGCGTGATGGTTGGCATTATCTGTATCGAGCACCGCGCAGCAAAACACTGGCACACCGACGAAATAGTATTCGCCGGCTTTCTGGCGGATATCTATGGCAGAGCCCTTAGTGCCTCAGAGCGCCAGCGCTACCAGCTGCAGCTGGAACAGCTAAACAGCTCGCTGGAGCAAGTGATTGAGCAGCGCACCCACGAATTGAGCCAGTCGCTGACACAACTGCAACATACACAACACCGGTTAATTGAAATGGAGAAAATGGCCAGCCTTGGCCGGTTAGTGGCAGGCATTGCGCACGAAATTAATACGCCATTAGGTGTTGCCGTAACAGCAAACAGCCATGCCGCAGCAACGCTGCTACAACTGGAGCAGGCATTTCAGCACAACCAGCTGACACGGCAGCAATTTTTGCAAGCCGGCAGCACCATTAATTCCAGTATTGCCATGGTAAATGCCAACTTGCTGCGCGCAGTTGATTTGGTTAACAGTTTTAAACAAACCGCCACTGCCGGCACGGAACAACAGGCAGAACTGATTGAATTAAAGCAATTTTTGCCAAGAGTTATCAGCAGTGTGCAATCGTTATTAGCTGAACATCAGGCGCATGTACGCCTTGCAGTGCCCGAGCACATGAAAGTGCAGAGCTTTATCAGCCCGTTGTCGACTATTATCACAAAATTAATTGAAAATGCCTGCCTACACGCTTTTTCCGGCGACAGTGACAGGCAAATTACCTTCACTGCCAGCGAGCATAGCCACTATTGGCAAATTGAGGTGGCAGACAATGGCCGTGGTATGACAGAAAACGAGCTCAATCGTGCCTTTGAACCTTTTTTTACGTCAAGGCGCAATCTCGGTGCCAAAGGGCTTGGCCTTACTCTGGTGTTTAATCTGGTCACTCATTTGCTGCGGGGAGAGATCAGCCTGCATAACCAAAATACAGGCTGTCTGGTAAAGATAAAATTACCACTGGATCCTAACGCTACACTCTAACCGTTAAGCCATCCGCCAGCGCGCGCCGATAAGCCAGCGCACCGGGTATAACTGCCAGCAGCCCCGATAAGGCAATAACAGCCAGGCCACCATACAGGGTCTCACTGCGGACGATATTCAAACTGATAAACAAGCCATAATCGGCTGCCAGCGTATCTTGCCAGCAAAACAAGCAGAGCAGTAAAAGCAAGGTGCCGGATAACAGCGACAATAAAGTGATCAGCAGCACCTCCATCTGAATAAGCACCAGCAAATACCAGGGGTGAGCGCCAGCTGCACGCAGTATTGCCATCTCACGTTGACGCTCCTTCATCGATGCCAATAACGTCGTCACCATACCTATCAGTGCCGCTAGCAATACCAGCAGGCTAATCAGCAATAACATACTTTCTACCATGCTTAACATTTGCCACAGTTCAGCCAGCGCTACACCAGGCAAAATGGCCGATAAGGGTTCACGTTTAAATTCGTTGATTTGCCGCTGCACGGTAAAGGTAGCCATTTTACTGTTCAGGCCCAACATAAAAGCGGTAATAGAGCCGGGCGTTAAATCTTCTGCCAGTGTTTGCTCTGCCGTCAGTTGCCGCCCCGGCACAGGTGCGCCCTGCTGCCAGTCAAGATGTATTGCTTCTATTGCTTCCAGGCTAACATGTACTGTTTGATCTACCGGCGTGCCAGTGGCGGCCAGTATACCTACTACAGTAAAAGGTTTACCTTTATGCTGACTAAAACTTACCGCCCCTACCCCATGTGACAATTCGATCTGTTGTCCCAGCGTATAACCCAACTTTTCGGCGACCTGAGCACCTAACACCGTTTCATATACCGCGGCAAACGGCTTGCCCTCAGCAAAGCGCAGGGCTTGGGTATTGGCATAACGAAAATGCTCAAAATACTGCGCTGTAGTACCCATTACGCGGTAGCCCTGATGCGAGTCTCCCAGTGATATCGGAATAGCCCATTGCACTTGCGGGTGCTTAATAATGCGCTGATAGGTTGGCCAACTAATATTTGCTGTAGCGTTGCCAATCCGAAATACCGAATACAGCAGCAAATTTAACTGGCCAGAACGGGCACCAACGATTAAATCGGTACCTGACACTGTGCTGGTGAAGCTGCTTTTGGCTTCAGTGCGTAAGTGCTCTATACCCAACAGCAGGGCAATACTGATAGTTAGTGACAGCCAGGTCATCAGCACAGTACCGCGCCGGTTCCACAAACTTAACCGCGCCAGTTTAATCAGCATGGCTGTACTCCTTGTGCAAGTTGGTCCATTTGCAACTGATAGTTAAAATACTGCTGCAAACTGGCATCATGGCTGACAAAGATAACGGTACAGCCGTTGGTGTCGGCTTCAGCCAGCATCACCCGCATAAAAGCGTCGCGGTTTTCGCTATCCAGAGCTGAAGTTGGTTCATCCGCGATCAGCAAGGCCGGCTTTGGCAGCAGAGCGCGGGCAATGGCGACTCGCTGTTGCTGCCCGACACTTAGCGCACTGGCTTTTTGCTGCTGCAAAGCAGCCGGTAAACCCAAACGGTTTAGCAGTGCTTTAGCCCGCACCAGGCTGTCCGCTTTATTCTGGCCGGCAAAATGGCTGCTTAATAAAGTGTTGTCCAACACCGATAAATAGGGGATGAGATTCAGTTGCTGAAACACTACACCAATCTGCTGTGCTCTTAGCGTGTCACGTGCGCCACCGCTAAGCTGATGCATAGGCAGGCCATGCACATACAGCTCACCAGTTTGCACTCTGGCGATGCCACTTAATAAATTAAGTAAGGTGGTTTTACCGCTACCTGAAGCGCCACGAATAAATAAATGCTGGCCTTTGGTCAATGTAAGTGCCGGAATATGTAATTGCCAGCCGCTGGCTTTATAGTTAAACGTCAGCTGTTTGAGTTCAATAGCAGAAATTTCAGGCTTGTCAGTCACAGGCTTCCTCAGCGTCATGCTATGATGTGGTCGTTTTGCATTATGCCAACTTAGAGGAGCAAGCTCCAATGCTACGCCTGTTATCCGTTGCGTTATACCTGACACTGGTCGCAAGCTTTACTCTTGCCGCCAGCGAAGTCAAAACCATTGAATGGACTGACTTAATGCCAGAGGAAGATTTAAAACTGCTGCAGCAAATGCCTGAAGTACAGCACGATTACAGCCAGCCTTCGCCTTTCGATGACAACTATCAGGGTGATGATCCTGCTGCGCAGCAGTGGCAACAAATTTTAAGTTCTGCAAAAGTGCGGGAAGAATTTAATAACACTAAGGTACGGGTACCGGGCTTTATTGTGCCACTGGAGTTCGATGCAGAACAAAACGTGACCAGTTTCTTTCTGGTGCCTTACTTTGGTGCTTGTATCCACGTGCCACCGCCGCCGCCGAATCAGATCATTTACATGCATGGTGCAAAAAATCTGAAAGCCGACATGATTTACTCACCGTTCTGGATTTCCGGTACCTTAAAAACCGAAACTATGACGCACGATCTGGGCCAGGCAGCTTATAGCATGGCTGTCGATTCGGTTGAAGAATACACGTACTAAGTAAAAACGGCAGCTTCGGCTGCCGTTTTTATTCGCTGATTTTTTATTGCAGCTGTACGGTGCTGTTAGCCAGTGTCGCTGTACTGCCACCTTGTTGATCATTAACAATCCACTGAACCTCAACTTCTTCCAAAGCAGGCAGCAAACTAAAAATGTGCAAACTAAGTGAATTTAGCCGGGCCGGGCTTTGACACAACAGTTGGTAATTAGCGTAAAAGTCAGCATGTCCGCCACTGACATTGGCCTGGGTCAAATCTGTGCTGGCCTGAGCATTTAGCACCTCACAACTGGCCTGAGCATTCAGGCTAAACCAGTTACCCTGATTAAAGACGGCTATCGCCGCTGTCACTTCCTGCTGTTGCTCCGCCGTACTTGGCTTATGCTCAAAGCCTAATACGCTTTGTGCTGCCGCCTGAAATGCCAATTGCATTTCGTTACCTTCCAGCACTAAGGTTAACAGCGCTTTACCATGTACATGGACACCCAACGCAGTAAACTCTTCATCATGCTCATGCTCATGCTCATGCTCATGCTCATGCTCATGCTCATGCGGCTCAGTTTGCGCGGCATTTAGCGGTAATGCCAACGGCACTATTGATAACAGCACCCCAAAAACCGCTGCACTAAACTTCATCTCAGTCTCCCAGCATCAGATTGACAATTGTTATAACATAACACACAGCGCCACAACCTTGCCATACTCTGATCGTCAGCGCCACTGCAGCCGTATTATCCGGCAATAAACAGCAAAAGTGTACAGCATGCCAAAGTTAATAGTCGTACTAGGCGACCAGCTAAGCCCCGCCTTAGCCAGCCTGCAACAATTGCAACCAGACGACGTTATTTTGCTGGCCGAAGTCGCCAGCGAAGCCAGTTATGTCAGGCATCACAAGCATAAGATAATTCTACTATTTAGTGCCATGCGCCACTTTGCTACAACGCTGCAGCAGCTGGGTTACCCGTTGTGTTACATCCGTTATGGTAGCGTACCGCATCTAAGCACTATGACAGATGCTGTGCAGTTTGCGCTGGCACAACACACTGATCTTACCAGCGTAGTCATTACCGAATGCGGTGAATACCGCTTGCAGCAGGAGATTTTAAGCTGGCAGCACCAACTATCGCTGCCGGTACACATTCTCAGCGATGACCGTTTTATCTGTGATCTGCCGCGCTTTTCCCGTTGGGCTAAAGGTAAAAAGCAGCTACGGATGGAGTACTTTTATCGGGAAATGCGTCGCTACACAGGCTTATTAATGCAAGCAGAGACACCAGAGGGCGGTAAATGGAACTATGATGCTGACAATCGCAAAACCTGGCCCGATAAACTCCAGCCCACTGCGCCCTTGAGCTTCCCCCCAGATGACATTACAGCCGACGTTATTGCACTGGTTAAACAGCATTTTGCTGACAATATGGGCCGCGCTGAAAACTTTCACTATGCCGTATGCGGCAAAGATGCCCGGCAGGCCTTTTTACATTTTGTGCAGCACCAATTGCCACAGTTTGGTGACTATCAGGATGCGATGCGGCTGGAGCAGCCCTTTTTGCAACACAGCATTTGTTCCGTGTATTTAAACTGTGGTTTGCTGGATGTACGCTGGATGTGCAACAAAGTACAGCAGGCCTATCAGCAAGGCCTGGTGCCGCTTAATGCCGCCGAAGGTTTTATCCGGCAATTAATTGGCTGGCGCGAGTATGTCCGTGGGTTATATTGGTTGCTGATGCCCAATTACAAACAGCGTAATACCCTGGAAGCCACACGTGCACTGCCCGGCTTTTACTGGCACGGCCAAACTAAAATGCGCTGTATGCAGCAGGCGGTTCAAAGCACAATTGAGCATGCGTACTCACACCATATTCAGCGTTTAATGATCACCGGCAATTTTGCCCTGCTGGCCGGTTTATCGGTTGAGCAGGTTACCGACTGGTATCTGGCGGTGTATGCCGATGCTTATGAATGGGTAGAACTGCCCAATACGCTGGGTATGGCATTATTTGCCGACGGCGGTGTGCTGGCGTCTAAACCTTATGCCGCCAGTGGCGCTTACATTAACCGCATGAGTAACTATTGCAAGCACTGCGCTTACAATGTTAAGCGTACCACTGAAGCCGACGCCTGCCCGTTTAATGCTCTTTACTGGGACTTTTTGCAGCGCAACCAGGCTGTGCTGGCACAAAACCCTCGCTTAACTTTGGCGTACACTAACTGGCATAAGCGCAGCGACACTGATAAAGCCGCTATTCTGGCCAAGGCGGCGGATACACTGATAAAGCTGGAGCAGTTATGAACCTTATTCGATTTAACGACACTTAGAGGCCGCATGCACCCTCTACTAAAGTGTCCGGCAACGCCACGACCACTTGGCTAAGTTATGATTAGTCGTTAATGCTACTGCGATCGCAGCGTCGTTGGCGTTTGTTGCTCAAGCCACTTCACGGTTTGCCAAATGGCACTGATCGCCATTTGCAGAAAATCAGGTTCTATTCTCTGCCAGGTATCCTGGGGCGTATGGTAATGCGGGTGATCCTGGCCACCAAAAAACAAATAAGCAATACCAGCCCGGTGGAATGGGCCATGATCACTGGCATTCGGCCAATCGTGACGTCCACTATCACGTGGTGAGCGCGTCAGGCCGCGGTGATGCAGAAACTGCAATTTGCTGTAGTTTTGTTCCAACTCTGCAATAAGCGCCGGATATCGTCTGGCGCCGGTAAGATATAGTTTGCCGCGCTTGTCTTGGCGACTAATCATATCCAGATTCAGGTTTAGCAGGATATTACTCAGTGGCACCGCTGGTGCAGCAACAAAGGCTTTACTGCCATAGAGGCCGCTTTCTTCAGCATCGGTAGCAATAAAAATATAAGAATATACCGGACAACTTTGTGTTAAGCGCGCGGCCAACTCCAGCATCGCTGCAACACCCGATGCATTATCATCTGCACCATGATAAATTTTACCGCCACTTTGACCTAAATGGTCATAGTGCGCCGTTACCGCAATATAGTGTTGTGAATAACGGCAACCAGGCACAACCCCGATAACATTAACGCCGGTTTTTTGTGGTAAACGGGAATAAACAAAGCTTTGCTGATAACCATCGCCAACAGTTTGCAAACCCAATTCGCTGTAGCGTTGGCTAATAAACTGTCTGGCAAGCTCAGCACCTGCCGTTGCGGTTTTCCGGCCCTGCATACTAGCTGCACTTAATTGCTGTATATCGGTTAATACCCGGGCTTGCAGGCCCCCCGCCACAGCGAGAAATAACAACAGTAATATACAACGCATAACTAGTTTGCAGGCCGGCGTAATTTGATTGCTTCCAATTTGGCGTAGTAGCGTGGCCGCAAATTAACCGGTGCTAACTCAGAGGCTTTTAGCAGCACCTGACGTGCCAGCTCTGACTGACTATTGCGGTAGTAAGCCAAAGCCAGCTCTAATTGCAGCTGATGTAGATATGGCGCTTGCTCTGCAGCTTTTTTTAGGAATGTGATGGCGTCAGTATATTGCTGTTGTTGCAGTGCTGTTTTACCAAACAGATACCATAGATAAGGATCGTGCTCATCAAGCGATATCAGAGACTGTAACAGTAGCTGAGCAGCTGCGGTATCTCCCTTGCTTTGTTTTAACAATGCATAATTACTAATCAATGTGGCTTTATCTGCTGATATATCTAAACCATAACGGTAATACTGCTCTGCCAGCACCGTCTCATCCAGATGTCGGTGCACTAAAGCTGTCAAATTGATAATAGCCCCATACGAAGGGGCATATTCCAATGCCACTTTCAACAATGCCAAAGCTTGCTGATATTGTTCTGCCAACAATGCATCTGCAGCAAGGTTACGGTAAAACATAGCAATAAAAGTATGCTGTGATATTCGAGGGCCCGTTATATCTCCAGCCGCAGGCATATAGTCAACTACTATTGACGGCTTGCTAAAGTAGATTTCTCCCTTTTGTGCTACGAAATCCGGATTATACAAAAACGTTCTGACATGATCGGACGACAGCATAAAATCATCTTTAATACTGTAAACCGGCGCCGACACTATAGTCTGAAACTCTATTTCCACTCCGGCTAAATCAGCTAAAGCTTTAGTCAGTACAGCCAGTGAAATACAATTGCCACTTTTTAGGGCATAAGCTTCTGAGGCCGTGTAGTTATTACCCTGGTAGTCAAAACCCGACAAATGCCGTTCCAAAAAATTATACACCCGACGATGGGCTTCAATATGTTGCTGCTCAGGAGCATGGAAGTAAGCGAGAAACTCAGCTTGCTGCTGTGCTGATAATGAAAAAATATCTTCCAGCGTCGGCACAGGTGCAACTGCTGATTGCAACAATTTGGAATAGGGTAAAACTGCAGTCTTAGCGGGAGCCTGCTGCACTGAACTACAAGCACTAAGCAACCCTGTGCTAGCACTCAGAAGCAACAACGCGCTTAAAACACCTGTACGCATCGCAAACCAACGTTAATTAAACATGGACCCTGTTATATCGCATCCTCATCTTCTTCGCCAGTACGGATACGCACCACCCGCTCCACATCGAAGACAAAAATCTTACCATCGCCAATGCGCCCGGTTTGTGCGGTTTTCATTATGGCTTCAACACAGCGCTCTACCTGATCGTCAGCTACAACAATTTCCAGCTTAACCTTGGGTAAAAAATCCACCATGTATTCTGCGCCGCGATAAAGCTCGGTGTGGCCTTTTTGCCGGCCAAAGCCTTTTACTTCTGTTACCGTCATGCCGGTAACGTTAATATCGGCCAACGCTTCGCGCACATCATCCAACTTGAAAGGTTTAATAATCGCTTCAATTTTTTTCATTATCGTTCCTATTGGTTAAGCCGCAGTATTGCTGGCAGTATAATACAAGCCAGGTGGTGGTTCAGCAGTTAATGCTGAAGAATCACTTGATCCGGCAAGGGTAAAGCACGGTAAGATAGGCAAATATTCTCAGCAGAGGCTTAACAGGAATGAATGCAGCACAGATTATTGCCGAAATGCGGGTGTTACCGCAGATCGACGCGGAATTTGAAATTCGCCGTCGGGTAGATTTTATAAAACAACGCCTGATAGCCTCAGGCATGAAGACACTGGTATTGGGAATTAGTGGTGGCATAGATTCCACCACCTGTGGCCGGTTGGCACAGCTGGCCATAAATGAACTGAACCAAGGCGATAGCGGCTATCAATTTATTGCCGTGCGTCTGCCGTATGCAGCCCAGCAAGACGAAGCAGAAGCACAACTGGCTGTCGATTTTATTCAGCCGAGCAAAGCTATCACGGTTAACATTCAAGCTGCCGCCGATGCTATTCATCAGGCAAGCTGGAGTGCGATGGCCGCGATGGGGCTGGCGACGGCCACAGCAGCACAGGCCGATTTTGCCAAAGGCAATGTAAAGGCGCGTAGCCGGATGGTAGTGCAGTATCATATTGCCGCCTTGCTCGGTGGGCTGGTGTTAGGCACAGATCATTCCGCCGAAAATATTACCGGCTTTTACACCAAATGGGGCGATGGCGCCTGTGATCTGGCTCCGTTGTTTGGCTTAAGCAAACGCCAGGTACGCTTGCTGGGCAAAACGCTGGGGGCTCCGGACATATTAGTGGGCAAAGTGCCAACGGCAGATTTAGAATGCCTGGCACCACAAAAAGCCGACGAAACCGCGCTGGGTCTGAGCTATGAACAAATTGATGATTTTCTTGAAGCCAAGACAGTAGCAAAAGAAGTTAGCGACAGGCTGATAGCTATCTATTTGAAAACACAGCATAAGCGCCAGCCAATTCCTACTATTTACGATTAACATCGCCTTTAGCCCGCGCTAAAACAGGCTGCATTAAAACCTTAATGCAGCTTTTAATTTACAAAAATTAAACCATACTTATTGCTGTATCCAAAAAGCAAGGAATAGCTATGCGGGCTTATAAACAACGGGCATTTAGTTTGCCGGAACTCATGGTAACTCTGGCCGTTCTCATTTTGCTGGCGACTATCGCCGTACCGGCTATGGCTGCTTTTATCGACTTTCAGCGGGCTCAGGCCTATATGCGTCAGTTTAGTCAGCATCTGGCCTTTGCCCGGGTTGCCGCAGCCAGCAGTAACTTGCCGGTGCAATTATGCCCACAACAGGCTGGCCAGTGTCAGAATAATTGGCAGCAACTACCGTTACAGCTATCACTGCTGTACCCTGGCAGCAATGACAGCAAGTTACTACGTGAAATTGCACCGCCGGCTCAGCAGCACAAACTACTGTATAACCGCGAACGGCTCACTTTTCGCCGTGATGGCAGTTTAAATGGCTTTGAAAACGGCACTTTTTATTATTGTGGCAAAGCAGGCAGCGACTGGCATTTTCGCCTGGTGCTTAACCAGGCGGGGCGTAACCGCTTAAGCCATCAAACCACCGCTTGCCCGGCACACTAGGGCTTGTTGACATGTCGAGATTACATTTTGTTCGCTCTGACGGCGTTCTGAACGCGAGACGGGGAGCGAAGTTTAGTCATTCTCCATAAGCGACGAGCGACAAAGTGCAGAGCGCCGTCAGACAAACCCTAATGCCAGCAACTCAAGTACTGCGGGCTTTGCACGTTACGCTGACCAAAATGGTTAAGCGTGAATTCGGCGCAGTCCGAATCTGCCTGCTGCAAACCTATAGCTGTCGCACTTAACAGATAGCCCTGAGCTTCAGCTTCCAGTGTAATCTGATAGCGATAACGGCCAGACTGCTGCAAGCTTTGCCAGCCCAGCAGCGAGAAATCGGCCGTGTAGCGGCCATAATCAGCAATATACTGCTCCTGCGCATTCGCCAACATATATAATTGGCTGCTGGCCTCCGCCCGGTAGGTGCGTAGCACATAGCGCTGATACGACGGATAACAAATGCTCACCAGAATCGCCACTATGGCTACCGTTACCATCACCTCATGCAAAGTAAACGCATGTTGCGGTTTAGCCAGCTGCATCTTAGTGTGCGCCATATTCAGTCTGAAAAGTGGCTAGCCTGATCAACTGCGGAAACTGCGCCGCCGTTAGCGGCTCGGTGCAATCTGCGCACTCGGCAGATATCGCCTGCAATTCCGTTTCTAACGACTGCTTTAATTCGCCACGCTGCAATACCAATTGCAAGCCAGCATGTTCACTTTGCTCAAGTGCCAGCTCACCACTTTGTTGCAGTGCTACCGGCTTGGCACGTTGCGTATACACCAAGCCGGCATGATGCAGATGCAAAGCATGCAGTAAAGGCGCCGCATCTGCAGCCAATGTGCAGTCTGAGTCTGCTGTACCAGCCTTAGCTGACAACAGATAGACGACACCAGCATACACCTGAGGTTTGCTGATAAGTTGCCGTGGCAGTCTGACATACCAGCCAGATGATTGCTGCATTGCCATCCAAAGCTGCTCATCTATACCATGACGTTGCTCTTCTGCGGCTATACTGCTGCGATCTGTTAAATCAGATAACACAGCCACAGCAGCGCGCTGCGGGCGATGTTTTAACGCAATTACAATACTACTTTGCTGGCTATCAGACGCGGTTAGCAGCAGGGTAACTTGATACTGTAACTGGCCTGAAAGCGCCGGGGCACGGGTTTTAATCAATTGCAATGGCTGCTCAAACCTATACCCCAAGCCAGAAAAATCGGCTATCAGTTCAGGTGCAGCAAAACCACTGCGGCCCAGCCCAACAAACCACAGCAGGCCAGCGGCATCTATCAGGTACACAGCATCGGCAATACCGTCATAGTTATTATCCAGAACCGCTGGCTGGGCCAGAATTGCACCGATTTGGCCACCGGTAACGGGCCATCGCTGCAACTGGTCAAGCAACTGCAGATTATTGGCATTGTACAAAGCCAATACACCTGCCGCTGTGGGCGTCGCCAGGCTGAGATTATTATAAATAACCACCTGGCGAGGTTCAGCGCCTAAAATGGTTGCAGCCAATACAGCATTAACCGGCTCAGCGGCTGACTGTAAACACGCCTGCAGCGGAAAACACAGCCCAAGAAAACTAAACAGCAGAGCTCTCCAACCAGACATAGACTCACTCCTCTGCCAGATTTTGCAGCAGCAATAAGCTGGAATATTCGATAAAAGCCTGACGATTAGCGCTAAATTGCTGCGACTCGTAACGAATAACAGCACACTGCAACACGCCCTCACTCCAGCCGGCATAAGCACCAGGACATTGCGCCAACAATTGTACCGGTATGGCCTGCCCGGCAACAGGCAACGCAGCCAGGTGTTGCTGCAGCGCCTGTTGCGAAAGTTGAAGTTGCTGTTGTGCCGCCAACGCACTTTTATGACTTAGCTGAGTCACCGTTAACATCGCCGTCAGCAGTAAACTCATTACCATTAGTAGAATTAACGAAATTAGTAGTACTGCACCGCCTTGCCTTGTCATCGGCCACCTCAGTTCAAAGTTGCGTTGGAGAAATACACACTATTGCTTATCAGCAAACGACGATAATGATCATCAGGTGCGGTAAAGCGGTGCACACCCAATTGATAAGTCTGGTTATTGCGGTAATGGCTATCCGGCTGAGTTGAGCGTAATAAAATATGATAACGAAGACTGACAACAGCGTTTCTTTGCCACAATTCTGCTGTCATTTGTTCGGTGGGTAACATGTAATTCAAACTGCCATCACCATCGGCATCCACCCCAAACTGAAAATGCATTCGTTCAACGCCATCAAGCACAGAATCGGTGCTAATCACCGCCTGGCCACTGTTGCTTCTGGCCAGCCGTTTGCGCATTAATACCGGCACCTCTGTATCGTCATGTTGCTGGGTTTGCAGATAGAGCACCAAGTGCTGATACGGAAAATAATCCAGCGCCGGGTTTAACTCGGCACTGCCACTATCGACAAAGCGGGCATGTTGCCAGTCGGTTTCAACATAAAAACGGTTTTGCCGCATAGCAGCAGGCACAGCATATTGCCCAAGCAAGCGTTTAACCTGCAGTAATTCAGAGCCGGCTATCGGCTGGCTTACACAATCCAACGGCCGGCCCGGCTGCACTTTCTCGGCATACAAGGTTACAAAAGACTGCCCTGGCCGTGGAAAGCTACCGCTATCAAGCCCTGCTTTAGCGCAGTCAGCTATAGGCGGCGCTAAGGCGGCGGCCTGCAATATGTCATCAAGATCTGAGCGGCCGCCCCAAAAGCCAACGTTTGCCAGTTCATTGTGCAGTAAATTCATCACTAGCTGGGCATTTTGCTGCAACTGTGCCAATTGCTGGGTTTGCCGTACAGACCGGCTAAGGCTGCCAAAAGCGGTAAAAGTAACACCGAGTAAAAACGTCGCCAGCAGCAGCGCTATCATCAGCTCAGTTAAGGTAAGCCCTTTACATTTGTGCATAACTTAACCTGCAGCAATGACAAAGTGACTACGCCCCGCTCCCGGCTGACATCCCTGGGCACGGCCTTGCTGCGTTTGGCTAACAGAGCGCCAGCTAACAGCAAGTGATACAGCCCCACCCGACTGCTGCAAACAAAATTCAGCATCAGGCAGCGGTGCACCCGCTTCAGGTTTTAACAATTCAAACCATTGTTGTAGTTGCACTGCAGCTACCTGGCTAGCAGTACAGGGTTGGGTAGGAGAACACTCGGGTGCGGCTGGAATTTCTGACTGCAGATGTAGACCTGAACCTATAACATTGGCCAAGGCACTGTTGCTTTGCATTTCCTGCACCAGCGCATTACCAAGCGCCAGCGCCTGAGTACGGTAAGTGGCGTCACGCACTTGCTTTAAAGCCAGTGTCTGTGCCGCCAATACACCAAGTAAACCGATGTTAAGTACCAGTAGGGTTACCAGTACCTCCGTCAGGGTAAAGCCATGTTGTAACCGCATATCCATATGCCCAAGGTTTTAATTTAACCTTAAAGTTACAACATTATTTCAAAAGATCAAATTTAATTTACCAACATTTTCTAACCGTAGTAGCGTTAAAACCACCGGCAGCACCTTTTCGACCTGCCTGATCCAGTGTTAAGGTGCCGCAATCCGTATCTTTTTGTATTGATGTTGGTTGTGCAGAAAGCGTATAAGTTCTGACATTATGGTTGCCTAGCACAAAGGTATAGCGCTCAGCTAAATCCGTGCGGCACTGCAACTGCGGCAGAGTAAAGCCATTTGGATTGTAGCCCATATTTTGTGTGTAGGTCCGCTCCATAAACTGCGCTAACTCTGTTAAACAGGCAGTGGCAGTAGCACGGTTAGAACTGATAACGTAGCGCTGATAAGACGGCAAAGCGATGGACGCCAATATGCCTACTATCACCACAACAACCATCACGTCTATCAACGAGAAGCCCGCATTTTTACTATTTGATGTGTTATTCAGCGTAATCAATTTGACATCTCCCGCCAGGATACCCTGCCAACTACTGCACCAGTATTAATACCCATATTTTCCAAAGTTGTAACAGTTCCAGTTTGCTCAACAATAAGTATATCACCCTGCATTCCGTCAAATTTCACGCCTGAAGCTACCGTATCTTTGGCAGTAACAGGATCTTTGACTGCATCCTTATCATCAAATTCCTTGTCACCAGAGCGGTCAAAATAATGCACTTTTAGTTTACCCCCGGTAAAAGGGTTTATAGCCATAACCCAACCATCAGATGACGGACTACAGAAGTCACTGGTGGGTACAGTAGAAGCAACAACCAAAGTATTGACACGAGTAGATCCTAAGTTAGCAGTACGAAGTTGCGGCTTCTGCACAATTCTTTCACGGGCATCTAGCAGATCAATCACCCAACCACGTTTAGCGGCAAGGTCGTTACTCGTCGCTTCTTCAATTACCCGCGCATCAGTACCTACATTGGTTAAATCTCGCTCAACTAACTGTGATTTGCGATCAATAATCATGCTGCCATCTTTAATACCATACCATGACTGTTGTTCAGTATTAATGGGGTCGGCATTAGATAACATTCTGCCAGTACCAAAATACACCCATAGCTGGCCGGTGCCCTGCTCCTTAGCCAAGGAAATGCCCCCGGTAACAGATTGCTTGGTGCCAGTTTCCGATGTAGCAGTAAATAGAGGCTTACCACCATAGGCAATGCCATTAGCCTGTGGATCAGCGACTGATAAATCAAACTTCCAGATATTGCCATGCAGATCACCGGCAAACACCCAATCCAAATTACCATCGCCATCTGCGTCCCAGCCTTCAACTTGGCCTAAGCCATTATCGCCACCAACGCCGGCTGGCAAGTCAATCTCCCACAACACGTTACCGTTGCTTACATCAATAACCAATAAACCACCTTGAGAGGCCTTTTTATTGTTGTAACCATAACCTATTATTGCGGCCCATTTGCCGTTGCTTAATCTGGCAATTAGCGGCTTACTCGTCGTTTTACCTAAGGCTGTATATGAGTGGTCCCAAAGCAGACTTTTTTCGTCAAAAGACTTTGGATCAGTTACATCTAAAGCAAATATGGTTTCGCCACCACGCCCCATGGTACCTACCAATACACTTTTCCAACTGCCAGAGCTGTTTTGAATGTCAGCAACAACCGGTGAGCCATCTACATAATATGTATGCAGATACTCTGGAGAAGTCAGCGCGGCTAATTTACTTACTGCGCCACGAGGAATATAAGCAAAACGCTCATCGCCAGTTTTAGCATCAAAGGCATGCAACATACCATCGTTGGCACCTACATAGACTGTACCAACCCTATCGAACATTTGTTGTCGGAAATCCTCATAACCAGCCCCCCAACTATACAACTGATAGTTTCGGTTGATTATCCCCTCAACCAACAACGGGGTTGAATGAGCAATATCACCTAACACAGAACCACGGTTTCTGAATGTTCCACCTTCTTTTTGCTCCTTGTTTCTATCTCCCCGAATAAAATTAACTTGATCATCTGACAACACCGAATCTAAAACATTTGCTTCAATAAACTTCAAAGCACTTGTTGCTGTGCTGCCAAAATAAATCGCTCTAGTAGTGTAATCGCGGCCATCCAGTTGCTTTGCCGCCGACCAGGTTTCTTTGAAATTGTTGTTTGAATCAAATGCGCCTAAATCACCAGACCAATCACCACTGCTAAAACGTCCGCGAAACAAACCGGTTGAGGTTTCAAGTGACGTAGTGGAGCCTGCCAGATTAGACGAAGTAGAAGTGACATCTCTTATTGCTTTAAGAATATCATTAATTGCAGTTTTATATTCTGTTGGATTGCTTGCAGCAATAAACTCGCCTCGGCCGTTAACTGTTGCATGCCATAGATCATCAATTTTTTCGCCATTGCCAGCTTGTGGGTCTTTCCAGTTACCCGGTGTATCTTTTTTCGGATCTTTGGTGCCTTTAACACCAAGTGACACGCCATGGGTAACCATGTGCTGCCAAAAAGCCGGATTCTTACTTTCACGTGCTACTGGCACATTGTCATCTAAATCATCGCGCAGATCGTTCATCCAATACTTCATCGCAACATCAGCCAATGTATCAGAGAAATTATCGCTATAAGGTTCCTCTGCTTTGTACTGAAAATCTTTCTTGTCGTCTTCAGGATGTTCATGTAATGGACCGTTGGATTTGTCAACATTATCAACACCTGGTGAGGGCCCATTGTAATAACCATCAGTAGTTAAAATCGCAAATGACTGCCGACAGCTAATCTGACTATCGCCTATACCTGGACCCCAGGGACCTGTAGAATCTTTGCTTTTGTATTCCTCGCCCACCCACTTGAGCGCATTACGCAGTGGCGTTGAGTTATTCATTGGCACTTCAAATAGCTTTTTAAACCAGTTTGCCTTGCTTGCCCCACTGAAAGTACCCGTTTCAATATCTGCCAGTGACGGCAAAGGAATTTTCAGTGTTTTGCTGCTATCACTTGACAGAGTTTTAAACCCGATCCGAAAACCTTCAGGAACAGCAGCAAACGCATCACTGGTGCCTGCTCGTGCGGCCAAAATACGTGAGCGGTAATAACTAAACCAATTGGCAAAATGTTGTTTTTCTTCAGCTATAGTACGACTAATAGTTTTAGATACCACTTTGCCATCGATCGTTTCAGTGGTATTCCAGGTAAATTTAGATGTTTTCTCCTGCCAGCCGGTTAAAGTGCTCATATCCCGGGTGTAAGCTTTGTTACCGCGGATCTGATAACCGGTATAATTTTTTATTTCTTCTGCATTGCCCGAGCCTTTATACACATAATAAGTAATAGGCCAATAATCCTTACTACTATTTGATACCTCGCGCTGACCCAGGTTGGATGTGCTGTAATACCAGCGATCAAAACTCTTTTTTGTCGTCAGATCTATAGTTCCTGGGTCAGTATCTTTAGGATCCCAGGGGGCCTTAGTTGGGTCGACATCTCCCATACTCTGGTTGTTCCATTCCTTCCAGGGGGTATAATTAGCAACCGGGTTATAAAATACCTTGTTGATTTCTGACGAGCGTTTAATCACATTGTGGATATTATCACTATCGAACGTTGGGATACGCCTGTCAAAATGGTTCAGACCACCATACATTTCTGATGGAATTGGGAATAAGTAGCCCTGAATAGTGCCGTTAACATACACATAGTCATCCGGCATAACTTCCCATTGCATAGAGCCGGAGTCATCCAATACAAAATAAATATTCGGCGCCACTGCACTACCGGTTTGTAGCGGTGCTTCAGCTATATCTACTGCTGCTTTGGCTGTACTAATGCCAAATATCAGGCTTAGAGTAAATGCCAGCCAGCTTAAATCTTTGTTCGACTTCATCATTCACCTCTTACCGTTATAAACGAAAAACGCTTTGTAGCATTACATTAGCGCCCTGTGCTGCGGTTGTGCGCACTGTAATGCGCCAACTATCCTTCAGACAGTCAGAAGAAACCGCCCCTTGACCTGGATTAGCGCAGTCTGGATCGGCTGGGTTAGCCCACTGCCCCATATATTCAGCGATAAACTCGGCGCCACCCACCTGTGGATGCACCGGGCCATTATTGCCCCACTCTGTCGCCGCAACTGTCCAACGATCAGCAAGTGCAGGATCTGGCGTACAGTAAAATCCTCGAGTGCCGCCCCCGCACAGTGCAAAAGGGTTAGCAACATTAACCTGATTTTGTACAAACACCATAGTGGCTTCAACCAACTGATACGATAACTCACGTTCCGTCAGGTTTGATGTCATACGCTCTTGCACCGCACTATCACGCATTGACGATACGGCCAACAAAGTAATTGCTACCAATAACAACAAACCAACAACCAGTGCTACACCCTGCTGCGATTTAACAGACTTCATCTTATTGCATCCTGTTTCTGTTAGCGGCCATATAGTTAAAGGTATTCAGGTTGGCAGACATGGCATTACCATTGTCCATAACTAAAGTTGCACGAACACCTATAACCCTTTCCCAATCATCAGCAGCAACATTAGTTGCTGTGCGCCAAACCCCCGGCGGATTCGTATTGACCAGCACTTCATATTCAAATTGTAAATCGGTCACGCCACTGGTTATTTCATCAGCGACTTCTGCACCATTTATAACAAAGGCCCGATACAACGAATTACCTCCAACATTATTTGGTGCAACAAACCAGGCCACAGACTCCAACGGCATTATCATACCGCCCAGTGCAATAGTTAATGGCGAATTTAACGGCTCACCAAGAAAGCCACTGACATTGCTGCCTGCGCCTTGCTGATGTTGTACTAAAGGTGGCGTAACGCCTGCAGCTGCTGTTGCTGCCGTAACTTCAAACATGGCCACCCTTGCATTACCATCGCAAACTAAAGCCAACGTACCTGGAGTAAGGCCATTTAACAGAGGATTAGCATTTACCGTAAAGGTACTGGTTGCGACATCATGTCCTGACACTGTGACGCCGTTACCTGCACCATACATCAGCCGAACAACATCCGTATTAGCTAAAGGAGTGATACCCGCAACCTGCGGCAAAGCCCCTTCAAATCCAATAACACCACCCACCCAATTAGCCCAGGCAGCATTAGCGACGTTAAAAGCGCTGCTAACGTTAACAACTTCAATATTATTTCCGCAACCGGTGAAGGACGCACTTCTTAGATCGCGCGCTAACAATTGGAACGATAAGCGGCCGCTAGACTGCATCTGGCTTAATACATTGTTAACCCGATTCGTTTCCTGATTAGCCAGGAACACACCTATCACCCCACCAAGCAATATCAGCCCTAATGCCAGAGCTATCATCAATTCCACCAAGGTAAAACCCTGCTGTACTTTGCTTTGCAAATTATTATTGGTAGTTATTGTCATGGTGCCACCTGCAGCGACAATGATGACGCACCACCTATAGCAATACGACCATCAGTCCAACTTAACGTCAGAGTGTAAACGCTTTGCGCCGCATCCCAGTCGATATCAACACAAGCTTCAGTATTATTTAGTGCATTTCTAACCATTGCCGTCCAGGCTTTTAACGCTTCGTGATCGCAGGCAACACTGTAATTACCAAGCCTGGCATTTCGGGCATCAGCACGCAGGGTTTCAGCCAGCATATCCATTAAGATTACCGCTTGTGAGCGTTCGTATGAACTTTGCACGTTGCGTAGGCTGGCGGTTTGCACACCGGCAACACCTAACAAACCGATACCAAGTACTAACACCGCTATCATTACTTCAAGCAGCGACACGCCACGTTGCCTGGCCAGATTCACGATAGGAAACTTTGTCATGATTTAAACCTCCGGTCTGCTACAAGTACCATTGTTGTTAGAACGATTAATCACAGCTCGTCCGCCACTACTGACCAACAAATCACGCACATTTGGGTTTACTGCGCTTTCCTCCAAACACACACGAATAATACTGGTCAACGGCAAGCGGTTATTAATGGCGTTTCTAGCCAAGCCCATAGAGGTAAAAACGATAGTGTCATTGTCCATTCCGGCATCAGACAGAACTTTAACTTTGTTACTAAGAGTTAATGACGTTTGCAGCACGCCGTTTCCTGGATCTAACACCAACCATTGCGTCCATACACCAGTGTCAGCGTTACAGGTAGCACCATCAGTAGTATTGCAAAAAACAATATTGCGATTAAGCCGTATCGCCTCTGAGCGGGCGTAGGTTATAGCCGATAAAAACTCATTCGCCTGAGCATTTAACCGATTAGACGAAATCAGGTTGCCAAAAGCCGGTATAGCTACCACAGACACAATAGCCAGCACCGCCATGGCAACCATCAGTTCAACAAGTGTAAAACCTCGCACCACAGCCACCCACAGACCATCTATAGGCGCTTTTTTACATCCAGCTTTAGTCATATCAAAATCAACTCAGAGTTTTAGCGGAATTTTATAGCTAAACCATACTGCTGAATGTTTTTCAGGCAAACTGCTTTTTGGACAAACGGTAGTATTGCCGGATAAACGGCAGGTAGGACAGTTACATCAGGCTGTCACGCAGTGTCGCCACTTCACGGCGGCTGACTTCAAGTTTGTCAGCACAGCCAGTTAGCAGCACCCAGTGGCGCCCATCCTGACTGAGCAAACGGGCAAAGTAGGCTTTATTAATTAGAGTGCGCCGGTGAATGCGTAGCAAAAGTTGCGGAAATTGCTGTTGCAATTGCACCAGGCTTTGCTCTATCAGGGCTTCGCCCTGCTTAAACACCATCCGCACATACTTGTCATCGGCGGTAAAGTAATAAATATCACTGAGCGCCAATTGGCGTTTAACGCCGCCAAGTACATAACTGAGTTTTGGCTCTGTTGTTTTTTTCTCCAGATGCGCCCGGGTTAGCGTACCGGCTTTTTGCAATGCATTTTGCAGTGCTTCGGCAGCAACCGGCTTTAACAAGTAGCCCACCGGGCTGGCCTGATAGGCATCCAGCGCATGTTGCGGGTGAGCGGTAACAAAGATAACCGCCGGTGGTACTGCCAGTTGCAGTATATCTGTGCCCAGGCTGATACCGTCTTGCTCTGGCATAGCAATATCCAGTAGCACTAAATCAGGCTGCAGTTGTTTAATTTGTTGCAGAGCCTGGCTGGCATTTTCAGCTTCGGCTACACACTGATGCTCGGGTAGCTGCGCTAACAGGCGTTTTAGCCGGGCTCTGGCCAATGGTTCATCATCAACAATCAGTATACGCATTAGCCCGCCTCAGCCTGTAGCGGAATAACCAGCTTCACGCGAAACAAACCATTTACCACACTCTGGCTTAACTGCGCTGCACTACCATAGTGCAACTGCAAACGCTGACGAATATTATCCAGCGCTATGCCATTGCTGGCGCGGCCTGGGGGTTTTAAATTGAACGGATTAACAATAACGATAGTGACTGACTGGCTGCTTTGCAAAATGTCCACCTGCAGGGTAGCCGTTTGCGCGCAGCTTTCTATGCCATGGCGCACGGCGTTTTCCAGCAGTGGCTGCACAGTTAATGCCGGTACGTTCAGTGCAGCCAGATTGTCAGGTTGTTGCCACTGCACTTGCATGCGCTTACCCAGACGCCATTGCTCCAACGACAAATACTGCTTTGCCAGAGTGAGCTCGTCTTGCAGTGTGACCATTTCACCGGCATGCAAAGCGGCACGAAACAGCGCAGATAGATCCAGCAGTGCCTGCTCAGCAGCGGCCGGCTCAACATGAATTAATTCAGCGGCAGTATTAAGGCTGTTAAATAAGAAATGTGGCTGAATACGGGCTTGCAAGGCAGTAAGCTCAGCTTTGCTTTGCGCTTGCAGTTGAATACTGCGCTCGCTGTGCATAATAAAAAACTGCATAGCGATAATAGCGACAATTAACGCCACCATCAGATTACCCAGGGTAAAACCAAGCAAACTTTGGCTAAACATGGCATGACCGCTGGCAAAACCGCTATGCGCCAAAACACTTACCAGCACTGTTAGCAGCAAAAAAATACCACTACAACTTAGTAATATATTCAGTGGCGTTAAGCGATTTAACCTGTTGCGCAGCAGGCAAAACAGCAAGGTCGTTAACAATGCCACCCAGTGCACGAATAAACTGATTAACCCCAACCTAAGCCAAAGCTCATGGTGTGTGCCCGGCGCAAATGCCAGTACCACCGCTACCGCCTGTGCCAGCACA
Source organism: Gammaproteobacteria bacterium (assembly GCA_018826295.1). GTDB lineage: Bacteria > Pseudomonadota > Gammaproteobacteria > Enterobacterales > Alteromonadaceae > Alishewanella. The sequence continues at coordinate 31,116 of JAHJZX010000044.1, forward strand.
GCACAGCGCAGTAAAAAGCGGCCATGGCATAAATACGGTAGCTGTAACGCGGGCAAAGCCCATTGCAGGTACATCTGTTTATCCACAATAGTTGGCATAAACAGCATAATACACCGACTGGCTTAACAAAGTTAATAGTGGCGCACTGTGGTGCCGGTACTGCGGATCAGCTAATAACGCCTGCTGTGCTGGAACCTGTCCGAAGTTTAGCTCTGCGAAGCAGACCAGCCAATAAAACTGATACGTCTTACCGCAGAGCTGCCATTATTACCATTGCCCACTTTGGCCCGACCCAGTGCTTCATCATAGTGGATACCGCCGGCACCGGTAGCGGCAACCGTCTTCGCCAGCACTGAGCCAAACAACTGACCACTGCCCTGCACTTTGACATCGGTTAAGGGGGCATAAATAGCCGCATACAGATCGGATGCGCCAGACAGCGTTATACCATCAGCGCCGCTATAATCTGAATAGACTGAAAACACCGGTACTCCGTCGACGCCAACACCGGCGACAGGCGTTATCACCCTGGCGGAGGCACCAACGCTAAATTTACCGCGCACCACCAGGGTTAAAGAACTCCCTTCGGCAATGGTTAACCTGCTGTCACCCGACAGGCTAACATCACCGGCGACGAACAAGGTCACATGACCACCGCTGATATAAAAATTGCCGCCTATCGTCAGGCTCTGCAGGCTATAAACCGCCTGTTGCCGGTTTAAAAAAGCCAGATTTTGTGGCGTCAGTCTAAGCTGACTGCGGCCACTGCCCAAGGTATTATATTGCCCCAGAAGTGGTGTCAGCGTATAAACCTCCGGCAGGGTCGTCAGCGACAGCACAGGCAACTCCGTGGCCTGCTCTGCCAGGCGACTGCTGTGCTCAGCAATGTTCAGCGGATCACAGCTGACATAAGCCTCGTCTTCCGGCGGCACTGTGGTATTTTCTATCGGTACTTCGGCAACAACATCTACACTGCTGATAAAAGGCGCTGGCGTTTGATAGTAAGGTGCCGTGCGATAATGCGCCACGACATTCGGCACCGTAGCTGTGCCACCATAACGCAGATCGTCAGCAGTGATCGGGCTGTTAACTGAGGTGGTCAGGTTAATATTGCCACTTGCATGTACCCCGCCGCTAAACATATTGCTGCTCCAGCTGATCAGGCTGACATTGCCAACAGTGCGAATGCCTCCCGCCACCTGGCCTTGCTTCATTTCAATATTGCCATTAGCACGCACTTCGCCCGGCACACTCAGGCCTTCGTGATAATAATGCCCCCTGGTGCGGATATGGCCGCCAACAATGCCCTGCGTGATCCTGACATTGCCATTGGCATGAATATTGGCCAAAACCTTGCCACTGGACTGGTTATAGGCGGCTCCGGCCAAAATACCCCCACCTATTTCACTGCCACCGCTTAGCGTAATGCTGCCATTGCTATGCACTTTGCCACTGATGGCAGATGAGCCACTGATCACTATGTTGTTGGTTGACAAAACATCACCAAAAATAGGCGCATTGCCGGTAAGGCTAATATCGGCAGTACTGCGTAAAGTACGCACAGTGGCATTATTACTGGCGCCGGCGCGGTTATAGGCGCCGTCCGCTGAGTCATAGCTGTCTATCAGGCCACTACCATTTAACAGCACACCATCACAGCCGGTAATGCCATGGCTAAAGGGTGATGCCAGTGCCGGTGCCGTAGCCAAATGTTTGCGTAATAATGCCTGATTACTGTACTTGCTATCGGCGTATCGCTGTCCACGCGTCAAAATTGATATATTTGCGGCATCTATTGCCGTGCCGAGGGCTTGCAAGCCACGTCCACCGCCGGTATCTGTTTGCTGGCGGCTGGCTGCAGCCAATAACTCTGCGTCCGTTGCCGCCGGGTTGCGCCACAGCGCATCGTTCATACGATGGAAACTATCGTAACTGGCTCTGTCAGCCTGATACTCAGCATTGAGCCGCTTCTGAAAATTACCGCTCATTCGCTCCTGCACCACACTATCCTGCAGCACAGTAAACACCAGCAAACTGGCTGCAAAGGTCAGCAACAGCACCACAACTGACGAAACTCCTCTCTGATTACAGCATCCCGGCATCTGCAGCTCCTAGGTATTATCTGCCAGAATCTGGCTTTTCAAGGCAAAATCTAATTGAATAAAACGTTCCGGCTGACCATCGCCGGTTAAATCTGCTGCTGGGAAATTGTCCGCCAAGCCCGGGCTGGCCAGCCGGACGCTGACCAGTTGATCTGCCACGTTAAACTGCGCTGCGCTAATACCGCTAAGCAAGGTTACCCAGTCACCAGCGGCAACCTGACACTGCAACAGCTCACCCTGCCAGCGAAAACGCTCGGTAAAAGCCGCGGTTTGGGTTTGTCCCAGGCAATCAGTCACAGTGCCGGTAGCCGCATTGTGTGTTACCAGCAGCTCAGCATCCACCACCAACGCACTGGCTGCTTGCTTCAGGCTGCGCGACAGCACTATTTGCGAGCTGCGGATCACCTCTTGCGCTGTTTCCAGTTGTTTTATTTGGCCGGCGGTTTGTTTAATACTGATAAAGGCAGACCCCACCCCAAGTACCAATAACGATGACAACGCCAGCGCTACCATCAGCTCAACCAGTGTAAAGCCATGTTTAGGCATCAACAGGCCCCACCGTTGCGTAACCAGGGAAAGCTGGTATCGATATTCAGCGTATTGGCCTGGTTATCATTGAAGCGGGCGTCGTTCCAACTAACCTGGATCAAAAAGCTATTTGGTAATGCCGGTGTGGCAGAGCCCGGTGGCGGCAGCGGAATTGCACCCGGTAACGGCGTGCTGTAACTGTAGGGTGTGGCGGTAAAATCAAACGCAGCCGGCGTCGGCAGGCTAACAACAAAACCTTGTGGATCACGACCGGCTAACGGCAACCACTGCTGTTGTAACACTGCATCGTAACTGAGCTCGGCACGCTGTAACGCACATAAAGCAGGCCAGGCCCGCTCTACTGCATTTTGCACCTGCACTGTAGCCACGGTATAGGCTAAACTGCTGCTGGCATACTGCAGCGCCTTTACCTGGCTAAGCACCAGGCCTAGTAAACATAACGCAGCTAACAACATGGCAATCAGCACTTCTACCAAACTGAAACCCGCTGCGCCAGCTATTGATTGTGGATTAAAGCGCTTATGCACAAGCCGCCTCCTGTACTACCAGTTGGCCGCTTAGCCAGACACATAAATGGCGTTTTGGCACCAGATTGCGCCCGTCAGTTACCGATATTGCCAGCGCAGACGACACAGCCCCAAACGGCAAAATATCCAGCGCTGCCAGACCGTCGACTCTAATGCTGCTGGATTCCGGCGGTAACGCCAGTTGGCGTAACACCTGTGCATCCAATAACACCTGTAACTGACCATTTTTGGTGGCAAGTCGGATCACCTGCTCGCGTTTGGTGGCTTCACTACGGGCATATTTGTACAGCGCCTGCAGTTGATTCACTACCCTGGCATGGCGTTCTTGCTGGATCATACTGCTAAAAGACGGTGCGGCTATACTGGCGGTAATAGCTATTATTACCACTACCACCATCAGCTCTAACAGGGTTAACCCCGCCTGCCGGCGCATTATGCTTCTCTCCAGCAACTGGCGCCACCTGCAGAGCCGCGCACACCCTGTGCATTGATGCTTAAGGTGCCACATTCTGAGTCGCTATGCGGCGACTTAGGTTGTGCCGTTAAAGTAAAACCGCTACCGGCATTCGCCACAACATAGCTAAACTGATAAAAACTGTGTGCCGGTATAGCATGCGCTTCCGGGTAGCGCCCGCTACGGGCATAGGCCCGCTCTAGTATTACCGCCTGATCTAACAACACCCGTTGTCCGTCTAAGCGCCGGCCCTGTTGTACATATTGTTGATAAGACGGATAAACGATGGCAGACAAAATACCGATAATCGCCACCACCACCATTAACTCTATCAGCGTAACACCCTGTACTGTCTTCACTGCAACCCCGCAACATCCATGCAACATGACAACGCTGTCAATGCAATTTCAAAAAAAATTGCCGCCAAGGCAACACTTCAAACAGGCGTTTAGATGGATAAACACCTTAAATTTGGCGTAATTAGACACAAGAAATGAAAAAAAGGGAAGAGTTAGTTTAATAAAATTGCAACCGCCGCAACATTACCCGTGCTGCAGCGGCTTTTGGCTGGCGTATCGTTAGCGCAGCTCGGCCGGTATGGCAAACACTACGTTTTCTTCGCGGCCAGGGTTTTCACTTACGGTTTTACCACCCCACTGCTGCAGTTGTTTCACAACCTGCTGCACCAGCACTTCCGGTGCTGAAGCGCCGGCGGTCACGCCTACCGCTGCGACACCATCAAGCCAGGCTTGCTGAATGTCATCAGCGGTATCAATTAAATAAGCGGTACAGCCCATTTTATCCGCCAATTCGCGCAAGCGGTTTGAATTGCTGCTGTTTTTAGCCCCTACCACCAGCAGTAAGTCGGCTTTGCTGGCTAAATCACGTACGGCATCCTGGCGGTTTTGCGTGGCGTAGCAAATATCATCTTTGCGCGGGCCTTCAATGTCAGGAAAACGGATACGCAGCGCATCAATTACATCAGCGGTATCATCTACTGATAAAGTGGTCTGGCTGCTAAAACAAAGTTGCGCCGGATTTTTAACCTGCAGTGTTGCTACATCTTCAGCCGACTCAACCAGATAAATACCGCCGTGCGGGTTATCATACTGGCCCATAGTGCCTTCCACTTCCGGGTGACCAGCATGGCCAATCAGAATGCATTCAATACCCTTACGGCTGGCGCGGGTCACTTCCATATGCACTTTGGTTACCAGTGGGCAGGTGGCATCAAATACCTTCAGGCCGCGCTGTTTGGCATTTTCGCGCACCGCTTGCGACACACCATGCGCACTAAAAATAACAATATTACCGTCTGGCACTTCGTTCAGCTCATCGACAAACACCGCACCGCGGCGGCGCAGGCCATCTACCACAAATTTGTTATGTACCACTTCATGGCGCACATAAATGGGAGGCTCGTACAGTTCCAGCGCCCGCTCAACGATACTGATGGCACGATCTACCCCGGCGCAAAAACCGCGTGGATTAGCGAGTAAAATATCCATAACTTAGCTTACCTGTACAATTTCAACACTGAAGGTCAGCGTCTGCCCGGCCAGCGGATGATTAAAATCTATAGTCACCGACTCACCCACCACTTCGCGCACCAGACCCGGCATTTCAGAGCCATCCGGCATGGTAAAGCCAATAATCATGCCGGTTTTAGCCGGGGCGTCGGCAGAAAACTTACTGCGATCAACATAGTAAATATTATCCGGATTCGGCATGCCATACGCATCTTCCGGTTCCAGCGTAAAAGTTTTCTTGTCACCGGCTTTCAGGCCGGCAAGCTGGGCTTCAAACGCAGGCGAAATACTGCCGTCACCCATTTGTAGTTTGGCGGGTTTGTTATGCACCCGGGTGCTTTCTGCTGCACTACCGTCAGATAACTTAATATCAAAGTGAAAAATTACCGTGCTGCTGCCAGCTATTACTGCATCTGTCACTTTTTCACCTCATTGTTGCTAAAACTGTCCCAGATTAATAAAGCGGCGCCAATACAAATGGCCGAATCGGCAATATTAAACGCCGGGTAATGCCAGTTTTGATAATAGACATGCAAGAAATCAATAACATAGCCGTAAATGCTACGATCAATCAGGTTACCTATGGCACCGGCCAGCACTAAACTCAACGCCAGGTTCAGTTTAAGCTGAGTTTTGTTGTTACGCGCCAACCACACGGCCAGCACGCCGCTTATCACCACCGCGATAAGAGTAAAAAACCAACGCTGCCAGCCGCCGGCGTCACTTAAAAACGAAAATGCCGCGCCATAGTTGCGCACATAGGTAAAGTTAAAAAACGGCAGCAGCTCGATAGAATCGAACAGCTGCATATTGGCAATGACCACCTGTTTACTGATTTGATCAGCAACTAACACTAACAGCATCAGCCACCACAGCCGCCAACCGCTCTGTTTAAATAACACCATTATGCAAATGCCCGCTGTTCGCCTTCACCTTCAACATTCGACACACAACGCAAACACAATTCGGCATGGGCTGCATTGCTGCCAACATCATGGCGATGATGCCAGCAGCGGCCACATTTGGCAGCGGTTGACGCCGATACCTGCACGCTTAAGCCAGCCAACTCAGTTTGTACTGCATCAGCGGGCGCAGCAGCGGTGCTCACCTGTGCGGTAGAGGTAATCAGCACAAAACGCAGCTCATCGCCCAGTTTGGCTAAATCTGCGGCTAATGCGGCGGAGCTAAACAAGGTCACTTCAGCTTGCAACGAAGCACCAATTTTTTCTTCGCGCCGTGCCGCCTCTAATACTTTGTTTACCTCATCCCGCACCTGCAGCAATTGCTGCCAGAAGGCATCGTCAAACTTTCCGGCGGTTAAACCGCTAAAGCCGGTATACCAAACATCGGTAAACACGAATTCATCGCGCTCGCCCGGCAGCTCCTGCCAAATTTCCTGTGCAGTGAAACTCATAATAGGCGCCATCCAGCGCACCATCGCCTGGGCAATATGGTACAGCGCCGTCTGACACGAGCGTCGCGCTACACCATTGGTGTGGGCGGTGTACTGCCGATCTTTAATCACGTCCAGATAAAAACTACCTAGCTCTACGGTACAGAAGTTCATCAGCTTTTGGCTCACCTGATGGAACTGGTAGTTATCATAGGCGTCGATAATTTCTTGTTGCAGCTTAGCGGCACGGTTTACCACCCACAGATCCAACTCTACCATCTGCTCAAATGGCACCACATCGGTAGCCGGATTAAAGCCGTTTAAATTCGCCAGCAAAAAGCGCGCGGTGTTACGGATACGGCGATATTTATCGGCAGCACGATTTAAGATTTCATCCGATACTGTCATTTCTGAAGTGTAATCGGTCGTGGCCACCCATAAGCGCAGTATGTCGGCGCCGAGTTTATTCATCACATCCTGCGGTGATACCACATTACCCAACGATTTTGACATCTTGCGGCCATCAGCATCCACAGTAAAACCATGTGTCAGCACCTGTTTGTAAGGTGCTTTGTGCTTAATGCTAACGCCAGTCATTAATGACGACATAAACCAGCCACGGTGTTGATCCGAACCTTCGAGGTACAAATCGGCCTGATCAGCGCCGCCAAACTCAGGACGTACATCGACCACGCAAGCATGAGTTACACCAGAATCAAACCACACGTCCAGCGTATCGCTAACTTTAACGTATTGCTCAGCGTCATCTGCCAGCAAGGTGGCAGCATCTAAATCAAACCAGGCCTGAATACCGTCCTGTTCAACCAGCTTCGCTACTTGCTCAATCAGTTGCGGGGTATTTGGATGTAAAGCACCGCTATCTTTATCAACAAACAACGCAATAGGCACACCCCAGGTACGCTGGCGGGAAATACACCAGTCGGGGCGGCCTTCAACCATTTTTTCAATCCGCTGTTGGCCCCAATCCGGGATCCAACGGGTTTGTTCAATTTGCGCCAGTGAGGTGGCGCGCAGCCCTTGCTGCTCCATGCTGATAAACCACTGCGGTGTGGCACGGAAAATAATTGGCGTTTTATGCCGCCAGCAATGTGGGTAGCTGTGCTTATAAGCTTTGTGTACCAGCAGCGCGCCGGCGTCTTTCAGCGCCTCTACCACACTGTCATTGGCTTTAAATACATGTTGGCCGGCAAATAAAGGCGTATCAGGCAGGTAAACGCCATTGGCGCCTACCGGGTTAGCCACTTCCAGGTTGTATTGCTTGCCTACGACAAAGTCTTCCTGACCATGGCCAGGCGCCGTGTGCACACAGCCAGTACCCGAGTCAGTAGTAACGTGCTCACCCATAATCAGCGGCACGTTAAAGTCGTACAACGGGTGTTTTAACTGTACCAGTTCCAGCGCCGCACCTTTGGCAAACCCTAGCGCGTGGTAGTGTTCAATGCCGGCACGGGCCATCACATCTTTAACCAGATCCGTGGCAATAATTAAGCGTTCAGCGCCCAGTGGCCCCTGCTCTACCTGCACCAGGCTGTAATCCAGTTTGGCATTTAATGCCACGGCGCGGTTTGCGGGGATAGTCCAGGGCGTAGTGGTCCAGATAACTACCGATACCTTGCCGGTACCACGTTTGCCTTCAGGATGATCAAAGCGATCGGCTACCGCTTCATCAACTACAGCAAACCGTACATCTATGGCCGGTGATACTTTGTCCTGATATTCCACTTCGGCTTCAGCCAATGCTGAACCACAATCGGTACACCAGTGCACAGGTTTAAAGCCCTGCTGCAAATGGCCATTGCCGATAATTTTACCCAGCGAACGGATAATATTAGCTTCAAAACCATAATCCATAGTGCGGTATGGGTTTTGCCAGTCACCCAGCACGCCTAAACGGATAAAATCAGTGCGCTGGGCATCAATTTGCGTCGCGGCGTAGTCACGGCATTTTTGTCTGAATTCTGCCGCTGTCAGCTTAGTGCCGGGCTTGCCGTATTTTTTTTCAACTACCAGCTCAATAGGCAGGCCGTGACAATCCCAGCCGGGGACATAAGGCGCATCAAAATCGTCCAGCGTTTTTGCTTTAACAATAATGTCTTTTAAAATTTTATTAACTGCATGCCCAATATGAATATTGCCGTTAGCATAGGGAGGGCCATCGTGCAGAATAAAGGTCTTTTTACCTTTTTTAGCCGCACGAATTTTGCCGTATAAATCAGCCTCGGTCCATTTGGCCAGCATTTGCGGCTCACGTTGCGCCAGATTGGCGCGCATCGCAAAAGCCGTTTCCGGCAAATTCAGGGTATGCTTGTAGTCGCTCATCCGTTATGTTCCGTCTTATCAGTAGTGGCATGTGCAATAGCGTCATGCTGAAAAAATGCTTTTGCTGCTGTTACATCAGCAGCAATTTGTTGTTGTAACTCGGCCAGGCCAGCAAAGCGCTGTTCACTGCGCAATTTATGCTGCAATAACACTTCTATCTGGCTGCCGTATAAATCGCCTTTAAAATCAAACAAATGCGCTTCAAGCTGTTGTCGCTGCCCTTGCACCGTCGGCCTGTTACCTATATTGGCCACACCATAATAACGGCCAAACACGGTATTGGCTGTAATAGCGTACACACCTGCTACCGGCAGCTTACGCCGGTATAAAAACACATTGGCAGTCGGGAAGCCCAGATCCCGGCCCAATTTACGGCCATGCCGTACCCGGCCGGTTAACGCAAAAGGCCGTCCCAGCATCTGTGCTGCCAGGGTTAATTCATCTTCAGCCAGCGCCCGGCGTATCAGGGTACTGCTAATACGCTGCTCTCCCAGCAACAAGCTCGAGGTACTGCACAAACCAAACTGGTGCTGCTCGGCAGCCAGTGCCAGCAACTCGAAACTGCCGCTGCGGTTTTTACCAAAACGAAAATCATCGCCGACAATTAACTGCTCAACACCCAGTTGTTTAAGTAACAATTGCTGAATAAATTGCTCTGGCGCCTGCGCCGCAAAGGCCGGCGTAAAATGCACACACAGCAAACGATCTATGCCCAGACTTGCCAGCGCCGCATATTTCTCCCGAAACCGCGTTAAGCGCGCCGGTGCAGCATCGCCGGCAAATAACTCCAGCGGCTGCGGTTCAAATAGCATTACGCAAGCGGGCAATTGCATCTGCCGGGCTATGGCAACGACCTTGGCCAACACTGCCTGATGCCCCAAATGTACACCATCAAAGTTGCCAATCGTCAGCACACAACCACGATGGCGGGGCTGAATATTGTGTAAGCCGCGAATTAACTCCATGCCTGCCGTATCTGACCTTTGCCTACAAACCGCGCATTATAACCACTTAATCAATTGCTTTCAGCAACAGAATTGGCTTTAAAATGCCGCAATCGCACTCCAAGCAGCCATAGCATTACAAAATACCCCAGCACCGCTAAACCACACAGCATGCTTAAACGCCACAGCTGAGTAGTAAAACTCAGTTGTAACCAAGCTTGCAGACTGGGCGTTTGCCAGTACAGTAAGGCCGCCATAATAGTGCTGGCAAACACCAGTTTAACGATAAATATCAGACTGGTTTTACTTAGTTGGTAGACTCCGGCCAGTTTTAAACCACGGTACAATAAAAACGCGTTCAGGCTGGCCGACAATGCCGTCGCCAGTGCCAGGCCGACATAACTTAAAAATGGCGCCAACAGCAGGTTAAACCCCATATTGGCTACCATAGCAATAATGCCAATACGTACCGGTGTTTTAATATCCTGCCGGGCATAAAAGCCCGGTGCCAGCACTTTAATTAGCATATAACTTAGCAAACCGCTGCTATAGGCAATTAAGCTGTACGACACCATTAATACATCGTTTTGGCTAAACTCACCGCGCATAAACAGCAGCGCAATAATCGGCTGCGCTAATACCATTAGCCCAGCCATTGCTGGTATGCCAAAAAGCGCGACGAAGCGCAAAGACCAGTCCAGCGTCTGGCTAAACCGCGCGCTGTTTTCACTGGCATGGTGGCGCGATAAATTCGGTAAAATCACCGTCGCTATGGCAATACCAAATAACCCTAAAGGAAATTCAATCAGCCGGTCAGAGTAGTACAACCAACTGACGGCACCGGTAAGAAGAAATGACGCTATTACCGTATCAAGCAGCAAGTTTATCTGGCTTACCGATACGCCAAACAGCGCTGGTAGCATCAGTTTACGGATTTTTGTTACGTTTTCATCGCGCCAACCCCATTTGGGCCATACCAACAAACCTGCTTTGGCTAAAAACGGTAACTGAAACAATAATTGCACCACGCCGCCGATAAACACGCCCCAGGCTAACGCCAGCGCCGGCTCGTCTAACGTTGGCGCCAACAATACCGCACAGGCAATAATGGCAATATTTAAAAACACCGGCGTAAAGGCCGCTACAGCAAAGCGGTTATACGTATTTAATATCGCACCGGATAAGGCCACCAGGCTGATAAACCACAAATACGGAAAAGTTATTTTCAGCATCAGGCTGGCCAGTTCAAACTTATGCGCCTGCGGGCCATCATTCAACCATTCCACAAACCAACCCATGCCGAATAACATCGCTACCAGCGGTGAGGCAATTACGCCAAATAAGGTGACCAGCGTAACGACTACACCTAAACTACCGGTCACTTTAGCCAGCAGTTCGCGCACTGCATCATCACCATGTTTGGCTTTCACTTCGGCCAGCACCGGCACAAAAGCCTGCGAAAAAGCCCCTTCGGCAAACAAGCGCCGTAAAAAATTCGGGATCCGATTAGCAAAAAAGAACACATCGGCCGCTGCACCGGCACCGATAAAATTGGCTACCACTACATCCCGTATTAAGCCCAGCACGCGGGAAATGAGCGTCATAAAACTGACAATCAGGCCTGATTTTAATAACTTTGCCGACACTTACGCTTCCTTCTATTCGCCAGCGGCTATTTTGCCCCGTTACTGCGGCAGATTACCAGTAGGCCATCAGATTAAAATCTGTGACTTTACCGTTAAAGCATTTGACAACGGGCCATTAAATAGGCATATTATGCGGCCTTTGATGGGTCCGGTTTAGTTTTTTAGGAGTGTTACCTTGGCTAACATTAAGTCTGCTAAGAAGCGCGCAATTCAATCAGAAAAACGTCGTCAGCAAAATGCTTCACAACGTTCTATGATGCGTACTTTCATTAAGAAAACCTACGCGGCAGTATTAACTGCTGACGTAACTGCTTCAACTGAAGCATTCAAGAAAATGGTGCCTGTTCTTGATCGTATGGCCTCTAAAGGTCTGATCCACAAGAACAAAGCAGCACGTCATAAAGCTCGTTTAAATGCCCATGTTAAGGCATTAAGCGCTGCTTAAGACACAGCTCCAACAAAAAAGCCGGCTTTTGCCGGTTTTTTTGTTGCTGTTATTCGCTTAGTCAGCGCAGTACAGCTTATGCAATAAGGCTATCAGCGCTTCAGCTTCTTTGCTGTTCAGGCTGTAATACACTGTTTGCGCTGCTTTACGGGTTTTCACCAATTTATGCCGGCGTAGCAGTGACAAATGTTGTGACAGAGCAGATTGGCTTAGTTCTAATTTCTGATTTAACTCACCCACCGACAGCTCACCGTCAAGTAAGTGGCATAACATCAGCAATCGCCGCTCATTAGATACTGCCTTCAACAATTTTACCGCTTTTGCCGAGTTGGCTAACATATCCTGCATATTCATTGGTTACTACTCTGCCGTGACTAAAACCCTGATATTACCGATTTGTTTACCAACCGACAATATAATCATTCGTATTTGACAAACAATAACCAGATTTAGCAGACTGTAACAAAGCTGCGCATTTAGTGTAACAAGGGTTGCACTAACTTATGAATGCGGTTGATTGTAAAAGGCTTTACTACAAATGCCCGGGCGCCGTTTTCTACTGCCATTTTCAGATTGTCGACACTGGAAAACGCCGAAACCATAAACACCACGGCATTTTCATTCTGTTGCCGGAAACGTTTCAACAACTGCTGGCCGTTAATATCTGGCAACTGAATATCAAGAAACACCACATCGGGCCGGTGCTGGCTGAATAACATTGTCGCGCTATTACCATCTGCTGCTTCCAATACAGAAGCAACACCAAGGCTGAGCAAAATTTGACTGATATAACTGCGCACAGCTGCGACATCATCGACAACCAAAGCACGTAATGCTGACGGCATGAGCTTTCCTTACTGCCTTAAACTTTCCATTTAAACCACAGCTTTTATACGCTAAAACGGTGAGCCAGCTGACAAAAGGTGGTAAAGTCAGGCTCACTTTACCAACAACGGGACAGAATGAAAAGATGAAATTGTGGCTAACAACAATAACCGCCGTACTAAGTCTGCAGCTAAATGCCAGTGAACTTAAGCTGGATAATAACCTGGCTTACCAACTTACCGAATCCCTTACCGTTGAAGTTGGCCAGCGCCTTGCTGGTAGCGAAGCCGATGCCAGAGCCGTAGCCTGGGCCGAGCAAAAATTTAAGCAACTAGGGTACGATAAGGTGTGGACTGAGCCTTTTACCATGCAGTATTGGCAACGTGGTCAGGCCAGCTTAACTGTCAGTGCGCCGTTTCACCAAAGCCTGGTTGTTACCGCTTTAGGTGGTTCAATCGGCACACCTTTTGATGGTATCAATGCTCAAGTCGCGATGTTTGACAGCCTGGAGCAGTTAAAGCAAGCCGACACAGCTGATGTAAAAGATAAAATAGTCTTTATAAATAAAAGTATGGGTAAAGATAAACTCGGCACTTTTTATGGCTCCGTAGTCGGTGCCCGGGCGCAGGGTGCAGTAGAGGCAGCTAAACTGGGCGCTAAAGCTATTATTATCCGCTCTGTCGGCACCAGTATTAACCGCTTTGCCCATACCGGCATTATGCGCTATAGCGACGATGTCGCACGCATTCCGGCCGCTGCGGTTTCGGTACCCGACGCTATTCAACTGGAAAAAATGCTCAGCCGCCAGCCCGAGCTAACCTTACAGCTGCAAATGCAGAATAAACTGCCCGGTGAGGTAGTAAGCCACAATGTAATAGCAGAAATTACCGGCAGCAAAAGACCAGACGAAATTGTGCTGATCAGTGCCCATATCGACTCCTGGGATGAAGGCACTGGCGCGCTGGACGATGGCGCCGGCGTAGGTATTGTTATGGCCACCGGCGCCCTGCTAAAACAACAAGGCCGGCCTGAGCGGACTGTTCGGGTAGTATTGTTTGGCAATGAAGAAGGCGGCCTGGTCGGCGCCCGGGCTTACGCAGCTAAACATGCAGCTAAGCTAAAACAGCATGTGTTTGCTTCCGAGTCTGATTTTGGTGCCGGCCGGATCTGGCGGCTGGACACCGGCTTTGGCCCTAACGCCCTGAGCTTTGCTAAAACCCTGCAACAACAATTGGCAGCTTTAGGTATTGAACCTGGTGACAATACCGCCGGCGGTGGTCCGGATGTGTCAGTACTAAAGGCACAGGGCGTACCTGTAGTTAGCCTGCAACAGGACGGCACTGATTATTTTGACTATCACCATACGCCCAACGATACGATGGACAAAATAGACCCAGCCGCTATGCAGCAAAACCTTGCTGCCTGGCTAATCACCACTGCGGCGATATCCAATAGCAGCATAGATTTACGTCAGTAAGTCAGCGTTGATGATACTTTAGCGGCTGCAGCTTTTGCTGCGGTCGCTGATGTTTGCGATAGCTGCCGCGCAGCAACCATAAATGATTGCCGACACCAAGTAACATCATGGCAAAGGGATAGAAATACATATTTTTTGACACGGAAAATACAAACAGCGCTGACATCACACAGAGGAAAGGCAACATTTCATAGTACCAAAATGGTAGCTTGCCGCCGTATTTATAACGGGCACCTTTGACATCAGAACGCCGGTTGTCTGAACGCAGGATCCAAATAACTGCACCTGCCAGAGTTAACAGCAAAGCACACACCACAGCTAACCAGTTCCCATAGTTTAATAATACCGCGACACCGGTACCAATATATACATAGGGTAAGGCCTCGTATAACTTTGACGGCAACATAAGCGACTCCTTGCTTGCTTAGCCACAGTTAAGTCTAGCGCAGCTTTAGCAAGCTGCCAGACTACTTTTTCAAAGCATTAATTTAACTAATCTGATGGATGCAAAATTCTTCAATTGTGCAAAACAGATCCGAGCAGCATAATGCGCGCAATTTTTAGTCACACTGGTTTATTGGAAACACGCCATGGACACCATTTTGTTCGATGTTATAAGTTGGGTTGGGCTAACAATATGCATTGGCGCGTTTTTTATTAAAGATGTATTTTGGCTACGACTGGCGACATTAGTTGGTTGCAGCTTGCTGTTTGTCTATTACAGCCATATTGCGATACCGCAGGGTGTCATCTCAAATTTATTAGTATTACTAATAAACGCATATTATTTATTGCGCTTTGCACAGGCACGTAGAGCGACCAAAGCCAGCGAAGCCGCCACTGCAACACCCCTTGTCAGTCAAGCAGATTAAGCGTTAACCGACTTCTGTCCATGGCCGGGCTTCGTTATAATAACCAGCCCGGTTGGTCACAGGAGTAGCGTGATGCAAAACGATGAGCTAGAGCTGTTTTTGCAGGAAATGTCTGGTGTTAAGCCATTGTCACAGGATGAGGTTTTACCGGACAGTGGCGAATTCAATCCTACGCTGGCGCAGCAGGCCCGCCGTAAGGCTGCTGAACAGGATATGGAATACGATGCCAACTATCTCAGCATGGAATACGTTGACTTAGTTAAACCAGACGAGCCTTTTAGCTATAAAAAAGACGGCGTGCAAGAAGGGGTTTACCGCAATCTGAGACTGGGCAAATACCAGACCGATGCGACGTTAAACCTGTTAGGCAAAAGCCTGTCGGATGCGCGGCGTGAATTATTCTTTTTTATTGAAGACTGCCATAAGCGCGGTATTCGCACCTTGCTTATTCAGCACGGTATGGGCCGTAACAGCAAACCACATCCGGCCATTTTGCGCAGCTATGTGTTTAAGTGGTTGCCACAAATGCCAATTGTATTGGCGTGTAATACCGCACAAAAGCAGCACGGTGGTTATGCGGCTACCTATGTATTACTGCAGAAGAATGCCGAGCAAAAACGCGACAACCGCGAGCGGCACACTAAGCGCTGAGTAAAAAGCCTGCGCTAAATTAAAGCCCGCAGTGCGGGCTTGTTTTCAGACAGTGTCAAACCACTGTTTTGCCTTAGCTAACGCCGCCAGCACCTGCTGCGGTGCCGTACCACCGAGCGCTGCTCGTTTTTGCAAACCGGCCTCCAGTTGCAGTGCCGGATAAACATCCTCGCTAATTAAGCCGCTAAACTGCTGCATATCAGTTAGCGGTAAAGCTTCCAACGCCAGTTGTTGCTTGGCTGCATGTACTACCAGCTCGCCTACCACCTCGTGTGCATCACGAAACGGCATGCCTTTACTCACCAGATAATCAGCTAAATCAGTTGCATTGCTGTAACCCAGCTCCGCTGCCTGCCGACACTGCGCCTCGTTGACACTTAAGTGCGGCAATACCGTCGCCAGTACCAGTAAAGACTGTTGCCAGGTGGCCATCAGGTCAAAAAAGCCCTGCTTGTCTTCCTGCATATCTTTGTTGTACGCCAGAGGCAGGCCTTTCAGCACATGTAAAATCGCCACTAAATGTCCCAGTACCCGGCCGGTTTTACCGCGCAGCAGCTCAAATACATCGGGGTTTTTCTTTTGCGGCATAAGCGAAGAGCCCGAGCTTATCGCATCGCCCAGTTTGAAAAAGCCCGCTTCACCAGAGCAGAAGAAAATCACATCTTCAGACAAGCGCGATAAATGCGTCATACAGATGCTGGCGGCGGCAGATAGCTCTACTACGTAGTCACGATCGGATACTGCATCCAGGCTATTTAGCGCGGCGCTGCTAAAACCCAGACGCTGCGCCAGTTGTTCACGATCAACCGCCACACCGGTACCGGCTAAAGCGCCACAACCTAGCGGACAGACATCCAGCCGCGCCAGGGCATCGTCTAAACGGCTGACATCGCGCTTAAACATCTCCACATAAGCCAGCGCCCAATGTGCTACTAATACCGGTTGCGCCCGTTGCAAGTGGGTAAAACCAGGCATGACGGCTGTACCGGCTTTATCGGCAAAGGTGAGTAAGGCTGCTATGGCGCCGAGCAAAGACTGACGCACATGTTGTGTGTTCAGTTTGCTCCATAGCCGTAAGTCCGTTGCGACTAAATCATTACGGCTGCGGCCGGTGTGCAGCTTTTTTGCTACCGCACCCAATTTGGCCGTTAGCTGCGCTTCAACCCAGCTGTGAATATCTTCTTCACTGGTTTGCAGCGGCAGCTTAGCATCTGCCTCTATAGCCACCGCTAAATCGGCCAAGCCGGCATCCAGCTGTGCGGCTTCATCAGCAGTGATAATACCAGCCTGAGCTAACTGCTGTGCCCAGGCACGCGAGGCCTGAATATCCTGCTGCGCCAGCAGATAATCAAAACTTAGCGAGTCGTTAAAGTCGCGAAACTCAGCCAGGGTTGCTTCCTGAAACCTTCCGCCCCACATTGCCATAACAATTAACCCTTTTGTTGCTGATGCAGCGCACGAATGCGGCTGGCCAGGCTGTACAGGCGGATAAAACCGGCGGCATCTTTCTGGTTGTACACTTCATCGCCCTCAAAGGTGGCAAAAGCTTCAGAGTACAGCGAGTTTGGCGAGCGGCGCTTGGCCACGGTAACATTACCTTTGTACAGCTTAATGACCACATCACCGGTTAACTGTTCAGCCAGCGAGGTAGCCGCGGCCAGCAGCGCATCTTTTAATGGTGTAAACCAACGGCCGTCGTATACCAGCTGGGCAAATTCCTGGCCCACTTCTTCACGGTATTTCAGTGAAGTACGGTCATATACCAGCGCTTCCAGACCTTTTAATGCTGCCATTAAAATGGTGCCGCCCGGCGTTTCATAACAACCGCGTGATTTCATACCCACTAAACGGTTTTCGACGATATCAATCCGGCCTACACCATGCTCAGAGCCAATCTCGTTTAACAGTTCAATCGCCGCTACCGGGGCAATGGCATGACCATTAATTTTGCTCAGCTCGCCCTTATCAAAGCTCAGCTCAACATAGGCGGCGTGATCCGGTGCCTGTTCTGGTGATTTGGTCCACATCCACACCTGTTCAGATGGCTCACACCAGGGGTTTTCCAGCTCGCCGCCTTCGTGCGAGATATGCCATAAGTTAGCATCGCGGCTGTAAATCTTGGTGGCAGATGCCGTAGTAGGCACCTTTTTCTCGGCTAAATAGTCCAGCAGTGACTGGCGTGAATTAAATTGCCATTCGCGCCACGGTGCTATGACCGCTAATTGCGGCGCCAGCGCAGCAAAGGCGCCCTCAAACCGCACCTGATCATTGCCTTTACCGGTACAACCGTGGCACAGCGCATCGGCACCCAGTTCCAGCGCTAACTTTACCTGAGCGCGGGCAATCACTGGCCGCGCCATAGACGTACCCAACAGATACTGGCCTTCGTACACGGCGCCGGTTTTCAGCGTCGGGTAAATAACTTCTTTTACCAGCTCTTCACGCAGGTCAACGATATGACAACTACTGGCACCGGAGTTAATGGCTTTTTGCTCCACTCCGGCCAGTTCTTCATCGCCCTGACCAACGTTGGCAACAAAGGCGATAACTTCGCAGTTATAATTGTCTTTTAACCAGGGCACGATGGCCGAGGTGTCCAGACCGCCGGAATAGGCTAAAACGACTTTTTTAATACTCATAGTGTCCTCACGCAAATAAACTGATTAATACGGCATTCTGGGCATGCATGCGGTTTTCCGCCTGCAGCAATACAAGTGACGCTTCGCTGTCGAGTACCTCGCTGGTAACTTCGTGTTCGCGATGCGCCGGTAAACAATGCATAAAATACTTCACCGCCAACCGTTGCATTACAGCGGTGTTGATTTGATAAGGCTTAAATACCCGTTCAATCAGCTCAGGGTCGGCTTTATCGCCCATCGACAACCAGGTATCAGTATAGATAGCATCGGCGCCGGCAGCGGCGGATAAATGCGGGCTTAACTCCAGCTCGGCGCCGGTGTCAAAGGCGATTTTTTGCACATTTAGCAGCACCTGGGCATCGGGTGAAAAACCTTGCGGCGTCACCACGGTCATCTTCATGCCGCTAAGCGCAGCGCCAATCATTAATGAGTGGCAAACATTATTGCCATCACCGACATAAGCCAGATGTACCTTACTTAAATCGCCAAAGCGCTCTTTTAACGCCAGCAAGTCGGCCAGTGCCTGGCACGGGTGATATAAATCACTCAGCGCATTAATTACCGGCTTGTGGCTGGCATGTGCCAGTTGCTCTAATGTTTGCTGCGAGAATACCCGTGCCACTATGGCGTCGGTCCAGCAGGCCAGATTACGGCCAAAATCGGCCACGGTTTCGCGTTTACCCATAGCGCCATTTTGCTGGTCCAGATACACGCTATGGCCACCGAGCTTATAAATACCAACATCAAAACTGACGCGGGTACGCAACGACGGCTTTTCAAAGATCAGTGCTATGCTTTTACCCGCCAGTGCCTGGGTGTATTTCTGCGGCTGCTGCTTTACATTCAACGCTAAATTCAGCAAATCGTTAAGCGTTGCCGGGCTTAATTCAGCCAGACTCAATAGTTGGTTCAGTTTACTCATTTTCGATCGACCTGCCGCCAGTGCGGCATCCTTGTTTAAGGGACTAACAGACGATGCGCGTGCCTACTGCTTGCTGTCGCATCAGATTTAACAAATCTTGCGGGTGTTGCCAGCCCGCGACGG
>JAHJZX010000081.1 GCA_018826295.1 Gammaproteobacteria bacterium
CCGCTGAGGTGGAGAAACCCCCGGAAAAGGTAGCAGCAACCTATGGGTTTTCACCCACTGGGGCGCCCAGCGGTCCTTCTAGAGCCGAGGGGCCGAGGGGCGATGGAGAGCGCATCGTCAAACCCTACCGACGTGGGGATCTAATTTCTGAGATCAGCACGGCCCTGGATGTGCCCATCAAGGTAGGACGCTTCCGACAGAAAGCACTCGGTATTTTCCAGCCTAAGCCCCGCGTGATCCGCACCCGATTAGCCAACGACGTAGAAGTATCTACCCATGAAGCCGGGCACGCAATCCAGCAACTTCTTGGGGGAGGGGACATGCAGCGGGGGGAACAGGTGCTAAATTTCCAAGGGTTCGGGGAGGAGTTGTATCCACTGGCCGAAGGTCAAAAAGGCCCGAAAGGGGCGGAAGGGTTTGCCGAGTTTCTGAGGGGATATGTAACGAACCAACTTGCTATCCACAAGGCCGCCCCGAAATTCTATGCCCACTTTGACGACGTGATGAAGCGCTATGCGCCGGAAGTCTTAGAAGTCCTGGAGAATGCACGGACGAACTTCACCCGGTATCTGCTTCAGGGGCCAGAAGCCCGGATCTTGTCGCAGATTTCGGTAGACGAGCGCGAACCCGCACGGTGGCCTTCCCTGTCTAGCCTTTACGCCCGGGCCCTTGACCAGATGCACCCGCTCAAGCGGTTTGCAGAGGACGTGCTAGAGCGGGCCGCCAAGAATGGAAAACCGATCACGCTGTCCCCTTCCCATGACCCCTACCTCTTGGCCCGTGTATTTACAGGATGGGCGGGGAAAGCAGAGACCTTCCTGCGGCATGGAACGCTTGACGCGGACATGAAGGTGATGGGCAAAAGCCTCAAAGACATCCTTGGCCCCATAGATCGGGCCGACAACCTGGAGTCGTTTCGAGCCTATGCCGTCGCGCGACGAGCACTCGAACTGTCCGAGCGCAAAATCGAGACCGGCATTGATCCCAAGGACGCGAAGTGGGAGGTAGAGAATCGGGAGTTGCCGGGGTTCAGAGAAGCCTTCGACGATCTCCAGACCTACAATAACTCGCTTCTGCAATATCTCGTAGATGCCGGGGTTATCAGCGCCGAGCAGAAGGCCGACATTCAGAAAATGAACCAAGCGTATGTGCCCTTCTACCGCGTGCTGGACGAGGAAAGCACGAAACGCCTTCAGACGGGGACGGGTATGACGTTTGCCGACCTGTTCTCCCCCGTCAAGCGCATAAAAGGATCAGCGCGGGTAATCCTCGATCCCCTGGAGTCCATCGTTAAGAACACGTACGCGATGGTGAACGTGGCTGACCGCAATGCCGTGGGGCTGGCTATCGCGGATCTAGCGAATCTCGAAGGCGCGGGCAAATACATCCGTCGTATCCCCACACCTATGCGCGGAACCGCCTACAACGTGGCCGACATTCAGCGCGAGTTGGAAAACGCCGGAGTGGATGTGCCCGAGGAAGCTGTCGAGAACATGCTGACGATCTTCCGGCCCGAATCTTTCCACCCCAGCGAGAACGTCATCACCGTGCTCCGAGAAGGCAAGCGCGAATACTACGAAGTGGAACCGGATCTATACCGTGCGGTCAAGGGCCTGGATCGAGAACAGGCCAATGTGTTCATCAAGCTTTTGCGTAAACCCGCCGCGTTGCTCCGCGCAGCAGCAACCCTTACGCCGGAGTTCATGGCTCGCAACCCTATCCGCGACCAGGCCACTGCCGCGATTTTCTCCAAGTATGGATACCGACCGATCATTGACTTGGTGAATGGCTTGTCCCACCTGTTTAAGCAGGACGACGTGTACTGGGCCTGGCGGAGCAGCGGGGGCGCGTACTCTATGCTGGTCTCGATGGACCGAAAGTATTTGCAACAGAATCTCCAAGACCTGATGAAAACCCGCATGGAGAAGCTCAAAAACGTAGTTCGGCATCCCATAGATTTCCTCCGAATGCTCTCTGAGTTTTCCGAGTCCGGCACACGACTGGGAGAATTCCATCGCGGGCTGAAGAAGGAGGGAGCCACCAAGGACGGCAAGCTTTTGTCCGCGTATGCGTCCCGAGAGGTGACGCTGGATTTCAGCCGGCGTGGTGCAAATATGTCTTCTTTGAATCAAGTTGTCGCCTTCTTCAATGCCAACCTACAGGGGTACGACAAGCTGTTTCGGGCCTTCCGAGAAGATCCCGTCAAGACCAGTTGGAAGGCCATAGCTCTCCTGACCGTGCCCTCGATCCTGCTGTTGCTCCACAACCGGCGCGACAAACGTTGGAAGGAGATCCCGGATTGGCAAAAAGACCTGTTCTGGATTCAGTTTACAGAGAAGGACATCTGGCGTATTCCCAAGCCCTTTGAAATAGGGATTTTATTCGCGTCCTTGCCGGAGCGGGTGGTTGAACACATCCTCGACCACAGCCCGCAGAAGGTGGGGGCCCGGAAGGTAAGAAACGCTTTGCTCCGGGGCGGATCGCCGGGGATCATTCCTACCGCCGCCCTTCCTGTGATTGAAAACTGGGCAAACAAGTCTACCTTCCTGGATCGCCCTTTGATCCCCTATGGGCGAGAGCGGCTCCGGCCTGACCTACAGTACGGGGATTACACTACCGAGACGGCCAAACTCATTGGCCGAATGTTGAATCAGTCTCCCGCCTTACTGGAGAACACCATCCGAGGGTACACCGGAGGCATGGGCCGGTATGCACTAAATGCTAGTGACCTAGTGCTTCGCAAAACGGGGATCGTTGAAGCACCTCCAAAGCCAGCCATTGATTTTTCAGAGTGGCCGGGCTTTCGGGCCTTTGCAGTCCGCTATCCTACGGCCTCAAGCCAAAGCGTGAACGATTTTTATGACTATTACGATGTCGAGGAGCGGGCCTTTGCCAGCGCCAAGGAGCTACGGAGAGACGGGAAGGACGAGGAAGCGGACAGTATCGCTCGGGACACGGGTGATCTCATGGGCTTGCGTGCGTCCCTGTTGAAGACCCACCGTGATCTTTCGGATCTCCGCAAGCAGGCGCGAGAGATAAACCGAGATCCTGACCTCACGCCGGAGCAAAAAAGAGTCCGTCTGGATGCTCTCTATCTCCGTATGAGCGCCAGGGCACGGGATATAGTCAAACGCATTGAACACCCCTCCGCTCCTCCTGCACCTGAATCCCGCACAGTGATCCCTGAACGGAAAGTGGTTCGGAGGTAGAGATATGGAATGGCTTGCGCACAACTGGACCTATATTTTCTTCGGTCTCTACGTGGCCGACAAGATCGTCAAGATCACGCCTACGCCCTACGACGACCTAGTGGTGGATATTGTGATCGGTGGGC
>JAHJZX010000080.1 GCA_018826295.1 Gammaproteobacteria bacterium
AATAAGAAAGAGAGGTTAGCCTGAATTTAGTCTAACCTCTTCTAGTTTTGTAGGAGGAAGAATGAAAAGTAGTTCTATACTTGTCCGTTGGCAAGTAGAGGGAGTTCATCGTTGGGTTGGTTGTAATATTGATAAAGTAAGTTATCTTAAGGATTATCATCGACACGTATTTTATTTTGAAGCAAGAATAAGTGTTGATGAGTTGGATCGCGAATTAGAATTTATTTCTATACAACATCAGTTGGTAAGATTCGCTAATTCCATGTTAGAAGATCCGGTTGATGTGTCTTGTGAGATGTTAGCTGATGCTACTGTTGATTATCTTTGTAAAGAGTACGGTTCTCATCGGTCTTATACAGTAACTGTCCTTGAAGATAATGAAAATGGAGGTATTGTGTCGTGGAACCTCTGAATGTTTGGGTTGGTACTGAGGCTGAGGGTCGGTTAACTGGGATTAGAACCTTGTTTGTGGGTGGTAATTCTAATAGTGAACTATCATCTTTTGAAACAGTCGCTGAACCGTTTGTTCACATCTTTTTCAACCCAAGGTTTATTATGAGTCATGGGTATGATTTGATATCCTCTTTGGTTTGCAGTAATAAACATTACTGTACGGTTTGTATTTATCCTGATATGCTCCAATTTGTCCCCCAGATAGTTTTAGAAAAAGCCCATATTATGATAAGTGTTACAATTGAAGGTTTTGAAAAACTAAAGCAGACTGATTCTCTTCGGGTTATGTGTGATGATGCGTTCAATAATGTAGTAACTAATGTAGGATCTTTTTTGATGACCGATATAAGCATATATGATAAAGATGAACCATTGGAGGTCTGATGCGAAATTTGTTTTATTTTCCACTTGAATCGGTAAAAAGTCGATATACAGCCCAACTCGGAGGGGAATGGATGCCGGATGCTTTTTCAAAGTTTCCCGAGTTAACTTATATCCGAGTTGATGGTGTTGAAACTGAACCGGATTTACGGGTAGGTGTTGTGTTAGATGCTGTTGGTCGCGGTTATTTTAGTTTAACTCAGGTAGCTAACTTTTTGGAAATGATTCGGGAGGGCCAAGTCAAGGATAATGATATTGTTTTCGTTCAAGACTTTTGGACGCCTGGGTTAGAAGCGATTTTCTATGCTATAGATTTGTATGGGATAGATTTGAAATTCTATACTATGTTGCATGCACAGAGTGTAGACGAATATGACTTTACCTATTCGATGAAGGATTGGATGCGTTGGTATGAACTCGGATTTGACTCGAGGTTGTCAGGTATATTTGTTGCTAGTACTATTCACAAAGAGCAACTTCGGGCTGCAGGGTTCAAGGCTCCTATACAGGTGGTCTCGTTGCCAATATCGTATGGATTGGTTTCGGCAAAGATTAAATGTATAGCTAAACAAGATAAGGTTGTTTATTGTTCTAGGCTAGATAACGAAAAGAATCCTTTCTTTATGCTCGCTGTTGCTAAGCGCTTTTTGAAGGCCTATCCGGGTTGGAAATGGTATATCACAACCAGTAGCGCCCAGCTTAAGTCGAATATTCCTGATTTTGTACAACTTGTTAGGAAGAAGGCTAATCAAATTGAAGGGCTTATTATTAAAGAAGGTTTGAGTAAGGAGGAGTATTATCAAGAATTAGGTGAGGCCCGATTTGTTTTTAACTCGTCTTTACAAGATTATGTCAGTTGGACTTTGTTAGAAGCATGTATTGCTGGTTGCGACTTAGTTTATCCTGATTTTCGGAGTTTTCCAGAATGTATTTCTAGTCCAGGTAATAGGTATCGGCCGTTCGATGTTGACTCAGCTCTTCAAGTCTTTTCGTCTATTATTGATAATATGGCTTATACAAGACATAACGATATTGCTCTTCTTTCGAGTGTAGGTCGGCTTTTTGAGGTTTATGTTATGGTTAATGATATTACTGAAGAGTATAACATTTGGCATCAAGCCGAACTTATTGGAACACTATTGTTGAAGTCGGGGGTTTGATGAACGGACGAATTTTCTATGCTTTTTCGCCAGGTAAAGGTATGCTTGAACAGGTTGCTGAACCGGCTGGCCCTCGTCCAATATTAGTATCAGCGTACTATCTTCAGAAGAAGAAGAAAGATGGCGATATTCTTGAGGGTTGGTATGAATATGCAAAACCATATCCTTTATTGTTAGATTCAGGTGTTTTTACCTTTCGTGATAAATTAGGGTTTGGGTTTAAACAAGGATTGCATTTTCACCTGATGACTGATGATGACAAAGGGGTAGTTCTTGGGCGTGGGCTTACAAATCAGACCGAAATGGATGATTTTGTTGATAGTTATATTCTCTACTTGAAAAAGAATAAGGGTTTGTATGATTATGTTGTAGAGATGGATGTTGATGAGTTTATGGGCGTAGAAGTTGCTGATATCTATTATAAAAAACTATGCGAAGCTATTCCTAACGAGCAGATCATAAGGGTTTGGCACTCAACAAGGACATTTGAAAATTGGATTGAGTGGTGTGAAACTCCTAGCATTTCATATCTTGCGATAGAGGGTAGTAGTCAGCATGGGAGAGATCCCCAATTTTATCGGAAGTTTATTGATTATGCCAGGCAGCATGGTAAAAAGACCCATGTGTTTGCCTTGACAGCTCCGACATTCTTAACTAGGGTGGATGTCGATACAGTTGATAGTAGTAGTTTTGCTGTAGGCGGTCGTTATGCTTTGGTTTATACTCCCATTGGTTGTGTTTCATTTGCTAAGCAAACTACCAAAAATAATAAGAAGAATTATTATCATCTAACAGATGATGATAGAGTAGCCGTTGATTCATGGATTACAAGTAAAGGTTTCACAATCGAGGATATTCAAGATAGTTGGCAATCACGAAATATTTTGAACCTGTTTTATTTTGATGATTTTGTTGATGTTCCTTATGTTGCTCAAATGCAATCATATGATATATTTCTTGATCGCTTCATCTAGGAGGTTCCGTTTTGGAATTAGATTATTTGTGTATAGATATCGAGACTTATAATGTTGGCTCAAAACCTAGTCCTTATACTGATAATATTTTAATGGTTTCATATGTTACAGCTGATACAGCTGGAGTTATTGTTGGTGGTGATTGGCCTGATTGGTTGTTAGGTATGCTCCGTGATGATAAGGTTTTGAAAATCATTCAGAACTCGTCGTTCGAGGCTATGTTTATTTTGCATAATTATGGTATTAAGATTAGAAATGTTTGGGATACGTTGGCTGTTGAGAGGTTGTTGGTTGCTGGTGATAATATTTCGTGCGCACTTGTTGATATCGTACGGAGACGACTAGGCAAGTTTCTTGATAAATCATTGAGGGATGTTATTTCGACTGGTGTTATAGATGAAAAGACTAAGCAGTATTGTTTAGATGATTCTCTTGTATTATTTCCAATCTATGAACAGCAACAGAAGGAGATTCGCAGTCGTAATCAAGAATATGTAGTTGAGCTAGAGTGTTTGATGTCTGTTATGTCAGGTGAAATTGAGTATCATGGGATTGGTTTTGATAAAAAGTTATGGCGTTCTTATGTACCAATTCTAGAAAAGAAGAGGAGGGATGCCGAACGAAAGGTTTGGGATTTCTTGGGATTTTCCTACTGTGATAATCTTTTTGGTGAAAGTACAGGAGCCCTTTCGCTGACTTGTGGGAGTAAGGTGTTGGAAGCTTTATCAAAAAAAGGTATAAAATTGAATGATTATAAATCTGAGACCTTGCAAGAATATTTTTACCGAAATCCTGGTTCATTGAAAGGGAGAATTGTTTCGACTATTCTTGATTATAAACGTTGGGATAAGGCTCTTGGTTGGAACTATCCAAAGTATATTGAGCCAAAAACAGGCAGAATACATTCTAGTTTTAACTCACAGGGAACAGCAACCTTTAGGTTCAGCTCAAGTAAACCAAATCTTCAACAGGTTGTTAAACCATACGAAGATATCAATTTTCGACATCTGTTTGTTGCGTCTCCTGGTAAGGTTTTTGTTGGAGGGGATTATTCGCAAATTGAATTAAGAATACTCGCTGATTTAACAGGTGAGCAACATTATATTGATTCGTTTACTAAAGGAAC
>JAHJZX010000045.1 GCA_018826295.1 Gammaproteobacteria bacterium
ATGGCAGCCCGTAACATCGTTTGGTTTAGCGAAGAAAATAAGTAGTCAACGGAGGTAACAACACAAATGGCAGAAGTCACTATAGAAAAGCTAGCCAGTGATGTCGGTACTACTGTTGAACGGTTAGTGCAGCAATTCGCTGATGCCGGTATCAGTAAAACAGCCGGTCAGGTAGTCAGCGAAGATGAGAAAAAATCCCTGCTCGAGCACCTAAGTGCGCAGCATGGCGGCAAGACGGCAGAGCCTTCACGCTTAACATTAAAGCGTAAAGAAAAAACCACGCTGAGTGTGTCTGGTGGTGCAGGTCGCAACCGTGAAATTCAGGTAGAAGTACGTAAGCAAAAAACTTACGTGAAAAAGCCAATGGTGGATGAAGCAACGTTAAAAGCGCAGGAAGAAGCCCGTTTGGCAGAAGAAAAAGCCCGGGCCGATGCTGAGGCGGCGCGTCAGGATGCTGATCGCAAAGCTAAAGAAATTGCTGCAGCTAAAGCCAAAGAAGAAGCCGAGCGTAAAGCGGCTGAAGCTAAGCGTCGTGAAGAAGCCAAGCAAGCACAGTTATTAAAAGACGATCCGGAAGAAGCGGCGCGCCGTGCGGCAAAAGAAGACGCGCGTAAAGAAGCAGAGCGGATCCGTCAGCAGCAGGAAGCTGAAGCATTACGTAAGCTGGAAGAAGAAGCGGCTAAGCAGGCTGAAGCAGCACGCAAACTGGCCGAAGAAAACAGCGAGCGTTGGGCGCAGGAAGAAAAAGCCAAGCCAGCCGACACTGACGACTACCACCTGACCAGCAATGAATTTGCAAAACAGGCAGAAGACGAAGTTGACGCGAAAGAAGAGCGTGCTGGCCGTCGTGGTGCGGGTAAAAAAGCTCCTGTTGTTAAAGGCAAAAAGAAAGATGACGCCAACGACAAAGAAGCTTTTAACCGTGCCAACCGTCATGCGAAAAAGAAAAAAACGCCTACCAGTATGCAGCACGGTTTTAATAAGCCTGCCCAACCAGTAGAGCGCGAAGTTAAAATTGGCGAAACCATTACCGTGGCAGAATTAGCCGCTAAGATGGCAGTAAAGGCTTCAGAAGTTATTAAAACCATGATGAAAATGGGCGCTATGGCGACCATTAATCAGGTAATTGATCAGGAAACTGCGGCCATAGTTTGTGAAGAAATGGGCCACAAATTTACCCTGACCAAAGAAAACGAGCTGGAAGAAGCGGTAATGTCTGACCGTCAGGGTGAAGGCGAGCTGGAGCCACGCGCACCTGTTGTTACGGTAATGGGCCACGTTGACCACGGTAAAACTTCTTTACTGGATTACATTCGTAAAGCCAAGGTAGCGGCCGGTGAAGCGGGTGGTATTACCCAGCATATCGGTGCTTATCATGTTGATACCGACCGCGGTATGGTGACCTTCCTCGATACACCAGGCCACGCAGCCTTTACCTCAATGCGTGCGCGCGGTGCTAAAGCGACGGATATCGTTATTTTGGTGGTAGCGGCTGATGATGGCGTAATGCCACAAACCAAAGAGGCTATCCAGCACGCTAAAGCTGCCGGTGTACCGCTGGTGGTTGCTGTTAACAAGATGGATAAACCGGAAGCTGATCCTGAGCGGGTACGTAACGAGCTGTCGCAGTATGATGTTATCTCGGAAGAGTGGGGCGGCGATGTGCAGTTTGTGCCGGTATCGGCAAAATCAGGCATGGGTATCGATGACTTACTTGAAGCCATTTTGAACCAGTCTGAATTGCTGGAACTAAAAGCGGTGAAACAAGGTCTGGCTCGCGGTGTCGTGATTGAATCGCGGTTGGATAAAGGCCGCGGTCCGGTTGCGTCTATCCTGGTTCAGGAAGGCACCTTAAAGCAAGGCGAAATTGTACTTTGTGGTTTTGAATACGGCCGTGTACGGGCAATGCGCGACGAAAACGGTAAAGAAGTCAAAACTGCCGGTCCGTCTATTCCGGTTGAGATTTTAGGTTTATCCGGTGTACCGCAGGCAGGTGATGAAGTCACAGTTGTTAAAGACGAGCGTAAAGCGCGTGAAGTAGCCTTATACCGTCAGGGTAAATTCCGCGATATTAAACTGGCACGCCAGCAGAAGTCGAAGCTGGAAAACATGTTTGCTAACATGACTGATGGCGACGTATCAGAACTGAATATCGTACTGAAAGCTGACGTACAGGGTTCAGTTGAAGCGATAACCGAGTCGTTGATGAAGCTGTCGACAGACGAAGTGAAAGTGAAGATTGTTGGCTCTGGCGTAGGTGGTATCACCGAAACCGACGTAACATTAGCTGCAGCGTCATCGGCCATTGTTATCGGCTTTAACGTACGGGCGGATGGTACAGCGCGTAAACTGGTTGAAGACGAAGGCCTGGACTTACGTTACTACGGCATCATTTATGAGCTGTTAGACGAAGTACGTGCTGCGATGACCGGTATGTTAGCGCCTGAATTTAAGCAACAGATCATTGGTCTGGCGCAGGTGCGTGACGTGTTCCGTTCACCGAAATTTGGTGCTGTTGCCGGCTGTATGGTTACTGAAGGTGTGATCAAGCGTAACGCGCCGATCCGGGTACTGCGTGACAACGTGGTAATTTTCGAAGGTGAACTGGAATCGCTGCGTCGCTTTAAAGATGACGTTAGTGAAGTCCGTAACGGCTTTGAATGTGGTATCGGCGTTAAGAACTACAACGATGTGCGCGAAGGCGACCAGATCGAAGTGTTCGAAGTGATACAGGTTGAACGTACCCTGTAACAGGCAACGCAATATTAAAACAGGGGCCTTGGGCCCCTGTTTTGTCTGCAATAGACAATGGAAATAGCATGATGAAAGAATTCTCGCGTGTCGACAGACTGTCGCAGCAAATGAAAAAAGAAATGGCCGTGATCCTGCAGCGTGAAATTAAAGATCCGCGCCTGCACACTATGATCACGGTATCGGATGTGGAAGTATCACGCGATTTGTCGCATGCCAAGGTGTTTGTCACCTTTTTGGGCCTGGCCGATGAAAAGGTGGAAGACAATTTAAAGATCCTCAATGATGCTTCCGGTTTTGTCCGCAGCTTAATTGGTAAGCGTATTCAGGCGCGCATTGTGCCGCACATCCGCTTTGTGTTTGACGAATCGCTCAATGAAGGCATCCGCATGGCTACTCTGGTTAGCAGTGCGCGGGCCGAAGATGACCGGCGCCGGCTTGAGTCTGGCCAGGCGCTGGATGACGTTGCCAGTGACAATGCGGCAAACAGTGATACAAACGACAGCGATGAGCCGGCAAACTAATGGCGCGCAAAAACGCCCGGGCGGTTAATGGCATTTTGCTGCTGGATAAGCCACTGGAAGTAAGCAGTAACGGCATTTTACAGCGGGTGCGTTGGTTATATCAGGCACAAAAAGCCGGCCATACCGGCGCACTGGATCCGATGGCATCGGGCTTGCTGCCGATTTGTTTTGGCGAAGCGACTAAGTTTAGCCAGTTTTTGCTTGATACCGACAAAACCTATCTGGTAACAGCGGTGTTTGGCGTGCGTACCAGCACCAGTGATGCTGAAGGCGAGATTATAAGCGAAAAGCCGGTGCAATTTAGCCAGGCGGAACTGGAGCAGGCATTAACAGCGTTTCGTGGTGATATTTTGCAAGTGCCCACCATGTTTTCGGCGCTGAAGTACCAGGGCCAGCCGCTATATCGCTATGCCCGTCAGGGCATTACTGTGCCGCGCGAAGCCAGGCCTATCAGTATTTTTCGCTTTGAGCTGCTCAGGTTTAACGGCGCGACGGCAGATTTTATTGTGCATTGTAGCAAAGGCACTTACATCCGCACCCTGATTGATGATTTGGGTGAAGCATTGGGCTGTGGTGCTCATGTCGGCGCCTTGCACCGCACCCAGGTAGGGCCTTTTGTGGCAGAGCAGATGATTACGCCATCACAACTGGATGCGCTGGCAGAACCTTGTCATGCAGCTAATGATTTTAGCGCTATGGATGCGCTGTTACTGCCGCTGGACGCCGGTATTGTTAGCATGCCTAAACTGCTGTTGACTGAGCAGGAACAACACCGTTTACAACATGGGCAGCATTGTCAGGTCAGTGCGGCAGATATTGCTGCTATTAAACTGCATGGTCCGGATGACCGCTTCTTTGGCGTTGGTCAGGTAGAACAAGGTGTACTGAGTTCACGTCGTTTGCTCAATACCACTGCTGTACAATAGCCCGACACAGAAACGCCTTGTAAATCGGCTGGGAAATGCTATCATACCGCGGATTTTTTGGGGTCTGCTGGATGAGTGATCGGCGATACCCTTACCTTAGTTCACTCAGATTTGGAGCTAAATATGTCTTTAAGCGCTGCTGTAAAAGCAAAAATTGTTGCTGACTATGCTGTGAAGCAAGGCGACACAGGTTCACCAGAAGTACAGGTTGCCCTGTTAACTGCATCTATCAACCACCTGCAAGGTCACTTTGCCGAGCACAAGCATGACTTCCACTCACGTCGTGGTCTGCTGCGTATGGTTAGCCAGCGTCGTAAATTACTGGACTACTTAAAAGGCAAAGATCAGAGCCGTTATGCGACTCTGATTGAGCGTTTAGGTCTGCGTCGTTAAGATGCGAGACAAAAAAGGGGCTTAGCGCCCCTTTTTTTATGCCAAAGATTATTTTTAGCTTAAGTTCGCATTTGACTGAACTATCTTTTAGCTCTGGTTACAGAGTATACTAGCGCGGTATTAAATGAAGAAAATGTCATCGCAATCAGGCGATCAAGTTAAGGAAACAAACACGTGACTCCCATCGTAAAATCATTCCCATTCGGCCAACACACTTTTACTTTAGAGACCGGCGTAATAGCCCGTCAGGCAGACGCCGCAGTGCTGGCCAGCCTGGGTGATACCTCAGTTTTAGTAACGGTAGTAGGTAAGAAAGAAGCTAAGCCTGGTCAGGACTTCTTCCCGTTAACGGTAAATTACCAGGAAAAAATGTATGCAGCCGGCCGTATTCCGGGCGGTTTCTTTAAGCGTGAAGGCCGCCCAAGTGAAGGCGAAACGTTAACTTCACGTTTAATCGACCGGCCAATTCGTCCGCTGTTCCCGGAAGGCTTCAACAATGAAGTTCAGGTTATTGCCACTGTAGTTTCAGTACAACCAGAAATTCAGCCAGACATCGTTGCTCTGATTGGTACTTCTGCGGCGCTGGCCTTATCTGGCATTCCGTTTGCCGGTCCTATCGGTGCCGCCCGCGTTGGTTATATCAATAACCAATACGTACTGAACCCGTCAGAAGAAGAGCTGAAGAGCTCTAAGCTGGACTTAGTGGTAGCCGGTACTGCCGGTGCGGTATTAATGGTTGAATCTGAAGCCGGCATTCTGTCTGAAGACGTAATGCTGGGTGCAGTAATGTATGGCCACGAGCAAATGCAAACGGCCATCAATGCCATTAACGAATTTGCAGCCGAAGGTGGCAAGCCGAAGTGGAACTGGCAGGCGCCAGCGAAAAACGAGCCGTTAATTGCTAAAATTGACAGCCTGGCACGTGCGCAATTGGGCGAAGCTTATCAGATCACTGAAAAAGCCAAGCGCTATGAGCGTATCGGCGAGATTAAAGCGGCGTTAGTAGAACAACTGACTGCTGAGCTGGCTGAAGGCGAAGAGCTGAACAAGAACGAAGTAGGCGAGATTTTCCACGAGCTGGAATCTAAAGTAGTACGTGGTCGTATCACTAAAGGTGAACCGCGTATTGATGGCCGCGACCCGGAAATGATCCGTGGTTTAAGTGTAATGACCGGTGTACTGCCACGTACCCACGGTTCAGCATTGTTTACCCGCGGTGAAACTCAGGCGTTGGTTACTGCCACTTTAGGTACGGCGCGTGATGCACAAAACATCGACGACTTGTTAAGTGCTAAAACTGACACTTTCATGCTGCATTACAACTTCCCACCGTACTGTGTTGGCGAAACTGGCATGGTGGGTTCACCTAAGCGTCGCGAAATCGGTCATGGCCGTTTAGCTAAGCGCGGTGTATTAGCGGTAATGCCGGATTTCAATGACTTCCCGTACACAGTGCGTATCGTGTCAGAAATCACTGAGTCTAACGGCTCAAGCTCTATGGCATCAGTATGTGGTTCGTCACTGGCACTGATGGATGCCGGCGTACCTATTAAAGCCTCAGTGGCTGGTATCGCTATGGGTCTGGTTAAAGAAGGCGATGATTTCGTAGTACTGTCAGACATCTTAGGTGATGAAGATCACTTAGGCGATATGGACTTTAAAGTAGCAGGTACTACCGACGGTATTACTGCACTGCAAATGGACATTAAGATCGACGGTATCACCAAAGAAATTATGCAAATTGCTCTGAAGCAAGCTAAAGCAGCGCGTTTGCACATTCTGAACGTGATGGACCAGGCGATCAGCGGTCACCGCGAAGAAATGTCTGAGTACGCACCGCGTATTTACACCATGAAGATTAACCCGGAGAAAATCCGTGAAGTAATCGGTAAAGGTGGTGCGGTAATTCGTCAGATCACAGAAGAATCAGGTACTACTATTGAGCTGGAAGATGACGGCAGCATTAAAATTGCCGCAACTACAGCTAAAGCCGCACAAATTGCTATCGACAAGATCAACGCCATCACGGCAGAGATTGAAGTGGGTGCCATTTATGAAGGTGAAGTGGTGCGTATTGTTGACTTCGGTGCTTTTGTAAACGTATTGCCGGGTAAAGATGGTTTGGTACATATTTCACAAATCTCTGACGAGCGCGTGAATAACGTATCTGAGCACCTGACTTTAGGCCAGAAAGTATCGGTTAAGGTACTGGAAGTCGACAAGCAAGGCCGCGTGCGTTTAAGTATCAAAGAAGCTAACGCTAAACCTGCTGCAGAGTCTGCAAATGCTGATGCAAATGCCTGATAGGCTATTACGTAAAGCAGCGCCATTGGCGCTGCTTGCGCTACTGCTGGGTGGCTGTGCATCACAGTCACCATCAGCAGCCCTGTGGCTTACACCTGAGCCGCAGCCTGTTTCCTACCGTACTGAGCTGGCTATTGCCCGTTTAAGCGAAATTTTACATCGTGCCGAGTTATCAGAAGAGCAATCTGCTCAGCTGTATTATGATCGCGGCGTAATGTACGACAGCGTTGGTCTGCGCACGTTGGCCCGGCTCGATTTTATGCGTGCCTTGCGCTTAAAGCCGGATATGGCCGATGCGTACAACTTTGTTGGTATTCATCATACCGTCAGCGGCGAGTTTGACGCTGCTTACGAAGCCTTTGATTCGGCCCTGGAACTGGCGCCAGAGCATGAGTATGCTTATCTCAATCGCGGTATTGCGTTGTATTACGCCGACAAAACAGAACTGGCTACCCAGGATCTGCAGCGTTTTCTGGCGTTGAAACCGGCAGATGCGTACCGGATAGTTTGGTTATATCTGGTGCAAAGTGAGCTGTCGCAACCTGTTGCCAAACAACAATTGATACAACAGCTGCAACTGTTAGATGCAAATGACTGGGCGACTAATCTGGTGCTGTTTTTTGCCGGCCAGCTTAGCGAAAAAGCATTACTTGACTCTGTGCTGGTTGATTTATCCAGCCCGCAGTTGTTAGCCGAGCGTTTATGCGAAGTCTATTTCTATCTGGCAAAATGGCATGAAACTCAAAACCGGCCACAGCAAGCACTGAGTTATTATAAAAAAGTGCTGGCGACCAATGTGTACGAGTTTGTTGAGCATCGTTATGCCAGGTTGGAAATGGCCAGATTGCGTGGCGAAGCACCGATAGATGCTTATGTTGATGAACCCTAAGTTCACCTGCAAATTACCAAACAAAAGCCGCTTAGCCGGCTTTTTTGTTTTTGCGCTGTTAACTGCCTGCAATCAGGCACCATCGCAGGACGCGTTGATTGCCAGAGCCCAAACCGAGCCGGCAGTTGCCCTAAGCCTGGCGGCACAGCGCCTGGCCAGTGGTGAGACAGACGCTGCATTGCAGTTTTTTCAACTGGCTGCCACAGCCGGTGATAGCACAGCACTAAGCCATGCGCTGGCATTGCAACAGCGTTTGCATGGCCGTTTAAGCGCGGCAAGCTGGCTGGCACAGCAGTGGCAGCTTGGCTTGATAACAGCAGATGCAGTAAGCCAGGCGCAGCGTGCAGAATTGGGCTTGTGGCCGCAGCACAAGCCAACTGTAGACGCTTATGCGTCTGCTGCCGGTTGCCAGTTAACCGTGCAACCGGTTGCCAGCCAGCAACAGGGCGTAGCGCGTTGGCACACGCTGTTGCAGGCATGGCAGCAAGACGGGCAACTAGCTGCTTTACCGGTGTGTTTTAATGCCTTGCACGTGATTAACAGTACACAACTGCGTTGCTCCGAGCAGAGTAACAGCCGCATCAGTTGTCACTATCCATCGTTGCAGACTCTGGTTAGCACAGGTGAGTTTAGCCAGCTGCTGGTCGTAGCCGGGCGGGGCACAGCCAGCTACAACAACGGTATCCTACAACTGCCTGATACCGCCAGCCTGGCGCTATTGCGGCATGAGTTTATGCATGTACTTGGTTTTATTGACGAATACGCGCTAGCTGACAGCATAGCCACTGAGGTGTGCCAGCCGGACAAGATCTATCCTAACCTGCTGATCAAGGCCGACGCCGATGCCTACCAGCAGCACTGGCAACTGCCCGACGCACCGCAGCTAACCGCTGTTGATACCTGTCAGGCCATGGGTATACAAGCTTACAGGGTTATTGCACAAGATAATCTGATGCGGTTTTATGAGCTGGGTTTACCTGCAGAGTACTTTGCGCTGGCACAGCAAATTCTGGCGCAGCCGGACAAACTGATGCCGGTGCAATACTATTTCGCTTATTTGGCGCGG
The DNA here is from genome assembly GCA_018826295.1 of Gammaproteobacteria bacterium. GTDB lineage: Bacteria > Pseudomonadota > Gammaproteobacteria > Enterobacterales > Alteromonadaceae > Alishewanella. The sequence goes on from JAHJZX010000045.1 coordinate 8,854, forward strand.
CAGCAACAAAACTGGCCGTTATGGCAACAACTTATGCAACAGGCAGCAGACCAGGGGTATGCTGACGCCAGTAGTGCACTGGCACCCTAAATTATTGAGGCTGGGATAGACTATTCGTGCTCGCTAAGCTCGGTCAGCTCGCGGCTGAGTAGCTCGGCATCGCCAAGGTTTAGCTCCAGCAGGCGACGCAGGTGCGATACGCTATCAATGTCAATTTTTTCACAGTGCAAGCCAACAGTCGTAGCTGACTGATGCGCTACGCTGACTTCCATCACCAGTTCTACCGGAAAGTCGTTCAACGAAATCCGTAATTCCATCATTTTCGGTAAAGAGCGAGGCCAGTCAGTAGGCTTTTTAATCAGCGCGCCTTTGAGTGACAAATCCAGCACTTCAGTGGCGCAGCTATGGCTGCCAATTTCAAGATGGGCCTTGCCTTTAAAACTCACCCGGCTAAATCGTCTGTGTTCCATCGCATCCCCCAATAGTGCTGTAAGAAGCATAGCGGTTTTTCGCAGAAAAAGCAGCGCTCTCGGTAGTCAAAATGCGTCTTCAATCACTACGTCAGCAATAAAAAATGCGCCCGCAGGCGCATTTTCCAACCAGAACGCATGGTAGCGTTGATTAGCCTACTTCTTCACCGGCGGCCTGGCGGTCGGCGTGATAGCTGGAGCGCACGAAGGGCCCGCTGGCTACGTGTTTAAAGCCCAGCTCGTAAGCTATGCGTTTAATCTCGTCAAACTCGGCCGGTGGCATATACCGTTTTACCGGTAAGTGGTGTTTGCTCGGCTGCAGGTACTGGCCAACGGTCAGCATGTCTACATCGTGCTCGCGCAGATCTTTTAATACTTCAATCAGCTCTTCGGTGGTTTCACCCAGGCCAACCATTAAACCCGATTTGGTGGCGACATTAGGGTGAGCGGCCTTGTAGCGTTTTAGCAGCTGCAGTGACCATTTGTAGTCGGCGCCCGGCCGTGCCAGTTTGTACAGGCGTGGTGCGGTTTCCAGGTTGTGGTTAAACACATCTGGTGGCGTCTGTGTCAGGATATCCAGTGCTGTGTCCATCCGGCCACGAAAATCCGGCACCAGCACTTCAATTTTTATGCTGGGGTTGTGCTTGCGAATTTCGCTGATGCAGTCGGCAAAGTGCTGAGCGCCGCCATCACGCAAGTCATCGCGGTCAACCGAGGTTACTACCACATATTTTAACTGCATATCGCGAATGGTCAGTGCCAGCTTTTCCGGCTCTTCGGCGCTGGGGGGCAGTGGCCGGCCATGGGCAACGTCGCAAAACGGGCAACGGCGGGTACAAATAGCGCCCAAAATCATAAAGGTAGCGGTGCCGTGGTTAAAGCATTCGGTCAGGTTAGGGCAGGCAGCTTCTTCGCATACTGAGTGTAAGCCGTGTTTGCGCAGTGCGCCTTTGATCTGGTCGATGCGCTCTGAGCTTTTTGGCAGTTTGATTTTTAACCATTCTGGCTTGCGCAGCATTTGCTCCGGTTCAGTTGGCAGAACTTTAATCGGAATTAACGCCATTTTTTCAGCGTCGCGCAGTTTAACGCCAGGTTCCATACGTGCAGTTTTAGTCATTTTGCCAATCTAACCCTGTTTTATGTTGCAGTGAACTGACTTTCAACGCCTGTTGAAAACACTGCAGTATTCGTTGTTTGGCCTCGGCAATACTTTGCGGGCCACCTACATCTTTGCTTTGGATCATTTGCATACCGGCATAACCACAAGGGTTAATACGCGAGAATGGTGCTAAATCCATATTGACGTTTAACGCCAGGCCATGAAAGGTGCAGCCTTTGCGTACCCTTAAGCCTAATGAGGCAATTTTACTGCCGTCTATATAAACACCTGGCGCATCCGCCTTGGCGTAGGCAGTAATGCCGTAGTCTGTCAGCAAGTCGACCAGCACCTGCTCAATAAGTGTTACCAGTGTTCTTACGCCCAGATCGCGCCGTTTTAAATCCAGCAACACATATACCACCAACTGGCCCGGACCATGATAGGTAACCTGGCCGCCGCGATCGACTTTAACCACAGGTATATCACCGGGAAACAGCAAATGCTCTTCTTTACCGGCCTGGCCCTGGGTAAACACGCTGTGGTGCTCCAGCAACCACAGCTCGTCAGCGGTGTCGCTGTGACGCTGATCGGTAAACTGCTGCATGGCATGCCACACGCTGGTGTAATCCTGTACACCCAGATCGCGGATAATAAGTTGTTGTGTAATGGCTGTTGGCACCTGTAATCCGGCTTGCTGAGAAACGCTGTGCATTATACCGCCCTTTACATCGAATACGACAGGCTAAACTGCAGGTACTACCTCATAGTACGTAGCGTACCAGCTCAATTTTGCCAAGCTCGGTGTACAGTAACTCAATATGCTGCTTGCTGGTGACCGTGACACTGACCGACACGGAGTGATAGTTACCTTTGCTGCTTGGTTTTACCGCCGGGCTGTAGTCGCCGGCGTCGGTATGCTGGCGTACAACGGTCATGACCTGATCAACCAGATCGTCATGTGCCAAACCCAGCACTTTAAAGCTGAACTGGCAGGGAAACTCCAGATACTCATCAAATTTGGTGTTTTTTACTTCGTTTACCATTGTTGTCTCACTGCGCTGTTAGCGGACCTTAAGCGTTAATATGGCAATTGTAACAAAAAGTCCCGGACTTTGCCGGGACTTGCTGCGTTAAAACTACACGGTTGCCGGTTATATAAATTTCATTTTAATGTAGTCGACCATCCGGCTGAAAAAGCCGCCTTCGGCTACATCTTCCAGCGCTACCATTGGGTAGCTGGCAATGTCTTCGCCATGCAATTTCAGGTACACGGTACCAACTTGCTGGCCTTTCGAGATGGGGGCGATAAGCTGCTGATTCAAGGTGAAGTCAGCTTGCAGGTTTTTTTGCTGGCCACGTGGTATGGTTACTTGCACAGCGTTTAAAATACCCAGCTGTACATTGTCTTTATCACCTTGCCAGATACGCTGTTCAGCAAACTTTTCACCGGCCTGATAAGGGGTAACGGTTTCAAAAAAGCGAAAGCCGTAAGTTAATAACTTTTTGTTTTCTGCGCTACGTGCCTGCTCACTGGCTGTGCCCATAACCACAGAAATTAACCGCATATTATCGCGGCTGGCTGAGGTAACTAAGCTAAAGCCGGCTTCGTCAGTATGGCCGGTTTTAATACCATCGACGTCCAGGCTGCGATCCCACAGCAAAGAATTACGGTTGTATTGGCGGATATTATTGTAGCTGAATTCTTTTTCGGCATAGAGGGCGTATTCTTCCGGCACATCACGGATCAGCGCGGCCGACAAGGTGGCCATATCGCGTGGCGTGGTATAGTTTTCAGCGCTGGGTAAGCCATGGCTGTTACCAAAACGGCTGTTATGCATACCAAGGCGCTGGGCATGGGCGTTCATCAGGTCAACAAAAGCGCCTTCGCTGCCAGCTATATGTTCAGCCAATGCGACACAGGCATCATTACCCGATTGAATAATAATGCCTTTGTTTAAATCGGCGACTGATACTTTAGTGCCTACTTCGATAAACATCAGTGATGAGCCGGGAAAGTTTTTCGCCCAGGCTTTTTCACTAATGGTGACCATGTCGTCGTTTTTAATATTGCCGTTTTTCAGCTCAGTACCAATAACGTAACTTGTCATCATTTTGGTTAGGCTGGCCGGTGCCAGTGACATATCGGCGTTGTTTTCAGCCAGCACTTTACCGGTATCAAAATCAATAAGAATATGGCCTTTAGCGGCAACGGTTGGGGCTTGCGGCATAACCGTTTGTGCCTGAGCTGTCAGGCTGATAATGGCAACGGAAAGGGCGGCGATAGAAAAAATATGACAATACGTATTCATAAGACCTGTTCTTTTATTTTAGTAATGAGTGAAAGTACCACGTTAACTACACAACTGGCTGTTGGCATAAAAAGCCGCTGGAAAATCACCGCTGCGCAACTGTTGTAACCACTGCTGCGCTTGTCGTTTATCCCGGGTTGGACCAACCCGCAACCGGAAAATTCCGCTGCCGGAGTGAATTTCTGCCGGAAGGGCCTGTTGCTGTTGCAATTGTTGCAGTAACTGCCGCGCTTTGTTGTCGTCGGCGCTGGCAAATACCTGTATATAGCAATCTGCAGGTTGCTGTTGCGCCAGCATCGCCGGCGACTGTAACAACTCTAACTGAACTCTGGCTGTACCCTGTTGCAACATGCCAATTTTACTGGCGGCAGAGTACGACAAATCAATAATGCGATCGCGGTGAAAAGGGCCGCGGTCATTTACCCTGACAATAGCCGCTTTGCCATTGTCCAGATTCGTTACTTTAACATAAGACGGTAGCGGCAGGGTTTTATGTGCCGCTGTCATGGCAAACATGTTGTAGGTTTCACCATTGGACGTCAGATGGCCATGAAACTTATTACCATACCATGACGCTATGCCCATTTCGGTATGCACAGTGGCATCGGTCAGTGGTGTATAAGATTGGCCGAACAGCCGGTAGGGGCGATTGCCTCCCGGACTTAAAGGTTCGGCTTTCGGTGCCGGATCTGTCATCTCCAGTAAGGTAGGCAAGCGCGTCGGCGTGCTATCCTTTGTCTGGCTGTAACGTCCGGCATTCGGTTGCACCTCAACGCTGCTGCAACTGCTTAGCACTACAAGACTACTGAGAAGTAAAGCTCTTATCATGGCGTTGCCAGGATCCTCTTATGGGTACCGACTGACATTATTACACCAAAAGCCGCCATCAGTGTCACCATCGAAGTACCACCATAACTGACTAAAGGTAAGGGCACACCCACCACAGGTAACAGGCCAGACACCATACCAATATTAACAAACACATAAACAAAAAAAGTCAGGGTAAAGCTGCCGGCGACCAGTTTACTGTAGTTATCCTGCGCCTGGGTGGCGATGTGCATACAACGGCCAATGATAAACAAATACAGCCCAAGTAAAATAAGCACCCCCATCAGGCCCAGTTCTTCACTGATCACGGCGAAAATAAAGTCAGTGTGGCGTTCCGGCAAAAATTCCAATTGAGATTGAGTGCCATGCAAATAACCTTTGCCTTCCAGGCCGCCAGAGCCAATGGCAATTTTTGACTGAATAATATGATAGCCGGAGCCGAGCGGATCGCTTTCCGGGTTTAAAAAAGTCAGTACGCGCTGACGTTGATAGTCGCGCATTAAAAACAGCCACAATACCGGTAAAAAGGCTGATACCGCTGCAGCAACAAAGGCAATAATGCGCCAGCTCATGCCGGACATAAACAACACAAAGACGCCGGCCGTCAGGATCAGGATTGAAGTGCCCAAATCAGGCTGTTTGGCAATAAGTAGGGTTGGAATGATACAGGCGAGAAAGCCCAGCAGCAGATGCCATAATCTGGGCGGCAAACTATGTTGGGCAATGATCCAGGCTACCGTCATCGGCACAGCCAGCTTCATTACCTCAGATGGCTGAAACTTCATAAAACCTAAATCTAACCAGCGCTGCGCACCTTTGCCGACGTGGCCAACCAAAAGCACGGCAATCAGCATAACCAGGCCGGCGAGAAACACTGGCAGCGACCAGCGTCGCAAGGTTTGGGGGGTAATTTGTGCTACCGCTACCATGACCGCCAGTGCAACGCCCAGGCGCACAAGTTGCGCTTTCATCATCGCCGGGCTTTGGCCCGAGGCGCTGTATAAAATAAACAAACCAAAGATCAGCAGCGCTAACAGGCCTAACAACAAAGGGCCATCAATATGAAAGAAATTCAGCCGGCTACGCCGGGTGTGGCCGCTGAAATGCTCATTCATGCTGGTTTACTCCTGCGGCAAAATAGTAATCCATCATTTGCCGGGCTATAGGCGCGGCATTGGCGCTGCCACCGCCGGCATTTTCCAGCGCCACAGCGATTAAAATGCTCGGCTTATCATAAGGGGCATACCCTATATACATGGCATTGTCGCGCAGCCGCTCGTCTACTTTTTCAGCGACGTATTTTTCTTCCTGGCCTATAGCGAATAACTGCGCCGTGCCGGTTTTACCGGCAGAGTCATAGCTTGCACCGACAAAGGCGTTGCGTGCTGTGCCACCAATTTCTTTTACCGTGCGGTGCATGCTATCCATTACCGTATCCCAGTTGGCCGGGTTTAGCACTTCAATGGCCTGGCTTATTTGTGGTTCCAGTGCTGTTTTGCCGTGTTCGTCACTAAAATGGGTCACTAAATGTGGTTTGGCCAGCCGGCCCTGATTTAACAGTACTGCCGTTGCTGTTACCAACTGCAATGGCGTTGTTGTCCAATAGCTTTGGCCAATACTTAATGGCACAGTGTCGCCCTGATACCAGGGTTGGTTATGCCGTGCTCTTTTCCAGCCACGCGATGGCATAATGCCGCTGCTTTCTTCCACAATATCAATGCCGGTTTTTTCACCAAAACCCATTTTGCTCATGTAGTCAGAAATGCGATCTATGCCCAGCTTAACACCCAGCTCATAAAAGTAGGTATCGCAGCTTTTCATCATGGCGGTATACAGATTTATCCAGCCATGGCCAAAACGATAGTGATCACGATAGCGGTGATCGACATTGGGTAACATAAAATAGCCAGGATCCCAAATTTTGGTGTCAGCGGTAATGGTATTGGTTTCCAGGCCAAGCAGAGCCAGATGCGGCTTAATGGTTGACGCCGGCGGGTAGGTTCCTTGTGTTACACGGTTAATCAGCGGCTTATCACGCGAATTAAGCAGCGCATTGTAATTGGCTGAACTGATACCATGCACAAACAGGTTGGGGTCGTAGCTGGGATTGCTGTAAAACGCCAATACAGCGCCATCGCGCGGGTCTATTGCCACTATAGCGCCGCGTTGTTGTTGCAGCACTTGCTGAGCGGTGAGTTGTAATCCGACATCCAGCCCCAGATGTAAATTCTGGCCGGATACTGCCGGCACCGAGCGTAACACGCGGATAGAGCGGCCACGGTTGTTAACCTCAACTTCCTGATAGCCCATGGTGCCGTGCAACTGCTGCTGATAGAAGCGCTCGAGGCCTATTTTGCCGATATCACGACTGGCGGCATAATTGGCCAGTTCGCCATCTTGCTCTAACTGCTGTAATTCCCGGCTGTTAATCCGGCCGATATAACCCAGCGCATGGGTAAATAAATCGGCAAAGGGGTAGTGCCGGCTCAGCCGTGCCTCAACAGTAACACCGGGAAATCTGTGCTGATTGGTCGCCAATATGGCCACTTCGGTGTCATCCAGCTGCTCTTTCAGCGCTATGCTGTTAAAGCGCCGCTGGGTTTTAACCTGAGCTAAAAAGTTGTCCTGTTGCTCCGGCGTTATTGTAATAAGCTGCGCCAGCTGCTCCAGCGTTTGCGTCATATCCTGCACTTGCTCGGGGATCAGCTCCAGCGAAAATACCGGCCGGTTTTCGGCCAGCAAAATGCCGTTGCGATCAAAAATAAGCCCGCGATTGGGTGCCACCGGCACCACTTTAATCCGATTGCCTTCTGAGCGGGTGCGGTAATCCTGATACGACACCACCTGCAGCTGATACTGGTTGTAAATAATTAAACAAAACAGCAGCGCTACCCCGGCCAGCGCTACCACAGCCCGCTGGTTAAACAGTCGGGATTCTGCGGCAAAGTCCTGAATAGCAACGCGTTTTTTTAACATCTTTACTCGCGGTGATAAGGATGGTTAGTACAAATACTCCAGGCGCGGTACAGGCTTTCAGCCAGCACTACCCGCACCATAGGATGCGGCAGTGTTAGCGCTGATAGCGACCACTTGGCTTCACTGGCTGCAATGCAGGCCGGTGCTAAACCTTCAGGCCCACCAACTAATAAGCAAACGTCACGGCCATCACGCTGCCAGTCGGTTAGCCGGGCCGCCAGCTGTGGGCTGCTCCAGTTGGCACCGGTAACTTCCAGCGTGACGATGCGGCTGCCTTTAGGTACCGCGGCCAGCATTTTTTCGCCTTCAAGCTCCAAAATACGCTTAATATCGGCGTTCTTGCCGCGTTTGCCGGCCGGTATTTCAACCAGCTCCAGCGCTAAATCACGCGGAAAACGCCGGGCATACTCGTCATAGCCACTTTGTACCCAAGCCGGCATTTTACTGCCCACGGCGATAAGAATTAACTTCATCGCGGCTCAGGCGCTCCAGAGCTTTTCCAGCTGATAGAAACCACGGGTTTCTTCCAGCATTACATGCACTACTACGTCGTTAAGGTCCAGCAGCACCCACTCGCCTGATGCCTGGCCTTCTATGCCCAGTGTTTCAATGCCGGCTTTTTTTACTTCAGCAGCGACATAGTCGGCAATAGATTTGGTATGACGGTTAGAGGTGCCAGAGCAGATCACCATAAATTGGGTGATGCTGGATTTGCCACGCACATCCAAGGTTACGATATCGCGGCCTTTCAAATCGTCAATTTTGTCCTGAATAAAACTTACCAGCTCGGTTGTTTGCACCCTAAGTCCTCTGCACCTGAAAAAAGCAGCATTTTAGCATAGTTTAGCCCTGGTGTTAGCTATAACGCCTGATAGAGTCTGTGAGTTTGAATATAGTTCAATACAGCCGGATCTAAACTGTCGGCCGCCAGTGCATGCTGCTGTAATTGTTGCCGAATCGCCGTGGCGCTGATGCCGGTTAACGGATTGGGTAGCAGCAGAATGCCACCGCTGTCTGACTGGCGCAAACTGGCAAGATCTGGCTGGCCAAACTGACGCAATAAATCAGGTGCATCGCCGCTTTGCTCACTGTAACCGGGTCGCTGGCAAACAAGGATATGCGCCAGCTGTAAAATCTGTTGCCAGTTTTTCCAGCTTTTAAAATAACCCAGTGAGTCCATGCCAATAATAAAATACCACTGCATGTTTGGCTCACGCTGGCGCAGCAATGTCAGGCTGTCGACGGTATAAGACGGGCTGGTTTTTTCCAGCTCCAGCGCTTCCAGAGCCAGCCCGTTATGGCTAGCGATTGCCAGTTGTACCATAGCGGCTCGGTGTTCTGCGCTTACACCCGGGCTGGCCCGGTGCGCCGGCAGATGGCAAGGCATCAGTCTGACACTGTCAAGCTGACAATATTGCTGCACAAAACTGGCGCAGCGGATATGGCCCGGATGTACCGGGTCAAAAGTGCCACCGAAAATACCGATATGTTTAGTCATGGCTAAGTTGATGCAGTGAAAATACCTTGCCAACCGGGTGCATAAACAAGGTCACCAAATGGGCCAACGCCAGCACGCTATTGTCAAGTTGGCCGCTTTTGTACAGGCGGTCAAAGGCGGCCAGCTCTGCCAGCAGATAATCCAGCCAGGCCAGATTTAACCGTTTAAGCGCCTGCTGGTACAGCGGTTGACGTTTAGGCCAGATTGCCAGACGTTTAAATACCTCTGTCAGCGGCTGATTGTCCTGCTGTGCCTGGGCCAGTTCGCGCAGCGTCAACGCTTCTTTCTGCAGTTGCCAGGCAATAATTACCGGCTCGGTATCCTGCTGACACAGCCGCTGTAGGCGATGCAGTGCTTCGTCGCTGTGGGCAGCTAATACCGCATCCAGCAGTTGAAACACGGTAAAACTGGAATGATCGGCCAAAAACTGGCTGAGCGCATTGGCATCCAGAGCGGTCTGTATATTGCTCAGCGCCAGTTTTTCCAGCTCTTGCCGTGCGGCCAGTAAGTTACCGGCACAATGCTGCTGTAGCAAGGCCAATGCATCACTGCTCAATTGCAGCTTAAGCTGACGCGACCGTTCGCGCAGCCATTGCAGGCTCTGGCGTTCATCCAGCGGGTATACCGGTATTTGCACCGCCTGGGTTTGCAGTTGTTTAAACCAGGCCAGTTTGCTGACGTCGCTGTGGCTACGCTCGCCATGGATCAACAAAATTACATCGCTGTGTAATTGTTGCGGCAAGGCTTTTAGCTGATCATTGGCTTGCGCTGACAGCTTTTGTTGCACCAGCTCCAGTTCAATCAGGCGCTTGTCGGCAAACAACGACATGGCATTCAGTTCGTTACTGAGTTCCTGCCAGTCAAACTGGGCGTCGGCACTAAAGCTTAGGCGCTCGTTGTAACCCTGTGCTTTTGCTGCCAGCCGTATGGCGTCTATCGCTTCGAGCTTTTGCAGCGGCTCTTCGCCAAACAGCAGGTAACAGGGCGCAAGCTGAGTTGCCAGGTGTTGTGCCAGCTGATTGGCATAGAGTTTTTGCATCAGGGGTGCCGGTCGTGCATCAGTGCAGTCTGGCCAGCTGGCGAAGTATGCGGTTGGCCGCCTGCTGGCGCAGCTCATCCAACATCAGCTCCAGCTCTTTGGCTTTGGCCAGGGCCTGGTTGGGGTCATCCTGATAATCGCGGTATAGCTCAAACTGATAGGGTTGGGGTTCACTGCCGGGCATACTCACCTGATAGCGGACTTTATAAATCAATTCGTACTCGGCGACCTGGCCATTAGGAAACAGTGACAACGTGCGCCGCTCTAACGAGTCGCTTAGCAGTTGCAGCGCCGGTGCCTCGCTTTGATAACTGGACAGCACCTCTACCTTGTTATAGCTAAGGCGCTCACTGACCAGGGCTGCTAACTCAGAGTGGCGCTCACTTTGAATATACATTGCCGGAAAGTGGCTAAGCGGCAAGTCGCCGCGCAATTGAAAGCCACAGCTGCTTAGCAGTAAGCAGCTAAGCAGCAATACTACAGCGCGGCGGGCCATCTTAGCCCACCACCAGGTTTAGCAATTTGCCCGGCACATAAATCACTTTGCGCAAGGCCAGACCTTCAAGATGGCGGTTAACGTTGTCGTCAGTTTTTGCTGCAGCCAAAACGCTGTCCTGATCAGCATCAGCGGCCACGGTTACCTTACCGCGCACCTTGCCATTTACCTGAACTACCACCAGTTTTTCGTCTTCAACCATGGCGCCAGCATCGGCTTGTGGCCAAGGCGTCTGTTCAATAGTCTGGCTCTGGCTCAGTTGTGTCCACAGATACTGGGCCACATGCGGTGTTATCGGGTTTAGCATCTGTAGCAGTGCCAGTACGGCTTCCTGCATCACGGCCCGGTCCAGCTCTGTGGCCAGGCTGGCTTTTTGCAGTTTATTGCTCAGTTCCATAATGGCGGCAATAGCGGTGTTAAAGGTGTAACGCCGGCCAATATCGTCAGATACCTTGGCGATAGTTTTGTGCAGCTCACGGCGCAGGGTTTTCTGCTCGTTGTTTAGCTGTGCAATATCAAGTTGGCCAATAGGGCCTGCTGCCACGAAATCGCTCACCAGAGTATAAATACGCTTAATAAAGCGGTGCGCGCCCTCTACTGCCGAGTCAGACCATTCCAGCGTTTGCTCCGGTGGTGCGGTAAACATCATAAATAACCGTACCGTGTCGGCACCGTACTGATCGATAACTTTTTGCGGGTCGATACCGTTGTTTTTCGATTTGGACATTTTGCTCATGCCGGATGACACCACCGGCAGGCCATCGCTGTTTAGCACAGCACTGACGATACGGCCTTTTTCATCGCGTTGTACGGTAACGTCGGCCGGTGAAAACCACACTTTGCCGCCGTTGTCGCTGTCGCGGTAGAAGGTTTCGGCCAAAACCATACCCTGACACAATAAGCGTTTAAATGGCTCATCAGATTGTACTAAACCAACATCACGCAGCAATTTGTGAAAAAACCGGCTGTACAGCAGGTGCAAAATAGCGTGCTCAATACCGCCAATATATTGATCTACCGGCAGCCAGTAATTCGCTTTGGCCGGGTCCAGCATGGCTTTGTCGTAATCCGGGCTGCAGTAGCGGGCATAGTACCAGCTTGACTCCATAAAGGTGTCGAAGGTGTCGGTTTCGTGGAAGGCTTCGCTGCCGTTGTAAGTGGTTTTTGCCCACTCCGGATCGGCTTTAATTGGCGACGTCACGCCGTCCATTACCACATCTTCCGGCAGGCGTACCGGCAGCTGATCTTCGGGTACCGGTACCTGGCTACCGTCAGCCAGGTTCAGCATAGGAATAGGAGTGCCCCAGTAGCGCTGGCGCGATACGCCCCAATCACGCAGGCGGTAGTTTACTTTTACCTCACCGCGGCCGATAGCTGCCAGCTTGGTGGCAATGGCGTTAAAGGCGGCGTCAAAGTCTAAACCGTCAAATTCAGCCGAGTTAACCAATACACCTTTTTCGGTATAAGCGGCCTGTTCCAGCGTTACTGCACTGCCGTCTGCGGCGCTTACTACCTGTTTAATTGGCAGCTGATACTTAGATGCAAATTCGTAATCACGCTGATCATGGCCAGGAACCGCCATTACCGCCCCTGAGCCGTAATCCATCAGCACGAAATTGGCTACCCATACCGGCACCTGTTCGCCGGTTAACGGATGCACGGCAAAGATGCCGGTGGCGCAACCTTTTTTCTCCATGGTGGCCAGCTCTGCTTCGGCCATTTTGCCGCCTTTGCAGTCTTCAATAAAGGCCGCCAGTGCCGGGTTAGTGGCTGCGGCTTGCTGTGCCAGCGGGTGTTGTGCGGCCACCGCAACATAGGTTACACCGTAAAGTGTATCCGGCCTGGTGGTGTATACGCTTAAGCTGTCAGCTGCGCCGGCAATATCAAAGCGGATTTCGACGCCTTCTGAGCGGCCAATCCAGTTTTTCTGCATGGTTTTTACTTGCTCCGGCCAGCCGTCTAACTGGTCTAAATCGGCCAGCAGCTCTTCAGCATAAGCAGTAATTTTAATAAACCATTGTGCCAGTTCACGTTGCTCTACCAGGGCGCCCGAGCGCCAGCCGCGGCCATCAATTACTTGTTCATTGGCCAGTACGCACTGATCGACCGGATCCCAGTTTACGGTGGCCATTTTTTTGTACACCAGGCCTTTTTCGTACAGCTTGGTAAAAAACCATTGTTCCCAGCGGTAGTACTCTGGCTTACAGGTGGCCACTTCACGGCTCCAGTCGTAACCAAAGCCTAAGCGCTTTAACTGGTTTTTCATGTAGTCGATGTTTTCGTAGGTCCACTTTGCCGGGGCGGTTTTATGGTTGATCGCGGCATTTTCTGCCGGTAAACCAAATGCATCCCACCCCATAGGCTGCATAACATTTTTACCCTGCATGCGCTGAAAACGGCTGACTACGTCGCCGATGGTGTAGTTGCGCACATGGCCCATATGCAAGCGCCCGCTCGGGTACGGAAACATCGACAGACAGTAAAATTTCTCTTTGCTGGCGTCTTCTGTCACTTTAAAGGCGTTGGTGTGTTCCCATTGCTGCTGCAGTGCAGTTTCAATCTGCTGCGGGTTGTATTGTTCTTGCATTAAGGTCTTCCGAAAAGGAGGTTAGTACAGCTGCCGGTAAGCAGGCAAAAAAGTGGCTATAGCATACCGCAGAGCGGTTTTGACAACAACAAGCAGCGCATTGTCTATACTGGTTTTACACTCGAGGAGACGTTATGGCAGATTTTCTGAAGAAGTATCAACAGTGGTTGGCTGATTTTAACCGCAGCCTTGAGCAATCGGAGCGGCGTCAACTGGATAATATGGTAAGTTTTGTCGAGCAATTGCAGGCTTACCTCAAAGCGGGTAAAGACCTGAGCGCCTATGAAACAGCGTTGTTTATCGAGACATTAAAACGCCAATGGCAGGATCAGCAAGCGCAGCAGCAGGCAGATGACGAGGCGGCAGCACCGTCGTTATGGCCGGAAGCCTTGTGGCAGCAGCTTAGTAGTATCACTGATAAAAGCCAGCTGGAATGGCAGGAACTTACCGCCGATTTTAAACACCAGGGCATCTATTTTCAGGGCGAAGTGGTGGGCATGGGCCGCTACCGTTGTAGCCAGTGTTTGCAACATATCGATTATACCCACCCGGCCGAGTTACTGGCGTGCAGCCATTGTGGCGCCGTGCAGTTTTTCCGTGAGGGCCTGCCGGTGTAAATAATGGCGGTTTAAAGGCTGTAACGTGCTTTAACTTTTTGTTAGAATCCAACACCGCCCAGTGTCGCCTGCCGCTTGCAACTGTACCACTAAGGTTGAATAGCGCTTTTGCTGCTTTTCGCTAAGCTGTGCCCGCTGCTGCCGACACAGGATTGAACGGGTAACTCAGGCCGGCAACCAAAGATGAGAACAACATGACAACGCAAGTACTAGCCTGTATTGATGCATCACCTTATGCCGAAGCCATTTGCGATTATGCAGCCTGGGCGGCCAGACAACTGTCTGCACCCATCACCCTGGTGCATGCGCTGGACAAGGCTCAGCACACCCAAACCCCCGATTTAAGCGGCAGCATTGGTTTAGGCTCGCAGGAGCTGTTGTTGCAACAGTTAGCCGAGCTGGACGAAAAACACAGTAAGCTGGCGCTGCAACGTGGGCGCAGTATTTTAACCGCAGCTAAAGAGCGCGCAGAGCAAGCCGGCGTGACAGCTGTCGATACCTGCATGCAGCATGGGCCGTTACCACAGATCCTGGCCGGGCTGGCCGAGACTAGCCGTTTACTGGTGCTGGGCAAACGTGGCTTTAGCAGTGCTGATGCCCATGGACATATGGGCGTGCACGTTGAACGGGTTATTCGTACTGTGCAGCGGCCGGTGCTATTAACCCAGCAGCATTATAAAACACCACAACGCATTATGCTGGCCTATGACGGTAGTGCCACCGCGCAAAAAAGCTTGCAAATGCTGGCTGCCAGCCCGTTGTGCCGTGGTTTGCCAGTGCATTTAGTGATGGCCGATGCCGACAGCGAAAGCAGCCGCAGCGAACTAAATAGCGCTGCAGAGATAATGCGCAGCGCCGGTTTTGATACTAAAACCGCGATAGTAGACGGTGAGCCAGAGGTAGTATTGCATCAGTACCAGCAGGAGCATGTTATTGACTTGCTGGTGATGGGCGCCTACGGCCACTCCCGGATCCGGCAATTTATTGTTGGCAGCACCACGACTGCCATGATCTGCAAAGCCAAGTGCTCATTGCTGATCTTACGCTAAATCCAAAACCCGGCCAGAGGCCGGGTTTTTTGTACCCGTAACGTTAACCAGGAAGTGTTGTTACTATCATGCAAAAACAAAAAATGTTGCTCTGGCCAGGCTTGTTGCTGGCTATGTTCGCACCAGCAGCCCATGCTGCAGTGGGTGCGGTGGATTTAACCACCAGTGTTACCGGCTTTGTCGCTATCGGTATTTTTGTGCTGGCTTATGCGCTGGTGATGGCGGAAGAAAAAATTCACCTGCGCAAGTCTAAACCGGTGCTGGTCGCTGCCGGCATTATCTGGGCGCTGATCGGCTGGCAGTATGTGCAGGCCGGTATGCCGGAACAATCGGAAGCGGCGTTTCGCCATACTTTGCTCGAATTTGCTGAGCTGATGCTGTTTTTGTTGGTGGCAATGACTTATATCAATGCACTGGAAGAGCGCCGGCTGTTTGATGTGCTGCGTAGCTGGCTGGTGCGCAAAGGCTTTAGTTATAAGCAGTTATTCTGGATCACCGGCATTTTGTCATTTTTTATCTCGCCGGTAGCCGACAACCTTACCACAGCGCTATTAATGTGTGCTGTGGTGATGAAGGTCGCTGAGGGCGACAAAAAGTTTATAAACCTCTGTTGTATTAATATTGTGGTAGCCGCCAATGCCGGCGGTGCCTTTAGCCCGTTTGGCGACATTACCACCTTAATGGTATGGCAGGCCGGCTTGCTTAATTTTGCTGAGTTTTTGGTATTGTTTGTACCGTCGCTGGTTAACTATCTGATCCCGGCTGTGATCATGAGCTGTTTTGTTGAGAAGCGTAAACCAGCGGCACTGGAAGATGATATCGAGTTGAAACGCGGTGCACTGCGTATTTTAACGCTGTTTTTATTAACCATTGCCACAGCAGTTGCCTTTCATACCGTGCTGCATTTGCCGCCAGTACTGGGCATGATGACCGGCCTGGGCTACTTACAGTTTTTTGGTTACTTCCTGCGGGTTACGCTGCCGGGGTCTCTGGCGCGCAAAAGGGCGATGGCCGAGCGCGAAGGCGATCTGGAACGGATCCGGGCGCTGGGGCAGGTGGTGCCCTTTGACGTATTCAGCCGGGTATCGCGGGCTGAGTGGGACACCTTATTGTTTTTCTACGGCGTAGTGATGTGTGTCGGTGGCCTGGGCTTTATCGGTTATTTAGCGCAAATGTCTGACGTACTTTACACCCAATGGGATGCCACCTGGGCCAATGTGGCCTTAGGCGTTATTTCGGCAGTAATAGATAACATTCCGGTGATGTTTGCGGTACTGACTATGCAGCCAGACATGTCGCACGGCCATTGGTTGTTAATTACCCTTACCGCCGGCGTCGGTGGCAGCCTGTTATCTATCGGCTCTGCCGCCGGTGTGGCTTTAATGGGCCAGGCCCGGGGTTACTATACCTTTGCCGGCCATTTAAAATGGGCGCCGGCAATACTGCTGGGTTATATCGCCAGCGTGCTGACACATTTATGGCTAAATAAAGCCAGTTTTAGTGTTTTTGGCGTAAGCTGAGTAAATATTCTAATCAACTTGCTTTATACTGTGCACCCGGTGTCCGCCGGGTGACACTCTCTGTTAACTGAGGACAAAATTGTGAAGCAGTCTTTGCTGGTGCTGTTGTGCCTGTTGTTTTCTCCTGCTGTGTTTGCCGCTACCGGCAATTTAAATTTAACTCTGTCTCCTGTTGGTATTATTGCTCTGCTGCTGTTTGCACTGGCCTATGTGCTGGTAATGGCGGAAGAAAAAATTCATCTGCGTAAATCTAAACCTGTGTTGGTTGCGGCCGGTGTGATCTGGGCACTTATCGCCTGGCGCTACATGCAGGATGGCATTACTGGCGTAACTGCTGAGGCGTTTCGCCATACCTTGCTTGAATTTGCCGAGCTAATGCTGTTTTTACTGGTGGCTATGACGTACATCAGCGCACTGGAAGAGCGCCGGCTGTTTGATGCGCTGCGCGCCTGGATGATCCGCAAAGGTTTTAGCTACCGTAGCTTATTTTGGATCAGTGGTGTGCTGGCGTTCTTTATCTCGTCTTTTGCCAACAATATGACCACCGCCATGCTGATGTGCGCTGTGGTAATGAAGGTGGCCGAAGGCGACAAACGCTTTATCAATTTAACCTGCGTTAATATCGTGGTGGCGGCCAATGCCGGTGGTGCTTTTATACCCTTTGGCGACATTACTACGCTAATGGTATGGCAGGCCGGTATTATTACCTTTAATGAATTCTTTACGCTGTTTGTTCCGGCGGTAGTTAATTACCTGGTGCCGGCCATTATTATGAGCCTGTTTGTTGAACGGCGTTACCCGGCAGCCCTGCAGGAAGATGTCGAGCTAAAACGCGGCGCACTGCGTATTCTTACCCTGTTTTTAGCCACCATAGCGCTGGCGGTGTTGTATCACTCCTGGCTGGATTTACCGCCGGTACTGGGCATGATGACAGGCCTTGGCCTGCTGCAGTTTTTCGGCTTCTTCCTGCGTAAAACCCTGCCTGGCTCGCTGGCGCGTAAAAGAGCAATGGCCGAGCGTGAAGGCGACATCGAGCGGGTGCGGGCACTGGGCCAAATTGTACCCTTTGATGTATTTAACCGTATTGCCCGCGCCGAGTGGGACACCTTATTGTTTTTCTACGGTGTGGTAATGTGCGTTGGCGGCCTGGGCTATATTGGCTATCTGGAAATGCTGTCTGCCAGCTTGTACGGCAACGGTAACCCTACTATTGCCAACGTGGTATTAGGCCTGATGTCGGCAGTAGTAGATAATATACCGGTAATGTTCGCCGTGCTAACCATGCAACCGGAGATGTCGCACGGCCAGTGGTTGCTTATTACCTTAACCGCCGGTGTTGGTGGCAGCTTGTTGTCGATAGGCTCTGCCGCTGGTGTGGCCTTAATGGGCCAGGCCCGTGGTTACTATACCTTTGCCGGCCATTTAAAATGGGCGCCGGTAATACTGCTGGGATACGCTGCCAGCGTGGTGACGCATTTATATTTAAACGCCGAGCTGTTTCAGATTTTCGGCAGCCCGGCTGCTCACTAAACCGCTGGGTATTAAGGAAGTATTATGTCTAAAAAAGTCTATTGTATTGCGCAGTTTCAACCCAAGCCTGGCAAGACTGATGAATTATTCAAAGTGCTGCAAAGCCTGGAGCCAAACAGTAACCGCGAAGATGGCTGCCTGCAGTATATTGTCACCCGGCAAATGGCCAGCCCCTTTGCTGAAGGTAAAAGTTTCCCCATTGCCTTTAACGAAATCTGGGCCGACCTGGCAAGCTTTGAAGCGCACTGTCAACGCCGTGAGATAAAGGACTTCTTTGAAACCTATTGCCTGGCTGAAAATGGTTTAGCCGCCGACTGGAATGTATGTATTTACACCGACGAGCCAGCCAATTTCGACGCACCCGTCGTAGGCTGATTTAGCCGGTTACTAAAAAAGCCCTGTTTATCAGGGCTTTTTACATTCTAATGGTTTGTTTTGTGTATTCCGGGACGTCATACAACGCTATAACCTACTAAACCGTCACTATAAGCCGTTGAAAATAAGCTTAAGTCGAGGTAATGTTATCAACACAAAATTTACAAGGCCGGAGAGTTTGCGTGAGTGCCGGGCCACTAGAAATACCTCGCGGTGCTGCGATAGGTCACTAAGGATAATTCTTAAAAACGTCGAAGCTAAAACGGCTAAACCTAAAAGTTATTTATCACAGTAAAGAGCGCACCAACGGAAAAACTTATGTTCGCTAGCAGTTTAATGCTGATGCTACTCCCCGCAATCGCTTTTGACAGCGCTGCTGTCGCTATTGAAAATGGCTTGCAGCAATGTGTACAGATAAATAAGTCAGATATAGTCCAGCGCAATAATATTACCCTGCTGGATGCTGATATTTCTGTACTGCAAGCCATCGGTTATTGTGGCTGTAAATCAGCCGTCGCCAGTTACCACTTGTACAACAAGGAACAGCATTTGCGCTCTGAAGCCATTACGCTAAAAAGCAGTAATACCTATTCATTTGTACTGGCAGTTGACGACAAAGCCCCAATATCGGAATCGCTAAGGCTGCAACTTAGTTGTGCTGGTGACTAGAGATATTGTTCAGGATTTTGCGCTTGATTTCTTTAGAGCTAAACATCAATTTCACAATGGATAATGTATGCCATCACCAACAGAAGTTAACCCTCGCAATTTTAAGGTTTTGGAAGTTGTTTATGATTTAAATGGTTTCTCTGTAGCATGGGGGAGCTGGGAAGATGGGACCAAGCGTCTTGCCATGCGCTGGAATGGAGATGGGGACGATAAGGGGTACCCAAAGACATTTGGCAATCCTGTATGGTTTATGCTCCCCACAGAACTCAGCCTACCGATATTGCGTTCACTGGATGCATATAACCCCTCGCATCGAGGTATAGAAAAGAACTAAGAAGTCAAAATTAACAGGGGCAGTTCAAAAGTAAATTGCTCAGAAGCATTAGGCAAATTTTGTTCTGGTCTTCATTATGTGAAATGTTAACAAATCAATGGTGTCGCAGTAAAAAATGAAATATACCTATGGCAAAACCGCTTGCGAAGCAACAGACGCTGCCAATGTGAGAGGGGTTTTGGTCAGTACCGCTGACGGCTATTGTTTCCGTGTTTATGATAATAGCGGTGACTTTATAGATTATCAGTTGTTACATGACGATCTGGAAGTCACTATAGACTCCAGTGCGCTTGCAAGTTTTTATCAAAATGATGATATAGCAGTGCTGGATCACAGCCCGGCTGTATTGGGTTTAAAGCCAGCTATTTATATAGCTTGATTCTAGGCAAAATATTACTGCGTTTCTGATGAAGATAAATTGGTTTCGGTAGCTGTGATATAACTCAAGCATATTCTGAAATAAATGAGGGAAGACAAACAAGGTGGTTAGATTCAGGCCGGCTGAGGATTTAGCAACAGCAGCACAATTTACGCTGTCGAATATGCGGCCGTATTACCAACAATACTCGGTAGATTGGGATCAAACCCAGATTGAGAAAATGACGCAAGATCTTGTTAACTTAGATATTTTGCATCAGGGAATGTTGGTTGGTGTCATGAGGTTGTCTTTTGACTTTGCAGAATGCTGGTTACGTGATTTGCAAGTTGCGCCGGGTTATCAGAATCAAGGTATTGGCGCAATTGCTCTGGCTGAGGCAGAGCGCTGTGCTAAAGAGCGCTGTTGTCGGAATTTAAAGCTTCGAGTGTTTAAAAATAGCCCGGCTGTTCATTTATACCAGCGGCAAGGCTTTGGTTTAACCAGTGAAGACGAGCGGTTTTACTACATGAGCCGTGCCGTTTCCTGATCATTGAATATTATCGCCAGTAAACAGCATCGGCTTTGGCGCTGCCACGCTCAGGCCTATTGGCTGGATTTATGGTTATCAGCGTATTGACGCTGGCAAGTGCGCTTAATGGTTAGCGAGGTTTGATATGAATTGTATTTTTTGCGACATAGTTGCCGGGCAATCACCCTGCCATAAGGTGTGGGAAGATGACGAGCATTTGGCGTTTTTGTCTATTTTCCCAAATACCAAAGGCTTCACGGTGGTGATCCCGAAACAGCATTACTCCAGTTATGTCTTTGCTCAGGATGACAACGTTGTTGCCAAACTTACCCTCGCCAGCAAGAAGGTTGCCTTGCTACTTGATAAAGCCTTGGATGGCGTAGCACGAACAGGTTTAGTCTATGAAGGTTACGAAGTTGACCACTTACACAGCAAACTTATTCCTATGCATGGCACCGGCAATGATTCTACCTTCCGGGCGATTGACGGTACTTCTGGCCCCTTTATTTTAAAATATGCAGGCTTTTTATCTACCCATGATTGCGAACGGGCAAATGACGCTGAACTTGCAAAACTGGCAGCTTACATAAGAGCTTGTGCATAACAGCCCATTTTACTGTGGTATAGCTGCCAGAGTGGCTTGGCGCCGGTAACATTCAGCAATGCATTCGAGGACAAAATGAATTCTAGCAACAATAAATACCTTTGGGCGGCGGCAATCTGCTGTGCTGCAGCAGCGCTGGCCCATCTTGGCTGTATCGTGTTCGGGGCAGACTGGTATCGCTTTTTTGGTGCTGGCGAGCAAATGGCCAGGATGGCGGAGCAGGGGCTGTGGTATCCCACTGTTATGACGTCAGTTATTGTTGTACTGCTGGTTATCTGGGCGATGTATGCGCTGTCCGGCGCCGGTGCTATTAAGCGTTTGCCGCTTACTAAGTTGGCGCTGGGGCTTATCGGCGGGATCTTTATTCTTCGTGGCATTTCCTTTGTTGGTTTAATGCCGATGTTTCCCGAGAATAGCCTGACATTTTGGTTAGTAAGTTCAGGTATTTGTTTGGTTATTGGCAGCCTGTTTGCAATAGGTTTGTATCAGCAGTGGTCAGAACTAAGCAAAACACAGCCTGACACAGCGCAGTGACATTTTCTGCAAAAAAAGACAACCTGAATTGTAAATTGCAAAAATGTATCCGTATATGGCGTATTTGGTATTACGCTGATGAAATGATGGCTGTATAAGTTTGGAGCGCAGATGAAAACCATAGGCCTTATCGGCGGTATGAGCTGGGAGTCAACTATCCCGTACTACCGCTATTTAAATGAAGGGGTTAAAAACCAGCTGGGAGGTTTACACTCTGCCAAATGCATTTTAGTCAGTGTCGATTTTTATGAAATTGAGCGCCTGCAGCAGGCTGGCGACTGGGATGCTGCCGGCGCAATGCTTGGCCGTGCGGCGCGTACGCTTGAGGTTGCCGGTGCCGATTTTATTGTGCTGTGTACCAACACTATGCATAAAGTGGCTCCGGCTATTGAGACAGCAGTGGCTATTCCGCTGCTGCATATCGCCGATGCTACAGCGGCAGCGATAAAGCAGGCCGGTGGCCGCCGTGTTGGGCTGCTGGGCACCAAATTTACCATGCAGCAGCCGTTTTACCGCGAGCGGTTAAGCGAGACCCACGGCATAGAAGTATTGCTGCCGAATGAAACTGAACAAGACAGCCTGCATCAGATTATTTATCAGGAGTTGTGTCAGGGCGTAATTAACCCCGAGTCTAAGCAAGCTGTACGCAAAATGATGGCAGGCCTTGCCTGGCAGGGCATAGATGGCATTATTCTCGGCTGCACTGAAATTGGTTTGCTGGTGGGTAAAGCCGACGCGGCGGTGCCGCTGTTTGATACCACGCTTATTCATGCCAAGGCCGCCGTTGAGCTGGCGCTGGATGGCAGTAAATGATATTGACCGAGCAATCAGCTGCGCCAGCCATTATACTTATTTACGATAAAGATTGTCCGGCTTGCAATGCCTATTGCCAGCTGGTGCGCATCCGTCAAAGCGTGGGTGAATTGCAGCTGATTAATGCCCGTGAAGACAGCGCTGTAATGCAGGAAATTACCGCTCTGGGGCTGGATATTGATCAGGGCATGGTGCTAAAAATGGGCACCAGTCTGTATTATGGTAGTGATGCAATCTATATGTTGTCTTTGCTCAGCAGTCGCAGTGGTGTGTTTAACCGGCTGAATTATCATCTGTTTAAATCGCGCCGGCTGGCAAAATGGTTGTACCCGCTGCTGCGCGCTTGTCGCAATGCGCTGTTAAAACTGTTTAGAAAACGCAAAATTAATAATCTTGGCATCAGCGGTAATGACCGTTTTTAGCCGCAGAGACGTGATATGAACCCGAGCTATCTGGAATATGCCGCTAACGGCTTTTATTTATTGGCGGTGTTTTTGGCCGCCCGTAACAGCATCCATACCTGGTGGCTGGGCATTATTGGCTGTGCGCTGTTTGCGCTGCTGTTTTATCAGGTGCAGCTGTATGCCGAAGTGCTGCTGATGCTGTTTTTTATTGCCACTAACGTTATTGGTTGGTATCAGTGGGGCAGAGCCAGTGGCATTAAGCAGGTAAGCAGTACACCTTTACCGCGGTTGGCCGGTTACGGCGCATTGGCGCTGCTGGTAACAGTGTTATACGGCTACATGCTGCACCGGTTAACCGATGCTTACGCACCCTTTGTTGACTCGGCCATTTTAATGTTTAGTGTTATTGCCCAGTTTTTACTGATGAACCGCAAGCTGGAAACCTGGTGGTTCTGGCTTATTGTAAACACCCTGGCGGTACCGCTGTATCTGTCGCGCGAGTTACAGCTTACCGCCCTGGTGTATACCGGTTTTTGGTTTAACGCCTGGTATGGCCTGTACCTGTGGCGTAAATTAACTGCCGCTAAGCCTGGCATTGTCTAAACTGCAGCAGTTAGTCTGACGTCAGTTGCGGTTGGAACTGAAAACCTGCGGCGATGCGGTTCCAGGCGTTCATGGTGACAATTACCGCGCTTAGGTTAACAATCTCCAACTGACTAAACTGTGCTGCCAGTTCGCTGTATACCGCATCTGAAACCGGCTGACCGGCCAGCAATGTCAGTGCTTCGGCCCAGCGCAGGGCTGCGCGTTCACGGGCAGAGAAAAACGTGGTTTCCTGCCAGGCGGCCAGCACATCCAGCCGCTGCTGTTGCTCTCCGTCTTGGCGGGCTTCAGCTGCGTGCATATGCTGACAAAAGGCACAGCCGTTAAGCTGCGATATGCGCAAGTGCAACAAATGCACCAGCGGTGCTTCTATGATCTGTGCGGCAGCTTCGCCCAGGTTACTCAGCGCTGTTACTAAGCCAGGTTGCAGTTTAAACACAGCAGTACGATCTATGCGTGGCGACATTTTGTGCTCCTTGTAGTGGTGGAGCCGTTATAGTGCCGTTTAGTGTTAAAACAGAATTGTATTTTTACGACATTACCGGTTGAATTTGTTTACGGCGACGATACTGACCCGGCGTCTGGCCGGTAACACGCTGAAACTGGCGGATAAAATGCGCCTGATCATAAAAACCGCTACACAGGGCAATATCAGTTAATGCTTGCTGCGGCCCCAGGTTAATTAACTGCCTGGCATGGCGCACCCGTTGCAGCAATTTTAGCTGGCCCGGTGTCAGACCCACCTGTTGCATAAATATACGTTCAAACTGGCGCCGGCTCAGGTTAACGGCGCTGCTTAGCGCGTTAACTGTCGGTGAAACCAGCTGTTGTTGCAGCAACAGCGGCAGGACTTGTTGCACGTGGCCGCGCTTGGCATCACGCTGCTGCACTTGCTGTAGTAACCACTGCTGCAGATATTGCAAGCGTGTAACGCTATGCTGTGTTGTAGCAAGTTGTTGTTGTAACTGCACCAGGCTATGCAGGCCTAAATCAGCAGCATCAACGGCATCGTGTTGTAATAGCGGGATGTCAGCACCAAGCAGCTGAAAAGCACCGCCGGGATAAAAGCGGACCCCCATCACATCTTGTGTGCCCTTTAGCAGTATGCTGCTACGGCTTTGGCTGTTGCTAAATTGGCAAAGTGGTGGCTGGCCGGCTTGAAAATAAAAATTCAGGCTGCTGCCGCCATCCGGATACAGGCTTTGTTGGTAGCCAGCCGCGGGTAACGTTGTTTGCCGCATGATCCAGTAACACTGCACCCAGGGGGTCAGGCCAGGGTGCGGCATAAAGGCCTGCAAACCCAAATGTTGCAGATTGCCAACCGGCGCTATCGCAGGGGCGGCAAGTCCGGGCTGCATAAGTGTCTGCATTCAGGCGGAAAAGATCAGCTTATCGCTGAGCTTTTGTGGCAATTGCTGCAAATCGCTGGCATTGTCGCTGACGATAATCACATTAGCCTTTGCCATTGCCAGGGTTAAGCCGCGGTAGCGGCTGTCGGCAAAGTCACTGACAAATTGCAGCTCGGCTTCCTTGGGCACGACAAACACCGTGGCATAACCGCTGGCGGTTTTTACTGCCAGGTGCAGTGAGCGCACGCCCTGAAAGGTGCAATAACGGGCGTATATAATCTCATCCTGCCAGTCTTGCAGGCTGGCGCTGAAGTCAGCCAGTTTCAGATTTACCTCGTGCAATGGCTGCAGCTGTGCATGCTGCTGCAAATAGTCATGCTCATGATAGACATGGGCCAGCGCATGGCTGCCCAGATCGCTGGCGAAACTGCTTAGATACAGCTGTACACCCAGTACTGATACCAGCGCAATGCTGGCCGCCAGGGCCAATGGGGTAAACCAGCGCCGGCGCGCCGGCGCAGCATGTTGTGGGATCTGCAGCAGTTGCTCGGCCAGCATAGGGGGCACCGGCACGTGCAGGGCGTCGTCCAGTTCGCACTGCTGTTGTTGCAACTGGTGAGCAAATTGTTGTAAATCAGGGTCTTGAGCTAACGCCGCCAGCAGTGCCGGATGCTGGCTAAAGGGATCGGCCAGCAAGATACGTTCTAATTCAGTGTTATCCATGGCGGGGCTCCCCCAGTACTTCAAGGTGGTTACGCAACAGTTTACGGGCCCGAAACAGCCGGGTATTGACGGTATTGACATTAAGTTGCAGCAGGCTGGCAATTTCATCGCTGTTAAAGCCGCCCAACGCCTGCAGCACTAAAGGCTCACGGTATTCAGCCGGCAGAGCCGCTATTTGTGCACGCAGCTTGTCATTGTCACAGTCTTGTTCGGCGCTGGTCTGGCTGGTATCGGCCAGGCTGTCCTGTTCGGCAGCATCATCATAATCAAACTGTTTACGTTCAAAACGGCGGGCATTTTCGCGGCGTAATATGGTTATAAGCCAGGCTTTGGCTGCATTGGCATCCAGCAGGCTGTCCAGATGTTTCCAGGCGCGTAAAAAGGTTTCCTGTACCAGATCCTGCGCGATGTCGGCATCTTTACACAACCAGTAGCCATAGCGGTACACGTCGGCATGGTAATGCTTAACCAATTGCTCATAGCGTCGGGTTTTGCTGTCGTTAAGTTGAAACACTGCGGCAGCTGGCGGCGTTGGTGTGGCATTAGCTGGTGCAGTTTCGGCTTCGGGCATCAGGCTGGTTTGGCTGGTGGCTAAATTGCTGCTTAGCCTAGCGCGATTTGGCGGCGTTGGCAAAATATGAATATTGCTCATGCGGCGACACCCCGGGCGCGTTGCCGCCACAGCCAGAAATCCAGGCTGGTGTAGCGACCACCACCGCTAAACAGCAGGCTAAGCAACATAACAAAGTAGGTGGCGGCAAACTCTATACCGTTATTGAGCACAACAAAATTGCCATTGCTGGTTAGCCAGTCGTAGTTACCGTGTTGCTGCAACAGACTTTTGGCCGCGTTTAGCTGCTGTGCTGAGTTAACAACCCGCTCATTGGCCAGCCAGCTGCTGCTATCGGCAATTGCCAGCCAGCCGTTGGGCCAGTGCACAGCAAAAATTGCCACCAGCATGGTAATAAGTAAAGGAATACTAACTAGCCGGGTTAACAGGCCCAGTGCTAACAGCACAGCTCCACCAAGTTCGGCAGCAATAGCCAGCACTGCCATTAATGATGGCAGCGGCAGGCCCAGGCCCCAGTCAGCATTGCCAAACCAGGCGACAGTGTTGTCAAAGTGCAGGTATTTGTTCCAGCCTGCTTGTGCCAGCACTGGTGCAAGATAAAGCCGCAGTAATAAAGGGGCGATACCGGAAAATGACTGGCTGCGTGCAACCGCAGCGTGATAACAGGAAAGCATAGCTTGCATTTGACTGCCCGAAACAATGAGATACTGGGCAATAAGAACGGTGAGACGGTAAAAATATTTCAACGCAGCGTTAAAACGCCGCGCTGAAACAATACAGGACAGTGATAACGGTTAATGAACCCGGTAAAACCGACAGAAGAAATCGATCACCGCGTCGGCGTCCAGGCTGGAGAAGCGTACTTTACGTTGTTCTACAATCGCCTGACCCAGGGTTTTTAACGTGTGCTCCAGCGGTAAACCGGCCGGGCGTGCCAGCTGATAATCGGCAAACAAAAAATTCAGTGCGGCGCTGGTGTAGGAGACTCCCGGTGTAATAGACAGCAGCTCCAGCTCTTGCAGGCGTACACCCAGGTTACGGATTTTCTGTAAGCGGTAAGTTTCGTTCATATCTGGCCCCGGTACTGTTTTGTTGCATAGCCTTGTATCGGCGTTGCGGCAAAAATCTTTAGCCGGTTCACTAAAATTGACCAGTACAGCTGCGGCGCTTTTTTGCTAGTATAGCGCCAATAACCGCTGTTTAAGCCAAGGCAATACATGACATCACACCCACATCCACTGGCGCTGACTGTACAGCAACTGGGGCCGCAACCTGATAGCAAACTGATTAAACAGGCGCTGGAGCAAACGACATTGATCCCGGCTTTTATTGGTCAGGACAGGGCTAAGTCAGCACTGGCCTTTGCCATAGGCATGGATATGCCCGGCTACAATCTGTATGTCGCCGGAGAGCCGGCGCTGGGTCGCTTTACGCTGGTACAGGATATACTGCAACTGGCCGCCAGCGAAAAGGCGACACCACAAGAGTGGTGTTACCTGAATAACTTTGATGATGAACGGGTACCGAACACGCTGCGCCTGTTGCCGGGTGAAGGCAAAGTTCTGGTGAAGAAAATTGAAGCGCTGATTGACGAGCTGCTGGATACCTTTCCGGCTGCTTTTGATAACCCGGGTTATCAGCGCAAGAAAAAAGCCATAGCGCGTGAATTTGATGACAAATACGAACACGCTATCGAGCTGGTAGAGAAAAAAGCGCTGGAAAAAAATGTCGTACTGTATGAAGAAAACGGCGCGGTAAGTTTTTCGCCAATTATTGACGGCAAGCCACTGGATGATCAGGAATTTAGCAAGCTAACTGAAGAGCAGCGGCAGTATTTTTACGGCCTGGTCAGTGAGTTGGAAACGGTACTGAACGAGCAATTGCTGGAGCTGCCACAGTGGAAGCGCGAGCTGTCGGAAAGCCTGCGCGCGCTGCGCAAAGACACCATAGAGCAAGCGATTAAGCCGCTGCTGAAACAACTGGAGCACGACTATGCCGCCGAACTGGGGGTGCAGCGTTACATCCGCGAAATGCGCAGCCATTTAATTAAAGCTGTGCTGGAGCTGATGCCGGATGAGTCAGACGGCGAAAAGCAGGAAGAGAACGACAACCGCGAAATTTTTATTGAAGAGTTTGTGCCCAACGTGCTGGTGCACTACGAAAGCATGTCAGGCGCACCTATTATTTTTGAGCCCAACCCCAGCTATGGCAACTTGTTTGGCCGGGTAGAGTACAACTCGGCCAGCGGCTCTCTGTATACCAACTACCGTATGATCCGTCCCGGCGCTTTGCACCGGGCCAACGGTGGTTACCTGATTTTAGATGCCGACCGTTTACTGACTCAGCCGGCGCTGTGGGATGCGCTGAAGCTGGCGCTGAAATCCGGCGAGCTGCAAATAGACACCTTGTCTGAGCACGCGGTAACCAACTCCACCATTATTACGCCTAAAGCCATACCGCTGAATGTCAAAGTGGTGCTGCTGGGCTCGCGCGATCTGTATTACCTGATCCAGGATGTCGACGATGAGTTTAACGAGCTGTTCCGCGTTCTGGCAGATTTTGAGCATTACCTGCCGTACAGCACTGAAACAGTGAGCTATATGGCGATGCAGGTGCGGGAACAAATGCGGCTGCTTAATATCCATGAGCTGACAACGGCTGGTTTTAAGCAGTTGTTATTATTTAGCTTTCGCCAGGCTGAGCATCAACGCAAGTTATCAGCCCGCTTTGCCGATGTGTTAGAGCTGGTGCGTGAGGCGTGTTTTTATGCTTCACAACAGTTAAGTGACAGCCTGGGCGCCGAGCATGTACAACTGGCCTTAAAGGGCAAACAACACCGTACCGGCCGCATAAGTGAGAGCTTTCTGGAGGATATTCAGGAAGGCCAGATTTTAATTGATACCGACGGCCTGGCGGTGGGTAAAATTAATGGTTTAACGGTGCTGGAAATTGGCGACACGGCCTTTGGTACGCCGGCACGCATTAGCGCTACGGTATTTGCCGGCAGCAGTGGTGTGATTGATATTGAGCGTGAAGTGGAACTGGGCAAAGCCATTCACTCCAAAGGGGTATTATTGCTGACCGGCTACCTGGGCGCGAAATATGCCCGTGAGTTTCCGCTGACCTTGTCGGCAAATATCGCTATGGAGCAAAGCTACGGCCATATCGACGGCGACAGCGCCTCACTGGCGGAAGTGTGCGCTTTGTTATCGGCTATTACTGATATTCCAATCCGGCAAAGCCTGGCGGTAACCGGCTCTATCAATCAGCATGGTCAGGTACAGGCCATAGGTGGTGTAAACGAGAAGATAGAAGGCTATTTCCGCTTGTGTCAAAGCCGCGGCTTAACCGGCGAGCAAGGCGTGATCATCCCGGCCAGTAATCAGTTAAATCTGGTGCTGAATGATGAGGTGGTCAATGCGGTTAAACAGCATAAATTCCATATTTATGTGGTGAAAACCGTTGATGACGCCCTGGCACTGTTAACCGGTGTTGAAGCCGGTGCTAAAAACAGCCGTGGCCAATACCCGAAAAAATCCATTAATGGCCGCGCTATGGCCAGGTTGGCCGACATCGCCGAAATTGTTAATGGCGCGATGGATGAAGACTAGTAGCTTGTGAGGCCATGGCCAGGTAGCTATAGCCGCCTGGCCAATTGCGACGCCGGTTTTGATTGATGCTCAGATTATTTCCTGCACCCCAGGCAGGACCTCGTCTGAGGTTATATGAAAATCAAAACCGTCGTAGCGCTCGGTACAAAACTCGATACGGCACAAAGATAACCTGCTGACGCAGATATACACTTTAAATTTTTTGTGTGGAAAACTTAGCCGCAACTCGGTTTTAAGTTTAGTTGCCAGTGCCCTGGCAATGCCCGGTAGCAGATCAAGTTTCATTGGTTTTAAGCCATGAATGCCAGCTAACTTTTGATACAACTCGTCATAATGCTCGGACGGCTTAAGCAGTTCCCATAGTGATAATCTGTTATACAGCGCTTCCTGCTCGGAATCAGTGTGCAGCGGTAACCGGCGTTCAGATTTGAGGTAGATACCACCGTCCTTTTCAACAAATTCAGGGCTAAAGCCATTAATTATCTGCTCAAAGTCGGCAATGGACAGGGTAGTTGCCTGCTGTTGCAGTAGCTGTGCTTCTGTCAGAGCCTGGCGCATTGCATGCTCTTTGTCATACAGTTCATTGGCCAGGCTTAGTTCATGCTCAACACGTTTTTGCGCTGCCTCACCCATAATGGCACTCACGTCTGCCAGAAAATCTTCATGGCTGCGATCTCCGGCCTGCAACGTGATTAAACCGCCTTGGACGATGTAGTGCTGCATGGCGGGGTGGCTTACCGCCTTTTTAAGCTCGTTGATAACACAGGCGTGAATATTATGCTGGATGTCTTCGGTCTCGGCATCGGATTGGTCGAAATTGTCATTCTCAAAGTCGTATAGATCATCACAGTATTCGGCTAACGCGTCCAGCGCCTCTTGTGTCTCCGGCATCATGTATTCCAGTGCTTCATCACTGTGATGAGGTGAGTCACAAGGGCTCCAGCGCAATTGTTGCTTAATATCTTCAACAGCTAACATAGAATGAACAGCATAAGCCTCGGCAGCCTGGGCTAAACCCGCTTCACTGGCGAGAGTAGGGAGGCAATAAGACCAGCTACCGGCAGCGTAATATAGCCCGATATTGTAGATCCGGTGCTGATGGTTTTCTTTAAGCAGTGTGCTCAATGCCGCTGGCACTTCTTGCGCCAGAGTGCTGCTTAGCCTCTCAAGTAACATGGCTAAGGTGGGTTCGGTTTTTGTTTGCATTATTGTTATATCACTTCAACGTTATATACAGAGCACTGTTATTTGATCGGGAGCTGATAGCTGGCTTAGCTGCTGATGTGCATTGCAGGTTTTGCTGGAAACCTGTGTTTCGGTTTAACCAGCGCCAGCGGGCTTTTATCCTGTCGCTGGTTTTGCATGCTGCAGCTTGATCTTTAAAGGTTAATATGTAGAAAAATAATGGTGAATTTTCGTGGCGAATAAGAGATTTGTCAACCGAAAAGAGTACTGGAGATCGCAGGCTATTACGGCAGAGAGGTATTACAGTGCTGCAAAAGCCGGGTGATACAGCACCTGGCCGCTTTGGCCGGTTAGCGCAGCAGGGTTAAGAGGCAGCAGCATAAAGGCGTTATCCGGTACCTGCCAGGGACAGCGGATATTAAAAACACTGGCCGGGCTAAAGCCAAAACGCGGGTAATAAGCCGGATGTCCCAGCACCACCACTGCCGCTATACCGCGCTTTTGGCACAACTCTAAACCGGCGCGCACCAGCGCCGAGCCAATACCCTGATGTTGTAAAACATTGCGCACAGCCATTGGCGCTAACGCCATTAGCTGAACGCCTGCTGCGTTATCCAGTGTCGCCGGCGAAAACATAATATGGCCGGCTATATGGCCATGTTGTTCGGCCACCAGCGAAATATAGTCGTGACACTGCTGGCGCAGGCTGGTTATCAGTTGTGCTTCGGCAGTATTGTTAAAGGCGGTTTGCGTCAGTTCGGCTATAGCGGCGTAATCAGCGGCGGTTTCAGCGCGCACTGTGGTGTCATATCCCAGCGCATGCCAGGTACTGTTGCGTCGCCGCTGCAGGGTACGGGCAATATTATGCAGTAAAGTCATCACAACTCACTGGTAACCTGAATAGATGTTAACAGTGTAACTGAGCGACGCTGTCAATCAAGCCTTAGTTTGCCACCAACGCCGTTGCAATTGCAGGCCGGCACTGAACAGCAATACCGCAGTGCTGAGCAGCCACAGCCACAGATCGCCAAAGCGGGCATAAGGCGTTTGGCCAGAGCTGAGCTGTACGGTGTCCTGCAATACGGTTTCGCTAAATTGCGGGGCAACTTTGCTAATGCTGCCATCGGGTTTGACCACAGCGGTAATACCGGTGTTGGTGGCGCGTAACAGCGGCCGGCCAAATTCCAGCGCGCGCATTTGCGCGATCTGTAAATGCTGGTGCGGGCCTATGCTGTCGCCAAACCAGGCATCGTTGCTAACCGTTAGCAGTAACTGGGTATCTGTGGTCATATTGGCGGCGATTTGCGCCGGAAAAGCAATTTCAAAACAAATTACCGGCAGCAGGTGGTAACCATTGGCAACCAGATTGGGCTGTACATAAGCGCCGCGGGTAAACGAGCTCATTGGTAAATCAAAAATCGGTGCCAGTTTTCTCAGCCAGCTTTCAAACGGCACAAATTCACCAATCGGCAGCAGCTGGTGTTTGCTGTAGCGGTTGCCATGGCCGTAAAAATAATCGCCATCGCTCGAGTCGGCATAGCGTTTACCCAGCACGATCAGGTTATTCCAGGCTTGTTGGGTTTTAACGTTGTAATCCAAAATACCGCTGATGACTGCGGTGTCAGCGTACAGCGCCGCGCGGTTTAAGTTATCCAGATAGCTTTCTGCCAAAGGCTCTAACTGCGGAATGGCAGCTTCTGGCCAGATGACTAAATCGGTTCGAAAATGCGGCCGGGTCAGGTCCAGATATTTCAGCATGGTGGGCCATTCCTGCTCCGGTGCCCAGCGCAATTCCTGTTTAATATTACCCTGTACCAACAGCACGTCTAAGCTGTTGTCAGTGTAGTGCCAGCCTTTAACCGCACTAAGCTGTGGTGCTGCGACAAACAGCAGTCCGGCTATCAGCACATAACCATAGCGGGCTAATGCAGGTTGCGGGCGAGCCAACTGCGCCAGTGTCGCAGCGCTAAACACCAGCAAAAAGCTGATGCCGGTTTCACCAATCAGTGGGGCAAAATTGTGCAGGCCATGCTCTGTTTGGCTGTAGCCCAAAGACAGCCAGGGAAAGCCGGTAAGCATGACACTGCGCAGCCATTCGGCCAGTATCCAGCAACTGGCAAACACCAGCGGTAGCAACGCCGGCCGGGCTAAACGGAATGTCAGGTATGCTGCCAGTGCAGGGTACAGTGCCAGATAGCCTACCAGCAAAGCCATCAGGCCTAAACTGCCAGCCAGCGGCAGGCCACCAAATTGGGCAATGCTGACATGCACCCAGCTAACGCCAACGCCAAACCAGCCCAAACCAAAGCTAAAGCCAGCCAACAATGCCTGGCTGGCGCTGCTGGCACGCTGTATGGCCATTACCAGCAGCGACACGCTAATTAGTGGCAACCACCACAGTGTATAAGGTGCATACGCCAGTGTAGTTAAGCCACCGGCCAGCAACAGCGGCAGTTGGTTTAATAGCGGACGAAAGCGGGACAATACAGCGCGCACCGGTTTAGCTGGCGTCCACGCTAACCGGCTCTTTAGCCCGGATCACCTGCAGCTGCACCAGGCGACGACTGTTGGCTTTACTGACTTTAAACGTCAGGCCCTTCAGTTCAATGCTTTCACCGCGCGCTGGCATATGGCCAAAGGCATGCAGCACTATGCCGCCGATGGTGTCAGCGTCTTCTTCATCAAAGTCGGTATCGAAGCTTTCGTTAAATTCGTCAAGCGGTGTCAGCGCACTGACCTGAAACACCCGTGACGCCATTTTTTTGATGTCGTGTTCTTCTTCATCGTCGTGTTCATCTTCAATTTCACCGACGATCTGCTCGAGAATATCTTCAATGGTAACCAGGCCGGACACACCACCGTATTCATCCACCACCACCGCCATATGATAGCGTTTCTGGCGGAATTCTTTTAACAGCGCATCGACGCGTTTACTCTCGGGAATAATCACCGCCGGGCGCAATAAGTCGCGCAGGTGCCAGTCGCTGACATTGGGGTCAAGCGCATATTGCAGCAAGTCTTTTACCAGCAGGATGCCTTCGATATGATCTTTGTCTTCATTAACGACCGGATAGCGGCTGTGGTTGTTTTCCAGCAGTATTGGCAGCATGTCGGCCACGCTGTCGTCAATATCTATGGTGGCCATTTGTGAACGGGGCACCATAATGTCGCGGGCCCGCATACTGGACACTTCCAGCACGCCCTGTAGCATGCTTTGCGTATCGGCATCAATCAGTTGCCGGTTTTGCGCTTCGTTAATGATGTCCTGTAAATCTGAGAGGTCTTGTGGCTCTGCGTTAAAAATACTGGCTATTTTTTCCAGCCAGGATTTACCGGCAGAACCGCTTCTAGAGTGGGGATGGTCGTCACTCATAGGTGAACTGGTGCTCCATAAAAATAAAAAAACCTATTCGTTATCCAACAAATAGGGGTTAGTGAAGCCGAGTTGCTGCAAAATGGTGATCTCTTCGGCTTCCATTTGTTCGGCATCGTCGTCATTTATATGGTCAAATCCCAATAAATGCAAGCTTCCGTGTACAACCATATGCGCCCAGTGCGCGCTAAGCGTTTTACCTTGCTCTGCCGCTTCAGCCTGTACTACCGGCGCACAGATGACTAAATCGCCCAATAACGGCAGCGCTATACCCGGAGGGCACTGAAACGGAAAACTCAGCACATTGGTTGGCTTGTCTTTGCTGCGGTAGTCAAAGTTAAGTTGCTGGCTTTCGCTGTTATCAACAATCCGCACGGTAACTTCGGCTTCTGCCTGAAACGGCAAGATGGCCGCTTCCAGCCATAGTTGGAATTGCTCAGCAGTGGGTAAGTTGTCTGCGTTGCTGGCCAGCTGTAAATCAAGAATAATCGCCATTACTGTCCTTTAGCCGCGGTATCAGCCGCCAGTTTCGCTGCTTCAAAGGCTTCATAGGCCATAACAATACGCTGCACTATCGGGTGGCGCACGACGTCTTTGGCGCTAAAGTGATTAAAGCTGATTTCATTCACGTCGCTTAATACGTCTATGGCATGTTTTAAGCCGGAATACTGGCCGCGGGGCAAGTCTACCTGGGTGATATCACCGGTGATCACCGCTTTTGAGCTAAAGCCAATCCGGGTTAAAAACATTTTCATTTGTTCAACTGTGGTGTTTTGGCTTTCATCGAGAATAATAAAGGCATCGTTCAGCGTGCGGCCACGCATATAGGCCAGCGGCGCGATTTCAATAATGCCGCGCTCGAGGTATTTCTCGACCTTTTCAAAACCAAGCATTTCAAACAGGGCGTCGTATAAGGGGCGCAGATAAGGGTCAACTTTTTGTGCTAAATCACCGGGTAAAAAACCGAGTTTTTCACCGGCTTCCACCGCTGGCCGCGTCAGTACGATGCGGCGCACCAGATTGCGCTCCAGCGCATCAACAGCGCAGGCCACCGCCAGATAGGTTTTACCGGTACCGGCCGGGCCAATGCCAAAGCAGACATCGTGGTTAAGCACGTTACTAACATAGCTTGCCTGGTTCGGGTTGCGCGGTTTAATTAACCCTTTTTTGGTTTTCAGGCTGAAATCGCGCGGCTCGCCATCGGCTTGCTGGTATTGAATATCGTAGTTTTCACTGATCAGCAAATGTACCTGCTCCGGTGTCAGTTCTGCATTAGGCGCGGCGGTCAGGGCGTACAGCTGTTGCACTATGTCCAGCGCGGCGGCGACATTGTCTGCCGGGCCGGCCACTTTCAGCTGATTGTCGCGCTGGCTGATATCAACCAGTAAGC
The DNA here is from genome assembly GCA_018826295.1 of Gammaproteobacteria bacterium. Lineage (GTDB taxonomy): Bacteria > Pseudomonadota > Gammaproteobacteria > Enterobacterales > Alteromonadaceae > Alishewanella. Next base: position 44,297 of record JAHJZX010000045.1, read on the forward strand.
GGCGCTCAAGATGCTTCAGGTTATCGTCGAACGGGCCGCAAAGCAGGGTTAACCGGCGGTTATCTGCCCCTTCCAGAGTTATATCTGCAGTATGTAACGGAGTGCTCAAATGCCTGCCTCAGTGCAAAGGGGCCTTTGGGCCCCCAGGTTTAATTACGGAATATAACTGGTTACACCCAGTGCGTCTGGTGCCGGTTCAGCTTTTTGCCGCGCCAGGATTTGTTGCGGCGCAGTATCGCGGCGCAGGCCCATATCGCGTTCGGTGCGCAGTAAAGTACCGCGTAAAGAATTACTGAACACATCAGTAATTTTTACATCAACAAACTGGCCGATCATATCCGGCGTGCCTTCAAAATTGACTACCCGGTTGTTTTCTGTACGGCCGGTCAGCTCCATGATATCTTTCTTTGACGGGCCTTCAACCAGAATGCGTTGTTCGGTGTCCAGCATACCGCGGGCAATTTTCAATGCCTGTTGGTTGATCCGATCCTGCAGGATATATAAGCGCTGCTTTTTCGCTTCTTCGCTAACGTCATCCGGCAAATCGGCGGCTGGTGTACCGGGGCGGGCGCTGTATATAAAGCTGAAGCTCATATCAAAGTTAATGGCGGCAATTAAATCCATCGTTGCCTGAAAGTCGCTATCGTCTTCACCGGGGAAGCCGATAATAAAATCTGATGACATGCTTAAATTCGGCCGGATTTTTTTCAGCTTGCGAATTTGCGCCTTGTATTCCAGTGCGGTGTGGCCGCGTTTCATCAGGTTCAAAATGCGATCTGAGCCGCTTTGTACCGGCAGGTGCAGGTGATCTACCAGTTCGGGTACGTCACGGTAAACTTCGATAATATCGTCGGTAAATTCAACCGGGTGCGACGTGGTGTAGCGAATACGGTCAATGCCATCGATAGCGGCAACTAAGCGTAATAACTCGGAAAAATGACAGATACTGCCATCAAATTTTTCACCACGGTACGCATTTACGTTTTGTCCCAGCAGGTTTACTTCGCGTACCCCTTGCTCAGCCAGTTGGGCAATTTCAAACAGCACGTCATCTAACGGCCGGCTGACTTCTTCACCACGGGTGTAAGGCACCACACAGAAGGTGCAGTATTTTGAGCAGCCTTCCATAATAGAAACAAAGGCCGTCGGGCCTTCAGCGCGCGGCTCTGGCATACGGTCAAATTTTTCAATTTCCGGGAACGATACATCCACTACCGGCGATTTATTGCCGTGAACTGAGTTAATCATCTCCGGCAGGCGATGCAAGGTTTGCGGGCCAAAGACGATGTCGACATAGGGCGCCCGTTCGCGAATAGCCGCACCTTCCTGCGAGGCAACGCAGCCACCGACACCGATAACTAAATTAGGATTTTTTTCCTTTAGTGGACGCCAGCGCCCCAGCTGATGGAATACCTTCTCCTGGGCTTTTTCACGAATAGAGCAGGTATTTAGCAAGATCACGTCTGCATCTTCTGCTTCTTCGGTCAAGGTATAGCCATGAGTGGCGTCCAGCAGGTCGGCCATTTTTGATGAATCATATTCGTTCATCTGGCAGCCCCAGGTTTTAATGTGCAGCTTTTTGCCCATTGCGTGTTGTTACCTGTATTGTCACTTGGAAAAAAGGGAGCGTATTTTAGCCTGTTCGGGCCTGCGTTGCCAGCACTGGCTGCAATTGACTAAAGTAGCCTTTGTCGGGTAGTAATATAGCCGGCGTAGAAAATCACCAGCACGCCGCCAAACCAGGCCATAGTTACCGGCTCTTGCCAGAACAGATAACCAAAAAGACCAGCAAAAATCACGCTGCTGTAGGTCCACATGCCAATATCACTGGCCGGCGCTATGGCGTAGGCGCGGGTCATGGCCAACTGGCCGATAGCTGCCAGCACGCCCATAGCAATAAAGGCCAGCCAAACGTCGTTGTTAAGCGGTTGCCAGTAAAATGGCACCGGTATTGCCGATAACACTGCGGTTAACAACGAAAAATAAAACACAATACGCACAGCCGGCTCGGTGTCAGACATATAGCGGATAGTGGTTTTGGTTACCGCGACTAACACGGCTGATAGCAGTGCTACCAGCATCACTGCCTGAAAACCGCCACCGGAGGGCAGCGCCAGCATCACGCCAATAAAGCCTAATAATATACCAAACAGAGTTAAGCGGCTGGGCCGCTCTTTTAACCAGAATCGGGCAATAACCGGTACGATAAACGGCGATAACAACAGCACCAGCATACCTTGTGCTAATGGCAACCGGGCCAGCACATAGAAAAAACAGTACATGGAGATAATGCCGGTTAAGGCGCGGCTAAGGTGCAAATACCAACGCTTGGTTTTTAACAGGCTAAAGCCATGGCGGTACAAAAACGGCAACATCAGCAGCAAGGCGAAGAAATTGCGGAAAAATACCACCTGCACTTCTGAGGCGGTGGCACTGGTAAACTTGACGATAGCACCAATACCGGCAAAGCAGGCTTCTGCCAACAGCAGTAATAACGCACCTTTAACAAGAGGTGATAGCATAATAACTCGGCGCAGAGCGTGGACGCGCTAGTATAACAGAGAGCTTGCTGACAGGTTGGCGTAACCTGTCGCAGCGCAGCTTGTTTCTGACGAGGTTGAGTCTGGCTTTAGTGCTCGTGTAATAAAAATTCGGCCATTTGCGCGGCTGGCATTGGCCGGCCAAACAGGTAACCCTGGATCAGGTAACATTGGCGGCGGCTAAAAAATGCCAGTTGTTGTTCAGTTTCAACGCCCTCGGCGATGCAGTACATGCCCAGACTGTTGGCCATCGACAGCATGGCTTCAATTATGGTTTCATCGCTGTTATCGATACCGATGTCCTGCACAAAACTGCGGTCGATCTTGATGCCATCTATCGGCAGTTCTTTAAGGTATTTTAACGATGAGTAACCGGTGCCAAAGTCATCCAGTGCCAACTGCACGCCTAAAAAGCTTAGTGATAACATGGTTTCTATAGCGCTTTCATGATCGCGCATCAGACCGTTTTCAGTAACTTCAAAGCGCAGGTAGCTGGCTGGAATATCGTATTTTTTCAGCAGCTGACGGGTATGTTCGGCCAGCGACAGCTGTTCAAGGTGTTGCGGTGATATGTTTACCGACAAGTAAATTAAATGACCGTTTTTATGCCAGTGCTGTAAGTCGCGTAACGCCCGCTCTAACAGCAGATTGGTCATATTAATAATTAACCGTAACTCTTCCGCCAGCGGGATAAACTCGGCCGGCGAGATTAAGCCGTCTGCACTTTGCCAGCGTAACAGCACTTCAGCGCCAACCACCTGCCGGGTCAGGCTGTTGACAATAGGTTGATAGTAATTAATAAACTCGTCGTTTTTCAGCGCACTGCGCAGACGGGTTTCGCGTGCCAGCCGCATATGGGCTTTTTCGTTCATTTCGGCTGTAAAAAACTGAAAATTATTCCGCCCGGCTTCTTTGGCGTGGTACATGGCGACGTCGGCATGTTTTAACAGCTCAGTGGCGTTGAGCGCATCTTCCGGGAAGACAGCGATACCAATACTGGGTGAAATGCCGACGGTATGGGTACCAAGCTGCATTGGCTCACTGACAACAGTTAACATTTTACGCGCAACATGGCTGATATTGTCCTGCGCTTTATAGCCTTCCAGTAATACCACAAATTCGTCGCCGCCCAGCCGGGCTACCGTGTCGCTGTCGCGTAAGGTTAACGTCAGGCGCCGGGCAACTTCTTTTAGCAGTAAGTCGCCAACGTCGTGGCCCAGCGAGTCATTAATTTGTTTAAATTTGTCCAGATCGATAAAACACAGCGCCAGCGAGCGTTTATCGCGCCGGGCCTGATCAATACCATGATAAATGCGGTCCATCAGTAAGGCGCGGTTTGGCAGGCCGGTCAGCGCGTCGTAATTGGCCAGATAGCGCAATTCATCTTCGGCCAGCTTTTGCGCAGTAATATCGGTAAAAACCAGCACATAAAAGGTCGGTTGGTCTGGTTCAGCAATGGCGCTGATATTGATCAGTGTCGGGCGCTCACGGCCATCGGGTGTGATCACCAGCTCTTCACCCTGCCAGTGCTCGCCGGGTGCCATATCTCTGAGCAAGCCGGTATAAAAACGCCGCCGCACCAGACTAATACCCAGATGATGAGTACGCGGCTGGTCCAGATACAGCTCCATATTGGCAAAAGCGCTGCAAAACGATTGGTTGGCGGTCATAACGCGCTGCTGGGTATCGAGTATCACCACCCAGTCGCGGGTTTGCTGAAAGGCTTCGCCAAACAGCCGGGCTTTTTCCTGATTAGCGCGGGTTTCAGTGATGTTGCTGTAGGTACCAATCATCTGTAATGGCCGGTTAGCACTGTCAAGGCTGGTGGCTTTGCCCTGATCTCTGAACCAGAGCCAGTGGTCTTCACGGTGCTTTAAGCGGTAGGTACAGTCAAAGCCTTGCTGGGGATCCTGCATAAAACGCTGCCAGCGGCTCTGATAGCTGTCGACATCGTCCGGGTGAATAAGGCTGATATGCTGTTGCATGGTTAACATGTTCATATTGTCGGCATAGCCGAGCATATTGTGCATGCGGACCGCAAACAGGCTGTTGTGCTGCGCTTGCCATTCAAAGGCACCACTGTCTACCGACGCCAGAGCTTGTTTTAGCCGCTGCGCGCTTTGCTTGACTTTGTCATGTGCCGCTTTTATTTCACGCTGTTGCCGTTGCCTGAAGCGATAAAAGCGGAACAATAGCAGTGACGACACCAACAGATACAACGCTATGGCCCAACCAGACAGCCAGGGCGCCGGTTTAATGGTTAACGTCAAACTGGCCACCGGGCTTTCCTCACCGGTTTCGGGTGATACTGACACCACATTAAATTGATAACTGCCGCTGTCTAATTGCGGAAACACCACAGTGCCGCTGCGCTGCGTTGGATAAGTCAGGTCGCTGCTGCCAGTTAGCCAATAGCGGTATCTGAGCTTGTGGTTGCGACTGAAGTTCATCGCACTAAATTGCAAAGTTATGCCCTGATCCTGATGTGACAAGCTAAGATGGCGGTTATTCAGGTTGGTATGCAGGGGTTCAAACTGGCCGCTAAGTACTGATATTCCGGTAATAATAACCGGGTTGTCATTGCGTTGTGGCTGTAATTTATCGACGCTGACAAAGGTCAGGCCACGCATTGAGCCATAAACCAGCTGGCCGTTGTGATGGATGGCAGCGGCGCCGCTATTGTATTCGTGGGTGTCCAGGCCGTCATCCCGGCTAAACAGTTCAATTTGAAGCGTCTGCGGGTTTAACCGGCCCAGTCCCTGATGCGACGAGAACCACAGGTCGCCATTGGCCGCAGCTTGCAAATCATAGATGGCGTCGGGTACCTGTTGCTGACCTGGCAGCAATTGGTGTTGTAGCTGCAGTGTGGTTAGATCAAAACCGAGCAAGCCGACACCTGGCATACCAAGCCACAGCCTGTTGTACTTGTCTGTCACTGCCGTATCGGTAAGCCGGTTCAGGTGCGGCTGATAATCGTTGTGACGGTAAAGTAACCGGCTACGCTGGCTGTCGGGCTGCCATAACCATATTTCGTCGGGTTTGCTTAACAACAAACCACCGCCTGGCCCGGCCAACTGATGAAACATCAGAGTGTTGCTGTCAATGGCAACATCTGGCAAAGCGGCTGTGACCTGACTGATTTGATAAGTGCCGGTATGGTAGCGATACACCTGGCCCTGACGAAAAAAGTACAGCTGCTGACCGTATAAAAAGTACGAGTAGCTAAAATGGTCTAACAACGTTTGGTTAGCGCTATCGTGCAGCGGCGGGGCTGACTGGGTAAGAGTTTGCTTGTCAAAATAGCGCAAACCAATGCCGGTGTGCAGCCACAAGCCGTGCTCGCCTGCAGGTAAAATATGATAAATAGCGCCTTGATGTTGTATCGATTTAGGATCGTCAGACACAAAAAACGCCGAATTACTGTCTGGTTGTGCTGCCAGCCGGTTTAAACCGTTGGCGGTACCAACCCATAATACCGCGCCATCCTGATACAGACTGTAGACTTTATCGCTGCTGAGCAGGGTCGGGTCAAGCCGCCGGCTTAACTGGCGAAAGGCTTCACTTTGCGGATGCCAGTAATACATACCGTCGTCGCGGGAGGCCAGCCAGAAACCGCCATCTTTATCGGCAACAACATCTATTATGCTGTCTTCGAATAAGCCCAGCCCGGCCTTACTAAATTGCAGTAAGGTTGTCACTTCACCGCTTTGTGGCACGTAACGCAACAAACCACGCTCGCTGGGTATTAATACCGTATCGCCTTGCCATAGCAGCTTCCAGACATTTGGCTCGGCCAGTTCAGTGTTTATGGCATAAGATCTGCCGTGCTGCAGGTAAGCTTCTACGTCGGCCAGGTTGATGCTGTATAATCCGGCCACAGTACCAACCCAGAGCCGGTCCTGATGCAGGTTTAGCACTTTAACGTGGCTGTTGTCGGCATTTTCACTGCCAGCCGGTAAATGTGGCAGGTACTGCTGATGGCCACTTTGCGTATCGTAAACAATAATACCGTTAAATGCTGCCAGCATTACATAGTGTTGCCAGACCAAGAGCCCGCGCAGCCAACCCTCAGGATGGCCCAATTCCGCTAAGCTAAAGTGTTTTACCGCTTGCCCGGTTTGGCTTGATACCTGATACAGTGTATTTCGTGTAGCGACCAAAAAACTGCTGTCGTCATACTGCACCATGGCACTAATAAAGGGGTGTAGTAAGTTTTCATCCTGCTGTTGTAATTGACTAAAAAGCTCCATCTTACCGTCCAGGCCACGGTAACGGTAAATGTCGCCCCCGGCGGTAGCGGCAAAAATTTGCTTATTGTTGTCAAGTAACAGGCGGGTAAAGCTAACTGCGTGCAAATTATGCTTGGCGGTGCCGGGCTGAGTTACCCGGGTGCCATCAAAACGGTTCAGGCCGCCGGCTGTGGCAACCCAGAGAAAACCATCATGATCCAGCAGTACATCATAAATACTGCCTTGTGACAGCCCCAGATCCGGGGTTAGCGGCCGCAATAATGGTGCAGCTGGCACGGAAATGCTCAGCCAGAGCAAAAAAAACGCCGCATAACGCCATAAGTGTGGCAGAAAGTTCACTACATCTCCCATCCGGTAGCTTTGTAACTATTATTGGTGCTACGCCAAGTTTGCTGAAAAACATATAACGAGAACCGTTCAGAGTCCAGCCTTGTGTTACAAATAAGCTAAGTTAGTAATTAAGTAACCAGGTCAGTTGCAACAGTATTATGACTGCTGCCAGCGTTAGCAACGTCAGATGGTTTTGCCGGGTTAATTTAAGCGCCTGGCTTATGTCTGCAGCGGCGGGTTCTTGTATTTGTGTTATCCGGCTGCGGCCGCGTTTAACCTCATCATAATACACCGGCCCGCCCAGACTGCGGCGCAAAGCCGCAGCAGCACAACACAACAAGCAGTAAGGCAGGGCGCCAAAGTTTCGCCGCTGCGCTGCTGTGAGCTGGTTAGCCGTGCGCCATTGTCGCCAGCATCGTCTGATACCGTAATGTAATGCCAGGCAACTGCAGCTAAATAGCAGCGCCGGGGCTGACAATAATTGCACTAACAACGATACCGGCCGGCCAAAGTGGCGGCCGGCAATGGTTTTGCTATTCCACTGTTGCTGCAACACCAACAGCAAGCGGTAGCTGAGCGCAGCCAGACCGCCACCGGCTAAAAACCACAGCAAGGTGGCTATCACTTCACTGCTGCTGCGTAGTACTAACGACTCGCACAGCGCTTTGCTAAGCCCCATGCTGGTTAAGTTATCGCGCCGGCGCAGTAGTAATGCTGCGGCTTGCTCCCGTGCCAGCGCCAGTTGGTTACGCTGCAGCGTTTGCTGAATCTGAAGTGCAGTACTGCGCCGCTGTTGCCAGTCGAGGCAGGCAAACAACAACAGCGCATCGAACAGTTGCGGTAATTCGGAAAACTGCAGCAGGCTGTAAACTAAAGCCAGTAACGGCACGGTAGCAACCAGCAGCGCCAGCGTACCGGAGATATACAGTTGCTGGCGTGGCCGGTTCGGATCCGGATTAACCTTTTGGCCCAGCGCGCGGGCGAAATAGCGGTATAAGGTTAGCGGGTGATACGCTGCAGGCAGCGGCAGCAGCACGCTGGCTAACACCACCACCAGTAACAGCAGTGGGGTGAGCCAGAGTTCTTGTGGCCAGTGCAGGTTATAAAGCAACGCTGGCCAGACGGGTTAACAGCTGCTGTACCATGGCAGAGCTGTGCTTTGACGCTACCTCAAGATACGCCTCAAAAGATTGCGGCGACTCTTTACCGGCGATATCGCTCAGGCTGCGGATCACCACGAAAGGTGTCTTTAACATAAAGCAAACCTGGGCAATGGCGGCACCTTCCATTTCTACCGCTAACATTGTCGGAAACTGTTGGCGGATCACGGCAATACGGGCCGGATCGCAAATAAAGCTGTCGCCGGTGGCAATTAAGCCCTTCTTAGTTTTGCAGTAGCCAAGCGCCTGAATACTTTGCTCGGCAGCAGCCACCAGTGCCGGGTGTGCACTAAACGCCGCCGGCATCTGTGGCACCTGGCCGATTTCATAACCGAATGCGGTGACATCGACATCATGGTGGCGCACCTCGGTGCTAATCACCACATCACCCACTTCCAGCTCCGGGTCAAAACCACCGGCAGAACCGGTGTTGATAATAGCATCAGGTTTAAACTGCTGAATGAGTAACGCTGTGGCCAGGGCGGAAGCCACCTTGCCGATACCAGATTGCACCAGCACCACTGACATACCTGACAGCTTGCCGCTGTAGAAGGTGTAGCCACCCAGTTCTGTGGTGCTGACTTCATTGATTTGCTGACGCAACAGCGCCACTTCTGGCTCCATTGCGCCGATAATACCGATTAATTGCATGCGGATACTCTGTACTGACAACAAGGCCGTCAGTATAAATCGCTGCGACAGGAAAATCCCGTTTTTATTGCGCCAGTGCTATGCTGCCAGCCGGCTGATCAGACGTCAGCTTGCCTTGCTGATAGTCACTGATGGCCTGCTCAATCTCCGCTACGCTGTTCATGACAAAAGGACCGTATTGCACTATGGGCTCGGCAATAGCGGCAGCCGCCAGCACCAGTAAGCGACAAGGCTGCAAAGATTGCAGGGTCAGGCTGTTGCCGTGGGTTAATACCGCGGCATGATGTTCTGGCACAGTTCGGATATCGGCGTCATCCACTACCTGAACTGCAGCGCTATAAGGATACACCAGCGCATTATGGGTTGGTGGCAACTGCAATGTCAGCATTTGGTCGGCATGCAGGCTGATATCGTAGTAATGCGGATCGGTGCTCAGGCCCTGGATGGGGCCACCCAGTTCCAGGTCAGCTGTACGCAACACACCGGCAATCACTTTGATGCTGCCTTGTGCCAGCTGCTGCAGCGGAATATGCTCCGGCGCGATATCGACATACGCGGCCGGTTTCATTTTCTCCGCTGCGGGCAAATTAAGCCATAACTGAAAGCCCTGCATCAGGCCTTGCTCCTGTTGTGGCATTTCTGAGTGAATAATGCCGCGGCCGGCTGTCATCCATTGGACGCCGCCCGTTTTTAAATGGCCTTTGTTGCCCAAATGGTCTTCGTGCAGCATATGGCCTTCCAGCATATAGGTCACGGTTTCAAAACCGCGATGCGGGTGCGGCGGAAAGCCTTTAATGTAGTCATCGGCTTTATCAGAGCCAAAAAAATCCAGCATTAAAAACGGATCGAGCCGGGTATGCTGGTTTTGTCCCAGGCTACGGCGGATACTGACGCCGGCACCATCAGAGGTGCTTACTGAGGGAATTAAGCGTTGTACATTGCGTGCGGTCATAAAGGCCTCCATTAAGCTTTTGCGTATTAAATGTCAGAAGCAATGGTAAGAAAAGGGCGAAATTTGCTACTAAACAACACATAAAATCGAATGGTTAGCTGTCGTTGCAATTCAGCCGCAGTTAAGACGTGGCCGCTAAGCTGGCCACATCTTTTTTGCATAAAGCCGGCCCGTGTAGTAGTGCAGGCCGATAAGGAGTAGCTCTGATGAAAAAATCTGTTTTAACCTTAACCACCATAGCGCTGGCGTTTGCTGCCGGTGCTCAGGCTAATGTGCGTTGGGACTATGTCGGCGCGGGCTATACCGACGCTGCCGGCGATGGTCCTTACATTGAAGGCTCTTACCGGCTGGATCGCAACTGGGTGGTAGATGGCTCTTTTGCCCGTTTGTCTGACGGACCTTTCGACGTCAATTTACTGCGCGGCGGTGTAAAATATCTGACTGGTTTTAAACTGGATTTCTCGCCAGTAACACAGACGTATATTCTGGCTGGTTTTGAGCATGCATCCGCCGATGCTGACGACAGCGGTGGCTATGCCGGTTTAGGTGTGCGCCATCCATTGACACCGCAGGTAGAATTGTACTCAGAGGCTACTTATCACTCTATCGGCGATGATCACGGCAGTTTCTCTGGCGGTATTGCGTATTACCTCAGCCCGGATTGGGCCATTCGCAGTAATATTGCGTTAAACAGCGGTGACACCAAAAACGAATTCCGCTTTGGTGTCAGCTATCAGTTCTAAGCTGTTGTACAACGACCTCAGAACAGCGCCTGTTGGCGCTGTTCGTGTTGTAACAACCAGGCTTTTTTATCCAGGCCACCGGCATAGCCGGTTAAAGTACCATTAGCGCCAATTACCCGATGACAAGGCACCACTATGGCAATAGGGTTACGGCCGTTAGCTGCGCCAACCGCGCGTACAGCTTTGTTATTGCCAATACGCCCGGCGATGTCAGCATAACTGCAGGTCGTGCCAAAGGGCAGGGCAGACAACGCCTGCCACACCTGTTGTTGAAATGACGTGCCGCAGGCGGCCAGGGGTAAATTAAATTGCCGCAGGCTGCCGTTAAAATAGGCCTGCAGCTGCTGCGCCGCCTGTTCTGTCAGCGGGGATGGGGCATTTTGTCCTGGCGTATCGCTAAACAAAATTTCACTGATACCCAAAGGCGAGGCACTGATTTTGATTGCGCCTAATGGACTATCGATAAACTGCACAAACATTTTAGCCTCCTAAACTAAACCATAACTGAAAAGTGGCATAACTGCGCCATGGCGACAGGCTGTCGATATTGGCGCTGGTGCCGGCTTTGGCTAATGCTTTTTGCACGCCTAAATCTCCGCCAAGCCAGATATCGCTGTCGGATAAGCCGCGCAAACAGGCGTAGTTAACTGTCCAGGGGCCAATACCTTTAATTGCCAGCCACTGTTGTGGCGCTGCATCAGGCTGCGCCATGACATATTGTGCCAATGCCGTTAACGTCGCTCGTCTGGCCTGTGGCACTTTGATCATGTGTAAATCACTTTGCGCCACCGCCTGTGGGGTGGGAAACAAACGTTTATGCTCTGACAGCGGCTGGCCTAACGCCTGTACCAGACGGTTCAACTGAGTGCGGGCGCCGGCGACACTGACTTGCTGGCCCAGCACGGCCCGAACACCGGCTTCCCAGGCATTCCAAACGCCGGGAATACGCAAGCCACTGACAATACCGGCGTTAAACAGCGGATGGGCACTCAGCTGCTGTTCAATCTGCAACATATTGGCATCCAGATCCAACAAACGCCGCAAATGACGGATCAGACTGAACAAGCCTTGCTTAGCAGGCCAGTGCAATTGCAGCGTTAAATTATTATCGGCCGCCGGTGCTACTTCAAACCAGCCGTCTTGCTGCATAAAGCTAAAACTGCGGCCATAACGCTGCCCGTTTACCCAGTCGATGCCGTCCAGCGTGCGGGCGCGCCAAAAGTCCAGCATTTGCGTCCAGGCCAGTGGCGGGCGGTAACTCAGTGTTAGCTGCAACATAGCGCCGCTGTCTTTAGGGTGGCGGCGTATATCAGCTGGGCACAGTTTCAGCTGTTGTTTAAACGCATCATTAAAGCGTCGTACACTGTTAAAACCTGCATGAAACGCAATGCAGCTAATGGGTAAGCGGGTTTCGTGCAGCAGCTTTTTGGCAAACAACACTTGTTGTGCTAACGCATACTGTTTTGGTGCTAAGCCCAGTTGTTGCTGAAATAATTTACGTAAATAGCGCTCGCTGATACCCAACCGGCTGGCCAGTTCAGCTTGTGTTTGCTGTTGTAATGCGCCATCGTCTATCAGCCGCAGTGCCCGCTGTACTGTGGTATCTGTGCCTTGCCAGGCGGCTGAACCAGGAGCACTGTCCGGCCGGCAGCGCAAACAGGGCCGGTAGCCGGCGGCGCTGGCTTCGGCTGCAGACTGGTAATAGCTTACTTGCTGCTCAGCTGGCGGCCGGGCCGGACAAATGGGCCGGCAATAGATGCCGGTGCTTTTTACGGCGGTAAAAAATAAGCCGTCAAAGCGGGCATCGCGGGCCAGCCGGGCTTGCTGGCAGATTTCTGCATTGATCATTTCGTGCTCCGCTAGCTTGGTATGGCCAGAGTATATCAGCGCACAGCGGCACAATTAGCCGGATCCGGCACTGAATAACAAATTTGCCATGGCCGACTTTGGTCTTATTGCGTCATCAGGCCGGCAGGGCGTAGTATTAAAGCATTCATACAAGGTAGTTAAATGGTCACAAGCCGGAGTTTTTATGTTGGAGCAGTTTTTTATTCAGTTAAGTACTGAGCCCGAAACCATCAGTTTTGAGCAAAGCATCGCGCTGATTGATGCGCTTTATCAGTTTAGCCCCACTGCATTTCACAATGGCGAATTATACAATGCTGCCGGTGAAAACTCGGGATCCTGTAAAATACTGGCGTTTGGTTTATTACATCAGTTATCGGCGCCGCAAACTTTGTTTTTATTCGGTGACTTTTATCGAATGGTGCTGGATAAACCCAAAGGCACAGATCATCAGAATATCCGTAATTTTATCCGCTCCGGTTGGGATGGTGTCAGCTTTGAACAGCCGGCACTGACGGCTAAACCGCTCTAAAGCCTATTAGCTTAGCGCTGCCAACGCAGCTTGCATGCTGCTTATCCTGCCTTACTTTGCACTGCTGCTGCCCTGTGTTATTTTGATGCCTGCTTACATGTCGTAATAATAATCTTAATTCAGGGCGTCCTATGCAAGAAAGCAGTGTACTGATCACCAATGATGCGGTGGTGCTGGGGTTAATGGCCATCATTCTTGGTGCCGTATTTTACACCAGCCACAGCGACAACCCGTTTTTCAAAAAGTTTTACACCTATGTGCCAGCCTTGCTGCTGTGTTATTTCATTCCTTCCCTGTTCAATACCTTTGGTGTTATCGACGGCGAAGGTTCGTCGCTGTATAAGATGGCGTCGCGTTATTTGTTGCCGGCCAGTTTGGTGTTACTGACGCTAAGTGTGGATTTTAAAGCCATATTAGGCCTTGGCCCCAAGGCGCTGATTATGTTTTTAACCGGCACTGCAGGTATTGTTATTGGCGGCCCGATAGCACTTATCAGCATGGGCTATTTATTTCCCGAGCAGCTCGGAGGCGATGTCTGGCGCGGTATGACAACTATTGCCGGTAGCTGGATTGGCGGCGGTGCCAACCAGGCGGCAATGAAAGAAGTGTTTAATGTCGATGGCAGTATTTTTTCAGTCATGATTACCGTCGATGTGCTGGTGGCCAACGTCTGGATGGCGGTACTGCTGTTTATTGCCAGCCGCGCTGAGTTTTTTGATCGCAAAAATGGCGCCGATACCCGTGGTATTGTCAATTTACGGCAAAAAATGGAACAGTACGAAGCGGAAAACGCCCGTATCCCCAAGTTAAATGACATTATGTTGATTGTCGCTGTGGCCTTTGGTGTCACCGGGTTTTCGCATCTACTGGCGGATATTGTCGCGCCCTGGATTGCACAGGTAGCTCCACAGCTGGCGATGTACAGCTTAACCAGCACCTTTTTCTGGCTGGTGGTCACTGCGACGACGATAGGTTTATTTTTGTCGACGACCAAAGTCCGTAAACTTGAAGCCGTAGGCGCGTCCAAAGTAGGCTCGGCGTTTTTGTATATCTTAGTTGCAACTATTGGTATGCATATGGATGTGACAGCGATCCTTGATTACCCACTGATGTTTTTAGTCGGTATCGTCTGGATGCTGATACACGCCGGATTATTGTTAGTGGTAACGAAACTGATTAAAGCGCCCATGTTTTATATGGCAGTAGGCAGTCAGGCCAATGTCGGCGGTGCGGCGTCAGCACCCGTGGTGGCGGCGGCGTTTCATCCGTCTCTGGCACCGGTTGGCGTACTGTTGGCGGTGTTAGGTTATGGTTTAGGTACTTATGGTGCCTATATTTGTGGCTTAATTTTACAGCAGGTTGCACCTTAAACTGTCGGACAAGGAGTGGGTGATATGAATGGATTTAAGACAGAATCGCGTCACTATGTGCTGATAGCGGCTTTATTACTGGCGCTGTATGCCAGTTATCTGCTGGTGGCGCCTTATGTCGGCGCCATAGTGCTGGCTTTTGTGCTGTCGCTGCTGTGTTTTCCGGTGCACCAGTTTATTGAACAAAAGATGCCGGGCCGGCCAAATCTGGTAGCGAGCATTTCCTGTTTGTTGCTGGTAGTGGTGATCCTGGTGCCGGTATCCCTGGTGTTTATGGCGATAGTGCAGCAGGGCATCGCTTTTACCAAACAAAGCTATATCTGGTTAAACAATGGCGGTGCTGAACAACTGATCCAGCATCCGGTATTGCAAACTGCGCTGGAGAAAGTCAACCAGCTGCTGCCTTCCGCCGAGATCAGCGGCCAGAGTCTGGTGCAGCAACTGACAGAATTTGCTGCCGGTTTTGGCAAAGAATTGCTGAATTTAAGTACTAAGGTTGTTGGCGATGTTACCGGGCTGGTATTCAGCTTTATCTTAATGCTGTTTATTCTGTTTTTCTTACTGCGCGATCATGAAAAAGTGGTCAATACGCTGCATTGGGTGCTGCCCTTGTCACGTTCACAGGAAGAAGCGCTGCTGGACGAAGCGAAAAAAGTAGCGCGTTCTGCAGTGATGGGCTCGTTTTTAACTGCGCTTGCCCAGGGCATTGTTGGTGGTATCGCGATGGCGATTGTCGGTTTACCGGGCTTGTTCTGGGGCACCATGATGGCATTTGCGTCTTTTATCCCGGTAGTGGGTACGGCGTTGATCTGGGTGCCGGCCAGCTTGTATTTACTGTTGATTGGTGATTGGCCCTGGGCGCTGTTTATGGCACTGTGGGGCGCGATAGTGGTCGGCTCTATCGATAACTTCCTGCGGCCGTTATTGATGCAGGGCAGTGCTGGCATGAATACGCTGCTGATTTTTCTGTCGTTAATTGGTGGTATTCAGTTATTTGGCTTAATTGGTGTGATTTACGGCCCGATTATTTTTGCGCTGACGCTGGTGCTGTTAAAGCTGTACACCATTGAGTTTCAAGACTTTTTAGAAAAGCAGGATAAAAGCTAATCCAAATCTCGCTTTGAAAACGAGGTAAGAACCGGTTTACCCTAAACCAACCGTTGAAGGCATGGATGCTGACAAATTCGCTGGGAGCGAATTTGAACAGCCTTGCTGGTCCGTAGGATAAACTTCAGGGATGAAGTTTATAATCGAGCCTACATGGACGTATTCACGGCGTGTTGGTGTGGGTAAGCCGGTTCTTGCGTTTATTCATGACAGAGCTAAACCACCAAATCAATTTGCTGCACCAGTACCGGCTTGGCGTCGTCAGTAAACGCCAGGCCGCTGCGCTGAATTTCGCCGGTTTTTTGCTGCTGTTTATCCAGCAGTGGCATTGGCGTGGCAGCAGAACTGACCGAAAACGCGCCCAGTTTAGCGTCAGTCATGCTAAGCAACTGCTGTTTTGGCCGCCATAAATACAGGTACTGCCAGATATCATCGCCCGGATCGATAAACCCATTACCGTTGTCATCAAACTCAGCCAGCTCAGCAAAACCCTGGCCGCTTTGCGGGCCAAACAGTTCAGTACCGTTATTGACCTGTTTATCGTTGTTGCGATCGTAGGCCAGATAATACTGCTGTGCCGCCAGTTGTGGCAGCTGCACGCTGCTACCATTGCTAAGCAAATCAAACTCAGTGTGGCTGTCGGTCAGTTGCGCCGGTTGGTTGTCCAGGCTAACAATTAACGGGTCCTGCAGCGGTTGCTCGGTGTAGCTGTAGCGGGCCCAGCTTACCTGCATACTAAATTCAAAGGCGAAACTGACACTGCTGCCATCCTGCATTTGCAACTGGCCGCTAAAACTGGCCTGCACTGCCTGATAGCCCAGTTCCCATTCAGTCGTTGCCTGTCGTTGCCCCGCTGTACTTTGCTGCTGACTTGCGCTGATAAACAGGCTTTCACTGCTAAAGCTGGCGGCAAAAGTGGCGCTTTCAACTGAGCTGTTGATACGACTGTTGCTGTGCTCGGGTGGGGTGGCGTTGGCAGGATGTTGCCAATCACTGTGATGCTGGCCCAGTTTTGCCAGCAGGTGTTTTACCATGCCGAAGGTTTGATAGGCATTAAACAGGGTGCCATCGTCTGCAGTAAAGTCGTCTTCGGTCAAGGCTGCACTCTGTGCTGGCGCAGGTACAACTGGCTCCGGTAACACTGGCGCTGGGCTGGGCTCGTTGCTTATTAACTGCTGTTTGCGACCATAAGCAAGCTGTTTTTGTTCGGCAACCGCAAACTGTTGCGAAGCAGATGTAATATTCATCTTAGGCTCCACAAAGGTATTTCAGTTAAACGGTTATCGGTAAGAATTGATTAAAACTTGAGTACTTTTTTCAGCCTGAGTATTAACCCGTTGATCAGGCTGAAATTAAAGTGTTATTAATGGTCAGCGTTGAGGCTAAATTGATAACTGTGACGCTGAAGCGGCGTGGCAATACCGGTTTGGTAGGTATCTACCTGCATTATGCCATCGTTGCTTAGGCTAAACAGGCGGAACATGGCAGTATGCTGGGTCTCATCCGGAATTTTAGTGCGCTCCAGTGCCGGTATATGCAGATAATGCACCTTGCCCAGTTGTTTTGAATGTACAACGCGGTCCATATCCATATGTAAATCGCCGGATATCACCGCAGCCAGATTAGGTTGTGCAATCACCTCGGCAAAGCCCGGATGGCTAATACCTTTGTCAGCGTTTTCCGGATAAACGCCGGTTTGGGCGCCATGCACAATTAACAGTACCGGTTTGGGCGCTAACTGAGTCAGCTGACTCAGCATCCAGGCGATACCGCTGTCATTAAAGTCGCGGCCATGATCGGGTGAAGCAAATACCAGTGCTACCGTATCAAACTCCAGCACATAGCTGGGAGCATCCAGCCTAATTTTACCGGCGTTCCAGCTATTGGCGTACTGCATAAAGCGCTCAACGGTACTGCCGTGTTCTTCATTGCCCATAATCGGATAGAACGGCAGCGTAAGTTGCTGCAATACCGGCGTGACATTGTCGTACTGCACTAAAGCACCTTTGTGGGCAATATCACCAACGCCGACAACGAAATCCAGCTTAGTTTGTGTTGCCAGGCGGTTGACATCAGCCACTGCTGCAGCCAGATGCGGAAACTGGGGTTCAGGCTTGGGCTCGGCATCGCCCAGCACAGCAAAGCGCAGCACTACTTGGTCGGGTGAGGATTTCGATTGTACAGTTTTCGCCGGCTCAGCCGGTGAGCATGCGGCCAGCGCAATGCTAAGTAGCAGCGTCAGGCTGACAGGGGTAATCAGTTTCATCAGGTGTCCTTGTTAGATATTGTAGGGTTAATTGAAATGAAATAAGCCTTTAAAGTCGCTGGGGATCAGTCCGGTCCAGCGTTTAAACGCACGGCGAAAGTTATGCTCGTCTGAATAGCCCAGTTTCTGCGCTAATTGACGGTTGGAGTAAAGGCCCTGTTGCAGCAAGGTGCGGGCGGCATCGCGGCGCACTTCGTCAAGCAGCGTGGCAAAGTTGGTGTTATGTTGGCTTAGTTGGCGTTTTAAGCTGCTGCTGCTCAGGCCGAGGGCGGCGGCAACCTGGTCCTGATTCAGCAGTTGTGGCAGCGCGCGGCGCTGCAGCCGGCAAATGCTTTCCGGTAAAGCACGTTGTTTAGGTAGTACCCGGTTTAGCTGACGACAGGTGCGGCGTGCGGCGTTAAACCGGCTTGCATCGGCATCAATAAAGCTTTGTTGCCATAACGACTGCGCAATACTTATGCTGTCACAAGGTTGATTAAAGCTGACATCACAGCCCCAGTACAGCTGATGCGGCAACGGCTGTCCGCTGACGCTGTGTTGCAACTGTATGCTAACGCCATGGCTGCTGCCCAGTTGCTGCTTGATTAAACTCAGCAGCAATGAGCACAGCATACTCAGCATAAAGCCATGTTGTGCACCCAGGCCCAGCGCCGGCTTAATTTCAATAAGGATACGCTGCTGCTGTTGATACAAGCGCGCATAGAGGCCGGGAAACAGCTGATGGCGAAAATACAGCAACTGTTGCAGTGCCTGGCGCAGGTTTTGTGCGTACTGCAGGCTTTGGCACAGTGAAATATAACGGTTGTTCAGTAACGCTGTGCCCAATAGAAACGGCAATTCCGGGCTATTTAACTGCTGCTGGCAATTTTGCAGCAGTTTTAACCAGTCGCTGTGGTGCAGGCGGCCATGTGGTTTAGTTAAATCCTGTTCAAATATAGCGGTGCCGCTTAACAGCTTGTGCAGTAAGGCTCCGCGGCGCTGCGCCAGGGCCAGCAGTTCGGTGCTGCCATGTTGCAGCAACAGCACCTTATCCTGGTAGCCGAAGCAGCGCGTATTCATCAGGCGTGCTGCACATTGAGCGCAGCGGTTTGCTTGGCTAACGCCAGCGCCGCATCTGCCGCTTGCAGCGCGCTATCGGCGCTGTCTTGTTGCACGGCGATGTTTGCCACAGTTAACTGCGGTTGGTCGTGTGCGCCATCGGGGGCGCACAGCTGTTGGCGTAACTGCTGGCGTAAATGCTGCGCCATGATCTGCGCCTGCGGCAAGCCGGTATTGGGCAGTAGCGCAACAAAACGGTCACCGGCATAGCGGCATACTACATCACTGTGCCGCAGTTGGTTGCTGAGTAATTCACTTACCCGGCTAAGGTAAGCGTCACCGGCCGCCATGCCGAAACGACGGTTAAAACCGGCAAAATTATCAATATCTAACACCAGTAAGCTCAGGGCTTTATGCTGACTTTTATGCAATTCAATTTCGCGCTGCAATACCGCTAGCAGGTAGTCCATGCCGTAAAGTTGTGTCAGCGGGTCAATCAGCTGGTGATCGCGTAAAAACAGCTCCCGGCCACGCAACTGGCGGTTAATGGCCCGTTGTTCGCGGTGCCAACCCACCAGGCCATAGGTTAGCACCAGCATGCCAACCGGCGCGGGTAAGGATTCCAGCCAGCTCATCAGCCGGACATGTTCCGGATAGCGGATAAACTCATCGAGCAAATCAAGAAAATAAGAAAATACCAGCAGTAAGCTGCCGTAATACAACCACTCGGTTACCCGGCCGGCAGGGCGGCTGCTGATGATCAGCACCAGCCAGCCACAGGCAACCAGCAGGGTCGTGCCTTCCCCCAGTATATCCAGTGCGTCAAGTTCAATCTGTGGTTTAGCATTGCCGGCATTAATGGCCAGCAGCAGGCCGCCAGCCAGCAGTAGCAGGCTCAGTAATATTTTATAGCGGTGTTGTCGCCACATAGTCAGGTAATTCCGGCAAATAAAGGCAATTTTCCGCTGGCTGTATGACAGCTACATGACAGGCTTTGGCCGTTCAGCCAGAGCGCTGCGCTGTTAAGACCCGGGTCAGCACAGCGCAGCGGCTGTTGTTAACAAACGGCGTTTTGTCACAGAAACCCGGCAGACTTTGCTGCAACTATTCGTATTGACGAGAGAGCCAGCAATGAAAAAAAACACAACTAAACCTTGTTCCCTGAGCCGAGTTGCCTGTGCTGTCAGCCTGGCATTTAGCAGCGTTGTTACGCCGGTGTTGGCGGAGGCTGATGTGCAAGAGCATATTGAGCATATCGAAGTCGTGGGGCAGTCAGGTGCAGTTAGCAAAGCATTGAACCGTCAGCGCAATGCTGTAGGCATTATTACCGTTGCAAGTACCGATGAGCTGGGACAGTTTCCGGATAGCAATGTCAGCGAAGCATTGCAGCGTTTGGCTGGATTATCGGTAGAACGTGATCAGGGCGAAGGCCGCTTTGTCCGGGTGCGTGGTTTAGCGCCAGACTACAACGCTGTTACTTACAACGGTACTCAGTTGGCTGCGCCGGAAGCCGGGCGCAGGGCCGTTGCGCTGGATGTGATCCCATCCGAATTGTTAGAGTCGGTTGAGGTCAGCAAAACCTTAACCCCTGATATGCCGGCCGGTTCTTTGGGCGGTACCGTCGAGATAAAAAGCTTATCGGCGTTTGACCGCAGCAACGATTTTTACTCCTTTAGCGCTGAGGCGGGCTACAACGAGCTGCAAAGCAAAACCAGCCCTAAATTATCCGGTGTTGTTAGCAAGATATTAGACGTAGCCGGTGAAGCTGACAGTTTAGGCGTGGCGCTGGCGGCAAGTTTCGCCGAGCGTAAATTTGGCTCCGAAAACGTTGAAACCGGCGGCAGCTGGGATTTTGACGAGGGGCTGGAAGAGTTTGAACTGCGTGACTATAGCATCAGCCGTAAACGCCTGGGGCTGGCGCTGAATGTAGATTACCGGCCAGGTAACAACAATGAATATTACCTGCGTACGCTATACAGTGAGTTTAGCGATGATGAAACGCGTCAGGGTTTAGTTGTTGAGTTGGCAGAGCCGCAGTTTGCCGGTGCGCTGGGGGAAGCCGGATTACTGCGCTCGCTAAAGCAGCGTGAAGAAACCCAGACTATCAGCGCAGTAGTTGTTGGCACCAAACAAATTTCCGGCAACTGGCAATGGTCGCTCGAAGCCGGCGTCAGTAAAGCCGATGAGGATACGCCCTTTAATATCGCTGCGGCTGACTTTGAGCAGGAATTTGACGCAGGTGTTGGCTTTAACGGCAGCAGGATGCTGCGCCTAACTGCACCGGCAGAGGCCTATTTGGGCGATGGCTATGAGCTGAAAGAAGTGGAAATGGGTGATACCTACGCCAAAGAAACCGAAGGTAATATCCGTTTTGACATCAGCCGTGAAATTATGCAGGCAAAGGGCAGCTTAACGGTAAAAACCGGTGCTAAATTCAGTCAGCGCGAGAAAACTGCCGCCGAAGATGTCTGGTTGTTTGAAGACTTTGAAGATGCAGGCATCAGTGCATTAAGTCTGGCTGATTATGCCGGCGGCAATATCGATTACAGCCTGAGTAATATGGGGCCGGCAGTTAACAGCAACCGTATTTATCAGTTAATCAACACACTTAACCGTGATGATTTTATTGATGAAGTGGAGTCACAAATTAATGACTATCAGATTGATGAAGATATCAGTGCTGCCTATGTTATGGCACAGTGGGAGCGCGACAACTGGCAGCTGATTGCTGGTGTACGTTTTGAACACGAAAAGCGCGATGCCGCAGGTAGCCGTTATGATGCTATTAACGAAGTCTTCAGTACCAACCAGGTCAGTAGCTCTGACGACTACTGGTTACCTGCTGTAGTTGCACGCTATAACCTGTCTGAGCAAAGCATTCTGCGGGCGGCGTTTAGCACCGGTCTGGTAAGGCCTAACTTTGAACAGCTGTCGCCAGCGTTTATTTTGGAGCAAGATGACGGTGAGCTTGAAGCTGCCTTTGGTAACCCACAGCTTAAAGCGCTGACGACCAAAAACCTCGACCTGGGTATTGAACACTATGCAGATAAGCTTGGTGTCGTGTCGGCAATGCTGTTTTATAAAGAGATAGACAATTTTATCTATGAAGCAGACTTGGCTGGCCGTGGTGACTATGTCGATTTTGCCAAAGCTGAAAGCTTTGTTAACGGCGGAAAAGCCGAATTATATGGTCTGGAACTCAACGCTATTCATAAGCTGTCCGGTTTTGGCAACTGGCTGGATAATCTGTTGCTGTCGGCCAATTTAACGCTGACCGATTCTGCCGCTGATATTGCATGGTTTGACGAGGCTACCTTATTTAGCCGTGAAGTAGCGTTGCCGAGCCAATCAGATAAAACTGCAAACCTGAGCCTGGGGTATGAAACTGACAGCATCAGCCTGCGGTTGGCTGCCAATTATAAATCCAAGTATCTGGCAGAAGTGGGCGACATAACGGACAGCGCTTATGATGTGTACTCGGACGATCATCTGCAGCTGGATTTTACCGCTAAGTGGACTTTTACCCGCGGCATGCAGCTGTATTTTAATGTGGTTAACCTGAACGACGAGCCGTATTACGCCTACACAGGCCGCAAGCCCTATAACTTCCAGTACGAACAATACGGCCGCACTGTGGTGCTGGGCGTGCAGATCACCAATTGGTAAGCAAGGACAGCATTATGTTAGTAGCGAAAACGTTAGCCAGGAAAAATGTGTTTTTACGAAGTAGCGTCAGTTTAGTGCTGGCCGCATTGCTCGGTGCATGTCAGGCCGGCAAGCCCGCCTTGTCGCAGTCAACCGAGACGGCATATAGCGCGCAGCCTTTAGCCATCAACGCCAGTCATTACCATCAGATACAGCTGGCCGGGCAAGATTATCAGCTGTTTACCACAGCAACAGCCTTGCAGATCCGTACCGCAGAGCGCGAGTTGGCGCATCAGAGCGGAAAATTCAGCCGTTTAACGCTACAGCCATTAGACAGCGATGTCGTATTGCTGGCCGCGATGGACACGGACAGTAACCGCTTATATCTGTGGCGTTTTGCGCCGAATGAAGCGCCAGAGCTGCAACTTATGCATCAGCAGTTGATCAGCAGCCGGGTGGTGGAGGATCTGTGCTTTTATCACAGCAGTGAAAACCAGCAGCTGACGGTATTTTTACTGGGTGATCGTGGTGGTGCCGACCAGTTGCTGTTACAACAGCAGGCGCACTGGCTGGCGCAACCTGTGGTGATCCGCCAGCTGAGTATTCCTTACGACAGCACAGCCTGTGGCGTCGACCAGCACAACGGTGCCCTGTATATCGCAGAAGCCGATCGCGCTATCTGGCGCTATCAGGCCGAGCCTGAAGCTGATGAAGGCCGCAGTTTGCTGCAGGTTGCACAGCCTTTTGGCCAGTTGCAAGGCGAGGTTAAAGCGCTACAGCTGCTAAATGATGGCAGCGTGCTGGCGCTGGAAGAGCAGCCGGCGCGCTTGCTGCAAATTAGTAGCAGCGGCGTGGTATTAAACGCTGTCGCTGTGCCGGCTGTTGCTGAAGCCAGTGGTTTAACCGTGCAGCAGCAAGCTACTCGTGTCACGGCCTATATCAGCAGCGAACAGGCCGGCGGCGTGCAACAGCTTAGATTAGCCGTGCCGGCTAACACAGTGCCGGCTAAAAAAGCTGCTATAGCGCAAGTTATGCCAACCCGGCAAACTGAAGCGGCTGGTCAGCGCGGTGATGTGATGGACGACCCGGCCGTATGGCATCATCCGTCCGAGCCGGCACTTAGCCTGATCCTGGCCACCGATAAACGCGCCGGCCTGGATGTGTATTCCATGCAGGGTAAGCGCGTGCAGCAGCTTAGCGTGGGCCGGTTAAATAACGTTGACGTGCGCTATGGCATGCAATGGCAGGGCAGTGCGCATGATATCGCCGCAGCCAGTTTACGGGACGATAACAGCCTGCAACTGTTTGCGATTGATAACAGCGGTAAGCTACACAATGCCGGTAAGGTTGCCACGACTATGACTGATATTTATGGCCTTTGTATGTACCAGAGCAGTAAGACCGGCGCACACTTTGTGTTTGTCAACGATAAATCCGGCCTGATCCAGCAGTATCGTATTGATAGCGATGGCGATAATTGGCGGGGCAGCTTAGTGCGTCAGTTACAGCTACCGTCACAACCTGAAGGCTGTGTGGCCGATGATAACAGCGGCGTACTCTTTGTTGGTGAAGAAGACGCGGGCATATGGCGCTTTGCCGCTGAGCCTGAGGCAGCAAGTGCAGGTGAGCAAATTATTCTGGTAGATGGCAAAACCCTGGTTGACGATGTAGAAGGCCTGGCTCTGGCAACGCACGGCGACAGCCAATACCTGGTTGTGTCCAGCCAGGGTAACGACAGCTATGTGGTGTATGACGCTGTTGCTCCTTATGTGCTGCGCCTGCGTTTTCGTGTTACCACTAACCCGCAGCTGGCGATAGACGGCAGTTCAGAAACCGACGGCCTGGACGTCACCACACGCTCATTAGGACCGGGCTTTGAACAAGGCGCCTTAATTGTGCAGGATGGCCGTAACCGCATGCCAGAGCAAGGGCAAAACCTGAAATTAGTACCCTGGGCGGATATACTGCAACAATTAAAATAGCCATAACAGCAGAGGCCGCGTTAATAGCGGCCTCTGCCATTTACGCTCTGCGTTTTGTATCGGCTAATTCAGCTTTGCTGCCAGGCAACGCTCGACAATATTTTTAATCTTTAATGGTGAAAATGGCTTGGCAATAAAGCCGCTGGCACCGGCGGCAATACTTTGTTGCACGTTATCAATAGAATTATGCGCAGTAACCATGACGACATGGGTTTTGTCGGCCTGGGTTTTAATTTGTTGTAGCAATTGCTGGCCATTAATGTCGGGCAGTTCAATATCCAGGAACACCAGATCATGCTGGTGCTGATTAAAAGCCGACAACCCACGGTTACCACTGGACGCCTCGTGGATCTGAGTAATACCTAAGTGCATTAAGGTCTGGCGCAGGTATTCGCGCACTGTGTAGGCATCGTCAATAATCAACACCGAATATTGTTGCCGCGTCATCGCAGGTCCTTTGCTGTAATAGCCAAATCATCAAAGTGTAATGCATATCGGTCGCAATGCCGAATTGGCGGCCAATTTTAGGGACTTTTGCTGAACGACAGATGAATTTGCTGTCCAGGTTAGCGTTGTAGTTGTTGAGTCTGTATTGCTTTTTGTTTCATCTTTATTGCCATATTGTAGGTAGTTGCTATTTTTAGTCTGTACCTTTAACAAATTCAAGCAAGGATGAAGCTGCTATGCGCCGCAATATGCCGGTTACCAACACAGAACGCACTTTTCCACCGAACCAGAAGCTAATATCCAACACCGATTTAAATGGCAATATCCGCTACTGCAACGATGCCTTTATTGAGATCAGTGGTTTTACTAAGGCAGAGCTTATCGGCCAGCCGCACAATATAGTTCGGCATCCGGATATGCCGCCTTTGGCCTATAAAATTATGTGGGAGCACTTAAAAGCCGGTAAGGCCTGGATGGGGTTGGTAAAAAACCGCAGCAAAAATGGCGATTTTTACTGGGTAGATGCCTATGTTACTCCGGTTACTGAAAGCGGCAAGGTCGTGGGCTATGAATCGGTGCGTTCTTGTCCGTCACGCACCGATGTACAGCGAGCTGACAAACTCTATGCCGCCATCAATAATGGCAAATTTAAAGCCAGCCGTTTTCATCTGCATTATTCGGCGGCAGCCTTTGTTGTTGCGCTGATTATCGCCTGGTGGCTGAATGCGCAAGGTTATCCGGCAGTTGGTATGGGGTTAATGACGCTATCGGCGTTAGCCTTTGCAGTATGGGCCGTTACGAGTAAAAAAAATGCACTAAACAGTGTCAAAACGTTGTTGGCTAATGCCTTTAGCCATGAGCTGGCGGTAAAAACCTTTACCGATGATGCACCAGATGTCGGTGAGTTAAAAGTGGCGGTCATGAGTTCTAAAGCGCATTTAGGCGCGGTACTCACCCGGATGGAAGACTCGGCCAGAAGCGTCTCCCGACAATCAGATCTTGGTCTGGACCTGGCGCAATCGTCAATGCAATTAATTCAGCGCCAACAGCAAGAAACCGAACAAACCGCGGCAGCCATGCATCAAATGACGACTACCATTGCTGAAGTGTCAAAACATGTGCAGGAAACGGCTGAGCGGGCAGAGCAATCGAATGAACTGGCCGGGCGTAGCCGGCAAACGGCAGCGGTAACCCGTAAAGCCATTGAAGAGTTGCGCCAGACCGTTACTGAAATTAGCAATTCAGTGAGCGAAGTGTCTGAACAAACCAAAAAAATTGCCACCGTAGCGCAAATGATTGAGCAAATTGCCGAGCAAACCAACTTACTGGCATTAAACGCTGCAATTGAAGCGGCGAGAGCTGGCGAGCAAGGCCGTGGTTTTGCGGTCGTTGCCGATGAAGTACGCAACCTGGCGCAGCGTACACAAAATTCGACAAAAGAAATTCACCAAATTATCAGTGATTTAACCAGCAGAGCCGATACAGCTGTACGGGTAGCGCAAAATGGTACTGCTGGTGCTGAAACGGGTCTGAGCCGGGTTAAAGAAACCGAAGAAATGCTAAATGGAATTTCCGACGCCGTTGGCAGTATCGCGAATATGTCTATTCAAATGGCCGCCGCGGTAGAACAGCAAGCCAATGTGGCCGAAGAGGTAAATCAGCAGGTCGTCAATATTTCAAATCTCGCCAAGGACAGTTTAACCGAAGCGGGCAATTCCGCTGACAGTATTGAGAAACTGCAACAGATATCGAATGAGCTGCATGAGTTGGTAGTGCGTTTTGCCCGTTAGCAATTAATACAAATAAAAAGGCCAGCTTAAGCTGGCCTTTGTCGTTGCAACACTAAATATCGGTTAAACCATGATATTAATGTTTTGTCCCAGATTACCTACCGGCGAAGACGCCTGAATTTGTGCTGAGCTTTGCGCAGCACCCTGCAGTAATGTCATTGCCATCTGAGCTTGCAGGTTTTGCTGCTTCTTAGCCATAACGGCGCCAAGTACCTCAAAACCCTGGGCTGCTGACGCAGCGCCAACGGATTGACTCATAGTTACCTCCTATGCCAATTCCTCAAGACTGTAGCGGCAGCAGGAAAAATAACTTTAGCTGTTTTTTTATTTTTGCTTAAAAAAGCCGCCAATGCAGGCGGCTTTGGGTTGATGCCAGCTAAGAAAAACTAGGAGGCCTGGATCAGCGCCGTTTGCTGGGCTTTAATTTGTGAGTGTGATAGCGCTGGTACCGGCAAGCTGCTGCCGCTGTTTGCCGGTTTTAATGAGCGTACCGGCCGGGTAGGGCCTTTTTTCACTAATCCTTTAAACATTGGCTCTGGTTTGGTAACGGCTTTACCCAGACGGGCAGCGATAGCGGCCTGAATATCGGCAGCCGTGTAGCCAGCTTTTATTTTCATGCGCAGATAGGGCACACCAGCTGCATCTAAGGCACCATTGACAAACCAGTCTGGTACCGCCTTGTGGCCATCTTTACTGGAATTATTCACTAAATCCAGTACCGCCACGACGCTAAAGTCTGTCGGATCGCATAAGACAAAATCGAGGTATTTTGCATTTAGTTTCAGCATAGTGCTGGCACGGGTTTTTCCACTGATGCCGGCTTTAAGCTCCATTACATCTGCCAGTTTTACCCGGTTGAGGATTTTATATTCTGTTGCTACAGCTTTTTCTAGTAACTGCATAAAGCTACGTTCGACCGGGCTGAATAAACTGGATTTTTTCTGTAACGGAAACGGATTGCCGCTTTCAGTAAAGCGATGCGCAACCAGAGCAACCACAACCACCAATAGTAAAATTAACAGCAGGACAAATTCCATGCGTACCTCCGACAGAAAATTGACACGGCGTCTGACACGCCACAACACTGTGATTTTTAAAGCATAGGTTGTGCCAATGTTGCGGGAAGAATTTTAACCTTGTCATTTATGTTGCGAATGGCTGGCATTGTTTGCATTGATGTATTTTATGACTAAAAAGCGCTTATAGTAACAAAGTACCCCCCTGATCCTTTGCTGCTGTATTAGCAGTAAAGGCTTCGGCAGCAAAAAAGGATAACCTTATGACAGCAAGTATCAGCCGTGCCGGCTTAACAATTAACGCGCCGCTACATGATCGCTATGACACTATTTTAACCGAGCAGGCCTGCGCCTTGCTGGTTGAACTAACGCGCGAGTTCCGTCCGCGCTTAACTGCGCTATTAGCAGCGCGTCAAAGCACACAGCAGCGGTACGACGATGGTGCTTTACCGGATTTCTTGCCACACACGGCTAATATTCGTCAGTCTGACTGGCAGGTCGCGCCGATCCCGGCCGATTTACAGGATCGACGGGTAGAAATTACCGGCCCGGTCGATCGGAAAATGATCATCAATGCGCTAAACGCCGATGTAAAAGTGTTTATGGCCGACTTTGAAGACTCACAGGCACCAAGCTGGGCCGGTGTAATTGAAGGCCAGATAAACCTGCGTGATGCCAACCTGGGTACCATCAGTTATACCGACGAGCAAAGCGGTAAACACTATGCGTTGAAGGCTAACCCGGCGTTATTGATTGCGCGGGTGCGCGGTTTGCATTTATGGGAAAAACACCTGTTAGTTGATGGCGAACAGATCCCGGGCGGTTTGATGGATTTTGCCTTGTATTTTCTGCATAACTACCAAACCCGGCTGGCTAAGGGCACTGGTGTTTACTATTACCTGCCTAAGTTGCAAAGCCATTTGGAAGCCCAGTGGTGGGACGAGGTATTTCGTTTTACTGAGCAGAAATTTAATCAGCCAATAGGCACAGTGCGAGCCACGGTATTAATTGAAACCCTGCCGGCCGTGTTCGAAATGGACGAAATTCTGTACATGCTGCGTGAGCATATCGTAGCGTTAAATTGCGGTCGTTGGGACTATATTTTTAGTTATATCAAAACGTTAAATAACCACCCGGACCGTATTTTGCCAGATCGGCAAGTGGTTACGATGAAGCAGCCGTTTTTAAATGCTTACTCGCGTTTACTGATCAAAACCTGTCATAAACGTGGCGCGCTGGCAATGGGAGGCATGGCGGCTTTTATTCCGGCCAAAGATGCTCAGCAAAATGCGGCAATTCTGGCCAAAGTGACTGCAGATAAAGAGCTGGAAGCCAGTAACGGCCATGACGGTACCTGGGTAGCGCATCCTGGGCTGGCCGCTACAGCAAATGCGGTATTTGCCAAATACCTGCCAGGCAGTAAGCAAAATCAACTGGACGTTAGCCGCAGTGATGATGAAGACATTACTGCAGCCCAGCTACTTGCGCCCTGTGACGGTGAACGCACTGAAGCAGGTATGCGCACTAACATTCGGGTGGCGCTGCAATATATTGCCGCCTGGATCAGCGGTAAAGGCTGCGTACCCATTTATGGCCTGATGGAGGATGCTGCCACGGCAGAGATTTCACGCACCTCAATTTGGCAGTGGATTAAACATGGTAAAAGCTTAAGCAATGGTAAACTGATCACTACAGATTTATTTGCCTCCATGTTAGCAGAAGAAGCGCAAGTGGTTCGCTCAGAGGTAGGTGAAGCACTGTGGGCAGAGCAAAATTTTGCCCGGGCGCAAACTTTACTGCTTGATATTACGACTTCTGATCAGTTGGTAGATTTCCTAACCCTGCCAGCCTATCAGCTGCTGGACTGAGCCTCAATCCAGAGCAACAAGACCAAGGCGCTGTAATACGGACAGCGCCTTTTTCCAGCCAGCTGGCCACATTTAGTAATAATTTATTGCGGTTATTGCGGTAAAGTTACAGTTGTTATGCTCAGCGCAGCATATTAAGATACATGC
Source organism: Gammaproteobacteria bacterium (assembly GCA_018826295.1). Classification (GTDB taxonomy): domain Bacteria; phylum Pseudomonadota; class Gammaproteobacteria; order Enterobacterales; family Alteromonadaceae; genus Alishewanella. Next base: position 73,976 of record JAHJZX010000045.1, read on the forward strand.
CGTTCCAATTCTGTTAAACCACATATAACTGGCATCAAGATAGCCTGTCTTATTACAACAAGGAGTTTTTAATGCGTAAAACGCTGATCGCCGCAGCTGTTATAGCCGCCGGAGCTTTTGCCTATTACCAGTTGAGCGGTGCCGGTACTGAAGCGGCTATACCTGAGCTGGACTATGTACCGGCCGATACGGTAATGTTTTCTGGTCAATTTAAACCGGTTAATGTAACCGACTATCTGAAAAGTATCGGTTTTGGCCCACAATATTATGCAAACCCTGAATTCGACCAGGTGTTACAAGACCTGGTAGACAGTGCGGATAATGCACCCCAGGTTAAATTTCTGGTGGCGTTATTGCGCGATTATCTGGCGATGCTATCGTCAGGGCAGGACTTTAGTGCTAAATCCGGCTTTAAAAATGACATGCGAAATCTGATGTATATGGTTGGTATGTCACCGGTATTGCGGATGGAAGTCTCTGATACCAATGCTTTTTTAGCAATTTTTGACCGGGCAGAGCAAGAAAGTGGTTTTAGCCACCAGCCAGTGAGTAATGCCGATGTCAGTTACCGGCGCTACCGTTTTGAGCATGACGCTGTGCAGCTTGATTTACTGGTCACGGTAAAAGATGGCTGGGGCACGCTGGCAATCACGTCTGACAGGTTAGCGTCGGCTAATATCAGCCAGTTACTGGCCGTCGCTAAGCCAGCAAAAAACTTTAACTCTGAACAGGTATTAACCAAGCTGGCGGATAAGTATAACTTAAGCCAGGATGCCATTGGTTTTATCAGCTTTACTGAATTAGCGAAAAGCCTGACGTCAGCAGATGGCAACCGTCTGGCACAGGATATTCAAACTGTTTTTGCCTCCGAGCTGGATGCTATCGCTGACTGGCGCAGTGCTGAGTGTCAACAAGACGTTGGCACTATTACACAAAACTGGCCGGGCGTATTTTTTGATGGCGAGCTGGATTACAGCAATAGTAACGTTGCCCGCATCAGCAGCAATATGCTGTTAGCCAGCAGTAATAAAACCGTGCTTAGCGCCTTATCTAGCTTACGCGGCTACTTACCGCCACATATGCAAAGTGATAGCAGTGCAGCCATGTTTCATTTCGGCCTTGGGTTGGATCCGGTACAGTTAAGCTCTGCCGTTGGTAAAGTATGGTCAGAAATGACTGAGCCTACCTACAGCTGTCAGCCACTGGCTGAGTTGCAACACCAACTTAAGCAGTCTAACCCGGTGGCCATGTTGGCAATGGCAGGTATGGCTAATGGCGTGCAGGGTATGTCGATGACGATAAACAACCTGGCACTGGACAACGCGACTATGCAGCCGACTGCAGTGGATGCCTTAGTGAGCGTGTCAGTGGCGAATGCCAGAACCTTTATCAGCGGTTTAACGGCGCTTAACCCGGAGCTGGCCGATATAGAGTTACCGCAAGTTGGCGAAGAAGCCGAGCTGGCGCAGTTTGTGCCGCAGGCTGCGATGTTTGGTGTTGAGGCAAAACTGAAGCTGGCAGATGACCATGTGCTGGTGTACAGCGGCAGCACGGCCAAGCAACAGGCCGATGCTGTGGCGGCAAGTAAGCTGGAGAAAAACGGTTTATTCAGCATGGGGCTGGATTATGCCGCGTTTTTCCAGGCGCTGGCTCAGGCCATGGAAAGCTCCGGCCAGCCGGTACCGGACGACTTTAAAGCCTTACAGCAAATGGATATGGCACTGATGATGTCAGTTGACATAACTGAGCAGGGTATTCAAACGAAAACCCGTATGGAAATTGGTTCAGCAGCGCAATAAGGTTGCTGTCAGCTATATCCGCACAAGCCCACTGCACCAGTGGGCTTTTTTAATCCAGCTCGGCGGCTGTTTCAACAATCTGCCGGCGAAACCAGATATGGCTGGCATCCTGATGCAACAACGGGCTCCAAATCATCTTCAGCTCAATCGACGGTATGGCAAAGGGCGGGTCCATAATGGCCATTGTCGGGTCTTTATCGTATAACCGTGCTGCGCGGCTGGGTAATGTAGCAATCAAATCGATGCCTACCGCTAAGTGCATAGCAACATGATAGTTACGGGTAAATACCGAAATATTGCGCTGCTTACCCAGTTTTGCCAGCGCCTCATCCACCCAGCCCAGTTTTTGCACATCTTTAGGGTCCATGCCGACACCTACGCCAAAACCGGTTTTACTTACCCAGATATGTTGTGCTTTTAAGTAGCTGTCTAAATTAAAGTTTTTCAGTACCGGATTGTTTGCGTTGATCAGGCAGGAAAAACTGTCACGCCAGACCGTTTTTTGATGGAACGATTGCGGCAGTTGGTCAAAACGGTTAATCGCCATGTCGACTTTGCCGTTTTCAACATCATGAAAGGTCACATCAGACGGTGTCATAATGTCCAGACTGGTATGGGGCGCCAGTACCCGCATTTTTTTCAGTAAGGCCGGTATTAGGGTCGAAGCAGCATAATCGCTGGCCATAATACGAAACACGCGCTGGCTGTGCAGCGGCTCAAAGTCTTTGTTTGGCTGCAGAGTTTCTTCCAGAGTTAACAATACGCCGCGTACTACCGGTGCCAGTTCACGGGCGCGCTCGGTCGGCACCATGCCATCTGACGTGCGTACTAAGATCGGATCATTCAGTAAATCGCGTAGCCGCTTTAAACCATTGCTCATCGCCGGCTGGGTAATATTCAGCTGATTGGCGGCACGGGTCACATTTTTCTCCCGCAGCAGCACATCTAAGTACACCAGCAGGTTTAAATCCATCTTATTAATATTCATCAGTTTAATAGCCTGAGCTTTTTTCATCACTATTCTGAATCATAGCATTGCTAGTCGGGCGCTCGTCAAGCCAACTTTGCTATTGATGCTGTGAATGGCCGGCATCACAAAAATCATCTTTATGAATTATGAAAATGAAACCTATAGTGTAAGGCAACAGGTAGCACATCAGCCTGGGAACAGTCAGCGTCCGGCAAGCCGGGCAACAAGCAAAAAGAGGATACTGCTATGTCAGCTTACCAAGATGCAATACAACAAATCGCCAGCTTACGTCAGCAAAACGGTGACGGCTGGAGTGCGATAAATCCCGAGTCTGCAGCCAGAATGCGGGCGCAAAACCGGTTTCATACCGGGCTGGATATTGCCAAATACACGGCAAAAATTATGCGTGCTGATATGGCCGCTTATGATGCTGACAGCAGCCAGTATACTCAATCATTAGGTTGCTGGCATGGCTTCGTTGGGCAGCAAAAACTGATCGCCATTAAGAAACATTTCGGTACTACCAAACGTAAATACCTGTATTTATCCGGCTGGATGATAGCGGCACTGCGTTCTGAGTTTGGCCCGCTGCCGGATCAGTCCATGCATGAAAAAACGGCTGTGCCGGCATTGATTGCAGAGCTGTATACCTTTTTAAAGCAGGCCGATGCCCGAGAGCTTGGCGGATACTTCCGTGAGCTGGATGCGGCCAAAGCGGCCGGCGACAGTGCTAAAGCTGCAGCCGTGCAAAGCAAAATTGATAATTTTGAAACCCACGTCGTGCCAATTATTGCCGATATTGACGCCGGCTTTGGCAACGAAGAAGCCACCTATTTGCTGGCGAAAAAAATGATTGAAGCCGGTGCCTGTGCCATTCAGATTGAAAATCAGGTGTCGGACGAAAAACAGTGCGGCCATCAGGACGGCAAGGTAACAGTACCTCATGCTGACTTTCTGGCAAAAATTAACGCGGTGCGTTATGCCTTTTTAGAGCTTGGCGTGGACGATGGCATTATCGTCGCCCGCACTGATTCATTGGGTGCCGGTTTAACCAAGCAAATTGCCGTAACCAACCAGCCTGGCGATTTGGGTGATTTATACAACAGCTTTTTAGACGGTGATGTCATAAATGGTGCGGACGATATTGCCAATGGCGATGTAGTGGTAAAAGCCAATGGCAAACTGCTTAAGCCAAAACGCTTAGCCAGTGGTCTGTTTCAGTTTAAGCAGGGCAGCGGTGTTGACCGGGTGGTTTTAGATTGTATTACCTCACTACAGCATGGCGCCGATTTACTGTGGATTGAAACCGAAAAGCCGCATGTCGGCCAGATCGCCGAGATGGTAAACCGTATCCGCGAAGTAGTACCTAATGCCAAGCTGGTGTACAACAACAGCCCTAGCTTTAACTGGACGTTAAACTTCCGCCAGCAGGTATTTGACGCCTGGCAAGCCTCTGGCAAGGACCTGTCCGCTTACGATAGAGCTTTGCTGATGAGCGCCGATTACGATGCGACCGAGCTGGCGCTGGAAGCGGATAACCGTATCCGCACTTTCCAGGCTGATGCGGCGCGTGATGCTGGCATTTTTCATCATTTGATTACTTTGCCAACCTATCACACAGCGGCACTGTCTACGGACAACCTGGCAAAAGAGTACTTTGGCGCAGCCGGCATGCTGGGTTATGTAGAAGGAGTGCAGCGCAAAGAGATCCGTCAGGGTATTGCCTGTGTTAAACACCAGAATATGTCAGGCTCTGATGTTGGCGATGATCACAAAGAATACTTCTCTGGTGAAGCGGCGTTAAAAGCCGGTGGTGCGCATAACACTATGAACCAGTTCTAACGCGTTACACTACGTGGTCAGGCAACTGACAGTTCGGGCAGCCATTGGCTGCCCTTTTTTTAAAATTTCATAAAAAATTCATCATTGCTTTATTTTTAAGCGCACTATTTGCAATAGTGTGCTTGTAGTCTGATTGCTGTAGCCAGGACTCTACGTTTATAACAACAACCTTGAGAATAATAACAATGAATAAAAACAGCGTTTCACTTTGTTTGCTTGCCGGTTTTTGTTTTTCCGCACAGGCAACGATATTAAATGGTGGCTTTGAGCAATGGAGCGCCAATCAGCCGCTCGATTGGAGCCTGATTGACAGTGGCATCACGCTTAGCCCGTCCGGTACAATAACGCTTGCCGGTAATAAAGCTGCGGCCATCACTGTAACTACCAGTGACCAGGCTAACACTGACTTGCGACAGACGGTTAATGTTAGCGCCGGTCAAACGTATAACTTCAGCACTGCGGTTTACCACACTGAAGGTAATATCCGCGCCAGGCTTTATGTTAACGGCTATCAGGGCTATTCGAATGAGCAACTTACCGGACAGTGGCAAACGCTGAGTTACAGCTACACTGCCGCCAGTACTGGTACTATCGAGATTGGTCTGCGCTTTTATGACGTCAGCGGTTTTGACGGTAGCGAGTTGGTGTATGTCGATGACTTCCAGCCAACTACCACGCCGGTCGAGCCACCGCCCGCCGGTTGCGCGGCAACAACGGCAACCTTCTCTTTAACAACCGACAGTTATGCCAATGAAACCAGCTGGCAACTAACAGATGGCGCTAACCAACAGCCCTATGCCAGTGGCAGCCTGAGTAACAACAGCAGTTACACCGAGCAGTGGTGCCTGGCTGACGGTGATTATAACTTCCGCATTGATGACAGTTACGGTGATGGTATCTGTTGTAGCTATGGCAGTGGTAGCTACAGTTTGAGCATAAACGGTACTGAAGTATTCAGTGGCGCTAGTTTTACTCATCAGCAAACCCATGCCTTTACAGTGGGCAGCAGTGGCGGTGGTGACGGCACCGATCTGGATGCGTATTACGCCGATGCGGCAGGGCTAACCGGCTACACGTTGAAAACAGCGCTGCATAATATTATTAAAAGTCATACGGCGCAGGGTTACAGCGCCTTGTGGACGTTTTATACCGTTAATGAGCTGGACAATTACTACGAGCAAGACGGCTCTATTTTGGATATTTACTCAGAAAACCCGGCGGCAAATGATCCCTATGTTTATGCGGCTAGCGTTAATCAGTGTGGCACATACAACAGTGAAGCTGATTGTTATAACCGCGAGCATTCGTTTCCACGCAGCTGGTTTGGCGGTGCGGTAGAACCGATGAACTCAGATGTACATCATATCTTTGCCACTGACGGTTTTGTCAATTCAAAACGCAGCAGCTTTCCGTATGGAAACGTCGGCAGCGCCAGTTACACCTCGGCGAACGGCTCTAAACTTGGCACAGCGTTAAGCAGCACTGGCTATAACGGTATAGTGTTTGAGCCAATCGATGAGTTTAAAGGCGATATTGCCCGGGCGTACTTCTATATGGCGACACGCTATCAGGATCAGCTAACAGCGTGGCAAAGCAACAGCACTGAAGCCAATGCCGCCTTAAATGGTACCAGTACTCAGGTATTTGAAAGCTGGCTGCTACTGCTGTTAAAACAATGGCATCAGTTAGATCCGGTAAGCCAGAAAGAGCAAGACCGCAACGAGGCGGCCTATCAATATCAGGGCAACCGCAACCCCTTTATTGACCATCCGCAGTTTGTCAGCGCGATTTGGGGAAATTGACGCAATCGAAGCAAAACTAACACGCCAGCGTAAAGCTGGCGTGTTTTCAGTGCGCTACAGTGCTTAGTAACGCTGCTGCACATAATTAACCACATCCTGATATTTATCCTGCATTAAGCGGATATGCTCATGTATGGCCGACCAGTCGCTCTCTTCGGCGGCCTTTTCCAGCTTTACCGCTTGCTCGGCCAGGGCTAGCGCTCCGGCACTTTTGGCTACCGATTTAAACTGATGGGCCACCGCCCGCACAGCGCTGCGCTCCTGATTATGCAGGTGGCTGTTAAGTTGCTGCAGTAAACCCGCCGCGTGGCTAACAAAGAAGTTCAAGTGTTCTTCATGCTTGGCCGGATCATTGCCAAGATAGTTGGCAATAGTGGTAAAGCAGATTGGGGAGCCTTGCTGGTGGTGATCCTGCAGCGCCACCGGCTGCTTTTTCAAATCAGCCAGCGGTAACCAGCGCGACAAAATGCTTTCCAGCGTTGCCAGCTCTATCGGCTTTGTAATGTAACCATCCATACCGATACTGAGGCATTTTTGTTCTTCGCCTTTCAGAGCATTGGCGGTAACGGCCACAATACGGGTAAACGCTATGCCTTCTGAGCTGTGCAGGCTCTCTTTGCGTATGGCCTGCGCCAGATCATAACCACTCATATTTGGCATATGTAAATCAGTCAGGATCAATGGATAATGGAAACGACGCCATTTTTCCAGCGCGATAGCACCATCATCAGCCACTTCGACTGCATAGCCTAGTGCGTTCAGCTGGTCGACGATAACACGTTGATTCATCAGGTTGTCTTCGGCCAGCAATACCAGCCGGCCTTCTTTTCGAGCCTGCTGAATAGAAGGCGCTGCCGCCATGGGCGATTTTTCACCAGCGTAAACCGGTTTGGCTTTGCGCTTGGCGGCAATGAGTACCGCATCATACAGGTGGCTGCGGCAAATCGGCGAGCTGTGCAGATAATAGACCTTCTCACTGCTTTGCTCGGTCAGTTCTACCTGATTAGTGATAACAACAAACTGTACCTGATTCATTGTAGGCAATTGTAGCAATTGCTCTATTTCTGCTGCGGAAATTTGTTCGTAGGTTGCGTCTAATACCCAGACAGCTGCTTGCTTGGGCGGTAAAGGCTGCATCGCCTGAGCTCTTTTGTGTAAGGCGTCAAAGCTGTTGGCGATTTCAAGATCGGCACCGGCAAAGCTGAAGTAAGCCTGTAAATGAGTTTGATTATGTACATCAGTAGTAAACAGACACAGGTGTATATCGCGCAGCAGTTCTTTGTCCAGATAGGCAATTTCATCTGAGCGGCGCATCGGTATACGCACACTGAACTCGGTACCTTTATCAACCTGGCTGTTAACATTAATGTCGCCATACATCAGTGTGGTTAAGCGCTGACAGATAGATAAACCCAGGCCGGTGCCACCAAATTTACGCGTAATTGAACCTTCTGCCTGGTTAAATGGCTGAAACACATAACTTATTTGACGTTGCGTCATGCCCTTGCCATTGTCGGTAATGCTGAACTGGATCTGGCTGAAATCCATGTTCTCTTCCAGCTGCTCGGCTTTAATCAGCACCAGGCCGGTTTTTTCCGGCGTAGTCTGGGTAAATTTAATCGCATTACCGGCCAGATTGTACAATATTTGCCGCAATCGCACCGGGTCGCCAATCAGGCCATCCGGAATACGCGGGTCAATAAATAACTTAAGATCAATCTGTCGCTGATAAGCCACCGAAACTAAAATGCGGCCAACGGCTTCAATGATATCAACCAGCGATAGTGGAATGGTTTCCAGTTCCAGTTTGCCAGCCTCAATTTTCGAGAAATCGAGAATATCATCCAAAATACGTAGTAACGAGAAGGATGATTCGCGGATGGTGTCGGTCATGCGAAATTGCGAAGTTGACAGCTGGGTTTTACGCAATAAGTCGATAGTGCCGATAATGCCATTCATAGGTGTGCGAATTTCATGGCTCATGGTTGCTAAAAAGGTCGATTTTGCCTCATTAGCTTTTTCTGCCGTCAGCTTGGCGGTTTCCAGCGCGTCTGTGCGTTCTTTAATACGGGTATCAACTTCCAGTTTCAGTGTTTTGATATTTTGTTCAGAATCAAGCAACGCTTGCTGCGATTGCTCAATTTTGCGAAACAGTTGGTTGATATGGCTGCCCAGTACACCATAACTGTCACTGTTGTGACTTTCCAGGCTGGTATTAAATTGTTGCTTGCCCAGAGCGTGGCCAGTGCCGTCCAGTAACGGCTTTAACCGCCGGCTAAAGAAGCCCGATATAGCGCTGGCAAAAAAACCACTTAACAGTAAGCCTAGTAATAAACTGACGCCAAAAGCCGCGCCATAAGGCCACATCGCTTTTATTTCCAGCTGCTGTACTTGTATCAGTAGCGCTTTGCGCTCAGCATTCAAGCTAATTATATGGTGTACCACCAGAAACTCGCCATCCAGCTTGCTTTGCTCCTGCCATAAGGGTTGTGGCACATAACCCTGCACACTTTGCGTATTGGCAACCAGCTCGGCGTCTTGCCGATCAGCCTGGCGGTACAGGTACATCGCCCGGCTGACATCGCCATTACGGGCTTGGGCCAGCATTTGCTCGACGGCAGAGAAATTACTTTGCGCTATCAGCGGTTGTACTACCCGGCCTAGCAGCTTGCTATCGGCCACCAGCCGGTCGAGCTTCTTTTCAGCAAATGCCGGATCAGACTGTTGTAACAGCATGAACAGTGCCGCCTGTACCAGCAAGGTAAGGATTGACAGCAAGGCCAGGCGCTTAAAAATCGGTTTACTAAAGGAGGTATTTTCCATTCGCGTTCCAATACTTTACTGCAAGCGGGGCAGTTTGATTATTATTTGGCTTATTGTAACAACTTTTTAGGCTTTAAGCAGGCGGCATCTTTACACCTGTAATAAGCGTTTTTTTTCGACATTAAGCTGCTAATTTCGGCAGTTTGCTTAGTTAATAAGCTAACGCGCTATCGCGTTAAAAATATCTGTTGACTTAAGATCGCAAAATCCGTTTAATACGACCCGCGTTGCCCAGATAGCTCAGTCGGTAGAGCAGCGGATTGAAAATCCGCGTGTCCCTGGTTCGATTCCGGGTCTGGGCACCATTAAATTTTGGTGCTAAGTTGTTGCAAATTAACAGATTTAAACAGCTTTTTCCACAATGATATGCCGCTTTAGCTCAGTTGGTAGAGCAACTGACTTGTAATCAGTAGGTCATCCGTTCGACTCGGATAAGCGGCACCATTTATTGAAACAGTTTTGCCCAGATAGCTCAGTCGGTAGAGCAGCGGATTGAAAATCCGCGTGTCCCTGGTTCGATTCCGGGTCTGGGCACCATCATCACGCTAAAGCCCGTCATTCGACGGGCTTTTTGCTTTTCTGGCACCTGTTACCGCCCCGGTTCTAGTTAAACAGCACAGAAAAACCGTTGACCTGAAATAGGCAAAGGCGGGCTTCTTTGTTAAGCTCGGTGACGTTATAACAACAAGAAACAGGGAGTCCCCGTAGATGAAACATGTATTAAGTGTACTGGCGGTATCTTTGCTTGCCGCCTGTGGTGGTGAGTCAAACAGCAATGCAGCTAATGACGCAGCTAAGGTTACGATGACAGAATCGGTAAAACAGCAATTAGTTTATCCGCAAACAGCCAAAGGCGATGTGGTTGATACCTACTTTGATACTAAAGTAGCCGACCCTTATCGCTGGCTGGAAGACGATCGCAGCAGTGAAACTGAAGCCTGGGTTAAGGCACAAAATAAAACCACGTTCGATTATCTCTCTCAGATCCCTTACCGCGATGCGATACGCGATAAATTGCAACAGTCATGGAATTTTGAACGGCTAGGTGCGCCTTTTAAAGAAGGCAAACATCAGTATTTTTACCGCAATGATGGTTTGCAAAATCAATTTGTATTATATCGTCTGAATGCCGATGGCAGCTCTGAAGTGTTTTTAGATCCAAATACTTTTAGCGCTGACGGCACCACGTCAATGGCCGATATCAGCTTTTCCCGTGATGGTAGCCTGGCTGCTTATGCAATCTCAGAAGGCGGCAGCGACTGGCGTAAAATTATCGTAATTGACGTCGAGACTAAGCAACAAATCGGCGAAACCCTGATCGATGTAAAATTCAGTGGCATTAGTTGGGTGGGTAACGACGGTTTCTTCTATTCAAGTTACGACAAGCCCGATGGTAGCGAACTGTCGGCAATGACGGATCAACATAAGCTGTACTATCATAAAATGGGTACGCCGCAAAGCGCTGATAAAGTGATCTTTGGTGCTGCTGCCGATGAAAAACATCGTTATGTTGGCGCAACAGTGACCGAGGATGACCGTTATTTGCTGGTGTCAGCTGCGGTATCAACCTCTGGCAACAAGCTGTTTATTAAAGATTTAAGCAAAGCTGATAGCAGCTTTGTTGCAGTGGTAAATGATACCAGCTCAGATGTAGACTTGCTGGATTCTGTTGGCGATAAGCTGATGTTTATTACCAACCGCGATGCACCTAACCGTAAAGTAGTTGTTGCCGATGCTGCAAAACCGCAGCCGGAACACTGGCAAACATTAATTGCCGAAACAACAAATGTGCTGCGGGCGTCGACAGGCGGCGGCTATGTGTTTGCCAACTACATTGTTGATGCAGTGGCCCAGGTTAAGCAATTTGACTACGACGGTAAGCTGGTGCGCGACATCGCTTTACCTGGTGTAGGCAGCGTTGGCGGCTTCCGTGGTAAGAAAGAAGATGCAGAGCTTTATTTTAGCTTTGCCAATTACACCACTCCGAGCAGCATTTATAAATTTACACCGCAATCGGGTGATTCGAGCCTGTTTAATCAGCCGAAAACCCAGTTCGATCCGGCGGCTTATACCTCTGAGCAGGTGTTTTACACTTCAAAAGACGGTACTAAAGTGCCAATGATCATCAGCTACCGCAAAGATGTAAAACGCGATGGCAGCAACCCGACTATTTTATATGGTTATGGCGGTTTTAATGTCAGCCTGACTCCTTCATTCAGTGTGTCTAACGCTGTGTGGATGGATATGGGCGGCGTCTATGCCGTGGCTAATATTCGTGGTGGCGGCGAGTATGGTAAGGTTTGGCACGAAGGTGGCACGCAGCTGAACAAGCAAAATGTGTTTGATGATTTTATTGCTGCAGCCGAGTACCTGCAAAAAGAGGGGTATACCTCTAAGGATAAGCTGGCGGTACGTGGTGGTTCGAATGGCGGCTTATTAGTTGGTGCTGTGATGACGCAACGGCCAGAGCTGTTTAAAGTGGCGTTGCCGGCAGTGGGTGTACTGGATATGCTGCGCTACCACACCTTTACCGCTGGTGCTGGCTGGGCCTTTGACTATGGCACCAGTGCACAAAGTGCCGACATGTTTAATTACTTACTTGGTTATTCACCGGTACACAACGTTAAACCGGGTGTGACGCATCCGGCAACGATGATCACTACTGCTGATCATGATGACCGCGTAGTACCAGCGCACTCATTTAAGTTTGCTGCAGAGCTGCAGGCTAAAGACAGCGGCGTTAACCCGCAGCTTATCCGCATTGATGTTAAAGCTGGCCATGGTGCAGGTATGCCGGTGTCTATGCAGATAGATCAGGCTGCTGATGTATTTAGCTTCACCTTGTATAACATGGGTTATCAGCAGCTACCACGCTAACTGCCTGACCCGGCGTTACTAAAAACCCGCTGCTAAGGCGGGTTTTTTTATCATACGCCAGGCTGGTTTTTCACTTGCTGGTTGTAAAGCTATGGCCTTCGTTTTACACTGCGTGCCCTTTTTTAAAAATGCCGCTTAGCTGCGGTATTCGCCAGCGGTGCAGTGTTACACTCTGTATACGGGCAATATGATTAATTACGATGCAGGAGCAGGACGATGGCAAAAAAAGCAGTGATCCTGGTATTAGACAGTTTTGGTATCGGGTATACACCTGATGCAGCAACTTTTGGTGACGTGGGGGCTAATACCTTCGCCAGTATTGCCAAAGCATTCCATCAAGCTAAAGGCCGTCAGCTGGCGTTGCCAAACCTTGCCGGGCTTGGGCTGGTAAAGGCAGCTACCGCAGCATCACAAGGCGTACAGGCCGATATATTGCCCGCTACTGCTATTGCCGGAGCTTACGGTTATGCTAAAGAGCTCAGCAGTGGTAAAGATACGCCGAGCGGACACTGGGAAATAGCCGGTGTACCCGTGCTGTTTGACTGGGGCTATTTTCATAACAAGAGTGATAGTTTTCCGCCGCAGTTAATTGCTGAATTGTGCCGGCGCACCGGCGTGCCGGGCATACTGGGCAATTGCCATGCCTCGGGTACTGATATTTTAGTTAAACTTGGTGATGAACACATTCGCAGTGGTAAACCAATTTGTTATACCTCGGCTGATAGTGTGTTTCAGGTAGCAGCACATGAACAACATTTTGGTTTGCAAAAATTGCTCGATTTTTGTCAGGTCGCCCGCGAGCTACTGGATGAATACAATATAGGCCGCGTGATTGCCCGGCCCTTTGTCGGCGACAAGGCCGATAATTATGCCCGTACCGGAAACCGTCGCGACTACTCAGTATTACCACCCGCGCCAACAGTGCTGGATAAGTTAACCGCAGCCGGCGGCACAGTAATTAGTATTGGCAAAATTGCCGATATCTATGCCCATCAGGGCATTAGTGAAAGTTTAAAAGCGACCGGGCTGGAACAACTGATAGACAAAACTCTGGCGCAAATGGCAACGCAGGCGGATAACAGCCTTATTTTTACTAATCTGGTTGATTTTGACCAGAATTTTGGCCATCGCCGCGATGCCATCGGTTATGGTGAAGCGCTGGAGTATTTTGACCGCCGTTTACCTGAATTAATGGCAGCCTGTGGTGACGATACCCTAATGTTACTGACAGCTGATCACGGCTGTGATCCTACCTGGCATGGCACTGAACATACCCGCGAGTACATACCGGTACTGGTTTATAAAGCCGGCTTAGGTGATGTTGCGCTGGGTGAGCGGGCCAGTTTTGCCGATATTGGCCAGACACTGGCAGATTATTTTGCGCTGGACGCTATGGCGTACGGCGACTCTTTTATTAACCGTATTAACTAAGAGACTATTATGGCTACTCCGCATATTAATGCGCCAGAAGGCGCTTTTGCCCAAACAGTATTAATGCCCGGCGACCCGCTACGGGCCAAACATATTGCTGAAACTTTTTTAACCGACGCGGTCTGTGTTAACACGGTGCGCAATATGTTTGGTTACACCGGAACCTACAAAGGTAAACCGGTTAGCGTGTTGGGCTCTGGTATGGGTATACCGTCGATGTCTATTTATGCCACCGAACTCGTGAAGTTTTACGGTGTAAAAAACATTATCCGCATTGGTTCTTGTGGTGGTTTACCGCTGGATGTCAAAGTGCGTGATGTGGTTATTGGTATGGGTGCCAGCACTGATTCTAATGTAAACCGCAACCGTTTAGCCGGTATGGATTTTGCCGCTATTGCCAGCTTCGACTTGCTGGAAAAAGCCGTTGCTGCAGCGCGGGCGAAAAACATCAACGTTAAAGTTGGCAATGTGTTCACTTCAGACTTATTTTACAACCCCAGCGAAACACTGTTTGATACTTTAGAAAAATACGGTGTATTGGCAGTAGAAATGGAAGCGGCCGGTCTGTATGGCGTTGCAGCTGAGTACGGCATTAATGCGCTGGCAATTTTTACCGTAAGCGACCATATCCGTACCGGTGAAGCGCTAAGTGCCGAGTTGCGCCAGACCAGCTTTAACGAAATGGTCGAAGTGGCGCTGGGCTGTCTATAATTGCCGTTTACACTATTACTGGACGAAAAAAATGTCGTTATCAAGCAATAAAATGTTTTATGTGTCGTGGGAAGCGTTTCACCGTGCCACGAAAGAGCTGGCACATCAGCTGTTAGGTAAAGAATACAACGCCATAGTTGCTGTAAGCCGTGGCGGCCTGGTGCCGGCGGCCATTATTGCCCGTGAGCTGAATATCCGGGTGGTAGATAGCATTTGTGTCGCCAGCTATGAGCACGATAAACAAGGTAGTCTGAGCATATTAAAAGACGCCAGTCTGGCAGATTCAGAAAAGTTGCTGATAGTTGATGATTTAGTCGACACCGGTGAAACGGCCAAAGCATTGCGTGAGCATTTTCCTAAAGCCTGTTTTGTTACTGTGTATGCTAAACCGCAGGGTAAGCCTTTGGTTGATCATTATATTACTGATATCGAACAGGATACCTGGATCCAACTGCCGTGGGATATGGAACTGGCATACAGTAAGCCGCTGGCCGATAAATAGAGTATTCATCAGGCCCGCTTCAGCGGGCTTTGTTTTTTTAAGGAATAACGATGACTAAGCATCAGATAATACTGGATTTACCCCAGTGGATTGATGAAGTGGTGGACTGGGACAAGGTTTACACTACTGACGATGAAAAAATGGCGTTAGCGGTCGAGCTGTCCAGGCAAAATGTACAGCGCGGCACCGGTGGCCCTTTTGGTAGTGCTATCTTTGACATCGACAGTGGCAAGCTGTTAAGTGTCGGCGTAAACCGGGTGATGCCGCTGCATAACTCTACTGCGCACGGCGAAATGATGGCGATTATGCTGGCCGAGCATCAACTGCAAAGTTTTAGTTTGTCTGCTGACGGTGTAAGGCGTGAGTTATTTACCTCATGCGAGCCGTGCGCTATGTGTCTGGGTGGCACTCTTTGGAGTGGTGTTAAGCGTTTAGTTTGTGCTGCTACAGCTGACGATGCCCGTGCCATAGGTTTTGATGAAGGTCCGGTTTATGACAGCAGTTATGCATATCTTAAGCAAGCCGGGGTAGAGGTAGTGCGCTTGGTGCAACGTGATGCGGCTAATAACGTGCTACAACATTACGTTGGTAGCGGCGGCACTATTTATAACGGTTAATCGTTATTTTCAGCAACCACAAAGCTGTATCAGGTGTTCTGATACAGCTTTTGCGCGACAAACAAGGCCTCTACTTTTTCTCTGGCCCACGGCGTTTTGCGTAAAAACTTTAAGCTGCTTTTCACTGATGGATCTTGTTTAAAGCAATTGATATCAATCTGCTTTGCCAGCGCAGGCCAGCCGAAGTGATCGACCAATGCAGTAACAATTTGCTCCAGCGTAAAGCCATGTAGCGGGTTATTTGCTTGCGACATATCTGAGTCCTTAATTTCAGCATAAAAAAATAGCCACCCGAAGGTGGCTATTCTAGCAAAACTTGCAATTATAAGCGTTCTAATACCGCAGCAGTGAAATCTGTAGTGCCAAAACTACCACCTAAATCACGGGTAGTGCGGTCACCACTGGCGATAACGTCGGCCAGGGCGCTGCGGATTTTTTCGGCTTTATCCTGCATACCTAAATACTCCAGCATCTGGATAGACGCCAAAATTACTGAGCTTGGGTTAGCCAGGTTTTTACCGGCGATATCCGGTGCGCTGCCGTGTACGGCTTCAAAAATAGCGCAATCGGCACCAATGTTAGCGCCCGGTGCCATACCTAAGCCGCCGACTAAACCGGCACATAAGTCTGACAAAATGTCGCCAAACAAATTGGTGGTAACGATAACGTCAAACTGTTGTGGGTTCATCACCAGTTGCATACAGGCGTTGTCGACAATCATTTCCTGGGCTTCAATATCCGGGTAACGGCTTGCCACTTCACGCGCTGTTTTCAGGAATAAACCTGAAGTAGATTTAAGGATATTGGCCTTGTGTACTATGGTGACCTTTTTGCGTTTTTCGCGCCGGGCTGTTTCAAAAGCAAACACGGCAATGCGCTCTGCGCCTTCTTTGGTTACTATGCTGGTTGCTTCGGCTACCATGCCATCAGCCGATACTACCTGACCATGGCCTGAGTACATGCCTTCGGTGTTTTCACGGATAGTAATAATATCGATATTCTCGTAACGCGCCTTGGTGCCTTTAAAGGAAATTACCGGGCGTACGTTGGAGTACAGGCTAAACTTTTTCCGCAGCGTAACATTGATTGAAGTAAAACCTTCGCCCACTGGCGTAGTAAGCGGGCCTTTTAGGGTGATCTTATTGCGAGCTATAGCATCCAGTGTGGCTTGTGGTAACAGCTCACCGGTTTTTTCCAGTGCGGTTAAACCGGCATCGACGTATTCGTAGTCGAACTCACAGCCTACTTTTTCTAACACCTGAATAGCGGCTTCTACAATGCTGGGGCCTATGCCGTCGCCTTTGATGACTGTAATGGTTTGCTTGCTCATGGGGGATCCTTAGCAGTGTTATTTACGTGGGAAGCGGGCCTCTGACGGGCCTGAAAACGGCGCTGAATATAGCAGTTTTCGCTAATTGGCGCCAGTTTGGTGAAAATTTACTGTAGTTATCTGGCTTATACCCTGTATAACGCTGGTGAATGATGTAATAAAACTACAATGTTAACAGCAGTGGGCACTGACTATTTGCCTGCCCGGCGACAGTGGTTAACCAAAGTTGCGGGGTGCTGCTGTTTACTGTGTTGCCTGTCTGTTGCTGCAGTAATGCAGCAAGGTGCGGCGCTACGTCGCTGTTAAACACCGCCTGACAGCTGTGCCAGGCAATAAGCAAGATTCTGGCTGTCCTATCGTGCGGTACGTTTTGTTGTTGCAAGGCGCTGAGCATCTGTTGTGCCGCGGCTAACCATTCGGTTAACTGATATTGCTGTAGCAGTTTGCTGATTAGCGCACTGGCAGCTGCTTGCTGATACAGCCTGAAATCGGGCAGTGGCGTCTTAGCCGGCCGCAACAGGCCGCTGCTATCGAACCATAGCGGCGCACATAAACAGCGAGCCAGCGCCCGGCATTTTGCCATTGTCAGGTTGTCCTGGCTCTGCAGGTGCAGGCTGCAGGCAAAGGCCGCTGTCAGTTGTTGCAGCATGGCATGCTGAGGATGGTGCAGCTGACTTAGCACGTTACTGAGTTCGGCATCGATTAACACATTGTCGAGTAAATCACGGCCAATCAGATTAACCGCCAGTGACACATCGGTTATTGGTTGCTGCTGCCGGTTAAGTTCAGTGGCCAGCTTAAGTATTGGCTCGCGCATTGCCGCTGTCGTGCTGAGGCAGGCTGCCAGCTGTTTATTGCTGCTGTGGCGCAACTGCTGGTAGTCAGAGTGATTAAACAATGTTGCTGCACTTTGAGGTGGTTGCAGCGCTGTTTGTCTGTACCAAAGTACAACGGTGCGTAACAGCGCCAGTTCGTGCTCGCAGCGGCTGAGCATGATGCGGCGCCCCAGCTGAGTGGTAAAGCTGTTGTCTGCATTTGGTGTACTAAAGCGCATCACCAGAGTTAACAACAGACTAGCGGCTGACTGGCGCCAGTAAGGTATTTTGCGTTCACTGGCGTAGCAACCGTCCAGTACTTGCAAAAGTGCGGCTGGCGCTGAAATACGCAGTAATTTAGCACTCAGTAACGGCGGGTAAGGCTGTAACCTCGGATGAGACTGGGTGTCGCTAAGTATATCGCTAAGGCCACAGCAATAGCTGGCGTTTAGCAGCAGTTGCACGGTGGCGTGCGGCCAGTTTAGCCAAGTGCTGAGACTTAATAGCAATTCGCTGCGCCACAAGGCATCAGGCAGCGCTGAGCTGAGTGTTAATGCCGCAGGTTCTGTCGCAACCTGGCCTAACCGGTATTGGCAAAGCTGCCGGCTTAGCTGCAGTAGCTTTGCGCTGTCGGCCTGTTGTTGCAACTGACTACGCGCTTGCTGCCAGTGGGGGAGTGTGGTTGCGACGGCGATGTTATCAGCGGGCATTGGCGCTTAACGACTGATAGCGGCTGACTGCAGTATCGCCAATAGCAATTAGCAGACGGTTTTTAAACAGTAAGGCTGTGCATTCATCTGCGGTGGTAATACCGTCAGGTGTACGCCGGTGCGTGCGGTAATACAGTACCTGATAAATGTCTGCATGGTGGTTAAAGGCGGCGGTAATGTCCGGGCTGCCTAGCCTGTCCAGTACCTGCTGTTGTTGAATGCTGCCCTGAGCATTGTACTGACGAATAACTTTGGCGTTAAACACTTCCCGGTCTGCCCAGTTCATTTGCTCAACATTGTCCGGATACCAATGCAGTGCTGCCAGCGTCAGCAGGATATAAAGTAGTAAGCCTGCGGTCATCCAAACCAATTTGTTGCTTACCAGCTTATAAATGATGGCCGGCATCAGTTTATCCCTGCTGGTGTTATGCGCATATCCTGCAGGTTAAGCCCAAGCTGAATATCGGTGCGTAGCGTTAACAATTGCATATACACTTTAATGTGCTCTTTTTCTGCCAGAATTTTTTCTCTCAGCTTCTTATGACAATCCGGGTGTTCCAGGGCTTCCGTTAGCGTGGTACCAAGCGCTAACAGATCATGGGCGCCTTTGGGGCCTATACCGCTTACGCCGGGGATATTGTTAGTACTGTCACCGACCAGGCTCCAGTAACGCACCAGCTGTGCTGAGCTTACGCCAAATTTTTGTTGTACATGCTGTTCAGTATGAAACTGGCGGGCAAAGGCGTCGTAGATATGAATAGTGTCTGATAACAGCGGCAGAAAGCCCTTATCCGTCGACACTATGCTAACTTGCATGCCATGTTGCGCCAGTTTGGTGGCCACAGAGGCAATGACATCATCGGCTTCGCTGTCATCTTGGCGCACATTGTGAATACCCAGCGCGCTAACAGACTGCTGTAAGCCGGCTAACGCCTCGGCTAAAATGCTGGGCATAGCTTTGCGATTGGCTTTATATGCTGGATACAAGGCCTTTCGCCATTGGCTGTGTTGGCCGTCAAATACCATTAACGCATGGCTGGGGCTGAGGTCTTTTAGCAGCCGTTGTAAGGCTTGTCGCAGCATATTGTCGGTGTTTTGTATAATCTGCGCCCGGGTACCCTCAGTTACCTGCTCAGGCAACGGCTGATAGGGTCTTTCCTGTACCGCATACAGCCGGCGGATCAGATTGAGCGCATCGATTAACAACACCTGGGTCATTTAGCGGATAACCCTGTAGCAAGGTTCATATTTACTGCCCGGCAGCTTCATGCGGCCCTGCTCGACAAAGGCTTGTAGCAAAGTGTCCATCATATGCATGAGTCTGGCTTCACCTGATATTTCAAACGGGCCGTGCTGACGTATGGCTCTTATGCCTTCGTCTTTCACGTTGCCGGCAACAATGCCGGAGAAAGCCCGGCGCAAATTAGCTGCCAGTGTTGCTTTGTCCTGCTGTGGGTGCAAGTCCAGTGCGGCCATATTGGCATGATTCGGGATAAAAGGTTGTTGAAAATCCGGCTCTATGTTCAGGGTCCAGTTAAAATGATAGGCATCACCCACCGTTTTACGGTACTGCCGCACTTCTGCTGCGCCCTGTTTCAGTTTTTTTGCCACCGCCGGGGCATCATCAATAATAACTTCAAACAGGTTTAATGCTGTTTCACCCAGGGTGTTGCTGATAAAACTGACAATTTCGTTGAAGTAGGCTTCGCTTTGTTTCGGGCCGGTCAGGATAACCGGCAAATGTTGTTGCTGATTATCCTGATGCAACATAATGCCAAGCAGATACAACAGTTCTTCGGCCGTACCGGCACCGCCGGGAAACACAATAATACCGTGAGCAACCCTGACAAAGGCTTCAAGCCGTTTTTCAATATCAGGCAGGATCACAAGTTGGTTTACTATCGGGTTTGGCGGCTCTGCGGCGATGATGCTGGGCTCGGTCAGGCCTAAATAGCGACCTTTATAAATGCGCTGCTTATTGTGGCCGATAGTGGCGCCTTTCATCGGACCTTTCATCGCGCCAGGTCCACAGCCGGTGCAGATATCCATACCGCGCAGGCCCAGTTGGTAGCCAACTTCTTTGGTGTAGGTATATTCCGTTTCGTTAATAGAATGGCCGCCCCAGCACACTACCATATTGGGTTCATTGCTGGCATCAATAACCCGGGCATTGCGCAGAATATCAAATACTGTGTGGGTAATATGGGCGCTGTTACTTAAATCGAGCCAGCTTTTATTGCTTTGTAAGCGGCTATGGTAGAACAAAATATCGCGCAGTACGGCAAATAAGTGCTCATGAATGCCTTTGATAATCTGCCCATCGACAAAGGCGCTCAGAGGCGGGTTAAATAACTCAATTTTTATGCCGCGTTCACGGCTAAGCAAATTTACCGCAAAATCTTCAAATTGCTCATAAATCTCAGCAGAACTGTCGGTATGGCTACCAACGTTTAATACCGCCAGGCAGCAATTCCGAAATAGCCGGAATGCTTCCTGTTGTGTGTTTTGCTTTAAGTGATCTACTTCCAGCTGAGATAATAAATCCATCGACCCAAGAGGGTTTAACTGCACATGCATAGGTACTCCTTTACAGAAAGAGGCGCTATCAGCTTAGTTGGCAGGTTTTAGAATAACTCTGTTCCGGCCGGCTTTTTTCGCTTCATACAAGGCTTCATCTGCCCGATCAAAGGCACTGCGGCTGCTGTCGCTAGCTGTTAACTGGGTCGCGCCGAATGAAATGCTGATAGGAACATGGGTGTTTTTAAACTTAAACGGCATTCTGCGGATCTTGTCCTTAAGCGCATTAAGCGGGCCTTCCAGATCTTCTAACGCCGTTTCAGGAAACAGTATGACAAATTCCTCGCCACCATAACGGGCGATAAAGTCGGTTTCTCTTAAGCTTTGTTTTAATGCTTTGGCAATGGCTTTCAGCGTTTTATCGCCGGCACTATGTCCATAGTTATCATTAATGTTCTTAAAGTGGTCAACATCAGCCAATGCAATGCAAAGCGGCTTCTGATAGCGCTGCCAGCGTTTGATTTCCAGTTGGTAGCGCTCGTCAAGTGCGGCCCGGTTAGGTATTTCGGTTAACGCATCCTGCAAACTACGGAATTGCTGTTCGGAGATTCGCTTTTTAAAATTGCTGGCGTCAGTTTCCAGCTCTTTTAAACGTTGTTCCATACTGCCCAGCGTTAACAGCAGATTACTGCGCTCCTCCTGTTCCAGCTGTTCTTTTTCCCGCAGAGAGCCGGTTATCGCTAACAGTTTATCGCTAACCAGTAACTTCAGTTGTTCTAACGAAGTGGCCCGTTCACTGGCTTCACTCAGATGGGTAATTTGCAGCTCTATTTGCTGGTTAAGCCGCTGCATTTTTTGTTTCAATTCGTCAGAGCAGCTAATTGAGGATACAACGGCCTGCTGCACATTCGATAAGGCGTCATTCAGCTTTAGCAGGAAGTTTTCCGCCGATTGACGCTCTTTATTAATGCTGTGAATAATTACCGAAATGGTTTTCAGGCAGGCTTCCAGCAGTTGTTCAATGCTGAGGTTATTCAGTAAGCTCTGCCGGATATTATCCATTTCTGCCGCGCTGTCTTCGGCGAAGGTCAGTTCGCTTAGCAGGTTAGTCAATTCCAGACTGATCTGGCGACATATGTGGCCATAACGGTCTTGATCGTCGTGATCAGCACTTTGTAATTGTTGTTTCGCCTGAAAAGCGGTTTGGTACAAACTGACCAGATCAGTCAGGTACGGCAAAAAGGCATGCACGGTAGCTGAAGGTTGCTCTACTTTACCTAATAACTGACGTAAATCTCGCCTGAGTTGATCGGGTAAGCCTTTTTGTTGCTGCAGCAGTTTGCCGGCATTGGTCAGGCCTTGTTGTACCCGCAATACATCCTGTTGATGCCGCGTTTCAAGTAGCTTAAGGCTTTCGCTGGTGCTTTCAATAAAAGGTAATAATTTTTCTAAATCGGTGCCGCGATTGAGCTCTGTGCGCAGTTTTGCCAGCCGGTTATCCAGGTCAACGTCAACGCCCTTACATGCCAGCGACAGCCGCGACACAAATAAAGCCAGAATTTTAAACTGGGCCTGGTAGGTATCTTCCAGAGTTTTGCGGGCTTTAAGCGCTTTGTTTAGTTGGTCATCCTGCAAACGCATCACCTTTGCTTGTTTTGTTAAATCTATGTTTAGGCTTAAGTATATCGGTAATCCG
Source organism: Gammaproteobacteria bacterium (assembly GCA_018826295.1). Classification (GTDB taxonomy): domain Bacteria; phylum Pseudomonadota; class Gammaproteobacteria; order Enterobacterales; family Alteromonadaceae; genus Alishewanella. The sequence goes on from JAHJZX010000045.1 coordinate 96,418, forward strand.
AAGAAATGTGATCAGACTTTACGCGATTTCTGCAGGAAAAAACAGCTGGCGCAAGGGCCAGCTGTGGCAGGGGCTTTATTATAGTCCGGTATTACTTCTTACAAAGATAGTAAGGTAACCAGGATTGTTCTTCAGTAGAGGTAAGATATTGCATAATCAGCATTCCTTGTAGGAACTACAATCTGGCAGTCCGTCTGCCAGACGCTGTATATTTAAGCAGATTTTGCTTGTTTTTGAAAGTTACTCTGTAATGTTTCTTGTTGGGTTACGTAAAGTTGACGGAGCAAATGTAAGGTATTATTTTAAAATGTTGAAAATTAATGCCTTTTTATTTTTGCAGGATAAGCCAGTCGGTGTTTTTGGTAACTTGGTCTGAAATATTACAAAATTACTGCCGGCTAAGGCGGATCGCAGGAGGCGCGCATGGCTCGCTGCAGCGCCAGGGGTTAATATCCAGGCCACCACGGCGGGTATAACGGGCATAGACTGCTAAAAATGACGGCTGACACAGCCGCCAGATATCGCTGAAAATGCGTTCGACACATTGTTCATGAAATTCATTGTGGCTGCGAAAGCTGATCAGGTAACGCAGCAGACTTTCGTGCTGCAGTGCCATGCCGCGGTAGTGAATGTACACACTGGCCCAGTCTGGCTGTGAGGTAATAAGGCAGTTTGATTTCAGCAGGTGCGAATGCAGTTTTTCTTCGACAATATCGCCATCCGCCTGTAATTGCAGCAATCCGGCATCGTACTGGTATTGATCCACTTCAATATCCAAATCATCAATACAGCGGCCAGGTAGCCAGGTTGGTTGAAAAGCCATGATTTCATTGACGTTATGCAGGCTGACTTTTACCGGCTTGCCTGCGCAGGCTGATAAATCCTGTTGCAGGTGGCGGTATACCTGGCCTAAATCGGCAAAGCGGCTTTGATTAAAACTGTTCAGGTATAGCTTAAATGACTTGGACTCAATCAGATTGGCGGAGTCATAGGGCACAACAAAAGTAGCCAGGGCCACCATAGGTTTGCCTTTGGCGTTTAGCCATGACAACTCATAGCCATGCCAGATATCCTGGCCGACAAAGGGGAGTGCCAGCGGATCCAGACCTATATCATCCCGTCCCAGGGTACGCGGCACGGCTTGCAACAGGCTGGCGTCATACTGATCAGCATAAGCGGTGGTTTTGCCCAGACTTAAACCGGTCAGGGCGTCGGAGTAACGGTTAGTCATAACGGCTTTTGTCTTTTGCGCTGGCTTAACGATACAATGCAGGCAGTTTATCATAAAGTGTAATGGCAGATCCCGTGACTATTTCCGACATTTATCCGCAATTTGTGCAACAGGCGCTGGCATGGCAGCAACAAAACCACAGTACTTTACTGACCTGGGCTGATGAACAGAGTCCTTCGCCGTGCCAGCTTGGTGCCATTGAACACAACCAAGTACAGTGGCAACCGGTACTGCAGCAACCGCAGGCCGATTTCAGCAATGTTGAACATGCGCTGGAACTAAGCTTACATGATGATATTAAACAGTTTTATCAATTGTATTATGGCGCTGGTCTGGCGGCACAACATCAGCGCGGTAAGTTGATGTTATTGATGGTATGGAACAGTGACGATGTTAAACGACTGCAGGAAAACATCATAGGCCATATCATCATGAAGCGCCGGCTTAAGCAGCGCGAAACGGTATTTTTTGCCACTACCGAAGATGACGACATTATGTTGTCGGTACTTAATAGCAGTGGCGAGGTGTATCTGGAGCATGTCGGCCAGGAAGTGTCAGAAAAACTGGCCGATAATCTGGCGCAGTTTATGGCTCAGCTTGCGCCCTGTTCTGCCGACGGGCTTTGACAATCCCAGGCTATATTGCTGACTAAAAAGCAGCTATCGCATTTGAAATCGAATAATTGCAGCAGGGGCTCAGCTAATCGCCAATTGCCACCACAGCCCGGGCAGCTTTTGTTGGTATCGGCAGTGCAATCGCTGCTGCTGCCACTGTAAAGGGCGTAATACACTGCAATATTGTTGTCAGCGGCCAGGCGCCGCGCCAAACGACGGCCCTGACGGTTAAGTTCGCTGTGCAATTGTTGCATGCTACGTTCTGCCGTTTTGTGCAATACCCGGCTTTGCTGCATCTGAATTTCATCCAGCGCCTGATACTGCAGTTGCCAACGCAGTAAAGCCTCATGATCGGGATCTGCTGTGCGTAACTGATACAACGGCACCGGAGCTAAATCGGCACCGCAGCGCAGTGGCGAGCAGGTGTCACTGAAACGGCTGTACAGGATGTAAAATTCACTTTGCTGGCAGGGATCGCTATGTTGTGACATTAGATCCATACCCAGTATCCTGACCTGAGGATAGGCCAGGCCGGCTGCGGCAAGTTGTTGCTGGGCCTGCAGACCTCTTGGGCTATGACAGCTTTGTTGCAGCGCATTTTCTGCCGGTAGTACCAGGCGGCAGACAAAACTGTGCTGCTGCCAGGCAGTGGGGAACTCCCGCCCCAGGCTCTGACCATTAAAAATAAGTGCCTCAACGTAATTACGAATAGCAGCTTCAGCCCGATCTAAGCTGGTATCGGCAATGATTTTGAACGTCAGTTCTGCCAGATACATTAGCTATTACCCAATTTACTGAGTAATAAATCCAGTTTGGCTTCAATTCGGTTTAGTTGTTGGTGTAAATCATCCACTTGATCAGCATTGTGCTCTGCTGGCTGCGGCGCTGGTTCGCCCGGACTGGCATCGGCATATATTGGATTACTGCGCCAGTGCTGATAAGCAGCAAAAAGCTGTTGCGGTGTGAGCTGTCCAGCCAGGCGGGCACGGAACAGTGCCAGACTGGGGTTTTTACCTTCCCGCTTTAATTGGCCTGCGGCCTGTTGCAACAGTTGCATGAAGTCTGTCATCTGATGCCTTAGATTGTTTGTTTGACTAACTATTGGCGAAATTTACCATCAATCCGCTTGGAAAGATAATGCTGAATTCGTATCTGTATGTTTTAAAACAGTTTAATTGCTGGCATATTCTTTGCTGAAGACACAGCAGCCTGAAATACTGGCCAAGTACTTACAACAATTAAGGAAAGTTATTATGTTAGCAAAAGTTTTTGTCGCCGCTGCGCTGGCCGTGACGTTATCAGGATGTGTAGTAGCTGTTGGCGGTAATCATGAGTTTGATGACGATAGCAACTGGAAGAAAACGCAAAGCCAGAATCAGCAACAAATTAACAAGCTGACACTGGATATGACCGCAGAGGAAATCCGTACTTTGCTGGGCACGCCGGATTTTACCGAGTCTTTTGTTAAAGAGAGTGACACTGTGCAAGTGTTGTTTTACCGCACCCATCATCACAAAAGCGACGGTAAAACCACCAAAGAAGAGTGCACGCCTTTGATCTTCAAACAAGGGCGCTTAACCGGCTGGGGCGATAAGGCGTACCAGTATCTGTAACATCAATACCCGCCCGCTGGCATAAATCCTTGCCGGCGGGCTATCGGCGGCATGTGTTGTTACTACTATTTTCAGTGCAACAACGTATTTAACTCATCAATAATTTCACACCATTCGGCGTCCTGTTTTAACGACTCGCGCAAAAAGCCGGCCTGCGCCGCATTCCAAAATGGTGCATCCTGAATGGCCATTCCCGGTGCCAGTTTGTGTTGTTGCACAAAAAGATTGACGGCCCTCTCATCGTTATCCAGGCCCAGTTGGGCGAACAAGGTTGTCAGAGTGTGTGCTGAGGTATCCATTGCGACTCCTGTGTCTTACTGCTGTTAGCCTGCCTGCTAAAAAGCATAGCTGTTATCAGTAAATTTGCTGAATTGCAGCGCTTGGCATTTTATATTCACACTGCTATGGTGGTGAAAAAAACAACAATAACTAAGGATCCAGCATGTTGGCAGAGTTGAATACGGCAAACGTAGACCAGTTAAAAGCAATGTTACTTAGCGCTGAAGAGTTAAAACTGGCAGCATCATTGCTGTACCAGTCGTACCATGATGATCCTTTGTTTATGGAGATTTTCCGCGCGGATAAACCAGATTATGAGCAGCGTTTGCGCGCAGCGATCCGCGAAGAGCTCAGCACCTTCTGGCAGGCAAATCAGCCGATAATAGGCTTGTTTAACGCCGAGCAATTACTCGGTGTCGCCTGTGTTATTACACCCGACTCTGGCATTGGCGCCAGTAGGTTATGGCACTGGCGGCTGAAAATGTTGCTGACGGCAGGCTATGTGTCTACTAAGCAATTACTCGACAAAGAGCAAAAAATTCATGCTGCTATGCCGGCACAGCGTTATCATATGCTGGCCTTTATTGCCGTGGCGCCTAAGCACCAGCATTTGGGTTTGGGGCACTATCTGATCCACGCTGTCGACTCTATTGTCGATAAAGACGAACACTCTGCCGGTATCGGCGTCTTTGTCACGCTGGAGAAGTATCACGCCTTTTTTGCTGATGATTTGTATCAGCCGGTTACCAAACTGACGTTTAACACTGTCAGTGGTACTTTGATGTTCCGGCAACGGCAGCAACTGACAGTTTGATCGGGTAGGGGAATAGCGCTTATGACTAAATTCAGTAGTTTCGCCGAGTTTTACCCGTATTATTTAACCGAGCACCGCAATCCAATCTGCCGTGCCTTGCATTATATTGGCAGTGGCTTAGTGATAACGGTGCTGTTGTTTGCACTACTGACGCAGCAATGGCGTTTATTGTGGCTGTTGCCGCTTATAGGTTATGGTTTCGCCTGGCTGGGGCATCTGGTGTTTGAACACAATAAACCGGCGACCTTTAAATATCCGTTTTACAGTCTGGCCGCAGATTGGGTAATGCTGAAAGATTTTTTAACCGGCCAGTTAAAACGCAAACTACCGGGCTAATTAATACGATAAGCCGGTAAATTAAATGCCGCCAGGCGCATGCCGCTAAGTAATAATTCCGCCTGGTAACGGCTTTCGCCATCGCCACTGAAATCGACCTGATATAGCGTTATAAAACGCAAGCGGCCATTAATTCTGCGAAAGCTATGGCCACTGCGGCCACAATCGAGCAATTGCAATTGTTGCTGCTGACACAGCTGGCGCGCTATTACTACGGCGCGCTCGTCTTGTTTGCGCTGCTGCCAAAACAGATAACACAGGCTGCTGATAACCAGCAGCAATAACACCGGACCCATATCTCACTCCTAAAGCTATTGGCTGATAATGCTGATTAGCATGTTGTTTTACAAGGGCTGGCTGTAGCTTTTGCTTATGCTAAACTGCGCTGCTTATTACGAGGTAGTTATGTCAGACGCAGTTAATACCCTGCTTATTGAACTGGAAACGGAATTAAAACGTCAGCAACTCTGGAGCGCTGTGCCTCCCGATGCTGCCGCTATGGCCAGCACACTGCCATTTTGCTGCGATACCTTGCTGCTTGAGCAATGGTTGCAATTTGTCTTTCTGCCGCGGCTGTATGCTATGTTAGACGCGCAGTTAGCCTTACCAAATAAGATCGGCATATTGCCGATAGCAGAGCAGGCATTTAGTGCTGATAGCGCACGTTTTAGCCGGTTGCTGGCTATTATTGGCCGTATTGACAATACCTTGTCGGCGGCTGTATGAGTTCAGCCGAGCCTTTTGTCTTGCAAGCGCCGCTCACTATCCTGTATCAGGATGAGCATCTGGTGGCGATCGATAAACCCAGCGGTATGTTAGTGCATCGCTCGTTTTTAGATAAACATGAGACGGTGTTTGTTATGCAGACGCTGCGCGATCAAATTGGTCGGCATGTGTTTCCGGTGCACCGCTTGGATCGTCCAACTTCAGGTGTGCTGCTGTTTGCTTTGTCCAGTGAGGTGGCCAGGTTATTGGGACAGCAGCAGGAGCAGCAGCTTTGGCGCAAGTTTTATCTGGCGGTGGTGCGGGGTTTTCTACCTCAGGGCGGTGAGCTGGATTATCCTTTAAAAGAGCAACTTGATGATATTGCCGATAAATTTAGCCGAAGCGATAAAGCGCCGCAGCAAGCCATTACCCGCTTTCAGCCACTACAGCAGGTAGAGCTGCAGATCCCGGTAAGTAAGTATCCGGCAGCGCGTTACTCTTTAGTGGCACTACAGCCGTTAACCGGTCGTAAACATCAGTTACGCCGCCACCTGGCTCATCTGCGCCATCCAATAGTGGGTGACACCAGTCATGGCGATGGTAAACACAATGCTTTGTTCAAACAGCATTTTAACTGTCGTCGTTTACTGCTGGTTGCTAAGCAATTACAACTGCTGCATCCGCTTAGCGGTGAAACTTTGTTGTTTAGTGCCGGTCTGAACGAACTTATTCCGCTGTTTCAGCAATTTGGCTGGCCGACAGATGACGCTTATTATCAGCAACAGTTCGCTGAACTTTTTACGGAGCAAACATGGCAAAAATTGCAGTAATGGTAGGCAGTGTTTATGGCGCAGCCATATATGTAGCCGAGCAGGCGCAAGCGCTGCTTTCCGGTCTGGGGCACGAGGTCAGGCTGTACGAAGAGGCGAAATTAGACGAGGTACAGGCTTTTAACGCTGATATCTGGCTGGTGATAAGCTCCACCACCGGCCAGGGCGATATTCCGGATAATTTATTGCCGTTTTATCTGGATGTACAAAACCGCTTTCCGTTACTTACTGGCAAACAGTTTGCCGTGATCGCCCTGGGTGACAGCAGCTATGACACCTTCTGCGGTGCCGGCGAGCAACTGCGTGACTTACTGCTGGAAATTCAGGCGGCTGAGCTCTCACCCATGTTGCGCATTGACGCCGGTGAAACGCTGGAGCCAGAGACAATTGCTTTGCCCTGGCTTAAGCAGCAATTTAGTGCGTTAAGCTAACAATACTTATCCAGCCGGTTGTAGGCTTTGGCACCCGGCGCTTTTAGCGCCTGGTCGTTTTGCTCTGCCAGCTTATCGACCCACATAGCGGTAGCACCACAGACGGCTATGGGCATAACAAACAGGTTAAACAGCGGGATCATGCAGGCAATATTCACTGTAATACCAAAAGCGAAACTATTGCCTGGCTGATTACGCAGTTGTTGGCGCATCGTGGCAAAGTCAATTTTGTGATTGTCATAGGGATAATCGACATACTGGATTGCCAGCAACCAGCTGGTAAACAAGAACCATAAAACAGGGCCAACCAGCGGCAAAAATAAAAACAACACAAATAAAATAATGGCGCGTGGCAGTGCATACAGCAGTTTTTGCCATTCGCGGCCCAGCATGCGCGGTATATCTTTAATAAAGCCGGCGCTACCAACGGTAGGTGGGGTTTTACCAGTTAAATGCGCTTCGACTTTTTCGCTAAGCAAACCATTAAAGGGCGCGGCAATAAAATTGGCCACCATAGTAAAGCTATAGGCCAGGCCAATCACCAGTGTCATCACGCCTAGCGGTATCAGCATGTACTCCAGCCAGTGCAACCATGACGGCAGATAATGCTGTACCGCCGCCACCATGGCATTCACCTGCTGCAACAGGACATAAAACGCCAGCGAAAACAGCACCAGATTAATACTTAGCGGTATCAGCACAAAACGCTTTAAACCTTTGGTCTGGATCAAACTTAAGCCGCGAAAAAAGTAGTACATTAATGCTCAGGCCAGTGAATAGTTTAAGTTACAGGCAGTATAAAGACTTTTATCTCTGGTTTAAGCGCTCAGGCTGGCTTTTTTCGTAACAGAATATAATGTTGTAACAAGGCTGCTATCAACTGCTGGCTGGTTTTGTGTTAGACTGCGCGCAATTTTTTGGCTGCGGCTCTTTGCAGCGTGGCCAGGGTTTAAAATGTCAGGAAAGGGTGAGTTATGGCGATCTTAGGTTCTGCGCTGGTGTTTGGATTAACTACGCTGTGTTTGCTGGCAGGGTTAACCTGTCTGATTTCAGCTTTGCTGGTGCCGGCAGAGGTAGGGGCGGAAAAACGCTTCGAAAAACGCCTGGAGTACACCATGTTTGCTGCGGTGGGCCTGGTGAGCTTTGCGGTCATGCTGTATATCGGCTAAAGGCCAGCTGTCATGCTGCGACCATGACATAACACTACAATGTATGATAAAAAACGGCAGCCTCAGCTGCCGTTTTTTTATCAGCTATTAATTACTCTACTCTACGCTGCGCAGCAGGGCATTAATGCCTACTTTGGCGCGGGTTTGTGCATCGACTTTTTTCACGATAATGGCGGCATATAAACTGTGGCTGCCATCTTTAGCCGGAATAGTCCCGGGCACAACGACAGCGCCTGCCGGTACGCGGCCGTAGCTGATTTCGCCGGTTTCACGATCATAAATACGCGTGCTCTGGCTGATATAGACGCCCATCGACAGCACTGCACCTTCTTCAACAATCACGCCTTCTACCACTTCAGAGCGGGCACCGATAAAGCAGTTGTCTTCGATAATGGTTGGGTTGGCCTGCAGCGGCTCTAATACGCCGCCAATGCCGACGCCGCCGGACAAATGCACGTTCTTACCAATTTGTGCACAGCTGCCAACAGTGGCCCAAGTGTCTACCATAGTGCCTTCACCAACATAAGCACCGATATTGACATAGGACGGCATTAACACCACGTTTTTAGCGATGTAGCTACCGCGGCGCACGGCGGCAGGCGGCACGACGCGCACACCATCGGCCCGGAACTGCTCATCGCTGTAAGCGGCATATTTCATTGGCACTTTATCGAAAAAGCGGTTTTCTGCACCGTCCATCACTGCATTGTCGTTAATGCGAAATGACAGCAATACTGCTTTTTTCAGCCACTGGTGTACTACCCATTCACCGGCAATTTTTTCGGCTACCCGGGCGCTGCCGTTATCCAGCATGCTGATGGCGGTGCTGACGGCCTGCTTTACTTCAGCCGTTACCGTGCTGGGGGTTATCTCGGCACGTTGTTCAAATGCTTGTTCTATAATGCTTTTTAACTCTGACATTGGGTCTGTTAGCCTTCTGTTTGCTGTGAAAGTTGCTCAATCAATGCCCGTTTTAGCGTGCTTTGCTGCTCGCTGGTCAGGGCCTGATCATCGCTATTGGAAATCATAAAAAAGTCTTCGGCCCGCTCGCCGATGGTGGTGATTTTCGCCGCATGGATATTGACATCACAACGCTGAAATACTTCGCCAATATTGGCCAGCAAGCCCGGTGTGTCGAGCGCTGCCAGCTCTATCATAGTGCGTTTAGCGGTGTTGCCTGGCAAAAATACGACTTTGGGCGGCACATTAAACTGGCGCATCTGGCGCGATAGCCGGGTTTTTTGCCGGGATAAATCCGGCTTGCCGGCAATAAATAGCTCCAGCGCGCGCTTAATACTTTGCTGGCGTGACGGCGAGTTAACGGCTTCACCGTTTTGCTCCAGCACGACAAAGGTATCCATGGCATAACCATCTTTGTTGGTCATGATCTGGGCATCAAAAATATTCACTTTTTTGCTGTCCAGTGCGGCGACTAAGCGGGCAAAGAGTTTAGGTTGATCTTTGGTGTAAACAAATACCTGAGTACCGCCGCGGATTGGCGCTTTGCTGATTAATACCAGCGGGTCGTCCGGGTTTTTATGCCGCAGGATATGCTCGCAGTGCCAGGCAATTTGCCGCGCACTGTAGCGGGCAAAATAATCAGCTTTAATCCGGCTCCACAGTTGCAGTATTTCGCTTTCGCTAAAGGTTTGCTTTAGCAGCAACGGCATGGCTTCACTTTGGTTTTCACGAATTAAATCGCGCAGGTCCATCGGTTTTTCCAGGCCGCGGCGAAAAGCCTTTTGTGTGGCCAGAAACAGCTCACGCAGTAAAGAGCCTTTCCAGTCGTTCCATAAGTTGTCGTTAGTGGCGCGGATATCGGCCAATGTTAAACAATACAGGTAATTAAGCCTTGTTTCGTCACGTACTTTCTCGGCAAATTCGGCCACCACGGCTGGGTCGTGAATATCACGGCGCTGGGCGGTAACCGACATCAGTAAATGATGCTCGACCAGCCAGGCAATCAGTTTGCTGTCAAAATCACTGAGCTTATGTAGCTTGGCAAATTCGCGCACGTCCATAGCGCCAAGCTCAGAGTGATCTCCGCCACGGCCTTTGGCGATGTCATGGAAAATACCCGCTAAGTACAACAGCTCAGGCTTCTCCATTTTTTTCACGATATCACTGCACAGCGGAAATTCGCTTTCGTGCTCGCTTAGCGTGTATTTGTACAGGTTCTTTAGCAAGCGGTGGGTGTGCTCATCCACGGTGTAAGCATGAAACAAGTCAAACTGCATCTGGCCGACAATATTGCGCCACTGTGGTAAATAGGCCGCCAGTACGCCATAGCGATGCATTAAGGTTATCGCTTTATCCATGCCGCGAGGGTGGCGGATAATCGCTAAAAACAGTTGCCGGCAGGCTTCATAATCCTGTAAGTCACCCATTAAGCGCCGCCGCACCTGGCGGATAAGCCGCATGGTGGAAGAATGCACACCGGTAATGTTGGAGTTATTGGCAATATGCCAGAACAAGCGCAGCAGGTTGTCGCGCCGGGCAAATACTGCATTATCCCGGGCAGTGATTAAATGACCCTGCAGCTCAAAGTAATCATCTAAAATCAGCGTTTTAACTTTTTCTTTATGGTTAAGGATGCTGCCATCAAAATGCTGTAGCAACATTTCGTTTAATTCTGCTACCCGTTGCACGGTGCGGAAAAACCGCTTCATCATGCGCTCTACCGAGGCTTTACCATCGGCACCAAAACCAAGCCGTTCAGCCACGGCCGGCTGATAGTCAAATAAAATACGGTTTTCGTTACGGCCGGCTTCTAAATGCAAGGCAAAGCGCATCTGCCACAGGTAAGCTTCACACTCCATCAGTTCCTGATATTCATCTTCGGTCAGGTACTGGTAGGCGACTAGTTCACGCATGGTGCGGGTTTGAAAGTGTCGTTTGGCTACCCAGCCGATGGTTTGTATATCGCGCAGGCCGCCGGGGTTGGCTTTTAAGTTCGGCTCCAGATTATAAGCAGTACCGTGGTACTGGGCATGGCGCTGCTGTTGTTCGTGCCGCTTGGCCTGGAAAAACGCCTGACTGGTCCAAAAACTGTCTTTGCTAACTTCCTGCTGTAATTGGTCAAACAGCGGCTTGTTGCCGGTTAAAAGGCGCATTTCCAGCAGGTTGGTGGCAATGGTAATATCATCTTTGCCAAGCTTAATTGACTCTTTTAACGTGCGCACACTGTGGCCAACTTCGAGGCGTAAATCCCACAGCACGGTAATAAACTGTGCTACCGCATCCTGCTGGGCGCCTGACAGACGGCCGTCAGTCAGTAACAGCAGGTCGATATCGGAGCAGGGGTGTAGCTCGCCGCGGCCATAGCCGCCGACGGCAATCAGGCTGACATCTTTACTTTTGTGCAAGTCAAACTTATGCCAAAGCTGCACCAACACGTCGTCGATAAAACGGGCACGGGCTTTAACCAGGCTGTTAACCGGATGCTGCGAGAAGCTGCGACCAAGCCAGTCATGAAATTCTGCGAAATGTTTTTTATAGCTGTCCAGGCTGTAACTGTCCGGAAGCGCTTTGCTATAGGTTACCGCCTGACTCATTAAGCTACTCCTGTAAGGCGTTTATTCTGCCGTTAAGATCCGATCTATAGTGTCGTCGCTGCGCAGGGTTAAAATTTCACAGCCGGTGTCGGTGACCAACAGTGTATGCTCAAACTGGGCGGACAAACTGCGATCTTTGGTTACCACTGTCCAGCCGTCAGCTAACAATTTGCTGTGACGGGCGCCGGCGTTAATCATCGGCTCTATGGTCAGGCACATGCCGGTTTTTAACACTTCGCCGCTGCCGGGTTTGCCGTAGTGTAATACCTGTGGGTCTTCATGAAACACGGCGCCGATGCCATGGCCGCAGTATTCGCGTACGACCGAATAACTGTGTGCTTCAGCGTGTTGCTGGATCACATGGCCAATATCACCTAAACGCACGCCATTTTTCACTTTTTTCAGTGCCAGATACATGCACTCTTGTGTTACCCGGATCAGCCGTTCAGCCATAATGCTGCCTTTGCCAACCACAAACATCTTAGAGGTGTCGCCGTGGTAGCCGTCTTTGATGACGGTGATATCAATATTAATGATATCGCCATCTTTTAGTTTTTTGTCGGCCGGTATGCCATGGCAAATTACCTGATTAACTGAGGTGCAAATCGATTTTGGAAAACCATGGTAGTTAAGCGGTGCCGGTATAGCTTGCTGCTCGTTAACGATGTAGTTATGACAAATGGTATTGAGTTCATCGGTCGTTACGCCGGCTTTTACATAAGGCTCAATCATTTCCAGCACTTCTGCGGCAAGGCGGCCTGCAACACGCATTTTTTCAATTTCGGCCGGGGTTTTGATAGTAGCTGTCATGCTGTCTCTCTAATTTGGGTAACGCCGGAACCCTGGCATTACTGCTGTAAAAATACACATTAGATTGTGTTTGTAAGGTGTCTATGGTATAAAGCGCGCCGCAAATTAGCAAATTGCTTTGGCGTATATTGCAGAACCTTTTGTTCTTAAATATGGCTGACAGCATTGCAGTTTGCCTAACGTAAACAAAACACACATGTATCGGCACATATTCCGGGGTGCTTTTTGCATTACTGAACCACAGTAAGCTTAAGGTCGGCATATGGGATACATGGAGGCTTAACCCCTTATACAGGAAAATAAATCATGGCAAAAGTTTCTATGCGCGACATGCTCCAGGCGGGCGTGCACTTCGGTCACCAAACCCGTTACTGGAACCCAAAAATGA
>JAHJZX010000046.1 GCA_018826295.1 Gammaproteobacteria bacterium
CAGTCAGGCTGCGGTTAATTTGCTGCATTTTCTGCTCGGCAGTTTCCGCCAGCCGGGTTCTCAAGCTGGCATCATCACTGGCGGCGACCTGTTCCAGCAATAACGTCAGCGTGTGTATTGGGTTACGCAGTGCGTGTACCATACCGCGGCTAATTTCACCCAGTTCAATCAGGTGTTGCTGTTGCTGTGCTTGTTCCGCCTGCGCGGCTAAATCGGCCAGTTGCCGGCTCATGGTATTAAACTGCTGGGCAACATAGCGGTATTCACGCAGCCCTTTCTCTTTAACGCTGTAGCCAAGTGCGCCCTGTTGCAATTGCCGAAAGCCAAGCACCAGCTGATCGAGCGGGCGCATAAAACGGTGTGCCAGCCCCAGCGCCAGACCTATCGCCATCAGCGTACTTACCGCAATCAACAGCAGGGTATAGCGCATAAAATCAGCCACTACAGGGCTGACAGCTTTATCAGATTTCAAATGCCAGGTTTTTAATTGCGCAGGCGCATCATCAGCTGTGATCAGATGCAGTTGATGCTGTAACTCCGTTTGCAGGCTGTGCCGAATAACCTGCTGATCACCCTCCAGCTCAATCACTTTGATTTCGCGCTGTACTTCTTTTACCTGTGCCGTTTTTTGTTGCCCGCTTTGTTGCGACGCGCCGGCCGGTTGTAATTTTTCCGCCGTCATTTGCAGCACTACCCGCGTCAGTTGCTCACTCTGCTTGCTGATTTCCTGCTCCAGCCGCTGGTTAAACCCATACACCAGCGCCATCTGGCTCAATGCCATCAGCAGTAACAACGCAATAATGCCGCTAAATAATACCGTACGAATGGACATGAGCTCACCACTTAGCCGTTAGCGGACAACTTTAGCCGCCTAAGGTTATATTCAAATTAAATGCCAGCTTGTAATTTTATAAAGCAGCTGTAAATCAGTACGTTAGAACTACGCTCCCCGCCTTAACCGACCACAGTTCCGCATATGCGGCATAGCATATCCCGATATCGGCAGTTTTATCGTCCAGAGTATAGCGGCAATTTCATAAATTTATGATTCATAACACTATTTAAAGTTGGCATTAAAATTTCAATAGCCAGGGGGCAAATCAACTAAGGAGTAGCACCATGCAACATATAAAACTGACTGTACTGGCATTAAGCGCTGCGCTGCTAAGCTGCACCAGCCTGGCGCAGGATGAACAGAAAATTGAAGTGATTAAAACCGACCGCACAGCTAAGGTAGTCTGGGTAGATAATGGTGACAGCCAGACCATCAATCTTGATGGCGTAGATCTGTCTGACAAAGCCGCGCTGCAGCAGGCGCTATCTGCCTTACCGGAAGAAAAACGCAACAAGCTGATCGTCATGTTCAGCGAGGGTGAAAACGGCAAAGTGCATATCCTGTCCGGAGCCGACGGCATGGCTGTGCACAGCAAGAAGATGGTGATTGAGCTCGACAAAGACAGTGACAGCGAGGCTATTGAGCACAAAGTGATTAAAATTCACAAAACCAGCAAAGGCGGTGAGTTTGAGCTGGTAAAAAGCCTGCTGGAAAATGGCAGTTTCAGCAAAGAGCAGTTGCAACAACTGCAAGCGCTGCTGGATGCCAAGCACTAACAGCCATCGCTAAACTTAACCGCGCCAAAACTCGCAAAAACGAGCCCGTCTTCACCACGACAGACGGGCGATGAGGCCTTGGTAAGTGAGAGCTGCTCATCAGCCTCATTGCTTGGTAGGTGCCGCTATAGTTATAAAGTCTCAGTATAAGCACTTTAAAGCATTGAATCACCGATTATGTAACCATTATGGCACACTAAACAATCAGATTGACAATGCAGATATAAGGTTCTAAATTGAGGACTTTAAAGCATTAAATAACACTTAAAGTAACTAGATTGGCACTTTAATATGAAAAACATTACCGCTGCAGCATTAGCAGAAGACATCGGTGAGAGATTGAAACAGGCTCGACTAAATCGAGATCTCACCCAATCAGAAGTTGCAGCACTTGCCGGCGTAGCACGCAAAACGGTGCTTAATGCTGAAAAAGGCAAAGTGCAACTCGATATCATGATCGCAATCTTGATGGCTTTAGACCTAACCGAACAGATAGATCTCTTTCTGCCGAAACAAGAAATTTCTCCGCTACAACTGGCCAAATTGCAAGGCAGAAAAAGGCAGAGAGCCTCAGGCCAACGCAGCAGTAAAGATGAGGATACAGCCGAATGGTAATGGAGGTTATTAACGTTACTTACCAGGATAATGTGGTGGGGGCAGTCAGTTTTGACACTGAAAAAGGCATTGGCGCATTTGAGTATGATCCTGGCTTCGTAGAAAATGGCGTCGAATTGTCGCCAATTAAAATGCCATTATCGCGACGGATCTATAGCTTTGCTGAACTGGACTTCAACACGTTCAAAGGGCTACCAGGATTAATTGCAGATTCATTGCCTGATGACTTTGGTAATGCTGTTCTCAATGCCTGGGTTGCAGCACAGGGGCGTTCACCGGATGACATCACACCACTACAACGTCTTCAATACACCGGCAAGCGTGGCATGGGCGCACTGGAATATGCGCCAGCCACCCAATTACGCAGCCTGAATGCGTCACAGCAAGTAGATATCCAATCGCTAGTGTCAATCGCACAAGATATATTAGATTCTCGGAGGCATTTTGCAGTAGCGCTAAAACAAAATGGTCAAGAAGACCGGGAAGCCATGCTGTCCTTATTGTCTGTCGGTATGAGCGCAGGAGGAGCAAGACCTAAAGCAGTATTGGCATTTAATGAGAATTTTACTCAAATTCGCTCAGGCCAAGCCAAGGTACCCAAAGATTTTACTCATTATCTGATGAAATTTGATGGCGTAAGTGAACATAACAAAAACCAGGAAACCTTTGGTGATCCCCTGGGCTATGGTGCAATGGAGTTTGTCTATCACTTAATGGCTAAAAAGTGCGATGTTGATATGATGCCATGCCACTTACTGCCAGAAGGCAATCGCAGACACTTTATCACTGAGCGATTTGACCGAATAAAAAATAACAAGGTACACGTACAAACGCTTAACGGCCTTGCCCACGTAGATTATAAAAAACCCGGTTCATTCTCTTATGCCGAGTTATTTGGCATAGCCAGACAGCTGAAACTGTCAGCGCTTGAAGCAGAGCAACTGCTAAAACGCATGATATTCAACATCATTGCGCGAAATCATGACGACCATTCAAAGAACTTTGCGTTCATCCTAAAAAAAGACAAATGGTCTCTCGCGCCAGCTTATGATCTGGCTTATAGCTACAAGCGTGGCAGCAAATGGGTCAATAGCCATTGGCTCAGCTTAAATGGTAAAAGAGACAATTTTACGCGAAGTGATTTCTATAGCTTAGAAAAGCTAAGCCCGATTTTTACCAAAAAGAAGATTGACGACATCCTTGATAATACTATCGAGCATGTATCAAGCTGGCGTCAACTCGCAACAGAATGGGATGTGCCAAAAACACTAATAGATGAAATAAACGGCAACCTTCGGCTCAATATTTAGCGTGTTAGCAGTTCGGCTGGCAATGTCCAGCGGGTGATAAACACAGGTTAACCCAGCCTCACCACGACAGGCGGGCAATGACGTGTTGTTTATCGGCTTGCAGTGAAAATGCCCAGCCGTTGCGTTCACACAAGCGTTGCACTATGCCAAGCCCTAAACCATAGCCATGCGCTGCGCCGTCGCGACCCGGCTGCTGCGCATCTGCTGTATTGCGCAGCTGATTACTGACGAACAGTTCACGCTTATCAATGCGGATAGTGATGGGCCCCTGGCCGGTGAGTGTGTGCTCGAACGCATTGCGTACCAGATTATTTACCGCGATGGCAAACGCCTGCGGATGGCCGCTGACGGTGGGGTTGGCGTGCTGGTCGATGTCGACGGCAACCGACTTGCGGCTTAGCAGGTGGCGCTGCAGTTCTATGGCGTTTGTGACCAGCGGCATCACGAAAAACTGCTCGTTATACAAGCCGTCGTCGGTTTCCCGGGCCAGACATAAGAACATTTCGATAGTGGTCTTCATCCCCAGAGTGGCACGGCGCACCCGATCCAGCGCTTTTATATCACTGTCTGACAGCTGGCTTTGCTCAAGCAGTTCCAGCGCTCCGGTAATAACAGTGATAGGCGTGCGCAGCTCATGGCTGGCAGAGCTGGTAAAATCGCGCTCTCTGGTGACAAAGGCGCTGATGCGCTGCAGCGTTTTTTCAATGGTGCCGGCCAGTACGCCCACCTCGTCATCGCCAAAGCGGTTTGAGCCGATGCGTTTATAATCATCGATTGATATGTGATCTACGTCGATGTCGGCCACGGCGTTGGCCAGCTGCACCACAGGGGCGACGGCACGGCGCATCACCAGCAGGCCAAGACCAAAACCCAGTACACCCAGGGTGCCGACCACAGCGCTGATCACCAGCAGCAACCACCAGTCTTCTGACGAGGCAGCCTCTATGCCGGACACGTCGAACACAACAAAAGCCGGCTGAGCTGTGCTGGTACTGATGACCGCCACATGCAGCTCTTGCGCTTCAAATTCGTAAATGCCGGCAGCGGGGTTGGTCTGTGCCCAGGCCTGCAGCGCTGCCGGCAGGCTGTCGACGCTAGCATAGCCGCGCAGGTTAGCCGGCAGCACAGGATAGCTTTGCGCCGCAACTTGCAGTTGTTGTGTCAGTACCCGATCTTCACTTAGCCGCACTGCAGCCAAAAAGGCGAAGCCCCAGACAATGCTGAGCAGTGCCACGCAGATGGCAAAGGCAATGGCAACACGGGTACGTAAACTGTGGCGGTACATTACCTTGTATCCTCAACATCTTCAGCGTCCTGTGCTAGGCGATAACCAATGCGATGTACGGTATGAATAAGCGGGCAGGCAAAGGGCCGGTCGATGGCCTGGCGCAGCTTATACATATGCGAGCGCAGTGCATCACCGTCGGGGCGCTCGTCTGCCCACAATAAGGTTTCCAGCTCATCGCGCATCACGACAGCTGGCGCCTGCTCCATTAGGCGCTGCAGCAGTTTCAGACAGGCCGGATTAACCTCAAGCCGCTGGCCGGCGCGGTGTACCTGCAGCGTCGACTTATTCAGCGTCAGATCAGCCACCGTGAGCAGGTTGTCAGTTTTGCCGTGGCTGCGCTTGTACAGCGCCTGCAGCCGCGCATGCAGTTCCTGCAGCGCGAATGGCTTAACCAGATAGTCATCGGCGCCGGCAGCAAAGCCTTTTAGTTTATCGTCCAGCGTGTCGCGCGCGGTCAGCATCAGCACCGGTGTTTCCAGTTTGGCCTCATTGCGCAGCTTGTGGCAAAAGCTCAGGCCGTCCATACCCGGTAACATCAGATCCAGCACTATTACGTCGAACGGCTGGGTTAACGCCAGGTACATAGCGCTGATGCCGTCATAAGCGAAATCCAGCACGTAGCTATGTTTTTCCAGATAGCCGGCAATGTTATCGCAGATGTCGCGGTTGTCTTCGACAACCAGCAACCTGACCGGCACGACCTCAAGCGCCTGTAGCATAGTGACTCCTCTTAGCGGGCTAGTTTACCGGGGCCGTTTCAGGCCGCTTACTGCGCCCCTTACCAGGCATAATCAAAGCGCAGACCAATTAACGGCTCGGCTTCGCTACTATCCTGCACCTGCACACCGCGACGGTAATCAAATTCGGTTTCATCACTGGCCGATGCTGCCGTCACGTTGATCACATCCAAAAACGCAGTGACATCAACCGGGCCAAAGGCACGGCGGTAATCAACCCGCATGTTTAACAAACCCGAACCGTCTTTGCGGCCAACATTCCGCTCAGTAATTTCTTTTGAGTAGCGTAGCATTTGCCCCGGCCCCAGCACGTCGGCATGAATAACGAAGTTATCATCCGGCGCTCCGGAAAGGTATTTATACCGCGCGGCAACTTTCCAGCGGTCGTTAATTTCCCAGGTCAGGCCCAGCGTGGCGACATGTTTGCGGTTAAATTCTGCATCGACATCGCCGCGGCCGTCTTTACGGTCGACTACGGCATCGTTGTACGAATAGGTCGCGCTGGCGTACAGGCCCTGAAAAATCGTACCGTTGATAACGATATCGACACCATAAGAGCGGCCATCAGCGATATTGGCAAAGGTGCCGCTGGCGCGGTCAAGGTCGACCACCAGATCGTCCAGCCGTTGATAATAGGCCTCAGTTAACAGCGACCAATTGCTACTGGGGAAATATTTAAAACCAATGCTGCTATGGGTAGTTTTCTCCATCTTAAGCTTGTTCGAGGCATTGGCGGCAAGCTCTAAATAGCGTGGTGACTGATGATACAGCCCGGCGCTGGCAAAATAGCGGATGGTTTTGCCCGGTTGCCAGTTAACACTAAAGCGCGGCGCAATAACGCCTTCATCGGCAAAGCCATCGCGCTCAAAGCGTAAGCCGCTGCCAAAGTCCCAGTCACCAAACTGGAACACCTGCTCGACGTAGCCGGCATAGCTGGTTTCTTTTTGCTTTAACGCCGAGTTGATGCTGTCGGGCGTAAGCACGATATAGCGCTGCTGTGGATCCGGCCTGAAATCATCGCTGTCGTACACAAAACGGATCCAGTCGCCGTCTAACACAGTGCTGTAGTCCAGCTCTATTTGCGTTAGCCGCACACCGGCACTAAACAGGCCCCACTGATTCACTGTCTCATAATCGCTGCGCCAGCCCAGCTCGGTTTCTGCTTCCGCTATGGTGATAATGTTTTCCCTAACCGGAAAATCAGATGCTGGCGAGCCTTCAGCTACCTGATCAGGAAAGGCTTCGCCTTCTGAGCTTATTTTGTCGCTGTTGCGGTAGTACAACTTATTGGTCAGCACCGCTTTATCACCAATTAACGAGCGTAACGTCATACCGTACAGATCGCTGTCCTGTTCAAAGTCCAGCAGTGCGGCATCTTCAAAGTTGGGCGAGGCAAACACATGGGTAACGTCGCGGCTATAATCCTCATGCGTATCGACCAGCAGAATTTCAACAGTGTGGTTTTGGTTTAGCGGGATCACCGACTTTACAATCACATCCCTTAATACCGGATCGCCAATGTCCAGCTCTTCAATGGTTTCAAACAAAGCGCCAAAGTCCAGCCGGCGGGCTGATACCAGCATAGTGGCGTCGTCAGTAATACCGGCCGGGCCGTCGTAGCCCACTTCATAACCGGCCAGATCCAGCCGTAAACTGGCCGACGGGCTGGGGTTGCCATCGGCAACATCTAATTTGAGCAGCGATGCCGCCCGGCCACCATAGGCCGCGCCCCAGCCACCAGGTGAGAATTCCGCAGCGCTTATCACATTGGGTGCAAAAATCGAGAAGCGGCCACCGCCGCCGACATCTTCTTCTTCACCCAGGCTGGCGTCAAAGTGCACTGCTTTATCAAACGGCAAGCCATCGACAAATATCAGGTTATCCCGTGGGCCCCGGCCGCGCACACTAAAGCTGGCAAATTCACTGGCTGAGGCCAGGCCGGGCAATCCGTCCAGCGACAGCAGCGGATCGGCGCCACCGCCAACGGCACTGCGCAGCGCTTCGCGGTCCAGATAGGTACTTGAGCCCGCCGCAAAGGTGGCCGCTTGCTGCGCCCTGACTTCTACCACCTCTATCGCCTGTGGTTTTAACTCGAATGCCAGCCTGATGTTTTTGCGCGTCACCACCCGTACGCTGGGTTCATATACTGAGGTAAAGCCGCTTTTGTTAAGGCTTACCGAGTACAGCCCGGGGTCAAGCTGCTCTGCTACAATACGGCCCTGAGTGTCGCTGCTGAAGCTTTGTGTGACAGAGGTTTCGCGCTCGGTCAGCGTGATTTGTACCTCTGACAGTGGCCGATCGGTGTTTTGATCTTTAACGATAATGGTCAGCGCACCGGGCGCTTCGGCCGCCTGACTTAACAGTGGCCAGCTACATAGCAGCGCCGACAACGTCAGCCATGCCAGTTGTGTCAAATAGCGGCTCATACTGCTTTCCCTCCAACACTTAACCACGGTACCTGTTTTAATAGCTTGTTCATCTGCTTTCCTCCAACTATCCGCTGTATTTTTTGCTGAAACAGCGCAAGGTTAGCAAAGCTATTGTGACTAAAATGTCGCCAAGAGGTGGACGTGCCGTCGGTGGCTCAATGTAGAGGCCGTTGTTACGCAATGAGGGAGAAAGTTACCGTTAATTGATACTGCTACTGTCGGTCTGGCGAATATGCTGCGGCAGAAACAACACAAAAGTGCAGCCTGCTGTGTCTTGCGGCTGCCACTGCACAGAGCCGTGCAACTTTTGCATGATATTAAACACCATATTTAGCCCCAAACCTAAATGGCCCTGGCCGAGCCGGGTGCTGAACATTGGGTCAAAGATACGTTTGGCGACATCCTCGCTGATACCTTTACCATTGTCGCTGAATAACAGCCTTACTCCTGACGTTTGCGCTACGATTTTGACACTGACCCGCGCCGAGCCAGCAGGCATGTCGCCATGCAACAAGGCATTTTCTAACAGCGCCGACAGTACCTGATTGATTAAAGACGGATAACTTAGCAAAGCGTAATGGTCGCCGGTAATCTCCAGCTGTAGCGGATTATCCGGTTGCAGCCCCAGCAACAACACTGGCAACTGTTGTTGTAGCAGAGTTTTAATATCAAACTGTTGCGGCTGGCTCTCCTGTGTCTGAGCAACAATTTGCTTGTAACGATCCACCAGTGATGCAGCTTTATTGATATTATTTTGAGCCAGCTGCAATAACTGCTGATCCTGCTGTAAACCGGCGCTAAGCTCTTTGGCAGACAGGCTTTTGTTGTCAAGTTTTGCCTGCAAATTACCCTGCAGTTCTAAGCTGGACGATATCGCTGTAAGACAATTACCCAGCGGGGTATTTAACTGGTGCGCCATACCGACCACCAAACTGCTGAGTGAGGCCTGTTTTTCTGCCTCTACCAACTGAGTTTGCGTTTGTTTTAACGTAGCTAAATTGGCCGCTAACAAGTGGTTTTTTCGCCTTAGGATCCAGCTAAACCACAATATCAGCAGAATAATAATCAGCGCTGCCGCACTGCCTCCCCACAGTTGCTGCTGCAAAGATTTATTTTTAACCTGTTGAATAATATGCTGTTGCTGCAAGGCCGAGATTTCTTTATTGCGTAACAATAAACCCAGCTCAGTGCTGTTTTGTGCAACGGTTATGGCAAAGCGTTGCTCGGTCAGTTGCGCATAGGCCGCCAGACTGTTGCGCCAGGCCTCAGATACTTTGCTGTATTGACCGGTTTTCTCAAACAGATTAGCCTGCAATTGCCAGCTTTGCTGCAAAGCATCAAACTGACGTAACTCATCTGCCAACGGTATCAGCTTATCCAATTGCACTTGTGCATCCAACCACTGCTGCAATGCTAATTGCGCTTCAACTAACAATAAGCCGGGTTCGAGTAAATCCAGTCGGTTACGGTCCTGGCGCAGCAACAAACTCTGGCGGGCATAGTCGGCACACTGTAACCAATTGGCGGTGGCTCTGGCGACTTTGGCCAAACCGAGAAAAGAAAATGACAGCTCATGCGTTAAATTGTGCTGCTGTCTTAGCACCAGCGCGCGCTGATATAACTCGTTTGCCAAACTGATATTGCCTTGCTTTAACGTTAACTCCGCCTGATTATTCAGCGCCACCGCCTGCACTGAGACATTATCGGTTTCGACACCAAACTGATAAAAGCGCGCTAAATAATGCTGGGCTTCATCGTACTGGCTTAGTTCTGTCAGGATTAAAGCAATATTGTTTTCTGTCTGACGGGCATACAGTGGGTTGCTAAGAAAGCTGGCTTTCTCTACTGCCTGGGCATAATGTTGCAATGCTTGCTCGTAGAGGCCAAAGTCAGCAAAAATTCCGGCCAGAATATTGTGATAACTGTACAAAATTGACTGCTCAGCCGATTCTTCGCTAAGTAATTTGCATTGATGCAGCGTGACTAAAGCCGCCTGGGTTTGATTAGTACGATGCTGATAGATAGCTTTGCTGTACAGCAAGCGGATTTGTTGCTCTAACGTCAGCTGATAACGATGTTGCTGCAACGCCGCATCTATTTTTTCGATGCCGGCAATATAGCTTTGATTACTAACAGAGAAAATATCATTTCTTAGCCGGCCAAACTCATCTTCCGGCATAGCCGAAACACTTGCGCTGAATAATAGCAGCAACAACAGAAGCACCATGGCTCTATGCCCGGGGAATAACACTAATAAGTTGAAGTATAGTGCTTGCTCAGTTGTTAACAACTACCATGGCAATACATTGCCATCCCAGTTAAGTAAGTTGCCACTTTGCGCTGCTGTTAGACTATCCGCCACGCTGGCTAAGCGTTTGGCGGTAGCATCGGGGCTTTGTAGTTGCCCCACCGGCAGGTTTTGCTGGAAGGGGGCTGATAATTCCGTATCCGTTGTGCCGGGGTGAATGCTGACAATGGCGGCAGTTTTATTTAGCCGACCCACTTCAATGCTAAGGTTTTTAATCAGCATATTCAGCGCGGCCTTGCTGATACGGTAACTGTACCAGCCGCCTAAAGCGTTATCGCCGATACTGCCCACTTTGGCACTGAGCGCCAGCAGCTTTACCTGGGGTTGTTTGCATAAATAACTAAACAGCAACTTAAGGTACATTGCTGGTACCTGCACATTGCTGGCAAAGCGCGCGGCCAGAATATCGATATCGAGCTGGCGGATGGTTTTTTCCGGCATGGCACTAGCGTCATGCAGCACGCCATTACAGATAAAAATAGTATCGGGGTGTTGCGTCAATGCCTTAGCGATAATATCAGCACTGTCGGCTTCTGCGCTTAACGTATCTTGCAACCAGTTTATTTGTTGCTGCTGTGCTGCTGATTGGCGGCTAATTACAGCTACCCCTGCGCCGCTGGCAGCATAATACTGCGCCAGCGCCAGGCCGATACCACTGCCACCGCCGATGATTAATACCGCGTTACTCATGCTTGCTCCACCAGAACTGAAGTTGCTCAGCAGTTACGGTAGCTGGCAATAGGCAGATCAGATGTTCAAGGCTGAGCCAGCAGCTCGGCGGGCAAAGGCCAACTGGTGGTCAGGGTTTCACCCTGCCAGGTTTGCAGCGTTAGCCAGACTTTGTCACTTGCGCTTAGTGTTTTCGGCGCTATGGCATGCACATGCTGGCCGTGACGGCTGCCGTGCAGTATACCTTCTTCACCCTGTTGCAGCTGCGCCAGTGGCAACGCCTGCGGGCCGATATTTAAATAGCCCTGACGGATAGTGGCAATATCACCTTTGTTGAAGGTCAGCATAAAGTCTTTTACGTACTCGTCGTGGTGGGCATAGGGCGGCTCTAAATTCAGCGGCATAGGCGCTATTTCAAAGTCACCAATTTGCTGTGCCGGCCACATTGGCGGAAATACCGGTGTCAGTGACTGATACAAAAACCAGAACGGCAACAGCAGCACCAGGCCACTGAGTTTATATTTGTGCCGCTGCCAAACGCTGTTACTGCGCGCCATCATGAGCCTCCTGCAATGCTTCGCTGCGACGGCTTTCACGTGCGGCCTTTACCGTGCGACTGCCCCAAATCATAAAACCGGTAATCGACATGCCGGATAAAATCAGCCCAAACAAAAACCAGATCGCCTTGGTCCAGATGCCACCCAGCGTGCCGTAGTGCAGCGGATCGGCAATATGCATTACCGTTTGTAGTGCACTCATCGACTGTGGTGATTTTTCATGCGCTATGTCGCCGGTCCAGGGGTTAATGCTTAAATTGTACGAGTACTGATCATAAAAGATGTGGTCGCCGCCGCCCATCAGGCTGTACATGCCGCGGTTGTGCTCGGGCAGCATTAAATAGCTGGGCTGAAAATCCGGGAAGCGCTGCTTAGCAATTTGCATCGCATCGGCAAAGCTGACCGGTGGCTGGGTTTGCGTTGCCGGCAGCTGCTCAGCGGCTACCAGCGGCGCATGCGGTTCTATGTCAATATCGGCATGCCACATTACCGCCTGCACCAGATACCACAAGCCGGTGGCACTCATCAGCATTAAAAACCAGATAGACCAGACACCGGCCAGCCGGTGTAGATCGGTCAGAATGGTTTTTTTGCCCTGATTAAAACGGATTTTCGGCTGGGTAAAACTGCGCCAGAAGTTTTTATAAATCACCAAACCGGTAACTAAAGCGCCCAGCATCACCAGCGCCATCGCCGATACCAGGTAATATCCCACACTGTAACTGCCGGGCCAGGGGAACAGCAGCCAGCCATGCAGGCTACGCATAAAGCCGATAAAGGTAATACCCTGATTAATCTGCTGAATTTCACCGGTGTATTGGTTGACATAGGCAATGGCAAACGGCTTGTCGTGATCGGTAAATAGCACCGCATGCACCAGATAAGGCTCAAACACCATCACAGTGCCGACATCGGCGGTGGGATAAGCCTGCTCAACCGCTGCCACCAGTTCGGCCACCGGTTTGGCCGGTAAATGATTAGGGTTAGTCGCGCGCGAAGCCGGGTTAGTCAGCCAGGTCAGCTCATGGCTGAATACGGCAATAGTACCGGTAATGCAGACAAAGCAAAAAATCAGCCAGATCGGCAGCGAAAACCAGCCATGTAACTGAAACCAAAAACGATTACTGAGCTTTGCCATAGGGTACTGCCTGTGCTGCAACATTCTGGGGACATATATTAATGTTAATAGGAATACTTATCAACCACAGTTGTAAATACGAGTAATTATCACTAGCATATGAGGCTTTCAGCCAGAACAGGAACAGTGTTACATGAAGTACTCTTTGCTTGCCGCCGGTATTGTTAGCGCGCTCTCGCTGCCGGGTTATGCCCAACAACAGGTCAACACCGACGAACAGGCGGTGGAAGTGATCACGGTAAAAAGCTCACGCGGCTTAATTTCGTATGTCAGTGCCTCGGGGGCAAAATCAGACACGCCTATTATTGAAACACCGCTGTCGGTATCGGTACTCACGGAAGAGCGTATTGCCGACTTAGGAGCCCTAACGGTGCAGGACGCACTAGGCTATGTATCCGGTTTATACAATGGCCCTTACGGCCTGGATACCCGCGGCGACTGGTCGCAAATTCGTGGTGTGTCGCCGGTACAATATCTGGATGGTTTAAAGTCGCTGTTTGGCTATTACAACAATGTGCGTATTGCGCCTTATGCGCTGCAGCAAATTGAAATTTTAAAAGGCCCCAGTTCAGTGTTGTATGGCCAGGGCTCTATTGGCGGTATTGTTAACTTAGTTAGCAAAAAGCCCGAGCCGGTTACCAGTGGCCAGTTGTGGGCGCAACTGGGTAACTATTCACGCAAACAGCTGGCCGGTGATATTAGCGGGGCATTAAATGCCGATGCGTCTCTACAGGGCCGGATGGTGGCATTGTGGCGTGACAGCGATACGCAAACCGACTACGTGCCGGATAACAGTGTGGTATTAGCGCCGTCTTTTAGCTGGCAAGCCAGCCAGGCGACCAAAATTACCCTGTTGGCTAATTACCAGCAAAATGAATCTGGCTCCAGCACGCAGTTTTTACCGCATCGCGGCTCTATTTTACCGAACGAATTTGGCCAGATCCCGATTAACCGCTTTGTATCTGAGCCGGGCTTTGACAAATACGATACCGAGCAAACGGCATTAACCGCTATTGTGGAACATGATTTATCAGCTGACTGGCAACTGCGTTTAGCCAGCCGCTACAGCGACAGCCATGCTGATTACCACACCATGTATGGCTGGCCGCCGGTATTTCAGGCCGATAACCGCAACATCAGGCGTTTATCCTATGTCAGCTCAGCCGACTCACGCGCGCTGACCAGTGATTTTCAATTACACGGTAATCTGCAAACCGGCGTTGTCGAGCATAAGCTGGTGGCCGGCGTTGATTATCAGCATGCCTACACCGATAACGACTATATTTACGGCGATGGCGGCCTGTTGGACTTATACAATCCGGTTTATGGTCAGGCACCGGCGCAGCCGGGTAAAGCCGATGTTAATGAGTTACCCTCTACCACCAATTATCAAACCGGCCTGTACTTACAGGACAATATGAAAATTGCAGAAAAATGGCTGCTATCTGCAGCCATCCGCCGCGATAAGGCCACCACCAACCCAGAACTGGCAACTTCGACCAGTCAATATGCCACTACCGGCCGGCTTGGCTTTATGTACCTGCTAGATAGCGGTATATCGCCCTATGTCAGCTTTAGCGAATCGTTTGAGCCATTGCTGGGCAACGACGCCTTTGGTAAGGCCTTTGTGCCGAAAAAAGGCCAGCAATGGGAAGCCGGCTTAAAATTTCAGCCAAAAGGCACTGAACACCTGATAACGGCGGCCGTGTTTGATATTACCGAGCAAAATCGTACCACTACGCTATCGGCAGCGCAGGCAGCAGATCCGGCCGTAGTAAACCCGAATGGTCAGGTACAGGATGGTGAGGTCACCTCTAAAGGCGTTGAGCTGGAAGCGCAGCTGGCCTGGGACGAACTGGATATTTATGCCAGCTATGCCTACATAGATGCTTATGTCAGCAAAAGTAACCGGTTGGGCGAAGCAGGTGCCACCTTAGCGGCCCAGCCTGAGCATCTGGCATCCATCTGGGCTACCTGGCGCCCGGCAGCGCTGGAAAACTGGCAATTTGGCGCTGGTATGCGCTATGTCGGTGAAACCTCAGACGGTACCGCTTATGTAGAACAGGCTGGGGTGGTGCTGAACACGCCGCTGACCACCGACAGCTATACGCTGGTTGATGCGATGGTCGGTTACAACTTTGGTAACTACCAACTTAGCCTGCAGGCGCAGAACATCACTGATGAAACCGTGATCACTTCCTGCTTAGCCCGCGGCGATTGCTTCTACGGCCAGCGCCGGGCTATCAGCGCTAACCTGCGGTATTCATTCTGACGCAGCAACGCTCATCAGCGGCAATTACCTGCTGCTGAGCTAGCATCTGCATCAACAGATCCCGCCCGGCAAATTTCGCCGGGCTTTTTTCGGCAAGCAGTAGTAATTTCCGCAGCCAACTTTGCCGGCAACAGTCACATCAATATGGCCGTCTGCATCAGGTGCAATACAATTTATCGATAGATTTCCTCAGCTCATCAGCACTATTCCTTAGCTCGTTAAACAGTGTTGGCGCAACGCAAGGCTGCGTATCACACTGCATACAACCTGATAAAACAACGTAATTTAATAACGAGGAACATTATGACTATTGCAAATGAAATCAAAGTTTTGCGTGTTGCTACTATCGCAAGTCTGGCGCTGTCTGCCGTGATTCTGACCACAGGTATGAAAGCTGAACGTCAAGGCCATTTTGATACACTGACGGTTGAGCGGCTGAACATTGTTGAGGCGGACGGCACGGTAAAAATGCTACTGACTAACACTGCCCGTTTCCCAACAACAGAAGAGGTAAATGGCACTGTACTAAACGAAGGTCGTAAAAAGCGCAGTGGTATGTTGTTTTTTAATGAAGAAGGCATTGAGGCCGGTGGTTTTATTTATGATGGCAGCAAAAATGAACGCGGCCATAGCGCGGGTATGTCGCTAACGTTTGATAAATACGACGGCGATCAGGTAATGCAATTACTCACTACAGATGAAAAACGTGGTGATAAGCGAATTATTCGCTCAGGTTTGGCATTTAATGACCGGGCCGAATTTGAAACCCAAAGTCGTACCCGCGAAATTATGCGCGAACTAAACCAAATAACCGATAAGGCCGAGCGCAATAAAAAGGCATCGGAATATGAACAACAGGGTCTTATTGGTGGCGCACCGCGTATTTTATTAGGCAAAACGGCGGCTCAGAATAATGGCTTGTTTCTGTTTGCTAAAGATGGTTCACCCCGGGCAATGTTTTTTGTAGACGAACATGACGAGGTACAGTTACAGTTTATGAACAGTAAAGGCGAGGTAACCCACACCTGGTCTGGTGGTGATACAAAGTAATACCCGTAAGTGAGGCGCCATCAGGCGCCTTTTACCTTTAAGGACGATGGTTC
Source organism: Gammaproteobacteria bacterium (assembly GCA_018826295.1). GTDB lineage: Bacteria > Pseudomonadota > Gammaproteobacteria > Enterobacterales > Alteromonadaceae > Alishewanella. Next base: position 16,038 of record JAHJZX010000046.1, read on the forward strand.
CGTTATGCTGCAACGATTTATAGATTATCTTCGGGTCGACCGCACTTTTCTAATACTGGTGTTTTTATTCACCTACTTCATGGTAATCAGCAACAGAGTGCGTGCAGGCATGTTGTCCTGGTACACCTTTACCCCAGAAGGGCCAATCGTACAGTTTCTGTCAGCCCTGCTAATCTTCAGCTTGTTGAAATTTTGCTTACTCCGTTACCAATTTGACAAACAGCCGCTTAACTGGCGGCACTATTTACACATTTTACTCATTGCACTGCTAAGTTATCTGGTATTCAGCAATGTGTTAGGACTACTTATTGCTGCAATTTTCGGCAATATAGCGCGTAACTTCAGCTCCCAAGTACTATTACAATCTAACATAGGTTACATAGTTGAAGTGGTTATCTATGCTGGTATTTACCTGGCCTACCACCATAGCAAACAGGCTGAACAATACAGGCAACAACTGGCTGACTACAACCAACAATTAGCACAGTTACAAATCCAGCAATTAAAATCGCAAATGAATCCACATTTTGTGTTTAACTCGCTGAATACGCTGGATGAGCTGATTAATCTGGATCCGGAACGTGCCAGTAATTATCTGCATCACTTTGCCGGCTTATACCGGCTGTCGTTGCATAATGCTGAAAAGCAGCTGGTTGATCTGGCCAAAGAGGTTGAATTTTCTGCACATTATTTTACGTTAATGCAAGAGCGGCTTGGCGAAGGCTACCTGTTGCAGATACAACAAGACAGCCTGCCTGAAGGGCGCTATATTCCGCCGTTTACACTGCAAATTTTGTTAGAAAACGTGTTTTTACATAATCAGGGCAGCGCTGCGGCACCGCTACACATTAGTATTACCGCCACACCAGATAACCTGGTGGTAACCAACCTGCGCCGGCCTAAAACCAAGGTGCAGGCGGGCAATGGTATAGGGTTAAAGAATCTAAACCGGCAATTGCAGTTTTTAACCGGACGGCAGTTACACATTGATGACCAGAAACACCAGTTTAGTGTAACGGTGCCTTTAGTAGATGCAGGAGCAGTATGTATAACGTCGTAATCATTGAAGACGAACCGCTGGCACGCAGCAAACTGCGGCGTATGTTGCAACAGTTACCTGATCCAATAACGGTGTTGGCGGAGCTTGGTAGCGTAGCTGAAGTAGAGTCCTACTTCAGCACACTGAACCAGAGCCCCGTGCTGCCTGATGTTATTTTTTCTGACATAGAACTCAGCGATGGTAATGTATTTAGCTGCTATCAACGCCAGGCTCCGCCATGTGCGTTAATTTTTATTACCGCCTATGATCAATATATGCTGTCGGCTTTCGATAGCTACGGCATCGCTTACCTGCTAAAACCTTACAACAACGATAAATTGGCAATGGCCTGGCAAAAATTTCGCGCGTTAACCGATAGCAATAAAGCAGACAACACCGCAAAACAACTAAAGGCGCTGTTGCAGTCATTGCCGATGGCGAAAGCTAAACCCGAATATGTGTCGCGTATCGCGATTCGCCATCAACAACATATTTATTTTCTTGACGTGGCCGATGTAGTTTACCTGCAAGCCGATGGCGGGCTGGTTATGGCGTTCGATCACAGCGGTAAACGGCATTACTTACCCTATTCTTCGCTGAGCGCGATTGAAGAAGCGCTGGATCCAGCGCATTTTTTCCGCATTAATCGCAGCGATGTCGTGCATGCACACTATATAGAAAAATTAGAGCGTTACTGTAAAAACACTCTTACGGTGTATTTAAAACCACAGGCAGTGCAACTAAAAACCAGTCAAAGCCGCAATGGTGAATTTACCCGCTGGCTTGGGCTGTAAGCGGCTATGCCCGTATAAAATACAGACAGGCTACTCACCATGTTATAACGGCTCGACCATGCCAGCGGGTGCTCAGCACCCGCATAACAACACCATTAAAACGCGTAGTTTACTCCCAGGCTGAAGTTACGCGGTGCACCATAGTTATACTGCTGGGTTAAACCGTTGTAATAGGTTTCGTCAAACAGGTTATGTACATTCAGCTGCACAGACAGTTGTTTGTTTATGTCATAACGTGCCATCAGATTGGCCAGCACAAAGCTGCCTTGTTTAACCTGATAGGTTTGCGGGCTTAACAACAGCGGTATCACATCACTGTAAGACTCGCTCTCCCAGCTTAAGCCGCCACCAAGCGTCAGGCCTGCCAGCGCATCGGTAAACTCATAGGTAGAAAACACATTCAGCTTTTTGCGTGGATGGTTGGCATTAATGTCTACGCCGTCGCGATCTTCAGCGGTAAACTGCGCATAGCCAGCGCTGAGGTTCCAGCTGTCGTTAATGCGGCCAATCAGTTCCAGCTCAAAGCCTTTGCTTTCTGAGCCGCGGGCAGCAAAAGACGGGAAGAAGTTGTTCGCCGGATCGTTATAGGCTGCATCGGCTTGTGCCAGGTTGTCCTGCTCGATGCGGAACACCGCTACAGCCGTTTGTACGGCGCCATCGAGAAAGCTACTTTTTACGCCGAGTTCCTGGTTGCTGCCAACAATGGCATCGAGGAAGTTGCCGTTGCGATCATAGGCATTTTGCGGGGTAAAAATTTCAGTGTGGCTGGCATACAGCATATGGTTGCCGGCTACCTGATAAGTTAAACCGATATAGGGTACAAACTTGTCATCACCAAAATCCAGCGCCGCGCCATAGTTTAAACCAGACCGCTGCCATTCGGTATAGCGGCCACCGGCGATCAGTTTAACTTGCTCAGTAATGGCAAACCGGCTGGCAGCGTAGACACCTTTTTGCTCAGTATCCAGATCGACCGCCTGCTCTGGATTAGGGTGCCAGGCTGGCTCAGGCAGGCTGCCATCCCATTGATAAAAGTTACCGGTAGCAGGCCATGCCATTGAGGCATAAGTTTGCACCTCTGATTGCTGGCGGCTTTGCAAGGCGCCAACAACAAATTCATGCTCGCGGCCCAGCAGGCTATAACTGCCCTGCAGCTGAATATCGACACTGGTTTGTTTGCTAAAACCTTCGCTGTTATACGGCCAGGCATATAAGCCCTCCCCGCTGTCTTTACTGGCCGCGCCGTAGATATACAGCAAACGGGTGTCGGCAGTATTTTTATTGTGGTTTAGGTTTACTTTCAGCTGCCAGCCGTTATTAAATTGCTGGGTTAAGCTGGCGAAGTGGTTTTTCGCTGTCGAGTCCCAACGCGTCCAATGGGCAGCGGTGGTGGTGCTGATATCCCAGTTGGTTGGCGTATCGTCATTAAACAGCGGTGGCAAAGCGCCCCAGGTTGAGGCGGTAGGGTTATTGTCCTGATAACTGCTACCCAGGCTTAATGTCATGCCATCACTTAGATCGGCATCCAGCACGCCGTACAATACGGTTTTGTCTTCCTCTGCCAGATCGCGAAAGCTGTCACTGAGCTCTTTTTTCGCCACTATGCGGGCACGCACATTGCCATCGGCGCTGAGCGGTGTGGTAACATCAGTAGTAACAAAGCGCTTATTCCAGCTACCGATACCGCCGTTAATACTGCCGCTTAATTCACGCGCATTGGCATGTTTTCGCACCAGATTAATAGATGCTGATGGTTCACCGACGCCGGTTAATAAGCCGGTAGCGCCACGCACCACTTCAATGCGCTCATAAATGGCGACATCGGTAATGGTTTCGCCGGAGTCACCAGCCAGGCTCCAGGCCATTGGCACGCCGTCGAGCTGAAATTTATCAATATCAAAGCCGCGGGCGCTAAAAGTATTACGCGTGCTGTCAAAGGCTTTAGATGTCAGGCCCGGCGTTTGTGTAACCGCATCAGCAATAGAGCTGATGTCTAAATCTTTAATGCGCTGGGCGGTCATGACGCTGACTGATTGCGGTGTTTCCAGTAGCGTTAAACCCAGGCCGGTGGCGGTGTCGATGGTTTCATTTACCGTGTACTGGCCGCGCACGGTAATGGTTTCTACTGCTTGTTCATCTTGCTTTGCTACATCGGCCAGCGCAGCAGCGGGTAAGCATGCCAGTTGCACGGCCAGCGCCAGTTTTAGTTTTTTCATCGAATACTGCATAACCACCTCCAAAAAGTTTCAATGATCATATCGTAATGAAAACACTTATCAATAGCATTGCTTTTATTTGCGACAGATTGCCGCTGCTTTTGGTTGAGCACGGCCATGCCAACCTCTGGCAATAGCGCTGAACTGTCGCGGGTTTCCCAGTTAGCTTCAGTTAGCTCTGTTTAACGTAAAGCTGCATCAGTTAACGCTGCGTTGCGCTGTTGCGCTACTTGCGCTTTGCCATACTGCTAAGCACTGTTAATAGTGTTGCAACTGGTGCTGCTTTAGTGGTTGTCGGTAACAGTGCTGCAACAGGGAGCCATTTAAGCGGAGATCAGAAACATGAGCCAAAACAGCCACAGTAATAAACAACCGGGCAATCAGCTAAAACAATGTTGTGTGGCAGTCAGCGCCCTGCTGTTGACTGCCTGTATTTCTACCAGCCCGCAAATGGGCAATTCTAAGGGTAATGTAGTCAGTGGTGGTGCCGGCGGTGCAAACGCGGCTGGCGCTAACTCCGCGCTGGAAAGTTGCGATGCAGC
>JAHJZX010000047.1 GCA_018826295.1 Gammaproteobacteria bacterium
TGCCTCTAGAAAGAATTTTATATACCGCGAAAGTACCTGGTGCGATACGCCCCCTAATTACATCTCCGTGACCTGCAACATTACTTTCTGAAAGTTGCTGCTCAGGCGTTGCGATAATTTCTAACTCCAACTCATAATCCCCAGAGCCAGCCTCGCCCCTAATTACCAAAAAGTGCTCCCCTCGCTCTTCTGTGCCAAACTCCCACATATCATCACGCTTTGTCTCTATGCGATCCCAAGTAAGGCGTTTCTTTGCCGGATTTTGATATTCAACGACAAACTGCACAGGGTCGCTTTGTTTTTTACTATGCAATCGATACGCCGTGTTACCGCGCGATAATATGGTAAACGTCTCTGTAGCCCCATTTGCTATCTTGCCTTTAAAGATTTGCTTACCTTCATTTTTTGACACAAGCGGAATTGCTGTTTCAGATACAGAAGCGGGTGACGAAGTTTTAGCAGGCGATGGTGTTTCAGTCGTATCCATATTCAGGGCAATTTGTTCTTTCTCTGTCGCGTATGATTTAACTACTGAACGAGACGTATCTGCGATGGTATCCATCCGCAGCACCTTGCCAATATCATCGGTTACCGATAACAGCATTCCTATTGGATAACTGCCAACTGTGACAATGCCTCCACTCATGCCCTTAGTGATCTTCTGACTGGGGTGATTTAAACGGATAGTAAAAAATGAGTGCAGCTCTTTATCAATAATATCAACATCGTAGCTAACCAGCCGACCGTTATTCAACCGCACCTGCAGCTCGCCTTTATCTATTACTTCTAAAATAGTGTTAACCCGCTCGCCCTGATCTTTCCAGCTGCTTTCCTGACAAGCAGACACGGCATTTGCTGGAAGTTTGAGTAAGGCGAGATCTTGCGGATAGGTGGTAATTAGTTGTGCTTTAATACGCTTTTCAAGCCGTGTACTGACCAAAAAGTCACTGGCCCGGCCTACAACATGAGAGGGCGTGTACACCAGACACTCGCCACCAATCGGGCGTAAAATTCCCTGACCTTCTTCATTGTGAGTTTCAATATAAACATCTGATGCGAGTGCAAAGAAGCTTGCAACGCTGAAACTAGTTATCAAGACTAATTTAAGAAAATTCATGGTTCTTTTTTCCTTTTTCTTACTATCCATTTTTCACCCGGGGCGGGCACAGCACCAGAAAATAACGCCAAACGAAACAAGGTTGTGATGCCAAAACCAATAAACTGTAAAAACACAAAAGAAATTGATAAGGCAAAGGCCAGCTCACTGTCACTGGTTACACGGTCAATAAATGAGGGCGATACAGATTCTGCAGTCGGCGCATAGAGATGCTGAAGTTTTACTACACTTCCCTGTTGCGAGAACACACCAGTTAAACCGCTGTTTTCGTGCTGGGCTCTGATAACACCTTCAGCCTGATTCAACAACACCGTGTCACCAGGGCGGACAACTTGTGGAGAAAGCGTCAGAGGAGATTTGCTAAATGTTGTTTTGTCTTGTATCACAATTTGTCCACTGTTAACCAATGGATAGTAGTCGTCAGACGCATCGCTTAGCACCCTGCCTACTTGCAAAGCGCCCACTACCTTCATTGAAAAAACAGGGTTGTCTTCATTCAAGATAATGCTAAATACGGCTTTAGTACCCAGCTTACAGCGTTCAAACTGATTAACGAGTGTACCCAAACTTTGCGAGTCAGGATTCAGTGTCACCGCCGTTAGCTTTAATGCGCTGGTGCTTTTTCGTTCGATTAATATTTTGACATCGCGTTTAAAACGGATGGTGGCATTGTCGTATAATTTACCAGTTTGCGTGCTCTTACATTGTTGTAGCTGAGAAGTGAAGTTACGTAATAGCACGCCAGGCGAATTATTTGCCGATATAACGTATTCGAATGCTTCTGAAATGACATCAACATTATAAACAGTATCATCATCAAGCTTTTTGAACGCTGATAATGCGGCAAGATAGATCACCGTAATACTTGCTAATACAAACAGAATAAAAAGGGTGATTAAAGGCTTGGTAAGGCGTTTTACAGTAATGATGCTGAATACTTTTTGTTCAATCGGCTCCATTAACTGCCGCTCCAGATCAGAAACTTCTTACCAATTCCGTCCGGAGTTGTGTTGATAATAACTAGTGCAGGCTGAGCTGCACCATGCAACGAGAAATCACATCTATGGTTATACGCTCTGGTGAGCTTATTTTCTATTTCGACGCAACGCCCAACAACAGTTTCGCCTGCTGTATTTTTGTATGAATATTCCGGTTTAAAACCTGCACTATTTATAAAAATGCTGCGCGCATTACCTTCCGGCGCGCCCCATGATGAGGGAAATACCTCCTGAATGTAATAGCCAAATTTATCTTCGCTGTCCGAGTAAATATAGGCAACCAATTCTTCCGCTGCATAAGCTTGCAAGTCTTGTTTAAACTTACTTGGAAACTGTACCTGAATCCATCCAGCCTGCGCCATTGAATGGGTCAATTCCATTTCTGCGGCATATTTACCATCAATACTGGATATTGAAGCATTTACAAGGCGCTGTTCCGGTATTACGTAAATGTATAACGCATCTGCTGACGCATAAGGTAACTGCCCAGACACCAGATATGACGCCATTACCGTTCCGCTGACAGATACGCTTGCGGACAGATCTTCATCGAAGGAAGTAATCTGATAGCTTGTTTGTTGTGCAAGAGATTGGCTGGCAAAAAAGAACAAACAAGCAGACACCGCTCTGCGGACATTAAGCACCATATAAATACATCCCTGTGTTTAATTTTCATACAAATATAAAGTGATTTTTTCAGATGTCAAAACTCTAAGAAGTGATCGGGAGAATAGAAAGCGTTCTTAAATAACCAAAAATGCCGGAATTACGAAATTATTGGGGGCGGGAATGATAGAGGTCAGAACAAAATTAAACGGCGGCATGCAGATATACCGCGTTAGTCAGTGCAACCCTGCTTTAACTAAACCGGTAAACTCCGCTTTGCTTAAGCCATTAGCGTGAACTGTCAGAATGTATTCGGATACGTTGTGTTTTACTACATACGCCAGACAGCGCTGCGCTTTGCATACGCTGTACAGTGTCCAGCCTTGTAGTTGTTCGGTGCTTACATCAGATAAATCAAAGCTGTCGTTAATCTCGTCTGCTGTATGACTAAACAACTGCGTGTTATGAGGGCTTAGGTCACTCACAGCTTTGAGTTTCAGCACATATTGTGGATATAAGTGCATATCAAAGTCTGCTGGCAACTGCTCAGTCTCGGCCGACAATACTTTGCCGGAAAACAGCTGGCCGGACGCTGTCTTTACAGCCAGTTCATCGGCAGCAAATACCGTAGCGCCAGCAATTACCGACGGCGGCAGGGCAATTTTAAAATCAGCACCAAAAGACAATGTTGTATCAGCCTGCGCACCACAAGCTACTAAGATGCCTGACAGGATAAACGCGGATAGTTTTTGCATACACAGCTCCCTGTTACAAAGCAGGCGCGACAACCTCTACTTAACCATTATTCGTCAATAAAATCATCCCAGGTTAAAAGCCAACAACTAATCCTGCCTTAAAACCACCAATAGAAACATGCAACGTTAACTGGGGCGGCGTTGCATATAAGGTTGTGAAAACCCGGTTAGCCCGGGTTGCTAAGTTGTAGGGTATCTCATTCGCTGGAGCGTACTAACCTTACTCTTCCCAGGCCGTAAACTTTATTGTCATAGTAAACACTACCGTCTTCGAAGCTCACACGCCAGGCACTGCCGGTAGATTCTTCGTGTGATGTTGCAGACCAATACCAGTCTTTCGCTGTGGCAGGAAATGCTTCTGTATTTATAGTAGGCTGTTCAGGTTCGCCGAGGCACTGAGCATTGGTGCGGTTAATATATTCGTCTTCAGTCCGCTTGTCTGGCTGGCGCTCCCCTTGGCACTGCACCAAGGTATCCAGCTCTGCTATCGATGGCAAGCGCCAACCTGCTTTAACCAGTTCTATCGCTTGCTCTCCCCGGTATCTGGCAGCTTTGCCGTTGCATGCCGAAGCCAGCCAAGTTTGCCCCAGGCTGCACCGTTGCCAGGTAAGACTGGTAACAGTATCGGTGATAGTGCCATCGTTATTATCTACATAACGAGCATTAATTAACGTATTGGACTGCGCCGATGACATACTTAACAAACACAGCAGCGTCGCAGCGGTTACTGAAACAACATTAAACCTCTTGATCATCATTAATAAATATCCCTTTTAAAAACTATTAGCGCGTAATTACCCGACTGATTTATATCAGCAAAGCAATTACTGAGTGAACTACTATTTTCAGATCACTTTTGTAAGGGTTGCGAAAGACACAAACGACAGCAGCAGAGCCGGGCTCTACTGCTGTTATTTAACAAACTAACTTACCGCCTTGTTAATTGCAGTTACCTAAGTTGGTCCAGACAGCCCAGGGCCCTGAGTTCTGAGCCGGGTTGTTATTCTGCGTCCACCATTTGGCACGGTAGCGTACATTTTGGTAACTGACTTGGTCTTCCTTCAGATATACCGCTGCGCTGTTCCATGCTGCTAAGCCACCACAGCCGTTATCCTCGGCGGAAACCGTAACGGTTTTACTGCTGACATTGCTGGCACCATCTGCATCGGTTACCGTTAAACTGACATCGTAACTGCCCGCCTGGCTGTAATTGTTTTGCGGATGTTGTGCTGTCGCCGTGCGGCCGTCGCCAAAATTCCACTGCCAGCTTACAACAACCTGATCATCCGTACTCAGATCTGTAAATTGCACAGCTAAGCCATTAGCAGCAAAACTGAAGTTAGCTACCGGCGCGGCATTGCCTGCGTCGTCGCAGGGGCCGGTATCACGCCATACATTGCTGAAAACATCCGGCCGGGCGCCGGTAGACCACCAGGTCGCTTCATACACCCGCTGATTGTAAACAACCCGGTTGCCGGCCTGATACGACGTACTGGCACTCCAGGCTGCTACCCCATTACAGCTGCCGCCATCACCACCAGAGCTTACCGTGATGCTGCGGCTAGCTGTGCTCTGTAAGCCTTGTTGATCGGCCACCGTTAAACTGACGGTATAACTGCCAGCCTGAGCATAACTGTGGATCGGGTTTTCTGCTGCCGAGCTATTACCATCGCCAAAATTCCAGCTGCGCGAGATCACGCCCTGATCATCAGTTGAGGTGTCTTGCAGGCTCACCGTTAAGCCATTAATACTATGGCTAAAGCTGGCAACCGGCGGCTGATTGTCACCGCCGTCACCGCCAAATAAAAATTCGGTATTGGCTAACAGATTAACAGTGCCATTTGTACCCGATATTTTACCATTGGCTGCATTAGTGTAGATAGCTTGCGCCACCTGCGCTGGTGTGGCATTAGGGTATTGCTGCAAATACAGCGCAGAAACACCAGCAACATGCGGGCTGGCCATCGATGTACCGCTAATGGTTCGGCTGGCCGAACTTCCGCCAATCCAGGTAGACAAGATGTCTGAACCCGGGGCGAAAATATTGACGCAGCTACCCCAGTTGGAAAAGCTGGAGCGGGCATCTGTGCGTGTAGTAGAGCCAACGGTAATAGCCGCTGCTACTCTGGCCGGCGAAATATTACAGGCATTGGTATTATCGTTGCCTGCGGCAACTACAGTAGACACACCACGCTGAATTAATCGGTTGGTGGCCTGATCTAACGCCGCCGAGACACCGCCTCCCAAACTCATATTGGCTACGGCTGGCAGTACCGCATTGGCAGCCACCCAATCAATGCCCTGCACTATCGCGGTACTGGTGGTTTCACCACTACAACCAAACACTTTTACCGAGTGCAGCCGGACCTGTTTGGCGACACCATAAGTGCTGGCCCCGATAGTACCGGCAACATGAGTACCGTGGCCGTTACAATCTTGCGCATCATTACCAATAGTTGTAACGACCTGACCGATACGGCCGCTAAACTGACTATGGCTGGTGTTAATTCCGGTATCAATGACATAGGCATTCACCCCTGCACCGGTAAGATCGTAACGATACACACTGTTAAGTGGCTGATTTTGCTGATCAAGCCTGTCCAGCCCCCAGGGTGCATTGTTTTGCTGCGCGGTTAAACTTATTCTTTGTACCGGCTCAATGTAATCCACTTCATCTTGCGCCAACAGCCAATTGACACCGCTGTCATCTGTGGCAATAGCAAAGCCTTTTAAGGCGTGGTTAAACTCAGCCTCTATAGTGCCTTGCGTCATAATTTTAAAATTGCTTGCCATCTGAGTTACGTAATTCGTTCCCAGCGTCTGATACTGCCCACTATTTTCTTTCAATACCACTATGTATTTGTCTGGCACCACCTTGGCTGACGGGGCTTGCAACAAGGTAGCCTGGGCAAAAGCAAAGTGACTGAATATCAGTCCGCTAAGCGATGCACAGCACAGCATACTTTTTCTTATAGTAAACATTTTAGTTCCTCGAATTATTATGATTATTGTTGCTTCGGAACGAACCGCTAAAACGCTTGAAGCGGTTAAATAACTAGTCTGTAACAAAAGCTTCCGCAAGAATTCACAATAGATCGGATATCTCTTAATTAGAGCGTTTTAACATATAGAAGTATTAACGTCTTATAGTAAAGATGTTTGGACGTCTTTGTGTATATAAGCTGACAACTGTTGCTATCACTGCAACAAGTTGTCAATAACGGCTTGGCTATGGCTGCAGCGGCTTAGCTGCAGCTTTTTGCTGTGTTTTGACATAACGCATGATATTGATAAAGGTATCAGTCCAGTAAATATCGCGGTTAGCGGCCAGATAGGCCAGCAATTGGGCGTGGGCTTCCGCAGATACGGTTAAATGATCACCGCCAATGCCATGAAAGGTAAAATTAACCATAGTGCCATAGCGGGCAGCCTGCTTTACCAGCGCGATAAGCTCGGCCCCACTGCTGCCAACCGGCGCAATAACGTCTACCGCATGCACATTAAAACCAGCCATATCGGCGATAATAACCCCAGGTTTGGCCTTTATTGCCACAAAATCATGATATATAAGCGACAAGTATGGCTGGCCGCCGGCCAGCGCATCACCGCAGGGCGCGGTAAAGGTACGCTCAGTCTGGCCGTCGATTGCGAATAACATGCTGTTGGCCAGCCGGATTTGCTGCACCAGCTGCACTGCGGTTAGCTTATCCAAATCGTTTTCTGCGGCCACCCAGCTGCGGCCAGGCTTGGCCGCCGAGCACTGATGAAACAGCGTATGGTTGCCCAGCTCATGCCCCAGGGCCGCCGCTTTGCGCCAATCGCTTAAGCGTGCGGTTAACAGCGGGCTGGATAACTGCAGATAAAAGCTGGCTTTCAGCCCGTAGGCATTAAGCGCTGGTATGGCGACATCCAGTTGTGACGCCAGCGTATCGTCGTAGGCCAGGCTCACCGCCGCTTTGATACTACCGGGCCAGCTAAAGCTGTGTTTTGCTGCCGCATCGGCAGCCTGCAGCATACTGCTGAGGCTTAACATAACAATGAGTATCAATCGCGACATAGCTAACCTTTATTATGCTGCGCAGCGCCGCTGTTATTGCAGGCTGGCGCTACACTCTAGTTCTACTTTAGCGTTCAGGGCCAGGCCGCTTGCCGCAAAGGCACTGCGGGCCGGCAAAGACGCACTGAAGTAGCGCTTGTAAATTTCGCTGGCTTTGGCCCAGTCGTTAATATCTGCCAGCATCAAAGTGCATTTAACTACATCCGTTGTCGTTAACTGATGCTCCTGCAACACCGCGACTATATTGTCCATCGTCTGCGTCATCTGGCTTGCAATATCGGAGCCGGCCAGTGTCATGGTGCCGGGAAAGTTACCAAGCTGGCCGGATAACCACAGCATGCCGCCAGCCTTTTTGGCAGCAGAGAACGGCAGTGTGCTGTCATCGCCGCGATAAACAAAGCGGCCATTTTTCAGCACATGCGCAATATCAGTGCTGTTGCGGATATCGTCAAAAGGGTTGCTATGCAGGATCAGCAAATTGGCTTTTTTAGCTGCGCTAATAGTACCAACTTCATCTTCAATGCCTATGGCTTTTGCACTGTTCAGCGTAGCGGCCTGCAAAGCCTGCGCCGGTGTAAGGCCAGCGAGCTTTACCAATAGCTGTAACTCGTGGTGCAGCTCTGGCAGCGCTGCACCATCATCAAAAGCATCGGTGCCTGCCGCTATAGCAATGCCATACTGCACCGCCAGCTTGGTCAGAAAAATACCGTGTTGCAACATCAGCTCGCGGTTCGGCCCCTTATTGCGCTGTTGCTCAAACACCGTCAGGGTAGCATCCAGCACTATGCCCTGTTGCTTTATGCTGCTTAACAAACTGTTATATTTGCTGCTGTCGAACGATGCCGTTTTAACCGCCTCACTGATAGTGGCATCTTTGCGCCGCCAGGCTTTGTAATCTGGGATCACCTCTGCCGATAAGTCAGGCACATGCGATATCACTTCAATACCGGCCGCTACCACGGCTGAGGGTTTGTCCGGGCCGATAAAGGCATGCGACCACACTTTTACACCAGCCTGTTTTGCTGCTGCCGCCAGCTGTGTCAGCGTGCTGGCAGGCACATCGGCGTAAATTTTAATGCCGCTTGCTCCTGTGCCTAGTGTGCGCTGCATTAATGCATTGAAATCGGTACTGTTATCAACGGCACGCATCCAGTCGGTATGGCCCGGCGTTTCACCTTTAGCCGCGGCTGCGGTTCTGGGGTCGCTGAAAAACTCTGCCCCGCCCAAAATGACGGCATAGTAAATGTCCGGTGCCTGGATCAGACCAAGCTGTGCACTGCGTTTTAAACCTGCCAACACGCGCACATCGCCGGCCATGTCACGCACTGAGGTTACACCACCACGCAGCTGCTTTTGCAGGCGCTGACGGGTAATAGCGGTATTGTTGTAATTTTCCGGTTCAGTCGCGTGGTGCACATGAGAGTCAATTAAGCCAGGCAGAACATATTTACCGGCCAGATCGACTATCTGGTAGCCTGCCGGTATCGCTTTAGCGGCCGGATTTACTGCTACTATACGGTCATCCTGCAACAACAGGGTTTGATTAGGCCGGATGCTCAGTGCCTCAACATCCACCAGGTTGGCGTTGCTAAGCGCAATATTTGCACTATAAACTGGCAGCGACGCCGATGCCATTGCCAGGGCCAAAGCTGTGGTTTTAGACTTGAAACAACTCAGCATAGTCATACTCACTCTGGTTAGTGTCTGCTGCACTATAAAACGATTTAGGAACTGAAGGCACGGTATTTCACCGCTAAAAGCTGCCATCTGCCGGCTTAAATTAACCGCCGCAGCCTGCAACAGCTGACACAACCAATATTACCGCTTATGCTAACGACTTCTTAACCAAACGGACAATTGTATGATTACAGCACTGTATGCCGCCCTGTTCGGGCTGATGTTTGTGGTATTGAGTATTAGAGTGGTCGCCAAACGCCGCCAGTTTATGATTGGCCTGGGCAGTAACGGCGAAGTGTCGCTGCAGCGGGCAATACGGGTGCACGGCAACTTTGCCGAATACGTACCTTTTGCCCTGTTGCTGATGTTTTTGGCTGAATATAGCGGCCTGGCTGCGCACTATGTGCATACTCTGGGTATGGTATTGCTGTTGGGTCGGTTAAGCCATGCCTATGGCGTACAACAAGTTAAAGAGCCACTGAAATTCCGCGTCTTTGGTATGCTGCTTACCTTTGGCGTGCTGCTGTTTTCGGCTGTAACAATTTTAGTACTGCATTGGCTAAGGCAAGCTATTTAATGTTTTCACCTTAGCTGACATTGCCGCCTGGCCCGCTGATCGTGGCCACTTTGACATGGCCGGCGCGGATAGCCCCGGCCAGATCGCTGTACAGCTGCGATTCTGCCTCGGCAAAGCTGACGTGCAGGTCTTCAACCATACAGCATTGATTACGGCCATGGGTTTTACTTAAATACAAAGCCATATCAGCAATTTGCAGCACCTTCTCCCAGCCCAGCTGTGTTTCGCTAACACCGGCAAAGGGTAAGTGAATAAAGCCACCGCTTACCGTTACTGTAATCTGCTGACCTTCAAAATTAACCGGACTGCCGGCTACTGTATCCAGTACCCGCTGCACCAAAGTGGTCGCATGAGCCGGATCGACATTGTCCAACACCAGCAAAATTTCTTCACCGCCCCAGCGCACCACTATGTCTTTATCGCGGCAGGTGTCTTGTAGCCGCTGCGCCACAACCTGTAGCACAGCATCACCGGCAGCATGGCCAAAGTTGTCATTAATGCGTTTAAAAAAGTCGATATCCAGTAATAAAAAGCCAGTCTTGCTGTCGTTGAGATTATCACCTTCGCGACGTTTTAACGCCCTTTTGTGCAGATACTCCTGCAGGGCCCTGCGGTTATAAAGCCCGGTTAGCACATCGCGCTGCGATTGATAAGCCAGTTGTTTATTGGTTTCAAACAGCTTTTTGTTAGACCGGCGTACTTTGCGATACAGCTGCAGCAGCATAATGGCAGCAAAGGCAACTATCACCACCACCAACCACACCAGTTGTTGTTGCAAGCGCTGGTTTTGTAGTAATTGCGCTTTTAATGCATTTTCCTGCTCTAAAATAGTGATGTGCTGCGCTTTGGCTTTAGAGTCGAAGCGGTCCTGTAACACCGCCAACCGCTGCTCGCTGTCAGCTTTGCGGATATCAGCCTGCAGCGCCATTTGCTCCAGCAGAGTGTCGGCCTGCTCTTTATAACGACCGGCTGCGCCATAGGCTTTGGCCAACCATTCATAGTAAGGCTCGTACGCGGCTTTGGGCGAGTTTTGACTTAAATAGCGCATGCTGGTTTGCATTTGCTCAATGCCGGCATCCGGTTCACCCTGCATAACGCGGATAAAGCCCAGATTTTGTTTAATTAAATAAGTACTGTATTCGTCCTGCAACTGCTCGGCACGCTGCAGCGCTTGTTGCAGGATGACTTTAGCCTCATCGTATTGCTGCAGCTGAATGTAGGTAGCACCAAGATTATTCTCAAATATTAAAGCCATACCTTGCTGTTTATCGGCCAACGCCACAGCTAAACCCTGTTTGTTGACACTGATAGCTTGCTGATAATCCTTCTCTGAGCCGGCGATATAGCCCAGTAACAAATACAGTTCGGGCAAAAAGTTATCATGCTGATACTTTTTCGCCTCGGCTATCATTTGCTCGGTCAGGCTTTTCGCCTGCTGCCAGTTGCGCAGGTCTGTGTGCACATGGGCAATATTAAAGTTTAAAAAAGCCCGCCGGCGCAGCGTAAAAGCATCATCCGTTTCACTTACGGCATCCAGGGCCAAAATGTAGTGCTGCAGCGCCTGTTCAAACTGGTTGTCAGCTTTGTATAAGCGGCCTAATACATTGTTTGCGTAATAACGCACCCTGGGGCTGATGGCTTTGCGGGCATACTGCTGCGCCCGTTCAATATGCAAAAAGGCGTCATTTAACCTGGCCTGGTATAACCGGATTTCCAGCTCGGTAGCATAAATCTCTGCCAGCGTATCGGCATCTTCGGTAAGGTCGGCCTGGGCCAGCAAATGCTGTAACCGTTGCTCCAGCTGCTCCGGGCTTTGCTGATAAAACTGGTAATTTACCAGATAACTTAGTAACCGCACCCGGCTTGATATGGCCGGGCTATCAGCATACCGGCGCTCCAGCTCCAGTAGCTGCTGATCTGCCGCCTGAGAATCCTCTGCCGTCAATAAAACATAAGCATCAAGCGCCGCCTCAAGTTCGGTATCCCGTGCTGACTGGGCCGATAGCGGTAGTGCCAGCAGCAACAAGGTTAACGTCAGATAACGGCAAAAGGGCAAAACAAGCGACATTGCTACGGTGCCTTAACAGGTTTAGGGTATTAACAGCAAGATACCTTATCACCATAGCTTATGCACATTTTTGCGGCAAAACTTCGGCATAAAAAAACCGTGCCAAGCACGGTTTTTAGTACTGTTATCGCCGCCAGACGGCTTTGGGCTTAACGGATAGGCTGGTTAATTTTGTTTTCCAAAATAAAGCTGCGCTTTTTAATGTCCGGCTGTTTTATCGCCAGGCCACCAGTGCTCGGTTGTGGTTGCTTAGCCACGGCAGCCGAGGCTACTGTTACCGGGCAACTGTTGTTGGCCGCATAGTACAGCGCGGTTTTTAACATCCCTTCGTTAACATCACCCAATGGCTTGCTAAAATCATCGGCGGCCGGGCAACCTTTAACATCGGCAGCAAATACCGGTGCCGCTTTAGGCGTAAAACCATCGGCGTAGTCACCAAAGCCTTTGGCATTAATGCCGCTAAACTGTACGGTGAAATAAGTCGTGCCGCAGTTGTCGGTCGGGTAAAAACCGTACGGCTTACCACAGGTTTGGCCACCAATCTGAATTACCTCAACATCAATACCGCGCAGGCCATTGATAAAGGCTTCACTGGCTGAGCAGGTGTTATCTGACGTCAGTACAAATACCCGGCTTAAACCCAGGCTTGGCAAATTAGTTGTTGTCAGTCGCCCCTGTGCGTAATCAATCACTTTGCTATAAAACGGCATCGGTGTTAACGGCTGGCCGGTTACCGGATCGGTGGTTGGATACTTATCGTTGAACTGGGTTTTCTCGAAAATACGGTCCTGAATAATGTTGTCACCGGCCACCATATAGCCAAACTGTGACGCCAGCGCCAGCAAGCCGCCACCGTTGTAACGTAAATCAACAATCAGCTCTGAAACGTTCTGTGCGGCAAATTGCTCGACTGCAGCAATCAGCTGTGGCTGAGCATTGGCAATATGGCTGTTAAATTGCAGATAGCCTGCTTTGCTGCCGCCATTGTCCAGAACCTGCACATTTTGCACCGGGCTGGTGCTGACATCAGCCGACACCAGGTTAAAGGTTTGGCTGGCACCGCCAATACGCTCGAATACAAACTGATGCGGCTCACCGGCATAGGCCGGAAACAAACCGGCATTTAATGCCGCAACACCAGCTTGCGAATTATCATTAATAAAATCAATGCCATCGATAAATTTCAGGCTGTCACCACGACGCACGCCTGCGTCTGCTGCCGGAGAATCTGGCTCAATATAGGTTACCGTTAACTGGCGCGGCGGCGTTACCGAGCCAAACTGCCACTTAATACCGTAACCGGATACCACACCGCCTTCAGTCTCTTGCAGGTACTCAGCGGTGTCTTGCGCAAAATGAAACTGATCTTTAGCCGCTCCGGAGTCTGTCGTTTGGTCCGTTTTTAATAAGTCAAAATAATCCTCAACGCTGTAACCGGCCGGGTTTAGATCGGGTAATTCGCTGTACCACAGGTAAGTGCGGTTGCTCCAGCTACGTAACCACATCTTTTCATACTGGGCACTACCAGCTTTATCCGGATAAGCCTGATTAGTATAAGGATCTGTACCGCTGCGTGGCGCCGCACAGAAATTTTTTAATTGGGCTTCAGGAGTGTATACACCAGCAGTATAAGTAGCGACGGTATTACCGCCGTTACCCGAGCCACCAGTGCCACCACCGGTTCCCGAACCACCGTTGCTGCCAGCGCTGCTACCGCCGCCACCGCCGCAACCTGCCAGCGCTACTGCTGTCGCCAACAAAGACACTTTAAATAAACTGTTGAAGTAAAACATAATCTTCCTTATTTCTTTTTGTTACATTGCAGCTGGCTGCAGTAAATTATTTGCAATTAAAATTGGCCCAGCAATGTAGCAAAATGTAAACAACGTCGCAATATCTATAAAATAACAACAACGCTATATCAAAAGATGTAAAGCAAAGTTATTTTGCTCTGCTCGCCACAGCCCGGCGCAAAATTATTTCTTTTCCCTGTCCTGACCAGCTATTTCTTAGCGCCGGTAACTAAGGTATAACGGCGCTATGAAAATACCAAAACGTATCCAGCCACTGGTTGATGAAGGCCTGGTGGATGAAGTCATACGCCCGCTAATGAGCGGCAAAGAAGCTGCGGTGTATATAGTGCGCTGCGGCGACGATATCCGCTGCGCTAAAGTGTATAAAGAAGCCGATAAACGCAGCTTTAAACAGGCTGTGCTATATCAGGAAGGCCGCAAAGTGCGCAGCAGCCGCCGCGCCCGGGCGATGGAAAAAGGCTCTAAATTTGGCCGCGCTCAGCAAGAACAAAGTTGGCAAAATGCTGAAGTAGACGCTCTGTTTAAACTGGCTAAAGCCGGCGTAAGAGTGCCACAGCCCTACGGTTGTTACGATGGTGTGCTGCTAATGGAACTGGTGTGCGATGACGAAGGCATGGTCGCACCCAGGCTGGCCGATGTGGCAATGGACGCCGATTTAGCCCTGGCCGACCACGCTACTATGTTGCAATACATTGTCATTATGCTGTGCGAAGGCTTAGTACACGGCGATTTATCTGAATTTAATGTGCTGGTAGACAGCCTGGGCCCGGTGGTCATTGACTTGCCCCAGGCGGTAGACGCCGCCGCCAACAATAATGCCAAATGGATGTTTGTCCGCGATGTTAATAATATGCGCGATTATTACGGCCAGTATGCGCCGCAGTTGCTTAGCACACATTACGCCGAGGAAATTTGGGCGCTGTATGAAGCGGGGGAGTTAACCGCCGATGCTCCGCTAAGCGGCGAATTTATTGCTGATACCAGCGCCGCCGATGTTGATTCGGTGCTGGAGCAGATAAAAGCCGCCTTTGCTGAAGCGGAAGAGCGCAAAGCGCGTGCGGCTGAACAAGATGATTAACTAAGACGCAGGCGGATAATATATAAAAAATAGCGTTTTTGCCCCCGGCAGCCGTTTTTGTCCGGCCGCTGATGCCGGCTGAATGTAAACATGCGCAATACTAAAAGCCCGCCCCATATCTTTTGCATAATCAAAACCGGCTGGCAGGTGCTGCATCAGGGCCACTTCACCTGCTTTAGCCAGCGATGAGCGATGCAATTTGTAATCAGGTAGTTGCTGTCGGTAATATTGCAACACTTGCTCTGGGCTGTCTGTCGTCACAAAAGACGCCCCCGGCAACGTGGCATAAGCCTGCTCGCCGATCTCAATTTCGCCCTGCGCCGGTATATTAATCAGTAATTGAGCTTGCGGATACAGTGGTAAGGTTATTGAACTTTCACTGCCCTGACTGCCGGCAATCAGCCCTTTGACCATCTGCTCCATATCATCGGCACCACGCTGTTGCATCCGGGCGATAATGTCATCCATTTGCTGCTGTTCAGCTGCCGTTGGCTCCCGCTCACCAATACGCTCAGATAAGGCGTCCAGTTCGGCCAGTAACGGGTCGTCCTGCCCATCATTGTCATCCGTTTCGCACTCTTGCCAGCGTGCTGCCGGTAAGCCACTGTGGCGCACTATGCTTTGTTGCAGACAAGTTTCATAAGCCGGATCCGGCTCATCAGCCATCATGTCACCCATGCCACAATCAGTATAAGTTTGCCGTAGCAGTTGCTTAACACGCTGTGGTGGCAGATTAATGCACTGCGACAGCCTGTCCAGCTCGCCCATGCTTTCCATCATCGACAACATCATATTCATTTGTTGTTCTTGCGACGGCGGGTTGGCCAGCGCAGAGGCGCTTACTAACACAACTAAAGCCAGTTTTTTCATGTGGGATCTCCAGCACCGGTAAAGCTCAAATGCTAACCTTGCAACTACCTTCCAGTAAATATGTATTTACACTTAATTAGCGTTGCAGATAGTCGCCTGTATCAAGCAAGTGCCGCATCACGCGGTTATTCCAATGCTGAATAATAATCTGCGAGCGCAGCAACTGGTAAAACTCCACTGCAGCTATAGCCAGCAGCATCAACAGCCCCACTAGCCAGGCAGAGGTAAACAGTAAGCCAACACCGGCAACCGACACCAACAGGTTAAACAAGCCACGTAACCACTGATCGAGATAAAAATGGTGTAAGCCGGCAAAAAAGCACCAGTTTAACGTGGCATAAGTATCGGGATCTTTTAACCGCCGTTTCGCCATCTGATAAAACGCCTGG
The DNA here is from genome assembly GCA_018826295.1 of Gammaproteobacteria bacterium. Lineage (GTDB taxonomy): Bacteria > Pseudomonadota > Gammaproteobacteria > Enterobacterales > Alteromonadaceae > Alishewanella. The sequence goes on from JAHJZX010000047.1 coordinate 16,007, forward strand.
CGTTGAAAATCCGGTAAATCTGCCGCTTGCTGGCGCAAACGCTCTTCTTCAGCATCGACTTCAATCTGATTTAACATTGCTAAGCTCCGGTACTGGCTCGATACATTTACAAAAACTGTCACTGTGGCAACAGCGGCGGATACGGTTAAACCCTAGCACTACGCCGCGACGGGCGCCAAAGCGTTCAATAGCGGTATAGGTATAGGCCGAGCAGCTAGGCTCGAAGTTGCAATCTATACCAAACCAGCGCATGCCGCCGCCGGTAGTGCGGTAACGGCTAATTAGCCACAGCAGCAAGCGCCTGATCATATTAACGACCTAAGGTCACAATCATGGCTTCACGGCTCCAGAACAACCAAAAACGCTTTTGTTCAATCACCTGAAATATGACCTGCCAACCCTGCGCTGCCTGGGCGTTAAGTTCGGCTTCAATTTTCTTTAGTGGTAAGCCGGAAGCGCCCAAAAAGATAGTACCGCAACCACCTTCGGCAATATGAATAACTTTATATTCTTTATATGCTGATGCCATGTTGAAATTCCTTAATAATACATCAGCAAAACGTTTGCAGATGTTACTGATAACACTACTGTTTTCCAAATCAAATCGCAAGATGCTAAAGCAGGGTTATTTACTGCCTAAAAGTTTAAAGCCTGCCTATACTGACATAACCTGTTTCTGCCTGCGCACGGCTGCAGTGATGTTGATATGATGCAACCTTACTTGCTTTGTTGCTACATAGTGCTGCTTAGTAGCTTTAATAATATAAAAGCCGAACCGGTTATCATTGTTGATGCCGTAGCATTATTACAAGCACCGACCGGCAACGAAGCGCAAATTTTGCATCAGTTGCTGGCAGCTTACCCGGCGCAGTACAGCATTACCGACATCAGCCGTAACCGCGCGCGGGAATGGGTTAAAACCGCCGAAAATGCCTGTATACCCTGGCTGAAAAAAACCGCCGCCCGCGAGCAGGATTTCCTGTTCAGCTTACCTTATATGGTAGAAGATGCGCTGCAATTGGTAGTGCCGGCAGATTCCAGGTGGCACAGTACGTTGCAGACCTTACAGCAGCATAATCCGCAAATATCCCTGCTGCAGATCCTCAGCCTTAAGCCTGGCCCGGTAATTGGCATTGAAATTAACCGTAGCTATGGCGAGACTCTGGATCGGCTGTTGTCGCAACGCCAGAGCAGTTGGTCTATTTATACCCGCACCACGTCAAGCAACGAAACCGGCAGTATGCTGCCTATGCTACAACGCGGTTTTATCGATGCCACACTGGAATATCGCAAAGTGGCGCAGCGTACAGACAGCAGCCTGCACTTTTACTCACTGCTTGAAGCCGAACCGGTTAATCTGGTGCATTTTGCCTGCTCTAAAGGCGAGCGAGGCCAGCAAGTGGTCAATTTACTTAATCAGGTAATACTCAGCAAAAGCCAGCAGCCAGATTATCAGCAACTGGTGTTGCAAGGCATAAAAGGGGCAAACCAACAGCTTGCTCTGCAAATCTGGTTAAAAGCGTTAACAACTGTACCTTAAAAGCCGCTAGCCAATGGGCACCAGCTAAGGTAAAACTATATTATTCTCACTTGATCCCGGATGACTTACCTTGCCCGATGCAGCAGCAATGCCGGTATGCCTCCGATGCATGTAGCCCGGTTACTGCGTCTATTGCTGTATGTAGTGCTAGTGCTGTCACTTGGCACTGGCTACGCAGCAGTAGCGCAGACAGAACAAGCCGGCAGTTTACCGGAGCTGCAACTTAGCGCCGGCGAATGGCCGCCCTTTCTGAGTGAGCATTTGCCGCATCAGGGCGTAGTAGCGCATTTAATCCGCGATATTTTTGCCGCTGCCGGTTATAAGGTAACGTTTAACTTTTTGCCCTGGGCCCGCGCGTACCACGATACTGCAAACGGCAAATATGCGGCTACTGCCGTATGGATGCTGGCTGAAGAGCGCACCAAAGAATTTCTTTACAGTGAACCGGTGCTAAGCGAGCAGTTTGTGTTTTTTCATTTGAAGCAGCGTCGTTTTGACTGGCAGCAACTTACCGATTTGCGCGGCTTATTGCTTGGCGGCGGCCTCGGTTACAGCTACGGACCGGCCTTTGACCAAGCACTGGAAGACAAAGTATTTAAAATGTCGCGCGTCGGCAGTACCGAACAAAACTTCCGCCGCCTGGCCGCCGGGCGCATTGATGTGTTCGCCGAAGAGATCAGTGTTGGCTACTACACGTTAAACCATCAGTTACCACAACTGGCCGCTGAGATAAGCCACCATCCCAGGCCACTGCTTATTAATCAGAGCTTTTTACTGTTTCCGCAAAATGCTGCTGGCAGTGCCCAGTTGTTACAGCTGTTTAACCAGCATTTGCAGCAGTTTAAGCAAAGCGGCAGTTATCAACGTTACTTTGACCGCCTGGCAGAGGGCGGTTACCAGTAATGGTTTAATCACCCGGCTGTGACAACAACCCGGCCAGCCCCAATTTATACAACTTACCCACTTTTACCGGCTGGCCCCCCGCCAGCCGCAGCTGATCACTGTCTTGTGCGATAATTTTGTTTTTATTCACCACATAAGATTTATGTACCTGCACAAACTGTTGTGCCGGCAATTGCTGCAACAGGCGTTTCAACGTACTGCTGACCAAGGTTACCTGCTGCCCCTGCCAGACTTTGACATAGTTGCCGTAGGCCTCCAGCAGCTCGATGTCATTGAACAAAAACCGACGTTTTTCGCGGTCAACTTTTAACACGATATAGGGTTCCATAATTGGCGTCTGGGTCGCAAGACGCCGCTGTACTTTGCTGATGGCATCTAACAAGCGTGCCCGGCTGACCGGTTTCACCAGGTAATCCACCACATCCAGTTCAAAGCCTTCTATGGCGAATTCTTTGTAGGCGCTGATCAGGATCACCGCCGGCCGGTTATGCAGCACTTTTAGCAGTTCAATACCGCTAAGCGCCGGCATATTGATATCCAGCAGCAATAAATCAACGGGCTGCTGTGCCAGAACGCGCAGCGCCTGCGTGGCGTTGTAGCAGCTGCCCAGCAGCGTAATATCGGCATTGTCCTGCAAATGATGCTGCAGCACCTGATGCGCCAGCGGCTCATCATCGATAATCAAGGTTTTTAGCACGGCTCCAGTTCCAGTGTCAGCTCAACGCACCAGTTGCCTGCCTGCCGCGTCGTACTAAAGTGGTGTTTACCGGCGTACAGCAAGCTCAAACGGCGGCGTAAGTTATCCAGCCCGACCCCGGCAGTGCTTTTGTTTAGGCCATCGGGTACAGAGTTGCTGCAGTGCATATGCAGCCAGCCATGTTCTACCGTCAGTTTTAGCACCACATGGCAGCCCGACTGGCTGGGTTCTACGCCGTGCTTAAAAGCATTTTCCAGCACGATTATCAGCAGCAAGGGCGCGATTTGCCAACGTTCGGCGTGCTCAGGCCAGGTCAGCGACAGCTGGCATTTATCGGCGCTGCGAATGCTTTGCAAGGCGAGAAAATCCTGCAAGTACTGTACTTCCTGTGCCAGGGTCACACGCGGCGCTTGGCCGTCGTACACGGTATAACGCAGCAAATTCGCCAGTTGCATAACCATATTGGGCGCCTGAGCCGAATTCGCCAGCGTCAGCGCATATAAGTTATTTAGCGTATTAAATAAGAAATGCGGGTTTACCTGCTGCTGCAACAGCTGCAGTTCGGTGGCACTGTGCCGCTGCGCCACTTCTGCCAGTGCAGTTTCTTGCTGCTGGCGTTCAAATGCCAGGATCACCGGTGCGCTGAGCAACAACACAACGAAGCAAAAGCGGTAATTGTCCGACGCAAAAATATTGTGATCCTGTGACGGCAAAAAGGTGAACTCGGCAATGTTCATTGGCAGGGCCAGCACCAGCGACGCCAATAGTGGTGTAAGTACAATAATGCTGATAAGACAACCGGCGACATAGGCAAACACGCCAGTGCGAGCCAATAACTTGCAGATAAGCCAGTAGCGGTTGACCCAACACAGCAGCAATACAGTGCTGCCGATAAGCAGAAACTGCCAAAGATACATTAAAAACATACCGAAGTTGACGATCACGCTTTCGCTGTTAATTACCGCCTTAATCGGTTGATTGCGCACCGGATCCTCCGTAGAGGCAAAGATACCGGCCCACAGCACCGCCCAAATCAGCATTAATAACAGCAGCACCGCATCCAGTGAAAACAACTTTGAGAATAGCTGAGAACGCGCAGTAGCCGAGCGACGAGCCAGCGCACGGCTCAGCCCGTAACCGGCACTGCCGCATAACAACAATAACCAGCCCTGCCCGGAAAACAGACTCCAGCCGGCAAAAGATGGCACAGCGTCAGCCAGGCTAAACAGCAGTACCGGATAGGCTAAAAAGCCTGCCACCCAGATTAGCGCTGCCTTGCCGTTATTGCTGCCGGCGTAACGGCAGCTGACATAGTGCGCCAGCAGCAGCGGGGCGCTTTCCAGCAGCAACTGCAGCCAGATCAGCCAATATACCGCAGTACTTTGGCTGTGCAGCGAAAAGTGCCGGATAGCGGCTTCCAGCAGCAACGCCGCCAGCAGTGGCAGCTGGTTGTCGATAATCGGGGTAAATTTGGATTTGGCTCTGCTAAAGGCCGCAGTATACATGATGTCGTCCCGTTCATTTTTGCCAAGCGTGGCGGATCTGCCGGCAGACGTCAGCCAAATAATGACGAAATTAGCCTTTTTACTGATAAAAGTAAATTTGCCCGCCCTGTTAAGCCGTTAACGTCTTTTATCATCTTAATCAGTCAGTTTGTCATAGCTTAATTGTCACAACACGCTGTTCGGCCTAGCCTGAAGCAACATTTTTTGCAGGAGGGCTATATGCTTAACATCAAACAACTTTCAGTAACCTACGCCGATGGCACTAAGGCACTGCAGGATATCAACCTGCAGTTACCGGCCGGCATGGTGGGTTTACTGGGCCCGAACGGCGCAGGTAAGTCGACCCTGATGCGCAGCCTGGCCACGTTACAACAGCCCGATAGCGGCCAGATTAGTTTTGATGGCCTGGATGTTATTGCAAAACCAGATAGCCTGCGCCAACAGCTGGGTTACCTGCCGCAGTATTTCGGCGTCTATCCGCATATGAGCTGCATTGCCCTGCTGCGGCATATGGCGGTGTTAAAGGGTATCCATAACAAGACTGAGCAACAGCAACAGATAGACCGCCTGCTTGAATTAACCAACCTTAGCAGCGTTGCCAAAAAGCCGGTAGCCAGTTTTTCCGGCGGCATGCGCCAGCGCTTTGGCATTGCCCAGGCCTTGTTGGGCGACCCAAAGCTGCTGATTATGGATGAACCTACAGCCGGGCTGGACCCGGCAGAGCGCGAACGGCTGCACGCCTTGCTGGTCAGTATCAGCCAGCAGAAGCTTATTTTGTTATCGACCCATATTGTCGAAGACATTGAGAATTTGTGCCCCTATGTCGCGCTGATTAATCAGGGCCGGATTGTCGAAAGCGGTGCCGTGCAAAGCCTGATAGCACCACTACAAGGCCGGGTTTGGCAAACTGCCAGCGCACCTGATAACACCGGTAAGATATTAAGCGCGAGCTATCGTTACGGTTTACCAGTGTACCGCCAGCTAAGCGAGCGCCAACCCTGTGCCGATGCCGTCGCGGTAAACGCCACATTGCAAGACCGCTACTTTTTTGAACTCAACCAGACGGCTAGAAACACCGCCGGTCAAAACGGCAAGGCGGTTGCTGATGCAGCTGCTTAACTTCATTGCCCGGCTAAACTTCAACGTCCTGCTTAACTTCATCACCCTGCTAAGCAATGAGCGGCGTTATCTGCAGCGCCAGCCGTTGCTGTGGCTGGCAGTAGTGCTTATTCCGCTGGCGGCCGTTATTTTCGCCACCGGCATTGGCGGTATCGATGACCTGGCGGATAAACGCCTGCAGGCGCTGCATATGACCTTGCTGATGTTTTACCTGCCGCTGCTGTGTGGTGCTATGGCGCCGCTGCTGCTACTTCGCGATCACAACCATGATATGACAGAGCTGGTCGGCAGCGCGCCGCTACCGTTATCACAACGCCTGCTGGCGCGCTCAGGCATGTTGTTTTTGCTGTGCGCTGCTTTGATGCTGACGGGCTTTAGTATTATCTGCTACCAGCTTAGCCAGCAGTTTGGTTTTCAGCCTGAGCTGCTGTGGCTAACGCTGTGGAATTTTAGTTTTATGGCACTGCCGGCCTGCGCCTTTTATGCTGCGCTGGCGGCCTGTATTGCACAGCGCTTTGCCAGTAATGCCGTGCTGTATGCCGTATTTGCCGCAATGTGGCTGTTGTATCTGTTTTTGGCCAGTATCAATGGCGCGCCTATGCTGGCCGGCAGCAGTATTTACAGCAGCGGGCTATTTAACAGCCTGCGTCTGCTCGACCCTTTTGGCAACACTGCACTGGTGGCGCTATATCAGCACACTGTGCCTCAGCTGTACGGTGATGGGCTGTTTTACCTGAACCGGCTGCTGTATTGCCTGCTAAGCGCCGGCCTGTTTTACCTGAGCTTAGCGCTAAAACCCTATCAGCCCAGCAGCAAACCACTGTCAGCGCAACCAGATAACACGCCGCCCGCTACCCAAGCTGCACTGCACTATCAGGCAGTAACACCGCAGGCTAAAGGCGTACTGCAGCTGTGGCAACTGTGCTGTGAAGCCTTGCAGGCTGTGCTTAGGCAGCGGCTAAACCAGCTTATACTAATCGGCTGGACCTTATTGCTGGCAACCGAAGTGTTATCAGGCATCGACTACGCCGAGCCGCTGGCCGTGCTGCAGCCAACCAGCCTGGATGCGCTAAATCGCATCGCCTACGATGTGCTGCCGTTTCTTGGCAGCCTGCTCACCTTGCTGTGGAGTTACCAGCTTTGCTGGCGCAACAAGCACGCCGCCATGGCCGAGCTGATTGCCGCCAGCCCGGTGCGCTCAGCCTTGCTGCTGGCCAGTCAGGTTATCGCCTTAGTGCTGCTGGTGTTGCTGCTTATTATGCTAAGCGCTATCGCCGGCCTTATTGCGGAATGGCTGGCCGACAGCCAAATCCAGCTTCGCTGGTATCCGGCCGTACTTGGCAAAGTGGCCTTAGCGTTAAGCCTGCTGGGCGCACTGTTTTGCCTGTTTCATGCCTTATGCCGCTCGCCGCTGCCGGCCGTCAGCTGCTGTATTACCGCCTTGCTAGTGAAATACACCCCGCTGAGCGGCAAGTTAGGCCTAACCCATCCCCTGTGGAATATTGCCGGCTCGCCGCTGCAAGAGGCCGATGCGTTCTGGGGCTTTGAACAAAGCCTGTCGGTATTCTGGCCCTTTATGACATTTTGGTTAGTGCTAACCTTTAGCCTGCTATGGCTGGCCGCACACTGGTCGCACCGTAGCGGCGGTTTTAGCAACAGCAATCGTGGCACACTGGATCTCAGCAGCAGTGCACTGTTGCTATTGGCCGCTATTAGCGGCGTGCTGTTACACCTGAATATCAGCACTGAGCGGCCGTTAATGAGTTCAGATCTGCGCCAGCAGTGGCGCGTCAGTTACGAGCAGCGTTACGCCAGCTGGGCTGACAAAGCGCAGCCGACACTCAGCCATATAGACGCAGCCGTCGATATTTACCCGCAGCAAGGCGTAGCGATACTGGCGTTAGATTACCGCTTAATAAACAACACTACAGCGGCGGTTAGCGAGTTATTGGTGGGTAACTATTCCGCCACAGCAATCACAGATATCAGTGTCAATGTCGCGCACCGCGTTACAGCCGATGCCGAACTTGGCCAATTTATCCTGACGCTGACTGAGCCATTAGCACCGGGCGATAGCCTGCAACTGCAGAGTAAACTAACTTTTAAGCAGCCACGCTTTTGGCCAGCGGTACTGCCGCAGTTTGTTAAACCTTCGCTCAGTTACATTCGTGGCATGCCACTGCTGCCGACCGTTGGTTTTCAGCAGGAGTATCAGCTGCGCGATACTACTGTTCGCGCTAAATATGGCCTGGCGCCATTGGATCTGCCTGCGCCGTCGCAGCTGTTTGCCAGCGCAGATGGCCACGGGCATCGCCACCCGGCGGCAAAAGCGCAATACGATTGGGTGACGCTGCACTCAGTCATGTCGACGGATATTGGTCAGACACCGCTGACGCAGGGCGAGCAGCTTAGACAGTGGCAACAAGATGGCCGCCAATACGCCGAATACCAGACCAGAACGCCCATCCGCAATGCCTTGGCCTGGTTTTCAGTTGCTGGCAATACGCTTAGCCGGCAACATGCTGATACCACGCTTACAGTCTACAGCCCGCAGCTAAATGCCGCCGCCGGGCTCAATATGCAGGCGATGCAGGACACACTGTCCTGGATGCAGCAACATATAACGCCCTATCGCGCCAAACAGCTCAGCCTGATAGCCATGCCCGATATTGGCGCTACCGGCTATGCCCTGCCACAGCTGATGCTGATTAACTACACCGTCGGCTTTCGCGCTAAACCCGCGCCAGATGCCGGCTTTGATCAGCGCTACCGCCGCGCAGTGCATGAAACTGCGCACCAATGGTTTGGCCACGATATTGGCAATGGCGTAACAGCCGACAGCGCGTTTTTAGTCGAGTCGCTGGCAAAATATATCGAGCTGGTATTAATAGAGCAGCGCTATGGCGTCGATGCCATGCAAGCGCTGGTCGACTATGAGCGCAAGCGCTTTGCCCAAGGGGTGCGGCGTAATGTCAGCCAGGTTAGCAGCATGGTGGATGCAACCGACCCTGCGGATCTGTACTCACGTGCCACCCTGGTGTTTGCCATCCTGCGTCAACAGCTGGGCGACGAGCTTATCTGCCAGGCGCTGCGTCAGCTGTGGCAGCATCATGCTTACCCCAACACACCAGCCACCTCAATGGATTTTGTCCGCGCCCTGCAAGTTGCTGCGCCGGCGCAGCAACAGCTGATTAATGATCTGCTGTTAGGTACTGATTTGAGCGTGCTGTTACAGGGCAATCAAGAGGACTAATCATCACGCCAATCACACCTTGATACAAATAGGCACTTTGCTGCCTCAAACAACAAGTTATGCTAAAGCTAATTTAACGGGTAACTAAGCGACGGGATCTTTATGTCAGTACAAGCCTTTAATCAAACTCTTATTCGCAGCGGTGGCATTGCCGCCATAGGCATGGCGCTGTGCTATATCAGTGTGGCGGTTATTTTCTTTGGTCTGTTAGCGGTACCAGCGGGGCTGGATAGCCTGGGACGGCTGCAGTTTTTCTTACAGCAGGAATACCTGTTGGTCGCCATCGGTTGGGGCATTGGTTATTTACTATTTGCTGTGCTGTTGGCTATTTTGCTACAAGCATTGCGCCAGGTAATGCCGCCAAACCAGTCAGTCTTCGCAGCGTTAGCCGAGCGCTTTGGCAATGTCTGGCTGGTGCTGATGATGGCATCAGGCATGGTGGCCCTGGTTAGCATGGAAATGACGTTACGCCTGCTCGACAGCAGCACCGAGCAGGCGCTGGCGCTGTATAACACCGGCAACCTGCTTACCAATGCACTGGGTGGTGGCATTGAGCTGGTCGGCGGCTTGTGGGTTATGCTGCTCAGCATCGCCGGGCTTCAGCAACATAGTTTAACCAAAGCACTGCATCTGCTGGGACTGGTCGTAGGTAGCTTAGGCATTCTCACCGTTTTGCACACTGTGCCCTATCTGAAAGACGCTTTCGGTATTACCCAGTTAATCTGGTTTATCTGGTTGGGTATAACCTTATTGCGCGCCAATACCGGCGACGCCAGTCTAGCCCAGTAAATTGACGCATCAACAGGGCCAGATCAGCCAAACCGGTTTGTTTACTTTATTGATACAGTAATTTACACTCAGGCTAAATTTAAACAGTGGCAATATCAGACAATGAAACTAGTTTTACTCGCTATAATCTTCAGCCTGACTGGCTGCGCTACAGTAAAAACGCTACCAGCCAGCACCAGCCATGTAAATATTGAGCATCATGGCAAGCGCAGCTACTGCCAAAGCATACCGCGAGTTTACAGCGGCTTTTCCTACAACCTATGCAAGCTACACGGCGAACCCAGCCGCCAGGAAAACCTTGGCGACCGTTTTAACAATGTACCGTTTTTTATTATCGATGGCGGTTTTTCTTTAGTTGCCGATACGGTGGCTTTGCCTTATACCCTGTACACTCAAAGTAAACATGGCAATATTGACGTAAATTAAGCCTGCTGTGCAGTACGATTTCTATCCTTCTTTTTACCAGCAATGTGGCAGACGCACCCAGACCCTGATTGTCTGCTGCTATTTTATTCTGTGCTTGTTGCCACTGTATATTGAGTTTGATCCTGGCTTGCTAAATGAGCTCCGCTACGTGCTGCTTATCATAACACCTGCTATCAGCGCCTTTCTTATGATTGGTTTAGACTTCGTATTACACCACCACTTGGCACCCCGCTACTTTAAACCGTTTCGAATTACTGCGGAAAGGTTGTTTATACCGGGCTGGTTAATGTATTCCAATACTCAAATAAAACCGTCTGATCTTATAATCGACACCGCAAACATTCACAGCATAATAGTGCGCAGTTATCAGCTAAGTGGTAAGCATGATCCTATACCATTACTGGATAACATATGTATTAAAACCTGGCAGCGTGATATCTATCTTGAAGGTAAGCAGCTGCCCAAAGGTTTAGCAACACAAAGTGAACTGATTCAAGGCCTGAATATACTGCCGGATATCATTGTTACGGAACACAAAACCAGCTTTGGCGATTTAAGAATATTGTTTATCACACTGCAAGGACGCTACGGCTTCGTATATACCGCAATTTACCTACTGATGGTGATATTTAGCTTTGGCGCTATGCTGGGACTCATTTTCAGGTTCTGAGCTATCGCTGCTGGCAATGTGCTACAGGCATTGCGCAAGGCAGTGCTGCCAAACCAGTCAGCCTTCGCAGCTTTAGCAGAGCGTTTTGGTAATGTCTGGCTTGTTGCTGGTTGTCGGTAGCTTAGGCATCCTCACCGTTTTGCATACTGTGCCTTATCTAAAAGACGCTTTTGGCATCAGCCAGTTAATCTGGTTTATCTGGTTGGGTGTCGTTTTATTGCGTATCAGTACACGGCAATGACAACAGACTTAATTCGGGCAAACGCCGCAGAATCAACTCTGCAATGCTGCGGGGGCAAGACTGCTCAGCTATGGGTAACTGCAGGTGTCTCTGCTGTTGCGTATTCTCGTCCCGTTGCATAGCGTCACCTAAAAATACTGGTACTACAGTCGGCCCTCCGTCCTCCAGCGCTATTTTTAGTTCTTCCCTTGCCCATCCGGGTTCAAAGTATCCGGGGGTTATAAAAGCAACAAACAACGCCGCCTGGCGGATTCCATCCTTCAGCATAGGTACCAATATCTTGTCATCATACCAACGAGATTGTGGCATTACTTGCACATCCCACCAACACAAGGCTGCGTTTTGTTGCAGTATAGTGGCAACTTCGCTGACTAAGCTGCTGGCTTCAGCATGGCGGTGGCTAAGAAATACCGTTCGACGGCGTGCCACCATTTGCTGCAATTGCTCAAGTTGGTTGGCACTTTCTTCCGCCAAGCGGCGGATAGATTGAAAATGCTGCATCAAATGGCCATAAGGTCCGGTTGTCGGCACCGCTGCTTGCTGGCATCTAACGCAAGATGCAATAGTGTGGTTGTTAGCGCCTGCGAAAGTCAGGTTTTTGAACACGGCATAAGCATTATGAATTGGTAGCGCTAATCCAGCGACCCCACCACACCAGTATGTATAGTCTTTGGTGATTTGGTTTGCAGTCATACCCGCAGAAGGCTGAACCTGTGGCGGGCTGCCTGCTGCAAGCTGAACAGCTGCCGTATTCGGAAAACGCTGATGTGTAATGGAAATACGCCCCAGCACAGAAGGTGGCAAAATTCGCCGCTGCTTGCCAATACTAAATTCCGGCGCGGTAAACAGCCAAAGCCCATCGCCAAAACGCAATTTGGCCAGTATCGGTTGATCCGAGCCATACTGATCGGTCAATGCCAGCTGCGTCTGCGACGGCATGCTATTGCTATGTGTTGGTTTTTTATATTCTTTTATGCTTTGCCAACTGACACGAGCCAAATATTCAGCCATGGCTAACCCGCACCATCTTCGTTGTAAAGTTCAGCAAGCAATGCCTTAGCTTCTGGTTGCATACCCATGTCCCGCATTAACACTAGCAGCGCCTGGCTTGTATCAAGCGTATCCGGATGTTGCTGGCCTAACAGCTTTATCCGGCCTTGATACGCTTGTCGCAATAAATGCACAGCCTGTGGCAAATCCTTCAACTGCCATAGTGTCAAAGCTAGGTTGTTTTTGCTGGTGAGTGTATTCGGGTGCTCTGCGCCCAGGGTACGCTCGCGTGCTTCCAGCACCGCTTCTTCTAAGCGACGGGCGCCAGCGAGGTCGCCTTGTGCTTTTAAGGTGCCGGCCAGGTTGTTTTTACTGGTCAGTGTATTCGGGTGCTCTACGCCCAGAGTGCGCTCGTGTGCTTCCAGCAGCGCTTCTTGTAAGCGACGGGCGCCAGCGAGGTCGCCTTGTTTCCATAAGGTGCTGGCCAGGTTGCCTTTGCTGATGAGTGTATCCGGGTGCTCTGCACCCAGAGTGCGCTCGCGTGCTTCCAGCACGGCTTCTTCTAAGCGACGGGCGCCAGCGAGGTCGCCTTGTTGCAATAAGTTGCTGGCAAGGTTGCTTTTACTGCATAGTGTATTCGGGTGCTCTGCGCCCAGGGTGCGCTCGCGTGCTTCCAGCACCGGTTCTTCTAAGCGACGGGCGCCAGCGAGGTCACCTTGTTGCCATAAGGTGCTGGCCAGGTTGCCTTTGCTGATGAGTGTATCCGGGTGCTCTGCGCCCAGAGTGCGCTCGCGCGCTTCCAGCACGGCTTCTTCTAAGCGACGGGCGCCAGCGAGGTCGCCTTGTTGCCATAAGGTGCTGCCCAGGTTGGTTTTGCTGGTGAGTGTATACGGGTGCTCTGCGCCCAGGGTACGCTCGCACGCTTTCAGCACCGCTTCTTGTATGCAACGGGCGCCGGCAAGGTCGCCTTGTGCTTTTAAGGTGTTGGCCAGGTTGTTTTTACTGCCGAGTGTATCCGGGTGCTCTGCGCCGAGGGTGCGCTCGAGCGCTTCCCGCACCGCTTCTTGTAAGCGACGGGCGCCGACGAGGTCGCCTTGTGCTTTTAGGGTGCTGGCCAGGTTGTTTTTACTGCCGAGTGTATCCGGGTGCTCTGCGCCCAGAGTGCGCTCGCGTGCTTCCAGCACGGCTTCTTCTAAGCGACGGGCGCCAGCGAGGTCGCCTTGTTGCCATAAGGTGCTGGCCAGGTTGTTTTTGCTGACTAACACGTCATTATGTTCGGCGGGCAAAGCTAACACGTCAGTGAAAAACCGTATATTTTCTTCAGCGATGGTCCTGGCATTTTGCAATTGCCCGGCCTGCTGATAATAAATCTCTAATTGATGCCGTAAACTACATGCCTCTGCCGACTGATTCTGCTGCGGTAAAAAGAGCGCCAATGCAAGATAGGGCTGCAGTTGCGGATGGCTGCGGTTATCAGTTACGTTGGTAAATTGTTTTCGGACTGCGACTACTAAGTGCTGTTGCAGTTCGGCGGCTTCAGGTAAGGCAACATCTTGCAGCTTGCCAAGCAGGTGCCAACAGGCCGAGATAGTCAGCGGGTGCAATTCCAGCATGGGTTCGTTTTGCGTTGTACCCTCTGTTTTTTTTACCCGCAGCTCGGTTTGTTGCACCAGGGCCGCCTGCGACAAACTACGTAGCGCTATACTGGCTGGCATTTCATCCAGCTGAAACAGTAAATTAGCTGCTTCTTTTAGCGCCGCAGCCGGAAAGGCACTATTGCCTTCGCATTGACAGGCCAGCGCCAGCAAGCGCTTGGCATTATCATTAAGCCGCTGCAAAGATATGGCAAAGGTGGCGACTATTCCCACAGCTTTGTCGCCTAAATCTGCAGCTAACAGTGCGGCAATCTGCTCAACAACCGGCAGCACTTGCTGGGCGTTAACCCCATCAATCAGCTGTTGATAACTGCTGTGTTTTAAGTATTCCCCTGCCAGCACTAACGCCAGAGTATGTGCGCCGGTTTGCTGCACCAACTGCTCAGCCAGAGGTTGTTCAGCTTTCGTAAAATCGCGATAACTGCGCAGTAAGCGCAGGGCAGTTATGTTATCTAAGGGCGCTAAGTTTAATGGTTTAAAACCGGTAAGCTCACCGGCAAAGCGGGTGGTTATCAGCGTATGGCTATTGGCCATAGGCGCGGTTAGCCATTTTTGTAGTTGGTTATAGTCTTTTGTACTGAGTACCGGCACGTTATCCAGCAGCCATAACACCGGCAGGCCTTGCCATGGCCCTTGTTGTTGTAGCTTATCCCATAGCGGCTGCGCTTCCAGGTATTGGCCGGCGCTATCGCGGTAAAAGCCGCTTTGCCCTCCCCAATCCAGTGCTTCGCGCACGGCATCTGTCCACACCCTGCGCATACTGTTGTCATCGACTTTCGCTTCGCTGTCTAACGGCGCCAGGTTTAACCAGAACACCCCGCCTGGGTATGCCGCGCTAAACTTATCCACATACGCCTTCGCCAGCTCGGTTTTACCAATGCCCGCCATGCCATGGGTTTGTATTGCCACTAAACGGTTAGTTTGGCTGATTTTGGCCGGATGCAGCAGGCTACGCAGCTGCCACAGTTCGCGCAGACGGCCGGTAAAGTGCAGGCTAACTGCTTGCGCCTGGCTGCCGTAGCAAGCAACCGGCGTGGTTGCCTGCGGCTCATTCGCCAAAGGCGTGGTTAAGGTCGCTAATTTCTGAGTTAAATGCGCCAGTACCATAGCGTCATGCAAGCCATTGCCTGCTAACAAATTACTGCTTTGCAGCTCACCTGCGCAAATATGGTCTGCGGTTAACTCTGGGTTGACGACCCAAATGCGCTGACTAACATCACTGCTATGCGCCCGGGCATATTGCCAACCCAATGTCAGTTCGGCCAGGCAATGCTCCGAATCGACATAATCGGCACTCCACCACACTAATAAGGCTTTAGAATTGGCTATTGCACCGCGCAACACCTGTGGAAAGTCAGCCAGAGGGTCAATGTCGCTGGTATCCAAAAAGCAGCGAATACCAGCTTTCTCCAGACCGGCAACAGCAGCCTGCACCGCTAAGGCCTGAGTGCGGCGGTAGCTGATAAAAAGGTCTATTGAGTTAGGAATCAAAACTTCCTCGCTGCGAATCAGTGTTAGCTTGGTGAAGCTCTTTTGAGAGAGTTCTGGCTTCTTGATGTAACTCCATCTCTAGCATTAAATCTAACAATGCTTGTCCAGATCCCAATGTATCCGGATGCTGCTTGCCTAGCTTTATAGCTCTAGTTGCATGCGCGTTCTGCATTAGCGGCAGTGCAGCCTGATGTTCTTTAAGTTGCGTTAATGTAAGAGCTAAATTATGTTTACTAGTAAGAGTACTAGGGTGCTCTGTTCCAAGAGTGCGCTCTCGCGCTTCCAATACAACTTCTTGCAATATGCGTGCACCAGCTAAATCACCTTGCATCTTTAAAGTACTAGCCAGGTTGTTTTTACTAATAAGCGTATCGGGATGTTCCATGCCTAGAGTGCGTTCACGCGCCTCCAAAACAACCTGTTGCAACTCTCGAGCACTAATTAAATCGCCTTGTCCTAGTAACGTGCTAGCAAGGTTATTTTTACTACTAAGCGTGTCGGGATGTTCTGCCCCCAATTTTCGCTCACGAGCATCTAATACCTTCCCTAAAAGCAAGCGCGCACCGGCTAAATCGCCCTGAACTCGAAGGGTTTCTGCTAGATTGTGCATGCAGGTAAGTGTATCAGGATGTTCCACGCCCAAAGTCCTTTGTTGCGTTTCAACTACCGCCTCCAGCAGCATGCGTGCACCAGCCAGGTCTCCTTGTCGCCATAGAGTGCCGGCCAAGTTGTTTTTACTGCTTAGCGTACTAGGATGTTCATGTCCCAGAGTACGTTCACGCGCCTCCAATACTTCCTCCTCCAGCATACGAGCACTAACTAAGTCGCCGAGCTGCCATAAAGTGCTGGCTAGATTGCTTTTGGTAATCAGTGTATCGAGATGTTCCTTGCCCAAAGTGATCTCAGATGCTATCAGTAACTCGTCTAACAGTAAGCGGGCTCCAACTAAGTCACCCTGTGCTCTAAGGGTTTCGGCCAGATTATTCTTGCAACTAAGCGTATCTGGATGCTGCTCGCCAAGGGTGTGTTTTCGTACTTTGAGTACCGTTTCTAGCAGTAAGCGAGCGCCGGCTAAGTCACCTTGCCCCCGAAGGGTTTCAGCAAGGTCATTTTTAATATTGAGAGTATTTTGATGCCCCGTGCCAAGGCTGCTTTCGTTTGCCGCAAGCACCACAACTTGTATCTCGTGGGCACGAGTTAAGTCTCCTTGAGTAAAGTAAAGTTTAGCCAGAGTACTTTTTGTATAGAGAGTATTTTGGTTGTCATCGCCCAACAGTGATTGCTGCTGTTTTAATAGGCTCTCCAGCTTATTGATTAAACGAAGTTCATTTATTGTAGGTGCGTGATAGTGCTCAATATTCGCTTTAACCAAACTATGTAACCATACCCAGCTAGCACTTCTACTTAAACCTATAGCTTCGAGCCAATCGCAAAGTTTAGTGATCGCCCCAGCCTCAATAGCTGAAAATACTAATCGCGGTGATGTACTTAGTGTACGAAGTAACCAGCTAGTCGCCGCATTTTCAAAACTGGCATTTAAGCCATAGCCTCGAAGCAATTCTTCTGCCTCTGATAAAAGCTGCTGTAGCTCTTTCCAGCGCTGACTTTCCAATTTATGCAACGCCAGCAAAACAACCAGATTGGGCAGTAATGATAGAAGCTCTTCGTTAACAGGCTCCAAGCGCACCGACGCTTCCATAGCTTTGAGTTGCTTAACGGTTTTTCCATCTTTAAAACTACTGAGCCAATTATCAATTTCAGCTAACGGCTCTTGCTGCTGGATGTGCTCACCATCCCGTAACCAGTTATCCAGCCAGCTTAACTCCAGCTTAGGTGGCGCCAGTTCTTGCAAAAGATTCGCCAGTTTCAGAGCTGAAAGCTTATCAGCAGGGTATTGCCAAGGCTCTGCACCTGTAACTAACCAGGGTAAAAACGTTTCATAAGCCTGACGCAACGAATAGCGGTCTCTGGCCGCGCTACTGACAAAACATAAACGTTCACCAAAGGCATAATCTGGACTGTGTGGCACAAATACCTGTGCAAAATAATTGTCGAGCATGCCTTCTTGAGCTGACGTAGTAAATTCCAGCTCTTCTTTACCAGCAGGTTGCAGCAGCTTTTCGAACAATGGCTGATAGCCTTCAACTTTGCCAAATACATGATGATTTTCTGCCCCATAACGCCATACATTCCGATAGTCTTCACTGTTTTGCTCAATTCTCGAAGCAAGTGGGTATACACGCAATGGCCGCAGGTCTGCAGAGCTTTGCCGGTAGTTTTTGGCAAACTCTGTTACATGGGTAATACCTGCCAGGCTCTGTCTATTTGGTGTAAAAACGACCGTCAGAACATCTGGTAAGAGGGTTGAACAGATACTGCTACTGTCACTTAACCCCGTGCGGGAATCAATTAATATGCAGGCATATTGCGACTTCCAATAAGCCGCAAGTGACCGAAATATACCCGGGGCGTTATTAAATAACTGATGCCAATTTACCTTCGCTAGTTTTTGACCATATTCTGAATCAAACATTCCTGCCTGAATCAACCAACATTTTTCGGATTTACTCGCTGAAGTACTTTTTTCAAAAGAAGCAGGCACTAAGTACGGCTTAAAATCAAAATCTTGAATTAAGTTGTCACATTCCTGATCCGATAGCCTTAATTTTTCATTTGTTTCCGTTTTGGCTTCTCGCAGCAGCAACTCAACTTTTTCACTGAGCGAGGTAAATAATTCCAACGTCCCCTGCTGCAACGGATTTTTAGCATCTGACGGCAGAAAATCTTTTAAATATTGGTGCAGGCCAGGCGCTTCTAAATCGAAGTCTATAAGTAACATCGGCTTGGCTTGCTCTGGCCAGCAGGCTGCCATTAAGCCGGCACAATTAGCTAATGCAATACTGCGCCCCGTACCACCTTTGTATGAGTAAAAGGTAATAATTTCACCATCTTGGTTTGGATCGGCAAATCTGATCATGCATTCTTTATCAAAATAGGTGTTAATAGCTCGGTTTCTGTTTAATATCATGGCTTGACCCCTGTCCAACTTGGAAAGGCGTCTGGTGTATCCAGATCTATCATTATGGGTTCAATAGCCTGCTCTAGTTGTTCTTTTGGAACCTGTAACTGCGCGACCCTTGCCTGCATATTTTTGCAACGCTGAAAGATCAAATCAGATATTATCTCCACCGTACGTCGATGTCTCTGTTGCCTCACTGCGCTAGGAGACGGTCTGCAACCAGGGAAATCCCAAATTGCATAGTTTTGGTTTAACTCGGGCATCTCATGTTCAGCACAGATGCGTATGCCAATAATCCACTCGTTCTCTGCAGGGTTGTTTTGCAATAGCTGAGAACGATGCCTTGCAAGTGCTTGCATACAACGAAACTCTTTAAGGCAGGTTTCAGCAGACTTGAAATAGGTTGGAGACGCGATTGTGATCATCAATGCGCTTTGATGTAACTGCGGCAAAATCCACAGCTGCCAATCATCATTGTCTCTCACGTGCCCCGACTGATCATATTTAAATATGGAGAGAGTTTTATCCAAATATGACAGCTGGCTTTTTAATTCTTCATAAAAAAGTGTTGCAAACTTAGTAGCCGGGCCGGCATCGCTAGAAAAGCTTATAAAACATGCATGTGTAAAAGGCATTATTTATCTCCTGATGTTGCGAACCTAGCCAACAATTGCATTAACTGCTGTGCAGCTGTGCTTTCTGCTGCAGCGAGGTTGTTTTGCTGAATATGCTGCAAATAGGGTTTCCCTATAAAGTCGGCAGTATCTCGTACCGATTGCCACCAATTTACAGAGCTGACTCTTAGCTGCAGCTCTTGTAACTGTGTGCTGACCTCAGGCAGTGAGAGATGCAGTTGCTGTTGTTGCATAGCTTGCCAAATGACGGCTTCCAATGGCCCCACATGGTTCCAGAAATCGGCTTCCTGTTCAGCCTGCTGCTGGTAAAGTTGCTGCAATTTTTGCCAGTCATCATCTGTTGGTGGCTGGTGTTTGGCGTTCAGCCAATGTAACCGCAGCTTAGCCAGATACAGCTGGCTTAGTGGGTAGAAAACATCAGTGGCCCTTAGATCGGCAGCTTGTTGATAGGCTACAACCATTTGTTCTAACGCAGCAGTTAGCTCAGTTGTGCTAGTGGGCTTTGCTGGCTGCTGCGCGCGGTTGCCCGTCGCTTTTGCCGTCGGCGTGTTGTCTATCAGCATAACCCGCCGTTTCCAGGCTGAACCCAGCAGATTATAGCGCTCAGCTGTTGGTGCCAGTTCAATTAAATGCTGTAGTTGTTGCGTAGCGGCTTTCAGGGTTGCTTCGTCAGTAGCCAGGCGTACTTGCAAATTAAGTTGTTGCTCGCGCGCCACAAAACTCGCTGAGCCATCAGCGGCATTTACTGCAGTGCTAAACCAATGTAGCGCAAGGTCTTTAACGCCAAGTGCCAGCCAGCAGTGTGCAATCTGCTCCGCAACCTGGCCTTGTTGCAACCAACTGTTGTTGCTACTGCGTAAAATCGACATCAGTCGGTTTTGTAAACCTGACCGTTCACCATCACTGCTATTGGCAGCCTGTGTTTGCAATTGTTCCAGCGTGAGTAGCAGTTCGCGGGCACTGGCTAGAGGCGGCGTTTGTAGCTCACAAGTCTGCTCATTGTCAACTAAACGCCAGGCCGGGTCGCCATAGCACTGATACGCTGCCCAGGTATTGTCGTGCGGTGCGGCAGCAAACGCGGCTTTGCGCCCAGCCTGTACTGCCCTGGCGAACGTCATGTTTTGCAGCAATGCCTGGTAGAAATTACCTGCAAAGGCTTCAGCGGCCTGGTCTGCCACTGCCCAGGCCGCCACCACCACACAACGCACTCCGCTGCGGATAAGTTGTTCACCAACGTTGGCAGCAAAAGCCTGATAACGTGCCGTGTTTAGCTGCTCGGTTTTACCCAGCTCACAGCAATTTACAAATACCAATTCAGGTGCATGTTGCATACTGTCAAATTCAGCTGGCCCAAATACGATATCGTTTTGTAATAGCATGCCAGTTTTACAACTATGCGATTGGCCGGACTCTGACGGGCAGTAAAGACCATGACCTGCCAGATGCACTATTTGCCAGTCATGGCTTAATGCAGCTTTAAAAATATCGCTGCTGCTACTGTTAAGCAGTAGCTGCGCACGCGAGGCAAAAACCTTAGCTACTTGTTTTGCTTCTCTGACCGCACCCGGTAATGGCGCCACTGATTCATCAACTAACGGCTCGCCAATCACCAGAATCTTGTCAGACAAACTGGCTGTTGGTTGGCGTCTGAACTCGCGTAAGCGGAGTTTACGCAGCACATTGTTGTTAAACCTTTGCCCATTATCGGGATCTGAAGCCTGGTGTTGCACCGCACCTTCAATAAGCAACTCCCACGGGATCCAGGCCGTATAGTTATCCAGCTCAAGTACCAGCTCACTACAGGCAGCCAAGCTGGCTTTTAGTTCATGTGGCAAAACCAAGTGAAACAGCGTCTTGGCTAATGTCTGATCAAAATTACCCGTTACCTCGGAGTTGTGTAGCAACTCGCGGATTTGTGCCACCTGAATTTCTTTGTAGTAAAGCTCAGAGCGGGCGCGACGGGTAAACAGAGCAAACTCCAGCAGTAAATGACTCGACGAATCAAAAAGTCCTGCTGCAACCGGCCTATGCTGGTGTAATGGCCGGGAGCTTACTCGCAGTAAATCATATTTCACGCTGCGATAGTGGCCGTCTACCGGCTGAGAAATGCCATTGTTGCCATTTGTAACTTGCTTTGTTAACTCCAGTGGCAAGGCTTTATTTAGCGCGCTCCAGTCGTGCAGCGTATGCCACGCCTCCAGAGCCCGGCTATGAAACTGCTCGATAATTAATAACCGACCAACATACGCCACTGTGCGATGCGGTCGCTGTATCGCCAGCTGTTGCAGTTTTTCATTAGCATCCAGCACGCCTTGCACCAAGGCCTGCACAGACTGGCTAACCGTAACAATACCGCCACTGCCTAAAATGGTCACTGCCAACTCTAACTGCGAGATCTGGCGCTGTTGCTGCAAGCAATAACCGATTACGCCAGCCTGAACTGTGCGACGGATTGCTGCGGGCGTCAGCTCGCCTTCATCGCCCAGCCCTACTACTATCGCAGCTACCGGCTTAGGATAAGCCAGTGGATTGGCCACGTTTTGCTGGCGATTAACAAAAATCTGGTACTGCCCCGGCACAACTGGGTACACACCAGATTGCAACGCCAATTGCAAATCTCCGCCTAAAAGCTGATCTACGGCCTGTTCTGACCCCGTCAGCTGCATGGCATTAACATGACCCAATAGCAGCGGCTGGCGTACAAATCGCAAATCATCGTTATGCACATTTAGTACAAGCGGTGGTGATTGCAATCCTTGTTGCCTGCTAACTGTGCTATCAATAAACAACGCCTGCATCATTGCGGCTTCATCCAATGGGTAAGCGCTGTACGTTGTGTCGGCATCGACTCTGGGCTTGGTGACCAGCGACCCTTTTCCATCCTCGCTACGTCGCTCAGGTAAATAAAAGGGTTGCAAACCAGATGGCTGCATCACGTTGCCCGCTAACCATTGCTGACAGGCAGCAATGACATTCTTGTCTTTGGCTAAAGCGCCATGTACCTGCGGACTTAACCAGGTTGGTATGCCTGCAATAACAGAATCCTGCCAGCACACCCGGCCATCGCCGTCAGGGCTAAATTGATACCGCAACGCCCCCTGATTATTGACAACAAAGCCTGCCGGCGTTTGCGGACTGGAGCCCAGTATCATACCGATTTTGTCCTGGTAGCCCTGTATTACCGGCAATTGAGCATTGAGTTTATGGCGCAGCAAACTCGCCTTATCTAGCGTGCTCTGGTTCGGGATGGCCCACAAATGCTTTTTCGAAAACCGGCTAAACCAAGGGTTAGTATCCTGAGCAACCATTTGATCTGCTTCGGCTAACTGGTGCCAGTAGGCCTGTTGTGCCATCGGGTGCTGCGGGTCATGCAAACCGGCCTGTAACTGCAGCAAACCGGTAAAATCTGCAATCAGTTCACGGCTTTCCAGCGTCTGTAAATCGCCATTTAACCGGCACAGCATATTGGCAAAAGAGTCATCACCAGTCAGCATAGTCATCGGTGCCCAGGAACCGTTGTTTGGTGGCCCGAGCAACATTACCCGGGTATTGGGCCGGTTCAACCAGCTTTGCCATAACTGCGGTTCAACGATCTGCAGCACGCGAAACACCAGAGAGCCCATCGAATGCGCCACCAGATGAATAGCGGCATTAGGGCGGTGAGCAAGTTGTTGCCGTAGCACCGCTGCAAGGGCAGTAGCGCTATCTTCCAGCGAACGGCGCCAGTCGTAACTGAATGGCAACACTTCATACTGCAAGGCCAGTTGCTCTATCAGAGTTTGATAGTAGGTTTCCAACACACCGTCTGCTTCGATGTTGTCATTATCTCGCAGGCGAATGCGATCCAGCATGCCAAAAGCGCGGTGCAGCGCCAGCCATTCGCGCCGGCCAGCTGTCTGCAGATGGCTACCAGCGATACCCGGCAGCACCAGCACCAGGGGCTTTGCCGTATTCCCCAAATCGTTGGCAGCTAAAATATTGGGGCTAAAGCGGGATTCATCGCTGGCGCGCACGCCACTGGCACTTTTGCCCTGATAAGACAACGGGCCTACCGGCAAGAAGCCAGACGGTTGCTGTTGTGTTAATGCTTCAGTAATAGCGCTGGCGGTACTTAGATTACTAAAATAATTAAAATGGTCGGTTTTGCCGCTGCTTTCCAGTATAAAGCGGGCATCGCGGCGCAGCACACCGCCATACATAGCACTGGTCTGTACCACTAAGTCGTTATCTGTACGGTAAAAGCTGTCTGCCAGTAAAGTTTTTATCCAGGATACCAGCGAGTCACCGGCAATATCGCCTGCCACCACACGTAACTGGCTGTCACAACCAGCACTAAGGGGCGCATTTAGCCACCGTATTACCGCACTTTGAGCCCGCATCGCCTCAATACCCGTCAGACTGGCGGGATCGGTGCGTTCACGTGCCACTGCCTTGGTAAAATCCAGCAGGCCAGGCAACAACGGAATATTAGCCCGCTTTGCCAGCCAGTTCAGCACACTAAGATACGCGTCCAGCCGATCTGACGCCAGCAAGGTCCCGTGCGCCGGGCAGGCCACCCGTACCAGTCGTTCAATCCGAATATCTTTGCTTTTTAGCAACTTGACCAGCTCGGTCAGTTCCTGTTTGTGTTGTGAGTAGGCATCGTCCTGAAAATAGTCTGATATTTCTTGGTCAAACAGCTGTTTATCGGCCGCTAGCATTAAAGCCCGCAACAGGCACTCCGCGACCAGCCCACCGCGCGAATGCGTAACCAAATGCAAAGTTGCCCGTTTCGGCAAGGCTTTTGCCAGCGTCAGAGCGTTAAACAAAGGGCTTTTTAGAACAGTGGCATGATCAAGTGCATAAATCTGATTGTGATAGTGACTAAACAGCTGTTGGATTTGCTGTTGATGCTGCCACCAGCCGGCAAAACCCGCCTGGGTATTACTAAAAGTGCCATGAATAAACACCAGTTGCGGATGGCTAACGGCGTCTAACTGACAAGTGGTCGCTTGTTTAAGGTCCGCAATCGTCTGTTCTGACAGGCGGTACACGCCCTCATTAACCTTGCTGTCAATACGTGCGCCAATAGCTGCTGAGGTAAATTTAGCCGCTTTTTTCTTCAGCCCCAGCAACTCCAGCGTATCTATAAGCACATCACTGATAAAGCCCCGCTGCGCACCATCCTGACTACGCCACTGCGCGTTGGCAGGCACCTGCACTGTGCCATCTGTGGCTAATTTGCCACCTTGTTGGCTTAGCAACAAATCCCGGGCATGCTCCGGATGCAACCACAAATCAAACGGCTGGCCGCTGTTATCTTTTAAAACCAGGTGTACTAAATCTTTGCCGGTTTCGGCGTTAAGCATCTGGGTGCTGCCCATGGCTCGCTTTTCGCCGCCCGCGAGTTTGAAACTGCGTACCTGATAGTCAGCATCGGTTGGCTCTGTGGCGTCTTGTGAAGAAGTACGAACTGCAAACTGAATGGTGGTTTGACTGGTCATCCTTTTGCTCCATGCTGTCAGGACTCGAAGGGCCAAACGCCCTGCGATTAGATTTTGCTGGTAATGTTGCCGGTAAGCGGGAATGCGTGCTTTAACACTGACAAAGTGTAGCTGTTAGTTTTAATTTTTGTTGCGCTCGGTAACTAAAATGCGTTCTCAGTCAGGAGAGTCGTCTTTGATTAGCAGCTGCTCGCCACTGGCGTAACGGCCTTTATCAGCTAATCAGATTTACTATGGCAGGTGGATTTAGTTAATATAGCCACTATATTTATGAGAGTTCAGGCAAGTGCAGGCTCGAGTTTGCAACTACCCCCAGCCGAAGATAATGAACCAAGTAGCAGCCTCCTGTACAAAGTACTACTTACTTTGCATATACTCTTCAACGCGACTTTTAACCAATTCCAAAGTAGCTTCCACTTGGAGATCTTGCTGTCGCTCAGTTACCAAATCACTTAACCACGCTAATGCGTTAGCAATGCAGTTAATGAAGGCACTCATCAACTGCAGCTCATCAACAGAGCTTGCCCCAGCTGATTCTGAACCTACCTCTTCAACCAATACCTGCAACTCATTCTTCCTGAGCTTCCAATGTTTGACAATTTTTAACCGCTCTATAGGGTTATCAATATTGATATCACTTAGGACCACAGGAATCACTCGCTTGGTAAAGTCGCTCTGCTGGCGCTGGCTATACTCGTAAAGAAACGCTAACTCTTTCATGCAATGCGCTGACTCATATAAATATTTTTGGCTTAGAATCACTAAAGCAAAATCGCCAGCACCAATCTGGCGTTCAAATTCAGCAATACTGCTGCCCATTTCATTAGAGTTTTTGTCCCTAAATACATTTAATTTCTCAGCCTTTAACTTTTCATACAGCTGATCACTTGCTTGTTGTCGTGCATCTTCCTCTTTACCCCACGCATATGAGAAATAAATCGATGGTGGTTTCACTGGTGGCAGCACTGCAGGGCCTATATCACCAAAAGGCTTTGTTTGCTTTCGTTCCTGCTGCTCATTTTTACTAGCTGATGGCTCACCTTTTATCCAATTAACTTCTGGTGACTGCCCAAGGTGATGGGCCTTTGTTATCGACTCAAGTAAGTGTTTTGCCAATTGATTACTTTGCGAACCCGCTAAGCGAATTATAATTTTTCCTGGTTGGCTAAAATTGCTGAGTAGCTCATTTCCCAAAGCGTCCAACTCACATTGAAACCAGACTTTTACATGATGTTTGCTATCGTAGAAACAACAACCATAACGCCAGTAATAAGCGTGCGCCTTTGCGACTTCGCCAATTTTACTTAGTAGAAACCGCATAGTTGCATCATGTAAAAACGAAAAATGTAGCTCTAATTCAATATCCGGGCGGGCCTGCTGCCAAATTTGATGAGCATCGTTTTCGTCTAGTTCTTCTAAATTATCGGGTGCGATGTAATGAGTTTCATCTACTTTGAAGCATGCTCCGCATTGCTGCATCATCTCCAGAAACAAGTCAATATCGTTGCTATCTAAATGATGTTGAACAATCCAGTGCTCCAGCATCCCCAACGTAAATCGTCCTCTGCAAGCTTTGAGCTGAGGCAATACATGCTTTCTGTCCAGAAGAAGATAAACTCCCTGTAAAGCCCATTGTTGGTCAAGTATTAAATGATCGTCAAAATGACCACAACGATAAAACAACACCCCACTTTGGTGAAGGAAGTTTGCCAGCGTCATCGGCGCCGCCACGTCATAATCGGAACAGATATCTTCAAACTCTTCGAAGGAAATTTGCTTCCTATGTTTGCTCAGTGAATAAATCTCAAGTTCGACTGCCAGCCATGATTTTGGCAACCACACTTCACCATTTCGTTCCAATTGCTGCTTTACCACGCGCTCAAAACTCGGAAGAAAAACAGCCAGACCATCTTTCACTTTGGTACTAATCGTTAACGGCCGGAGAGTAGGAAATGGAGGCGGATGTGGAATGGGAGCAGGTCGGTCGCACTCTGGACTATCGCACTGGCTTTGGCAAACCAAAACATTGGCTTGATCACCTGCCAGTGACTTTAGATACGCAAGCCAGTAGCTTAGTGGTCTATTACGCATCTCAAGTTGTTCGCAAGCAACTTGATCGTTATTTTCAAAGTCTGGATGCCACAGTAGTAAATACAACGCACGTTGATCAATAAAAAGGCTATGAGTACCCAAGTAAACATCCTGACCACCGAAATCCCAGCACTTTAGCTCCACTTCACTATCAGGCAGGTGAAATTTATGGATCTGAATACCATGAGTGCTGGGCACGGTTTCGTCAAATGCCTCCTGCCTCAACCTCCTGGCTAACTGAGTTTTACCTATTCGACCATTTCCTAACAACATTACTTTTAATGATTTTGGACTTTCAATTCCCTGTTGCTCACATTCAAACAACCAATCTTCGAAAGCTACCAGATCGAAATCCTGAGTTATTTCAGCCGGAACATGTTCTATAGCTAACCTATCACTACGCGAGTAAACATCAATACGAGGCGCGTTAAACAATAACTCTTTAAAATTATCCAAATGTAAATGTAAAGTAAGCATCTTCCCTGCAATATGAAGGTACTCTAACTTATTTAAACCGCCAAGTGCAGATGTGTCAGATAAAATTGAGTGCTTTCCTAGACAAAGAAATTTCAACTGAGTTAATGAACTTAAATTATTTATACTTTCCAAAGCAACACACCCATCAATATTAAGATGAGTTAGATTTTCTAACTTGCTTAAGAAATCTAAATTTTTTATTGAAGCACAACCATCCAGCCTCAACTCACGTAGATTTTTCAAATTTTCAATACTGCGCAAGCAATTTAAAGCGGAACATTTACTCAAGGTTAGTGATGTTAATAAACTTAAGTTCTCTAACCCATCCAAATTCGTAAGAGATTTGCAACCGGAAATATCAAGTTTTATTAAACTTGCAAGGTGTTTTATATCTGACAGAGATGTAATGAAGTCGCAATTGCTAACACCAATCTCTTCAATTTTATTCAATCCATTAAAAAACGCAATGTCAGTAATTGCGCTGCAATTAAAAGCCTGTAATTTTTTTAAATTTTTTAAATGTTGAAGTCCTTCAATGCATTTCAGAGATTGAGCGTGGCTAATATTCAATTCAGTTAGCTCCGCGAGCTGCTCAATTCCTGATAAAGTTAACAAGCTGGAGCACTCGCTAAGGTTTAACTTTGTTAAATTTTTTATACATCCAACCCCCTCGATGGACGCTAAATTCTCACAACTCTGTAAGTTCAATTCAGTTAAGTTCGTTAAAAACTCTATACCTTTTATGTTACGCAAATTATCGCATGCGAATAATTCGAGTCGCTCTAAGTTTATCAATGTCTTTAACGCATGTAAGTTGTCTATTCCGCAATGACCAAATACTGATAATCGCTTAAGGCGCTTGAGTTGCTGTATATCCATAAGGCAAGGTGCAGACTCGGTAAAATCAATTTCAAGTTCAGTCAAGTTACTCAACTTGAACAAATCATTAAGAGACGGAAGTGACTTATCTACTGATATCTGCAACAGTGATAGATTTTCAAGACAACTAACATGTGGAAATACTTTAGGGGCGTCACTAAAGACTTGGAGCCGCTTAAGTTTAGAAAGGTGCTCGATACCTGATAAACAAACTAAGTTGTCACACCAAGTAGCGTCGAGTGATGTCAATTTAGTAAGCTTCTCCACTCCTTCTAAACTGGTTAAATTATCGCTACCTGTGATGTCAAGTACCGTTAGGTTTGATAAGTGGGCAATACTTTTCAAATTCGTCAATATACTACAGCTCATCAAATTCAGATGAGTTAGATTTTTAAGTGATTTAATACCAGTAGAGAGAATCTAGAGCATAACAACGTTGGAGATCTAAATGAGTTAGTAGCTTTAGCTGATTAACTTGTTCAATATCAGTTAGTACAGTGCAACCAGATAAATTTAAACTTATCAACTGGTTCGCCAATTGCGTCAGTTCTTCAGGCAGCTGACGTAATCTGAGGTCACTTAAATCGAGAC
This sequence comes from Gammaproteobacteria bacterium, assembly GCA_018826295.1. Classification (GTDB taxonomy): domain Bacteria; phylum Pseudomonadota; class Gammaproteobacteria; order Enterobacterales; family Alteromonadaceae; genus Alishewanella. The sequence goes on from JAHJZX010000047.1 coordinate 44,461, forward strand.
GTGTCTCGCCATTATCCAGGGCATGCTGAATGAGTCGCTGCGCCTCGCGTAAAGCGCCGGGGTGTTGAAAAGTCGCCATCCGTAGAGCCAAGTTATTGTTTTAGAAACTATACCCCGTAGTCACTTTCTGTCAACAGCGCTGACCGATGTGGTCTGCAGACTTTTAATCTACCCTACTAACTTTACAGGCACTAACCGCATACCCTGCATATTCTGCTGCCTCAGCCCCTTTAACTGCCGGCACAGCAACTGTTGATAAGGCTGAAATTGGCTGGTAACTGATTTTGCTTTGATACCAACAACAAAGCTTAACTGCTTATCCGGCAGCATGGCCGTGCTGGCGCGTTGTTGCAGTGTGGCAATATCCGGCAACAGCATGGCGCTGTAGCCTTCATTTAAGGCAATGCTAACGCCCTTGGCGTCGAAATCACCGAAGTATAATGCCGGTTTGTTTTGCTTCAGCCAGGCGGCTTTTAACGCTTTGCAGCCTTGGCTGTACTGGCTGTCCCCGCGATAGATTATTAATGGCTGGATGTACGGTAGTGCCAGCGAAAAGGCGTCCAACTGATAGAAACAATCGAGGTTTTCCACCACCAACAACGCATCAAACTGTGCCAGTTGCAGCTGTTGCCAGTCGAGATCCAGCACTTGCGCTGCTATTCCGGCAACAAGCTGTGGCTGGGCCAAGCTCAGTAACACCCGCTGTTGGCGTGGCTTGATACCAATGCTTTTTTGCTCCAGCGTACTGATAGTGGCCGCGTCGGTGCGGCTTAGGGTACTGATGTCGGTGCGAAAATCTGGCTGGCCCAGTGCTTGTTGCACACTGGCGATTTGCTGCAGTAAACCTGATTCAAAGTAGAATTCCGGCCGCTGCAGGCAACTGGCAGAGACGCCGCTTAGCTGTTGGATCAGGCACCAGCTTAACACTTCCTGCACCGCTTTTTGGCTGGTCGTTTTTTTCACCCTGCCCTTTGCAGCTACCTTGGGCGCCAGTTGGCGCAGAAAAAGGCAAGCTGCGGGGCTGAGTGCAGTTTGCATCAGGCCGCCTGTGCGTTCAGGCTGAGGCTGATATCACGAATAATCAGCAACTGGTTGCTACTGCTGGCGGGCGCTTCATCACGTTTGATAGCAAACATCTGTTTTTCGTCCAGCGGCAGGGCCTGATATTCTGCGATGATCTGATACAGCCAGATTTCGCTGTCCCATTCCAGTTGCTGCTGCAACAAATATTCCAGCGCACTGAGTTTGCCGCCATGGTCGATAACACGCAGATAAAAGTTCTCGACGTCGGTTTTCAGCGCCTGCTGACGCGCGGCGATGGCTTCATCCTGCCATTGCTGGGCAAAACTGGCCGCCGGCGTCTCGCTTAGCGACACCGCCTTATGCCGCGGCAGCGCCCGTACTAATTCGGCTAAGATCTGCCGCTCGCTGGCTTTATCCAGCGCTATCGATGCCTGCGGTACTATGGCTGCCGCCTGGTTAAACAACTGAGGCAGCTCGCTGCGGTTGGGGTAATCGGCTGGCTGGTACTTCGGGTGCTGACGCAAAAATGCCGCCATATTAGCAATTAATAACGAGCGGGCTTGCTGCTGGCGGAACTTGGCCAGCAATTCGACTAAACGCTTTTGCACTTCCAGTAAGCTACTGTGATGCGAACTAAGCTGGTTTTGCAGCTGGCTCACCAGCAATTTACGCAAGTGGTTATTGCCCTCTGACAACTCAATTAACTCGTTAAAATCCAGCAGCACCAGTCCGTCAAGCAAACGGCGCAATTGCTTTTGCGCGCGTTCGTTTTCGCGGATTTTATCATCCAGGCTGGCAACAAAGCCAAAGTCACTGTTGAGTCTATGCCACAAGCTGTCTATCGCTTCTTCAAACTGGCCGCTTAAATCGTGCACGTGCTCGGTTAAGCGCTGAAGTTGCAGCTCGGCTACGCTGTAATCACCTTTGTACTGCGCATCACGGTATGCCTGCACCCGGTTACGGATTTGTTCCAGTTTTTCGGCAACATCAGCGTTGATCTGGCGGCGGTTTTCATCGGCTATCATGCTGGCAATCAGCTCACTGACCAATGGCCGCAGCGCCAGCGCCTGCTGCTCATCCGGCCGCCATAAAATCCGCGCCGCGATCAGCTTTTTCAATGCGCCTTCACTAAAGGCGGTTTCATCAATAAAGCCGTCTAAATAGCCCTGCATCAGCGCCTTATGGTGCTTGCCCAATAATGCCAAGCGCTCAGCGCCGATGTTGAACAGGTTAGAGGCGATGCCGCTGCTAATATCTGCCGGCGCCATCAGATCAGTGCCTCCTGCACGGGCGTATCATCAACCGGTAAGTGTTCTTCATCACGGATAAAACGAATAACATCAATTAAATAGTCAATTTTTCCGGTAACAATGTAGTACTGCCTATCGTGGTGTGGTTGCAGCAGGTAGCCGTGTTCTTTTAAGCGGCGGAAAATCAGCTTGATCTGGTTATCCAGCTGCTCGCTCTGGCTGTTAAAAAAGCGATCGCTGGCCAGCTGGTTCAGGCGCTGACGCAGGCTTTGGTTATCTTCGGTGCGCAGCACAAATTCCTGCAGCTTAATGGTGTCACCGGCGGTTAGTGCGCTATCGCGGCCCAGGGTTTCCTGCACCAATTGCAGCCACTCCAGCAGCGGCAACAAAGATTGCACCGTTAAAGCAAACTGACTGCTTAGCTGTTCACGCGCATCTTTGGTTAACTCATGGTAGCCGAGAAAAAACACGCTGTTATCGTCATTGGCGACTAAACGCCGGTTTAACGGCCGGAGGTAGTGGTTAATTTCCTGCTGGGTTTGCTCATTACTTAAATGGCGAAACGCATCTTCGTCGCTAACCTGACAAATAAAGTCTCCGGCCAGCAAGCGCTCCAGTAAGGGTCCGTGTTGTAACATCAGCTTGCCTCCTGCTGTTTACTGGCCAGTCGCTCGGCTAAGCGGCTGATTTTCGGTTGAATACGTTTTAACTGGCGCTTACTAGGGTCTTGCTGGCTCGGCTCAATTAAATAGCGGTGCGAAAACAGCATTAACACATCAGATTCCGGATTCGGGAAAGCACCAACAATAACAATATTGTTGCTGCTACAGGCGGCAAACAGTTTTTCTACGTTGTGATACGCCAGGGTGCCAATTTCATCTATCGGCCAGTGAATTATCACTTTGGCCGCGCCGCGCAGCAAGCGGGTAAACGCCAGTAAGTACTTACATAAAATTAAGTACGCCATACCATGGCTGGAGGATTCCAATAGCTGGCGATCATTTTTTATCACCAGCTCAGAGCCGCCTTCGCTTAAATGCAGCTCAAGTCGCAGCAGGGACTCAATACTGTATTGCTCATCGGCCCGCAGCAGCTCAACCACATCAGCCAGTGCATTCAGATATTGCTCTGACGGTAAGGCTTTGCCCGAAGCGCCCCAGTCGTCGTAAAGTTTGGCGAAATGTTTTAACGGCTGCCAAAAGCCCAGCTCGTCGATGGTCGATAAAATACGCACTTCCGATTTACTTATGCCTTCCAGCAGTAAATCATCGGCTACCGCTTCGCTTAAACGGCGGCTTTGCAGCGCGATACGACGATTAATATCACTGAACACGGTAAAGAACTTTTTCAGATCGCCACCGATGTTCTCGCCCATTTCCAGCAATTGCTGCTGGGCATCTTTTAATATTTGCAGCAGACCGTGCAAGATAGGCAGTTGCTGGCGTTTACCGGCATGATCCGGCAGTTGGCGCCGCTCGTGCTGCAACCGGTCTAAAAATTCCGGCCCGGCATCTTTGCTCAGTAAGGTTTCAAATTGCTCCAGCGCGGCTTTTAACGCGCTGTCTATTTTACTACGCTGCTCCAGCGCTTCATTGGTCCGCGCCAGCCGTTCGATAATATCGGCCGAGGCAGTTAATGTTGCCGGGCTAACGTCAGCCAGATACAGCTCTTTAAAGCGGGCAAACACTGGCCGTAACTGCGCCAGTAACTGCTCGGCCTGAGCCATCAGCTCTTGCTGCTGCCGCTTTTGCTCGTCGAGTTTTTTCACTGTGGCGCTGTAATCGGCTTTTTGCTGCTCCAGTGCCTGCTTTACGCTGCGCAGCTGCTGTTTTAACTCGGTTTCTTTGCCCAGCAATTCTGGCCTTAGTTGTTGCCAGTCCAGCGCAATAAATTTCTGCCAGGCGGTCAGTTCATCCTGGCGGGCTTCTACCGCTTTAATGTCGGTTTTCAGCTGGTCCTGCTTGTGCTTTAACTCGGTTAAACGGCGCGGATCTATACCCTTGGCCGATAGCTCTTCGTTAAATGCCTGCTGTAACTCTTTGATCTGGTTTTTGTTGTCTTCGCGTTTATGTTCCAGCTGGCGTTCCAGCTCGTCCAGTTGCTCGTCAAATACCTGCAGTTCCGCCTGCCAGTCGGCCTTGTGCTCCAGTTTCTGGCTGTTATGGTCCGCTTTCAGATCTTGAAGATCAGCCTGTTGCTGCGCCGTGAGTTTATCCAGTTGTTGTTGCTGCGCGCTTAGTTCGGCTTTGACTGTGGCCTGGCGTTTGGCGGCCAGCTCGCGCTGCTCTGCCTGTAGCCGGTTACGCGCATCACGGGCGTATTCGATATTTTGTTCGTACTGGGTTAGCTGCCACTGTGCCTGCTCCAGCTGGCCACGGCTTAACTCAGCCTGCTCGTGCAGTTGTTGCAGCGCTTTTTCTGCCTCGGTTTTATTCGCGCCAGCCTGCGCCAGCTGTTGCTCGGCGCTGGCGATGCGGTGACGAATAGCCGCCTCATCCTGAGCGTAATCCGGTGTGTCTATCGCAGCCAGTTCCAACTGCAGGCCGTACAGGCTGTCGCTCAGCTCTGCCAGATGCGGTTGTAAATCCTGCCGCTCCAGCAAGCGCTCGTCCAGCACCTTGCCCAGCTTGTGCTCCCAGCCCTGGTAGTGCAACCGTAAGAAGTGGCGCAAGCTGCCCTGCTCTGGTGTTAACTGGCGGTGCAATTGCTGCAGCTGTTGTTCAGCGCTGTGCAGGGCTTTACGGCTAAGTTGCAGCTGCTGATCGGCGTTATCGCGCTGAGTGCGCGCCTGCTGATATTGTGCCTGCAATTGCTGTAACTGCCGGCCTTGTAGCTGTGCCTGTTGCTGCGCCTGCTCCAGCCGCAGCTCGGCACTGCGTTGTTGCTCCAGTTCGTCTGCCGTGAGCTGTGAGGTAGCCAGCTGGCTTTTAAGCACCGCGATACTGCTGCTGATGTTGGTTAACTGCTGCGCAAACTGCTGCTGCGCCTGCTGCAACCGGCTTTGAAAAGCCTGCTCCAGCGCCGCCAGCTTATTGTCTTGCTGCTCGCGGGTGGCATCTTTTTGTTGCTGCAACTGGCGCGCTTTGCCGCGGTGCTGCTCACTTAAACGGTTAAAGGCTTCAGCCAGCTTGATTTTACGCTGCTCTAACTGGCGTTCTAAATCGCCGTGCTGCTCTACCATCAATTGATATTGCTCAACCGTTTCTTCCAGCTGCTCACGCCACAACGGCAGCGCATCGCTATCACGCTGTAATTTCGGCATATCTTTGCTGTCATAGTCGTCAAAGCGCTGTTGCAGCTGGTCTAAGCGGGCACTGGTTTCGTGTAAGCTGGCTTCGGCTTTGGCCAACTGACTGTTTAACTCCAGCTGCTGCTGGCCAAACTGCTCTTTTAACTGCTGCAACTGGCCGCGTAGCGCATTAACCTGTTGCTCGGCATCGGCTTTGCACTGCTGTTGTGTGCTTTCATCTTGTTGTAACAGCGGCAATAAGGCAGCTAACTGCGCTTCGGCGCTGTCCAGTTGTTGCGCTAACTGCTGCAAGCGCTCAAAGTCTTGCTGCAGTTTATCCAGCCGCATTGACTGACGCATTTGCAGGATCCACTCACGCGCCTTGGTGTTTTTTACCTTAGTAGTCGGCAGGGTAACGCCGTCTTCTTCAAAAATGGCCGCCAGCATCGCTTTTAGCGTGTCCATTTTGCCCTCTTTGGCGTGCACGGCACTGACCAGCTTTTCAATATGACGTAGTTTGTGGCCACTGCTGACCAAGCTAAAGCTGGCGGCTAAACGGCGCAGTTTGACGCTGTCTGCATTGTTGCCACGTAGCGCGGCGGCGTCGTTTTGAATAATACTGCGATATTCGCTGGTAGCGCTAATCTTGGCCGATACCTGCACATCGGGCCGGCTGCGCATACTGGCAGCCCAGTCACTATAGCTCATGGCTTTCACGCCATCCTCGCTTTGTGTCAGGTAAAAATCGCTCTGGTAGGCAGCGCCGACAAAGCGGTAATCGACTCCGCCATCACTTTTACGGGTCAATACCACCTGACAGATAGCGCCATCTTCGCGCTGATATTCATAAATTAAGTAGCTGTTGGAAAATGGCAGGTAAAATTCATCAAACTTTTTGCGGGTTTTTGGCACCACCCGGTTCGGCTGCTCGCCATAAAACACCGGCACTAAACGTTGCAAGGTAGTTTTACCCGAAGCATTGGTACCGCAAATATTGGTGTGCTGATCCAGTTGTAATTCCACCACGCCGGGCAGATGAGTGTGCAGCAGCACAATACGGAGTAATTGAGACATAGCGCATCCTGTCGGCGGCGCAAAAACAAGGCGCCGCTATCGTCGATTTATAGCGGCTTATTATCCATGGAAAATGGCTAAATGCCAGCAAAACGCTAGCTTAGCCGGTTGTTGCCGGCTTCTTACTCAATACGCGCCAGCACCACTCTAATGGCCCTTGGTTGAAGTGGCTGAAGTACCAGCGACAGCACAGTAATTGCAGTAAAATCATACTTGATGCAATGCCCAGCAACGCAGTGCGATCGAGACTGGCGAACCAATCCGGCCGTATTACACGAAACAGTAATACCATCAGCAACGTTTGACCGATATAAAGCGAAAAGGCCATCCTGCCACAGGGTGCCAACCAGCGTTGCAACCAGGCATTATCGCGCCGGTGAATTAGCACACTGGCAAATGACAGCGCCATTAATAACATAGCAAGCTGTTCCCACGGCAGTGCTGTGTTCAGACCATAGCCATAGCCGCTTACATGGTCCAACAGAACGGTAACGCTACTAATCACAAAGGCAAGCCAGAACAGTGTCTTTGTCATTGCCGTGCTATAGCCCGTGTCAAACCAGGCACTTTTATACAGTGAAACACCAAACAGCATTATTGCTGCCATCAGCCAATACCAAGTCAATGCAAATGCTATTAGCATAAGCACGGCATAAATTGCATTCTGTATTAGCTGCTCAAGATAAGATCCGGTCCACAATTGCTGCTGTGCAGCTAGCGTTTCTGCGGTTAATGCTTCTAAAGGCTCTGTTTGCGCCCACAGCAGATAAACCATATAAAACAGTGGCATAATCAAACCATAAGCAAAGAAGCGCACGGCTTTACGCCATAAGTCGCTGCTGTCTAGCTGTAAATAACCCTGTTTCAGCACAATAAGCCCGGCCAACGCATACCAGAGCAAAATGTCGCCACTCCACAAAAACACACCATGCACCAAACCAAACAGGCACAGCCAATACAGGCGTCGCTGCAGATAACCTTGACCATACTGCTGCAAGATTAACCACATACTAATACCGAACAGCAAATTAAATAGCGTCAAAAAACGGCCGGATATTAACAGCGTCTGTAAGTTATATAAGCTGGTATCAACTAAGCTGACACCGGCTTCATGCCAGATCAGGCTGTGGGCGTAGTCAATTGGATAAGCAAAGGCAAAAATGTTCATCAGCAATATGCCTAAAACGGCAAAACCACGGATGATATCGAGCTGAGGCAAACGCTGCATATTGGGAAGTTGTCCGAAAAATTGGGGTTAGAAACTACAATGTTTACGGTTTAATAACAATAGTTCCTGCAGTTTCATTAATAAGCTGCTGCCGCAATGTCAGCTCTACATCCTGTGGCAGGCTGATGCTCAGCGTTACCTGGTCGCTGTAACTGACATTATCCAGCGATGCGTTGTATTGCTGCAGTAGCTGGCGTAAGCGTGCTTCAAAGGCAAAGCTGACAATAATACTCAGCTGCACACTGGGGCTAACCACGCGCAGTTCGGCGTTGCTTGCGGCTTGTGATACCGCATTGGAATAAGCCCGCACTAAACCCCCGGCGCCCAGTTTAACGCCGCCGAAATAGCGCACCACCACCGCCAGACAGTTACCCAGCTCGCGCTCGGTAAGCACATGCAACATAGGTTTACCGGCGGTGCCGCCCGGTTCGCCGTCATCGCTAAAGGCCTGGGTTTGCGGCTGGCGGGTATTGCCAATAATGTAGGCCCAGCAAACATGGTTGGCATCGGGGTAGCGAGTACGATAATGCGCCACCCAGGTCATTGCCGCATCCCGGTTGTCGACTGGATGTAAAAAGGTAAGAAATTCGCTGTTCTTTTCCAGCAGCAGGTGCTCTGTGGCAGCAGCGAGTACGGTAAACCGGGTCATAACAGCATTAGTTGGCCAATATCACGCTGCGCAGCTTACCTTAAAAGACCGTCAAAGGCACGGCGAACGGCCCTTTCGTCCGCCTTAGCTTGACAATTGTTAACAATACCTATATAAATGCGAACCATTCTCATTTCACTTAACGTTAACAAGGTTGGTTATGTCTGTACTGCCCCGCTTTACCCCGTCACGTCTTGCTTTAGCATTGTTATGCTGCAGCCCGTTGCTGCAGGCTAACGACGCTGCGATAGAACATATTCAAGTTAACGCTACCCGCAGCAGTGCACCGGTAAGTACAGTACCGGCAACGATCAGCGTGATTACGCAGGAGCAGATCGCCAGCCAGCTGGCGTTTACCCAGGATATTTCTGCGATTATCGGCAACCTGCTGCCAGGCTTCTCGCCCAGCAGGCAAAAACTGACCTCGGCCGGCGAAACCTTACGTGGCCGTGAACCACTCTATATGATTGACGGCGTGCCGCAGTCTAACCCGCTGCGTAACGGCTCGCGCGATGGCAAAACCATTGACCCGGCGATGATTGAACGTATCGAAGTGATCCGCGGTGCTAATGCTATTCAGGGCATGGGCGCCAGCGGCGGCATTATCAATATCGTTACCAAGAGTGCAACCGAAAACACTCATCAGCTAAGTGCCGGCTTTTCCAGCCCAACTGACGGTGGCAGCGACAGCCAGAGTTATAAAGCCAGCTATCTGCACACTTACCGTAATAGCAAGCTGGCCGTGGTCGCCGGCGTTGCTGTGTCCGACAACGGCATGTACCGCGATGCCAATGGCGATTTTATCGGCGTTGATGGCACTCAGGGCGATACGATGGACTCGCGCAGCATCGATGTGTTTGTTAAAGCAACACAGCAGCTAAGCAGCGACGAAACCCTGCAACTGATGGTTAACCACTACAAGCTGCGTGGCAACGGTGACTATATACAGGTCGCCGGCAATGTTGCTGAAGGTATTCCGGCAACTTCTGTGCTCGGCGAAACGGAAGGCATGGCACCACAAAACCGTGTTACCACGGCAACGCTGGATTACCAGCATCAGCAGGTTTGGGGCGGTAACCTGAGCTGGCAGCTGTTTTTGCAGGATTTTGCCGCACTATACGGCGGTGGCACCTTTGCAGCGTTTCAGGATCCGGCCTACGGCCCGGGCTTGTATGATCAGTCGCAAAACAAATCACGTAAATATGGCAGCCGTTTAACCTGGTTTAAGCCTAACCTGACGATGAGCGGGTTGGATCTGAGCACCGGCCTCGACTGGCTGCAGGATGAAACCTATCAGGAGCTGGCGCTGACGGGCCGAAACTGGGTGCCTGAAACCGAGTTTACCAACCTGGCCCCATTTGCTCAGCTGCGTTACAGCGCACTGGAAAACTGGACCTTCAGTCTCGGCGGCCGTTATGAATACGGTAAATTAAACGTTGACGACTTTACCACGCTGGCCTCCTACAACAGCACCTTCGTTGCAGGCGGCTCACCTGACTTTGACGAATTACTACTTAATGCCGGCGCCGTATGGCAGTTAACCGGCAACACCCGCTTATACGCCAGCTACAGCGAAGGTTTCAGCATGCCGGATGTTGGCCGCGTGCTGCGCGACATCAGCACACCGGGTTTGTCGGTAGACAGTTTCCTTACGCTGCAACCAGTGCTGTCAGATAACCTGGAGCTGGGGGTCGAGTTCAATTTCGACAGTTGGCAACTGCGCGCAAGCGCGTACCGATCGGATTCTGATCTGGGTTCACGTTTACAGGCCGATGTCGACGGTATTTACAGTGTACGGCGCGAAAAAACGGAAATAGACGGTATTGAAGCAGAAGGACAGTATTACTTCGGCACTGATAGCCAAATAGGTTTTAGCTACGCCCGTACTAATGGCCGTTATGACAGCAACAACGACAATGTGGTCGATAAAGACCTCGGCGGGGTAAACATTGCGCCAGAGCGGTTAAACCTGTACTGGCAGCAGCAATGGTTACCGGCACTGAGTAGCCGGCTGCAGGCCAATGTGCTGTTTAGCCATACACTGGATACCGCTGAGCAGTTTGACGGCTATACCACGCTGGATCTGAGCACAGCTTACGATACCGCCTTTGGCCGCTTTAGCCTGGGTATAGAGAACCTGGCCGATAAGCAGTACCTGACCTATTACGCGCAAAGCACGCCGGCTAATGCCCGCTACTTTGCCGGCATTGGCCGTACGCTTAGCCTGAACTGGCAGCACAGCTTCTAAATGCTGAGCGCAGCGCGTCTTCACCGCTATCTTGGCTGGGGGCTGGGGCTCTGGCTTACCCTGCTTTGCCTTAGCGGCGCGCTGCTGCTATATAAAAATAGTTTGTTGCGTTGGAGTTACCCTGCGCTGGCGGCGGTAGCACCGGTTAGCGACATTCAGCAGTGGGGGCCTTTACTGCAGCAGCTGCAGCACGACAGCAACTTTCGTTATGTGAAATTTCCTGATGCAGACGCCCACTGGCTGGAAGCGGTGACTTTTGATAATCAGCGCTACTACTATGACGGTAACCGGCAATTACTGCTGACCCGGCCGGTGCATACCGACTGGATCGACTGGGTGTATGACTTTCACCTGCATTTACTTGGTGGCAAAACCGGCCATACCGTCAATGGCGTAATAGGGTTGCTCAGTGCAGTGCTGCTGCTGTGCGGCCTGTGGCAATGGTGGCCGCGCCGCTTTAGCCGCCGCTTGTTTACACTGCCCAAAGCGCAGACATCGCTGCGCAGCCTGCGCCAGTACCACAGCCTGCTGGCGTTGTTATTATTGCCGCTATTGCTGCTGACCAGTGCCACCGGTGCCATGATGGTGTTCAGTCAGCAAACCCGCACAGTGCTAACTGCGGTGCTGGGGCAGGACCAGCATCCGTTTACTCCTGTTAGCGGTATTACGCCCGTTGCACTGGAGCAGACCGACTGGCCGCGTGCTTTGGCAACAGCAACAGCACACTGGCCGGCACAACAGTTGCGGCTGGTCAGTTTTCGCCGCAAAGCGCAGGATGTTATTAGCTTTCGTGCTAAGGCAGAAGATGAATGGCACCCGAATGGCCGTGGTGTATTACAACTGCATCCGGCCAGTTACCAACTGATGTATGCCAGAGCGGCAGCCGATTTAAGCCTGGCTGACAAAGTGCGCAACAGTTTTTATCCGCTGCACGTTGCCAGCATTGGCGGTGTGCTATACAAAATTCTGTTGTTGTTAAGCGGCGTTAGCTGCCTGCTGTTGTTTGCGCTGGGGCTAAGTTACAGCTGGCAGCGGCTTAAGGCTCGTTCAGCTCGTTATGATGTTTGCTAAATACCGGTATCGTTAGCTGCCATTTTATCGCTGCCAGGCGCAGCAACAGCAGCGCCACCATGCCGCTTACCATTGCCGCAAACTGTGCTATTCCTAACGCCAGCAGGCCGGTATACACCACGCCGCCAAAGACACAGGTTACCGCGTACAGCTCGCCGCGAAATACCATCGGCACTTCGCGGCACAGTACGTCGCGGATCATACCGCCGCAGACGCCGCTCATGGTACCAAGCAGTATAGCGACCATAGTAGAGGTGCCGTAATCAAGCGCCTTCTGCGTACCCATAATAACGAAAAACGCCAACCCCAACGCATCAAACAGCTGCAGCGTATTGTGCGGTATTGTTAAACGGTTACGCAGCAGCAAAATGGTACCGATAGCGGCGATAAAAATAGCGTAAAAGTAGCTGTTGTTGTTTATCCAGATCACCGGCACATCCAGAATAAGATCGCGCAGGGTACCGCCGCCTATGGCCGTAACACTGGCCAGTACTATAACGCCAAAGCCATCCATTTGATTGCGCCAGGCTGCCAGCGTGCCCGAGATGGCGAACACTGCGATACCGAGTAAATCAAACCAGTGAAAGTAGTCTGCCATTCTGCCATACCTTTGAAGCCGCCATTGGCGTTGACGTTAGCAGGCTTTAATGCAGCGGTAAACCAGCAGCTGCTGCTAAAAAAACACCGCCTGAGCTATCCGGCGTTTTTAGGTTGTGTTAGCATTTTGCGGTTTTATTAACAAACCTTTAAGGGATTAGTATGAAAAAGTCGCTGATAGCGCTGGTAGTGATTGGTGTAGCTGCCGCTGGGGTAGTCTATGTCAACCAACAGGCAGAGGACGCCATTAAACAACAATTAGACAATGCCAACCAAAGTTACCGTGAGCTGGCGGCGTCAGGTGAAATGCCGGAAATCAGTCTGGCTTATAAAGACGTGTCTGCCAATGTGCTGCTGTCAAACTACAGTATCAGCGGGCTGGAAATATCCTTAGCTGAAATGGGCACCATCGCCACTGTCGATCTTATCCAGGCCAAAGGCATGCAACCGCAAAGTTTGGCCGACAAAGGCAGTGTGAAGGTAACCGGCATTAAAGCCGCCTCAGCAGTGTTGCAAATGCTGCCGCCGCAAACTAGCGCTTTTATGCAAGATATCGCCCTGCATGGCGACTATGACTATGCCTACAATGAAAACGGCGAACTGATGTTCAGCCAGCAAACCCGCATTAACGATGAGTTTGCCCTTAATTACAGCTTTAGCCTGGCCCAGATGCAACAGTTCTGGCAGATAGCTAAAGACTTGAGCGCGCTACCCCCAGAGCTGCTGCAACCGCTGTTATCTGATGAAGCTTATATCGGCCAAGTGATTGAAAAACTGGCGGCTGGTGCCCTGAAAAATGGCAACATCACCATTGAAAACAAAGGTTTTATTGAACGCACCCTGGCAATGACAGCCGAGATGGGCCAAACGCCGGATTACCGTACCGTGCAAGGTATAGCACTGGCGGGCGTTGGTTCAGCACAGCAGTTGCCGCAAGATATGAAAGATACACTAACCGCCTTTGTACAAAAGCCGGAAAAATTGAGCCTAAGCTTTGGTTTTACTGAACCGCTGCAATTTGCCCGGATGCAAAGCGGTGAACTGGCCGAACATATGGTTAGCCCGGAAGCGATGATTAAGTTTGCCAATGTAAAACTGCAGGCAAACTAATCCCCCCCAAATAACACAGCCCGCTAATGCGGGCTGTGTTATTTTTCAGCCGCAGCATAAATCCAGCACTCAATACCCGATTTCAGCCGGGCGCTTACCCGCTGATACGCATCCACCTCGTAATCATCGGCCTGCGCAAGCTCAGCTTCGGTCAGCTCAAACACAGTACCGGCGACTTCATCGGTCAGGTTACCGCTAAAGCGCAAAATAGGATGAAAGGCTTTACCGCTTTCGCGCAGCACCCGCTCGTCAGTAATTTCTACTTCACCGACTATATAACCCGGCAGTGAATCTTTGCTGCCGCTTAGCTCGCGGCCAAAGTTAGCCAGCTGCACATTTTTCTGCTGCAACGTGCCGTAAGAAAACAGTTTTGCCATAGTTACTCCTGCTAAACATCTGTGCCTGTTGCAACAATACAGGCAACCTGATGCCAAAGCGCTATTGCTGCCACTATAACCACTGGCTATGATGTTGGCTAATCAAACTTCCGATAGCATTATCATGTTAAAACGTCTGTTGTTTTGTTGTCTGTTAACACTGTGCAGCCAGGCCCTTATAGCCGCAGAAAAGGGGCCGGATGCTATTGGCTTGCTTAGCCAGCAGCAACTGCTGACAAACTATGCTGCCTTTGCTGATGAATATGGCCGCTATACACCAACACAACAGGAGCTGAAGCAAATGCAGGCGCTGTCGGGTGTCAGCTTAGTGGTATTATTTGGCAGCTGGTGCCACGACAGCGAGCGCGAAGTACCGCGGTTATTAAAGCTTATTGCAGTGTCGGGCGTTGAACTTGAAAACCTGCAGTTGCAGGCAGTTGACCGCAATAAACAACATCCGGATAAACTGCACACAGACTACAAACTGCGCTACACACCCACCTTTATTGTAATGCGTGATGGCAAAGAGCTGGGCCGGGTTATCGAGAAACCGCAGCAATCACTGGCAGCCGATTTAGCGGCAATTGCAGCGCCTTAGTCATTAAAAAACACCCCTGTGCAAAACAGCAACTGAGGTGTTTTGTCAACGAACAAACAGTTGGCCTTACGCCGGCGTGAGGCTTACCCCAACCAGGGTTGGCTGGCTTTGCGGCTTTGCTCGTAGTCGGCAATTTGTGGGTTTAACTGCTCGCTTGAGCCGATAAAATCTAAACCGGATAACAGCCGCTGTTTAATATCGGCGTCGATATTAAAGCCCATGGCAGCGTTATTACCGAACATGATTTCCTGGCTGGCTAAGTCGATTTGCCACTGCTGTGGCCCTTGCTGGCAGCGGTTAAACAGTAAGTCGATATTGGTTTTACTTAACTGAATTAACAACATGGCGTTGTTTACGCTGTTATTAAAGAATATATCGGCAAAGCTTTCAGCAATAATGACATTAAAGCCATATTGCTTAATGGCCCAGGGCGCGTGCTCACGGCTGGAGCCACAGCCAAAGTTAGCCCGGGTTAGCAAAATACTGGCCCCTTTATACTCTGGTTTGTTAACGACAAACTCCGGGTTGGGGCTGCCATCGGCCAGGTAACGCCAGTCATAAAACATCGCCT
Source organism: Gammaproteobacteria bacterium (assembly GCA_018826295.1). Lineage (GTDB taxonomy): Bacteria > Pseudomonadota > Gammaproteobacteria > Enterobacterales > Alteromonadaceae > Alishewanella. The sequence goes on from JAHJZX010000047.1 coordinate 59,486, forward strand.
GCGCAAAACCATCCCGGCTGACGCTGGTTAAAAATTGCTTAGGGATGATCTGGTCGGTATCAACGTTGTTTTTGTCCAGCGGGCAAACTAAACCCTGTGCAAATATCTTACTCATGCCTGTTCTCCCTGTGGCTTAGCGGCAATATTGACAAACTTACCCGCTATAGCGGCGGCGGCGGCCATCGCCGGGCTGACTAAGTGGGTGCGGGCACCGCGGCCCTGACGGCCTTCAAAGTTACGGTTTGACGTAGAAGCGCAGCGCTGGCCGGCTTCGACTCTGTCGTCATTCATGCCCAGGCACATACTGCAACCCGGTTCACGCCACTCAAAACCGGCCGCGGTAAAAATACCGGCTAAGCCTTCATCTTCGGCCTGGCGTTTTACCACGCCAGAGCCCGGCACCACTAAAGCGCGTACACCGGCGGCGACTTTTTTACCCTGTACCATACTGGCGGCGGCACGTAAGTCTTCTATCCGGCTGTTGGTGCAACTGCCGATAAACACCACATCCACTTTGCAGTCAGTCAGCTTTTGCCCTGGCTCAAGCCCCATATAGGCCAGCGCCCGCTCGGCAGCATCACGCTTGGTGGCATCGCTAAAGCTCTCCGGTGCCGGCACGCTTTGATCCACCGCCATCACTTGCTCCGGGTTAGTGCCCCAGGTAATTTGCGGCGTAATGGCCGCGGCATCAATCTCGACAATTTGATCAAACACCGCATCGGCATCGGAGTACAGGCTTTGCCAGTAAGCTACGGCCGCATCCCAATGTTCGGCTTTGGGGGCATGCGCTTTGCCTTTGATGTAATCAAAGGTGATGTGATCCGGCGCTATCAGGCCGGCTTTAGCACCCATTTCGATGCTCATATTGCACAGCGTCATCCGCCCTTCCATGCTCATAGCGCGGATAGCACTGCCGCTAAATTCAGCCACATAACCATTACCGCCAGCGGTACCCAGCTTGCCAATTACCGCCAGAATCACGTCTTTTGGCGTCACATGGGCGCTTAATTTGCCATTTATCTCGACTTTTAACGTTTTAGCCTGCTGTTGCGGCAGGGTTTGCGTCGCCAGTACGTGTTCTACTTCTGAGGTGCCGATACCAAAAGCCAGCGCACCAAAGGCGCCGTGGGTAGAGGTGTGCGAGTCGCCGCAAACAATAATCATACCGGGCTGGGTTAAACCCTGCTCAGGGCCAATCACATGTACTATGCCCTGATCCGGATGGGTTAGATCCAGCAGCGGTATGCGGTTTTCTGCGCAGTTGGCCGCTAAGGCTTCTAACTGTTTACGCGAGGTTTCACCGGCGGCGTCTAAACTGCGGCGCTGGGTAGACACGTTATGGTCCATAGTGGCAAAGGTTAAATCTGGCCGGCGCACGCTGCGGTTGGCCAGCTTTAAGCCGGAAAACGCCTGCGGCGAGGTAACTTCATGAATTAAATGCCGGTCGACAAATAATAAATCGGTGCTGGCGTTTAATTTACCCACTACATGGCTGGCGTAAATTTTTTGATAAAGCGTCTGGGCCATTATCTGTTCTCCTGGCGCAAGGTAGCAACAATGGCTGCACCTACCGCAGCCGTACCATAAGTCGAATTAGGGTTAATATCACGGGTAACAATGTGCTGTGCTAAACACTGTTGCACGGCTTGCTCTATCGCGCGCGCGGCGTCTTCTTCGCCAAAGCTATATCTAAGCATTAAGGCAGCACTTAAAATTTGCGCAATCGGGTTGGCAATGCCCTTGCCGGCAATATCCGGCGCACTGCCACCGGCCGGCTCGTACAAGCCAAAGCCATTGCCATTTAAACTGGCCGATGGCAACAGGCCCAGGCTGCCGGCAATGGCGGCGATTTCATCAGATAAAATATCGCCAAACAGGTTGTCACACAGCAATACGTCAAACTGCTGCGGGCTGCGAATTAACTGCATGGCGGCGTTGTCGATGTACATATGCTCCAGCGTCACATCCGGGTAGTCTTTGGCTACGCGTTCGACGGTTTCGCGCCATAAAATACTGGTTTGCAGTACATTGGCTTTATCGATTGAGGTGACTTTATTGCTGCGTTTACTGGCTGCGTCAAAGGCGACACGGGCAATGCGTTCAATCTCTGCCACGCTGTAACGTTGGGTATCAAAGGCATCTGTCTCAGTGCGGCCCTTTTCGCCAAAATAAATGCCGCCGGTCAGCTCGCGCACACAAAGTACATCCATGCCCTGGCTGCTTACGCGCGGGTGCAGCGGTGACAACTCAGCAAAGGCCGGGTATATCTGGCCGGGGCGCAAATTACAGAATAAATCGAAGGTTTTTCTAAGTGGCAATAAAGAGCCGCGCTCAGGCTGTTTATCCGGCGCTAAGCCGGTCCATTTAGGGCCGCCGACGGAGCCAAACAAAATAGCGTCGCTTTGCTGACACAGCGCCAGCGTGGCGGCAGGTAATGGCTCGCCGCTGGCGTCTATCGCCGCACCGCCAACTAAGGCCGGTGTTAACGTTAAGCCAAACTGGAATTTATCCGCCACTACCTGCAACACTTTTTCGGCCTCGGCCATCACTTCCGGCCCGATACCATCACCGGCTAATACCGCGACCTTATACTGCTTTTTTACTGCTGTACTCATTACTATTCCCCTGCGGCAATTTTGTTAGTGTTTTGACGGGCGTGTTTATGGGCGTCTATGGTCTGGGCGCGCTGGATCATATTCAGCACATGCACATAAGCCAGTACCGAGCTGCGCACTATGTCGGTGGCTAAACCGGCACCATGAAAGCGGCGACCTTCGTGTTCGGCAATAATATCGACCTGGCCCAGTGCTTCTTCGCCGCTGCCTTTCGCCTGTAAGTTAAAATCAACCATCTTAATGTTCAGCTTACTAATGCGGGCAATAGCGCTGAAGGCTGCTTCAACCGGGCCATTGCCGGTTGCGGCTTCAGTAAAGACTTTATCGCCGCAGCGCAAACCTACAGTGGCGCTGGCGACATGGCCGGTGTGGGTCGACGAGCTTAAAAACTCCAGCGCGTAGTAATCGTTTTGCTCCTGCATGTTTTCAAAAAACACCAGCGCTTCTAAGTCATAATCAAACACCCGGCCTTTTTGATCAGCCAGCGCAACAAAAGCTTTGTACACCGCTTCTAAATCGTAATCGCTCTGGGTGTAACCCAACTCGGCTAAGCGATGCTGAATAACATGCCGGCCCGAGCGCGAGGTTAAGTTCAGCTCGTTCTGGCGGATGCCAACTTGCTCCGGTGCCATAATCTCGTATGTATTTTGTGCTTTTAATACCCCGTCCTGATGAATGCCGGAGCTGTGGGCAAAGGCGTTTTCACCGACAATGGCCTTATTCGGCTGGATTGGCATATTACAGATCTGGCTTACCAGGTGAGAGCTGCGATAGATCTCAGTAGTTTTAATATCGGTATACAAGGGCGCCAGCACATCCTTGCGGGTATTGATAATCATCGCCACTTCTTCCAGCGAACAGTTACCGGCGCGCTCGCCAATGCCGTTTACCGTACATTCAATTTGCCGTGCGCCAGCCTGTATTGCACTAATGCTGTTGGCGACCGCCAAACCTAAATCGTTATGGCAGTGCACACTTAACCGTGCCTTGTCGATATTTGGCACCTTATTGCGCAAGGTGCTGATAATGGCGGCGAACTCGTTCGGGATGGTGTAACCGACCGTATCAGGAATATTGATGGTGGTGGCACCGGCGGCGATGGCACGTTCAACTATCCAGCATAAATCATCAATCGGCGTGCGGCCGGCATCTTCACAGGAAAACTCAATATCGTCGGTATAGCGGCTGGCCAGTTTAATCGCGGCGACGGCCTGCTCACTGGCCTGGGCCAGGGTTTTACGCAGTTTGTACTGTAAATGCAGCGGTGAGGTAGCGATAAAGGTGTGAATACGGCGGCGCTCGGCATCTTTTAACGCTTCGCCGCAGGCTTCGATATCGGCGCTGACTGCGCGTGCCAGGCCGCAAATAACTGGGCCTTTAACTTCCCGCGCTATGCGCTGCACTGAGTCAAAATCGCCCGGGCTGGACACCGGAAAACCGACTTCCATCACGTCGACATTTAGCCTGGCAATAGCATGTGCCAGCTGAATTTTTTGCTTCTGGCTTAAACTGGCACGCAGCGCTTGTTCGCCGTCACGCAAGGTGGTGTCAAAGATCCAGATTTTATTATCACCGCTCATCTTGTGTTTCCTGTTCCGTTAGTCGGTTTAGGTGGCAACCTGTGGCGGGGCTAAAACGAAAAAACCCCGGCCAGTGGCACGGGGTTTTTGCTTTATCGGTTCGTTACGTTTTTACCAATAAGCGACACCCCGCGCGCCGGTGAGGAGCACGAGGAGGCTAATAATAGAAACGCGACGATTTAAATTCATTTAATGCTCTGTTAGAAACGTTGGTTAGCAAAACGCCATTAGTAATAACATGGTTATTTTTTAACTGCAACAGTATAGATGGCTAAACGGCAAAAAACTTTTACCGGCAACATCGGTATCCGGTAATCATTTGCTGTCAACAGCTGGCCCAACACCGAGTTTTGCCAGCAAGCTATTTTGCTCGGCAATAACCGCCTGCTTGTCTGAAGCTGACACCGCAAAAGGGCTGTTTAACTCCAGTAACCGGGCACCTTGCAATTGTAGATGGCTTAACGCGGCAGCGTGCGGTGCAAACTGGTAAAAAATGTCATCAAAGCGGCCATTTTGCTTAAGTATTGCTAAACCGGCCGTCAGCCGCTGTGCTAAAGCGCTATTTTGTTTGGCCACAAAAAACTTCATTGTCGCCGGGTACCTGATAACAATATGCCGCACTATACTCAGTTGCGCTTTATCCGCTGCAGCCAGCTCCGGGCCGGCCTCAAGTAAGCCGCGGGGAAAGTAGTAACCGGGCTTTTGTTGTAAAGTCTGATATAACTTACTGTCAGCAATATTGGTTTCTACCGTTAGCCAGTTAAAACGCAAAATGGCGCTGTCAGGCCAGTCAGCGCCAGATAATGCCACCAACTTAGCTAATTCCGGCAAACTGGTTATTTGTTCCATTTTTGCCATGTCAGCCTGCTGCGCTACCAGCAAACGAATACCGTAAGCGCCTTTAATCAATGGCTGTTGAATTGCCAGCCCATCTTGTTCCCGGCCGGGTGTGGTCATGGTCCAGAACAGATCAAAAGTACCTTTTTGCAGTTCGATAAACTGACGGCTTTGTAATATTTCAATATCTACCGGCATTAGCTGGTAGGCACCATACTCGGCTTCAGTGGCGGCCAGCGCCGCGTCGAGCAAATGAATAAAGTACTGGTTGTTGGGGTTTTGCCTGATGACTGTCGCATCAACAAAACGCACGACTGTCGCCGCCTGTACGGCACTGCTAAAGCAGGCAAAAACCAGCAGCAGCCGCAATATCATATATTGGCATCCTTAGCGGCGGTTTTGTGTTGGTACATGCGTTTATCTGCCAACATTATCAGATCTTCAGCGCTGCCAGCCACTTCATTGCTATGCGCTGCGCCAATACTTAACGACACTGTAAACTCAGAGCCCTGCCAGATAAAGCTGTGGCCGGCAAAATGGGCCTGCAGTTTGGCCGCCTGCGCCTGCGCTTGCTGCAGGTTCTCCAACCGGTACAGTAGCACCATAAACTCGTCGCCGCCCATGCGCGCCACCAAATCTGAGCTTCTGAGCTTTGCTTTAAGCTGCTCTGCGACAAACCTTAATAAGGCGTCGCCTGCTGAATGACCATAGCTATCATTAATCTGCTTAAATTTATTTAAATCAATATTCAGTAAGGCATACTGCGCCCTATCGGACGGCTGCTCTTCCAGCTCTTGTAGTCGTTTTAACATCAGCCGCCGGTTTGCAATACCGGTTAATTCATCATAATAGGCATACTGCTTTGAACGTTTATAAGCCTGATAAAACACAAAAAGTGCTATGTAACCGAATATGCACAACAAGTACAAACTGACGCGCATGATATGTGCTCTGGGTGAGTCCAGCATCAGCGCATCTTTTTGGTAGCGGGCTGCCAGCAACCAGCCGCCACCGGGAAAGCTTATCGGCATTTCAATATCCGGCTGCGTAAATACCGCCTGATCACCATAAAACACCGCGCCGTGCCGGCCCTTAGCGTCTTTACCGCGCAGCGCTATGTTGGCACCGGTGATATCGGCTAAACCAGCTTGCTGCAGCAGTTGATCAAAATCAATCACCACACTGATATTGCCCCAATATTGCTGATTAAGCGGGAAATCAGTAAATACCGGGTAACGGATAATCACACCCCGGCCGCCCTGCACCAGCAAAACTGGCCCGGCAATCACTACATCTTTGCTTTCTCTGGCTTGTTGTACCGCTTTGAATTGATCGGTTTGACTACGAAAATCCAGCCCCAGCGCTTTTTCATTGCCCTGTAACGGGTAGATATAACCAATAACGTCGTTCGGCGCCAGCGCTACAGAGCGGGCAAAACGGGCTTTTTCGATAAACTGGCCGGCAATAACCGACCAGTTAGATACCACTACATCCGGCGCTACGGTGGCCAGCGTCGCCACGCTATTACCAATATAGGTATCCAGCACAACAGCAGATTCCAGCAGACCTTTGGCTGTCATTAACTGCAAATTTAAATTGTTGCGTGCCTGTTCAGCATGTTTAATTCGCTCAGCTTGCAAAATTTGTTCAACGATTGCCACGCTCATAGCAACAAACAGGCTGCTGACGATAGTTGCGGCCAGCATACGCTTCGGTTTTCCAATCAATGGTGTCAGCCAAATAGTGAATAACTGCTTAGAGTACATCAGATAAAAGCATTGCTGGCAAATTGATATCGCACGTTTTTAGCCCAATGTCGGTAGCAACATAGCCACCTGCAGGGCCGCCAGCCTGACCAGGCTAAAAATGGGCCTTTATCAATAAGTTTACATTTGATTCATTTGTTCTGAACGCCGGGCTGTCGGCAATGCCGTATTTATTGCGCCAGTACACATACTCGACGCCGACATAGAGTTTGCTTTTTAAATTAAACAGCGGGTGCAGCGCCCATTTTAACTGCGACGTCATATTCATACTGGCACGTTGATCCGCAGTGGTGCTGTACCAGTCGAGAAAGCCGTCATATAAAAACTGTTGCTCGCCTAGGCTAAAGGGTATTGCCCAGGTCGTGGTAAGCTGCCAGTTGCCGGCCAGCCCGTCGTTATTGCGCCGGTAAAAATTCAGTTTCAGGTAGTTAAAACCCGGCACCGCTAAATCGGTGGCCACACCATACAAAAAATCTGTCCTAAGCGACGACATCTCTACGGTACTGGTAAGCAACACATCTTTAATCAGACCAAACTGCAGCTGCTGGCCACTGAGTTTGCTTAGACTGAGCCTGGGAGACCATTCGGCGTAATTGCTGCGGCTGCCATTGTCGCCACGCAGATGATCGAGAAATAGAAAACTGTCGCCCCAGCTGGTGCCGGCGGCATGCTCAAAGGTCAGTACTTGCTTGTCCGGGCCATCTACCCGGTAATTACTGCCATTTAAATAACTGACACTAAAATCCTGCCACAGCACCTCTGCCCGCAGTGGCAAACCGCCCAGGGCGAGCATCAGCAACATAACTGCGTTAACTATTTTCATCGCTTATACCTTAAACTGAGTGACCAAAGTACGTAACTGTTCTGCCCGTTGTTGTAGCAGGCTAATAGCATGCAGCTGCTGTTCGGCATTATGGTGAATACTGGCAGCACTGTCAGAAATTAAGTGCGCCGACTGATTAATATGTTCTACCACTGTGCCTTGCTCCTCAGTGGCAGCGGCTACCTGATGGTTGCCGGCACTGATCGCTTCAAATTTTTGTTTAATGTTTAGTAGTGCCGCTGCCGATTGCCCGGTGCGCTCGGCTACCTGTTGGCTGCTGGCTGTACCTTGCTGAATAGCGTTAGTGGATTGCTGCGCGGTTTGCTGCAATTGCGTGATCTGATCGCGAATTTCCAGCGTCGACTCCTGAGTACGTTTCGCCAGATTGCGCACTTCGTCGGCCACTACAGCAAAACCCCGCCCCTGTTCACCGGCGCGGGCGGCTTCAATAGCAGCGTTCAGAGCCAGTAAATTGGTTTGCTCTGAGATAGCGTTAATTACCTCCACCACCGAGTTAATGGCGGCGGCCTGGTTGGCAAAGTCAGCAATAGTGCTTTCTATATCGCCCATTACGCCGTTCAGCTGCTGCATGGTACTGGCGGTCAGCGCCATACTGTCGTTGGTGCTGTGGGTGTCATGCACTGCAGCTTCAGTGTCGCTGGCCGTGCGATGCGCAATGCCCGACACTTCGGCAATGGTCTGGCCCATTTGCGTTATGGCAGTGGCAACCTGATCGGTTTGCGCCCGTTGCAATTCAGTCGAGCTAAAGGTGTCATTGGCCAGCTGCGCCAGCTGTTCAATACCGGCTTTGATGGCTGTTTCGGTGTGCTGAATTTCAGCTACCAGTTCGCGGATTTTAGCAATAATGGCGTTAAAGCCTTTCGCCAGATGGCCCAGCTCGTTGTCATGGCTGTCGTCCAGCCGCTTGGTAAGATCGCCACCGTCACCCGACATTTGCAACAGGTTGTCGCCAACCTGGCGGATAGAATTGCTCAACGAGTTAGCAAACAGTACCGTTAAGGCAATAAACACCGCCGCCAGCACTATACTGGCGATAACTGAAAATGAAATAACCTGGTTAATGTCATTGCTGATCTCAGCCGATGGCAACACAGCCACCAGCTTTAAGCCGGTATCGCGGATGTCCTGCACCCCAATATACACCAGTTCATTTTTCAGTTCAGTTTGCTGCAGGCTAAAACCGGTGCTGTGCTGTTTAATTTGCTGCGCCACCGCCTGATACTGCGACAGTTGCTGAATATTCTGCCGTGCCAGCGTCAAATCGCGATGCACCACCACCATGCCATTGCCGTCTACCAAAAATAAAAAGCCGTTTTGTCCCAGTTTATAGCCCGACACCAGGCTGGCAATAGCCGACACGTCATAACCCAGCCCCGCCACGGCCGCACGCTTGCCATCCACCTGCACGGCAACATTAACAAACAAGGTGAGTTTGCCAGTTCGCTCGTCTGCGTCGATCGCCAACTCGCGTTTGGCATTACTGTTTAAAAAACTGAAAAACCAACTGTCACGCGGCTCACTGGCTGATATCGTCTTAAACACGCCGCCTTCGGTATAGTAGGTTTTGCTGTAATCCGACACCCAAAACAAGGTTGCCGCACCGGCATCCTGTTGCTGCTGTTTAAAATAGGCCAGCACGTCGGCATGGTTTGCGGCGCTGGTTTCGCCTTGTTTCATCCAGTTGTGCAGCAAGCTGTTGCTTGCCAGGTTTTCAGACAACGTAATGGGGAACATGAGCTCAGAGCGCACTTGCTCACTGATGCGGCCGACGCTATTGGGTAAAAACTCCTGTTCCGTTTGCACATAATACAAACCGGAAAACTGATTGATATTGATTAACGTGGAAACCAATGTCAGCAAGGCCAACGCTAAACCCACAAAGGCAATAAAGATGGTGCGCAGCTTAAATTTTTGCATATCGGCTCCGTTATATGCCGGCAGGAATACTGGGTTAAAACCGTAAAGCGACGTTAACCGCTAAAGACTTAAACTTAGCCTGTAAAAATAAGCATAGCAGCCAAAACCAATAAAGCTTTGAAATATAACTAACAAAAATAAGGCATTAAAGGTTAATAGTGATACCCGATGCAGAAAATAGCTTGCATAAAGTTGCAAGGTTAACTAAGATGCGCGCCGTCTTACCAAGCGTATTCACGCTAACGACTCTGCCCGGGTGGTGAAATCGGTAGACACAAGGGATTTAAAATCCCTCGCTCGAAAGGGCGTGCCGGTTCAAGTCCGGCCCCGGGCACCATTTACTCTTCTATTTTAATAAATATTCTCTCAAACGGCTCCATTTTTGCTATAGCAGCCAAAAAACTACAACGTGATGAGCCTCACGTATGATCTAAGCCGTTACCTGACGACTGAATATATTTAATAAGTCCGTGTCGAACCATACACCAGTCAGAGCCCTCTCTGCGCATATTTTCTTAAAAACGTCAGTTATGAAAAGTGCGTTATAGCCTTCTAGGGCAGACTTAAATATGACTTTACCAGCAACGTCAGTTTCATCAAACACCAGGCTTTTAAGTCCATTTGGAAAACCTTCTTCGTATTTAATCAAACTCAGTTCAGGAACTTCTGTGCTTAACTGTGTGCAGTTAAACAAGATTACTGAATGGCCTTTAACATCAATCGGTAAAAACTCACCATCGTTTTTAATATGAGGTGCAAGTGCCTCGAAGGCTCTAGGGTTGAGTGCCAGAAAATTACTCCAAAAAGTAATATCTGGTGCTGCTACATCCTTAAAAGATGGGTGTGCTGAACAACTTGGCTTTACCCACCGTTCGGATATCGACATACAACTGTTAAAAATACGCTTAGTAAAACGTAAATCGGTGTCATCAAGCAGTTTTGCCAACTCAATTATTCTAAGCTGTACGAGCTCATGGATATTTTCTTGCCGTTTTAAACGATAAATCATGCAGTACTCAATATTTTAATCAGCTTAAGGTATTCACCAACAATTTCTTCGCCTGGATTTATCATCTTTACCTTTATCGAATTAGATAGTTTTTAATAGCAAGCGCCAAATTAAGGGCCAACTGGATTTGCCCCTTAACTTGCTCAAATGTACTGTTCGCTAAGTCAATAAATGGTGCTTCTGTTGATACCGTTACCGATTTACCGGAAGGTTTCACGGTAAGTGGCAAATCAACAACATCCGCGAACTTGTCTGCAATTTCGTCATATCTGCTCAGTTGCCCGTGATAGATCACTTTTATGCGCTGCCCGCGAATTTGATGAACAATGACAATATTCTTCTGATTAGGGATCGGATAAAAGTGTATCCAATCATGGCCTGCAGCCCTGGGCTTCGCTATTTCTGGATTAAGCTCTGGGTAACTGCAAGCAACAAAATCCAGATAAGCAGTAGCAAAATCCGTCATCCTCGGACAGACGACAGATTGGTAGCCTCGCCTGTTCTTTTCTACCGCTTCCTGTAAAAATGCCGCACGATACCGACTGCGAACATCGGCTTGCGTCTGAAAAAACGCGACGACTTGCTCGTAAGATATTTCAACATCATATGGTTCGGCATTTCTATCAATGTAGCTCTGCGGTGCAAACAAACAGGTGGTGAACTTAACCCATTCGCCATTTGCTATACCTTTCTCACCCCGCATTTTGTATCGATAGCCTTGCTCAATTTGCGCTGCCGCATCAATTTTGTTTTCAATCAGAATAGCTTCCGTTAGACCTGCTGCTGCCTCAAATTTTACAATCAAATCCGACTCACCAAGCAGTGCATCAGATACAGAATGCCAGGCACCAATTATCCTAATAGGCGATGACTGTCGCGTTACTTCAGATACAAACCAATTGGCAAAAGACTCTGATACTAAAAGCTCTTCCAGTAGTAGTAGGTCTACATCACGTTCAGTAAGACTCAGGTAGGTGTTCAGTTGCTCCATCGCAGTAGCATAAGCTCCATACAGTTTATAGTGATTATTCTTCAGTCATGCGGCAATGATATATGTAGTTCTGGTAGGAAACCCTTCTCGTATATTTTTACTACCGACTTGGGAGTTAGCACAGTTACACTGCCTATCGCCAACACTGCAACATCTGACTTTTCATAACCCTCAGGTGACCATAGGTATAAAGTTTTATGCCACAGCAGGTAAGGTTTATCGTCTAACTCGACAAAAGTACCGCTTGGTAAATCTGCCAGATGCGCCGAGTAAGTGACCTTTTGCGCCCCTTTAGTTACCCGTGCTTTATGCAGCACAGCATCGATTTGCTGAACTGAGATTTGGCTATCAACAGCTTCTGCGTTTGCTGCAATCCAAGCTGCTTTAAATTCGTTATACCGCGCCTTTCGGCAGTGCGCACATGGCCGATGGCCTGCTGAAAAGGCAGTAGCTTCGTCTAAGAAAAACAGCTCAGAGTATCGGTTGGGGCCGAATATTTCACGTTTGATACCCTTAAACGACAAGGCGCATGTAACCCAGGCTTTGTGTTTGTACTGCGATACAATTTCCTTATTGTCGTTATGCAAGATGCCACGGTTACCAAGGAAGCTTCCCCTCGCAGACACAGCGATCAGACGCCCGTAGGGGTCAACACGGTTTTGTAATGGCATTGAGGCTCCTTGTTAAACAGCTATTGAATTTCCATGCTAAAAGCACGTTAGCGAAATTTCACTGTCACTACAACAGAAACGTGAGCTTATAAGTTCGCCGTAAACTTACCGTCTCCAAACATATATTAACTCCCTGAATTAATTATTGATGGAGGACGCATGTTAAAACGGTTCCGATTTACCAACACCGTCATAGCAGCACTGCCTGCCAGCGCCAGGCTGGCGCTAAGGATATGATGGCGTTTTTCGGTATAAGCATTGCTTCAATCTATCAAAATCAGCGGCTATTTGCCCTGCCGCGCCGACAGCTAAAAGCCGGGTTTTGTACATACTTTTGGAGGTGACAAATAGCAGGAAATCGGCGAGCATTGTTTTTATATTCATGGCAGTGTTCATGGTTTGTGAGTTTTGGCGAAGGATCTGAACAGGAACTGCCATGAATGTTCCCTTCAGCACTAATTATTTGTTTTGTCTATACCATTCGTTGGGATTCGTCAGGTTAGGTGGGCAGCTATGCCGAGATAATTTACTCACATAAGGAGTTTGACATGCAACTAAGCAAAGCGGTTATGTTGGCAACAGTGGTCGCATCAGTGAGCATTACTGTGTCCTGTTCGTCACCCGGAAATTACGCAGATGTCCCTTATAACTACATTGTGGATCCTGAAAGTCGCTATCAAATCAGCCAGGACGGCATGATTGTGACAGACAAACACACTAAATTGCAGTGGATGCGTTGCAGTGCCGGACAATATTGGAATGGTTCCGAATGCCGCGGAAGACCGTCAAGAATGGAGTGGGCTGAAGCAAAAAAATATGCAGAATCGTTAAACTATGCCGGACATGATGATTGGCGCTTACCTACAAATGTCGAACTTACTTCACTTCTGTATTGCAGTGCTGAACACCCCAACCTGGTCAACGGAAGTTGTGTCGAAAGGGTATATTATCCTTCTATAGTTCCGTCTGTTTTTCCTGCGACCTATGATAATAAATATTGGACCTCGACAGACGCAGACTATGATCGCTATGGCTCATCGATGCAGGACAATTATAATAAAGTCTGGGCAGTAAGTTTTGGCTACGCTACGGTATACGACGATTACGGTAAAGGAAACCTGGCCGCCGTAAGGCTAGTGCGCAAGTCTCTGTGGTAAAAAATATATCCATGTAGCAGGTTATCAGAGCGATATCCTGCTGCGCGACTATATTAAGCTTCACTAAGTTCATAAATTACTTGCACCGCTTTGGCGTATTCGTTGGCATCAAACCAGAGTTCAGGCAGCTCGCCATAAGTAGTTTGATACACCTCATTAAGTGCAAATTGCCAATGGACCCAGTTTGCTTGGCGCGTGGTTTTGACACTCAGCGTGGAACACTCCCACTGACCACAAGAACAAGCCAAAAGTGTAATGAAGCTATCCTGATAACAACTCTTTTTCCAGGTTTCAACAGCAAGTTCTTTTACCAATGCCAAACTCAAGAACTGATCGCCCAAGGTTGTGGCATGGTTTTTTGCAGCAGCAATTTTCAGCAATTGTTCAATGGAAACATCATTTACATATACCACTAAACATAGTTCAGTATTGAGCTTTTTATGGCTTGAAGGCCGAGACTCACAGCAAAGTTTCAGATGGTCCATGCTGAAGTCCTTAGTTAACTCTGTAATCCAATCCGCTCAATGATCGGCCAGCTTGCTTCAAATCGCCAGCTTTCTTCCCACCAATGACAGGTGTTTGCCAAATCATACCGAATTAACTGAATGAACTCTGCAGAGCACTCGGTATCTTTGCCAGCTAACTTAGAGCGATAATAAGGCTCTACCAATAACTTGTTTAAAGTGGCAAGTACTTCGGTGGCATCGACAGGGTAGTCTTCATAAGCCAGTGCTGAATTACTTAATTCAGACAACATCGCCCGAACATGTTGAGGTGGCAGGCTAGATGGTGGGGTTAAATAATTTTTGTCCATATTTTCCCTTAGATTGTAGATAACATATTGCTTTGCTGAACTAACTATAGAATAAATAACAGCATGAACCCTGAGGCCTGACTGCTGTGATCAAACAAAAAATGGCGCAACACTACATTGAGACAGACGGGGCGGTATTTTGTGTAGCATTTAGTCCTGACGGTCTTCAACTCGCTGCAGGCACAGGATCTTTCTATGGTGCAGGCCAGCTAATGCTTTTGACATTAAATACGCTGGATAACAGCGTGACTGGTGTGAATAAGCCACAGTGTGTGTCCCTTAACCAGCAAAAGCCGCACCACAAAACTCCAGATATTTTGGCGCGACCACAAGGGGTAAGTGCTACTGCACTTTATTTTACGCCGGACAATCAGCAACTGTGGGTAGCAACAAGTGCAAGTCGCCGTGAACAAGGCCCGTTATTTTGTTTTGAGCTATCCAATGGCGGTTTGCAGCTGCCTGTGCCGATAACTATGCCGTCTATGAATCATCAATACCCTGATGGTTTTGTGCATTCTGGCAATCAATTATTTATTTGTGGGCACAGCATGTCAGGATATTCTGAGGGGTATATTTGCCACCTTGATATTACCAGTGATAGAGCACAGTACTCCTCTAGCTCGAAGTTACTGCTGATAGACGACCAACTCATTACTCCGGGCAAACCGCAGCCAACTTTGGTTCAAGGCAGTCGGCCAGACAAACATTCTTATCAATTCGGTCTTAGCTTTGCTCCTGCAACGCTGCCAGAAGCAGAGTTGAATCAGTTGGGAACGAAGATGGATCAAGAATCTGCTCCACCTGTTTTTATGCAACATAAGGCAAGCAATAGTATCCCTGTTGAACACGCTATTTTGTGTCTGGCGCAGCAGCCCGGTAAGGCCCACTTTAATACTGGCAACGCCGCTGGGCAGCTACACCACTGGTGGTTTGAAGGGCAATGGCATAATCGGCTTATTTCGCCTGAAAAAGTGCCAGAACCGACAAAAACCTTATTAATCAAGGATTCAATCTTTGCTGCAAACTGCGTTGTGGCTATGCAGTATCTGCCAGATAACCAGGGCTGGTTAAGCTTGCATGCCAACGGGCTACTACTCCAATGGCGGGACGATGAAATAGTGCAGTATGCGCAAGTATCCGATCTTGGCACACCACGCTGTATGGCATTGCACCCGACGCTACCACTGCTTGCGATTGGCTTAAAACATAATTCCGAACTGCAAGGGGCCGGAATTGTGCTGCTGGATATCAGTAATTGGAGTTCAGGCTGTTAATAAACTGCATGGTACATCAATCGCGCACTTAATGAGTCAATGTGCAATTCATGTGTCGCCAACAGCTGCCAATTTACACAGCTTTTAGCTCACTCACATCAACATAAACAATAACCTCAGCAGATCCTGCCGTTTTCTAACCTTCTTTCGGCTTTGCCACTTCAATGCTTTAAAAAACAGGCTTTAGACCGCCAGACAGCTATTCATCTCTTACATTCAAGTTATTGTATTTTAACGCAGATCAAGCTAAGGTGCCGCCGGTTTATATTTTGTAGTAAAAGAAGCATTAAGTGAAAATACTCGTTAAATTATTAATCGGCTTGCTGGCGGTGTCGCTGGTGCTTATTGTTACCATCTTGGCCAATGCTACTGTCGAGCTAACCGGCGGCGGAGTTTACAAAAGAATTCATCTGCCTGTTGGCGTGGGCAATGTAAAGTGGAACGCCAGTGGCAGTTTACTTGCAAGTTCACCCACGCTTAGCGGTGTGCAGGGCCCGGTAATCAGCCGCACTAACGACAGCCTGCAACTGCAAGCCTGGTGTTACGACCAGATCATCGCTCAAACATTACCGTTAAATAGCACCGAGGCAATACTGGACTGCCAGGGCCAGAAACACCCCTATCAGCTGCAAACAGCAGCGCTTAGAATTGAAGCCGATGTGCCAAAGGCTGAGCGAATTGCCGTGATCAGCGATCTGGAAGGCAACATCGCCTTTTTTGAACATTGGGCCCAGCGCAGTGGCGTGACGAATGCCGCTGGCCAGTGGGCGTTTGGCAGCGGCCAGGTTGTGATCCTTGGTGATGCGGTTGACCGCGGCCGCCAGGTATATGATTTGCTCTGGCGTTTGTATCAGCTGGCACAACAAGCGCAACAAGCCGGCGGCCAGTTATTGCTGTTGCATGGCAACCACGAACAATATGTGCTGCGTGGTCTGGTCGACAGGGTTGAAACCGAACACTTCTGGGCGATAGAACAACTATTACCTTATGAGCAAAGCTTTGCTGCTAATACCGTGCTCGGCAGCTGGCTAAGGCAACAACCGATCATAGCCCGCATCGGCGGCTATCTGTTTACCCACGGTGGTGTTAGCCCGCAGGTGCTGGCCAGTGGTTTAAACCTGCAGCAGCTCAACCAGCGCTACAGCGCGACGTTAGCCATGGAAGATGCCGCCATTGCTGCAGACGATTATCAGCTGTTTTATGGCCCGGACGGCCTCAGCCAATACCGGAAATTGCTCAGTGACGATACCAGCCAGCAAGCAGCCAACGACCAGCACCTGCAGCAGCTGCTCAGTCACTTTGCGGTGAAATCACTGGTGGTTGGCCATACTCCGGCACTGCAGCCGCAGCAGAAATACCACGGTAAGCTGATTGCCGTTGAGGCAGAGCAAACCGACTCGGCCTTACTGATACGCCACGACACTGCAGGGTTTATCCAACTGGGTATGATGAAAAGCCGCTTTCGCGAGCAAAACGCCCAATATAGAGCCTTTGAGCTATTTAACGCAGCCGACTGGCAAGCCCTGACGGCGGATAAAAACCATTTGGCCACGCTGAATCAGGCCAAAGCATTTTTTAACCGGCAGAAAGATCCGGCCAGCGGCAGCTGAAGATTCTGCTAACAGTGGCCTGAATTGCGATACACTTAACAGCTTATGATTGTAAAGGAGTCGCTATGCCACGTTATTCTGCAGAATTTATCAAAGAGATGCCCAAGTCAGATTTACACCTGCATTTAGATGGCAGTTTGCGCCTTAGTAGTTTAATTGAGATGGCCAAACGCACTGGAACCAAGCTGCCGTCAGATAGCGTCGCCGGTTTAAAACAACTGGTATTTAAAGAAAAATACAACAACCTGGGTGAATACCTGCACTGCTTTCAGTACACCTGTGCCGTGCTGCGCGATATGGAAAACCTGCAGCGGGCGGCTTATGAGCTGGCCATCGATAACCAGCTGGAAGGGGTAAACTATATTGAAGTGCGTTTTGCACCACAGCTGTTAATTGACCTGCCCAACGGCATTGATTTTGACCGGGTAATGCATGCGGTAAACAATGGTTTAAAGCAGGCCATGACCGAGTATAACCACAGTGAAGCCGTGCTTAGCGGTGCTAAACCACCTTTTGCTTACGGCATCATTAACTGTGCAATGCGGATGTTTGGCGACAAGGGCTTTTCGCCTTATTACACTAACTTGTTTCAGTTGATGCGCGACTTTGCGCCGATGGATGTGATAAAGCTGGCAGCGATGGAACTGGTTCGGGCCAGTGTGCGGCTGCGTGACGACGAGGGCATCCCTATTGTCGGCCTGGATCTGGCTGGCCAGGAATCTGGTTATCCGGCTGGCAAATTTAAAGAAGTGTACGAGTACGCCCATCAGCATTTTTTACTAAAAACCCTGCATGCCGGCGAAGCTTACGGTGCTGAAAGTGTGTTTGAAGCCATTACCGAATGCTATGCCGATCGTATTGGCCATGGCTATTCGATGTTTATTCCTGAAATGATTTCGCATCCGGATATCAGCGACAAAGCTGCCTATATCCGCAATTTAGCCTCCTATATTGCCGATAAACGTATCGCGATAGAAGTGTGCTTAACCAGCAACCTGCAAACTAACCCGGCTATCAGCGACATTAAACAGCATAAGTTTAAAGATATGCTGGAAAACCGTATTGCCACGGTTATTTGTACCGACAATCGCCTGGTATCTAACACGACAGTAAGCAAAGAATACCAATTGGCACTGGATAACTTTGATATACCACTGAAGCGGTTAAAAGATATGGTGGCCTATGGCTTTAAAAAGAGCTTTTTTCCCGGCACTTATGTCGAAAAACGCGAATACGCCAAGCACTGCCTGGAATATTTTGACCGCGTGGCGCAGCGCTACGGTTTTATTTAATAAATTCAAAACCTTAAACGCTGTGTCGCCAAACACCTACAGCTTAACCATCTGATTTATATCAATTAAATTTTATAGCCGCGTTTACTGTCGCCAAACAGCGACAGCAAACCGGCTTTACGCCGCTTAGCCCGCCACACGTAAAACGTAACATGTTGTTATTATTCGATATAAAAATAGTTTTTCAGCTTGGCACAACCCTTGTATTAGTTAATGCAAGCGACGCGACAGGAGAATGTCGCAAGTGCAAAAAGCGACACTAAGCAACATGCCTTTGCCACATTCTCCTTCACCAGCGTTATATCGCAGCCAGAAGTAAGTGCTGCACTGTGCGGAGGTGGTTATGGACCTATTTTTAGTAGCTATTGTGTTGTTTTTACTAACTAATATTGCTGTAGCTGTAACAATGCTGCGCCGGGTGAATTTGCACAACGACAGTGTATTGGCCTGGGAGCAGCAACAAACTACAGCACTGCGTAACAGCCCGGTAGTGGCGTTACCCACTGCACCATTCGACACGGTCAGGCTGCCAGAAGCCGCCTGAGCCAGACGATCCCATGAGTTCAGCGCTCGCGCTGAATTTTTGCAAGGCCAGCACCCCACTGGCCTTTTTTTTTTGCCGCTAAAATAAGGTATGCTTAGCCTTCGGCGGCTAACAGCAGAGTATTATGCGCTTTTCACTTCAAACGGCCTCACTGCGCCAACTGGTATTGTTAAGCTTTTTTCTGGCGCTAATTCCAGTAGCGGTATTGCTATGGCAAAGCCATAAAGCGCTGACCGGCTTAAGCCAGCATGCAGTAGAAGAAGCTGAAGCCTCTGTAGCCAGTGTGCGCCGGGCGGAAAATATGCAAAATCTGGTGGTGGATATAGAACGGGCCGTGCGCCAGCATGCGGTGGTAAAAACCGATGCTTTAGCGCGTGTCGCCCGCACCCATCTGGATAATTACCGTAGCGTGCTAAGCGAGGTTTGCCACAACGTTGGCCAGCCGCAGCTGTGTCAGCAACAGCAGTATCAATTGCAACTGCTGCTGGACAACTTTAGTAGCTTAAGCAGCAACGAACTGGAGCCACTGGTTCAGCAGTTTCGGCTGCAACAGCAACAACTGACCCAGAAAATATGGTTGCTGCTGGAACAAAATTTACAACAACAGCAACAATACGCCGAACTGAGCCAGCAACAACTGGCATGGCAAACTGTGGCGTTGGTGCTACTAACCCTGCTGCTGGTGATGTGGGCGTCGGGCCGGATAGCGGCACCGGTGCGCAAGCTGGATAGAATGATCCGCGCCATTGGCCAGCAGCATCAGTTTCCGGATGAAAAGCTGACCGGCCCACGCGAACTGACCGAATTGGGCGAACAACTGCGTTGGCTGAGTTCGCGCTTACAACAACTGGAAGCACTGCGGCTTATCTTGTTACGCCATGCCTCGCATGAATTAAAAACACCGCTGTCCAGCATCCGTGAAGGCTGTGCTTTGCTGAGTGAACAGCTGCTGGGGCCATTAAATGCCCGCCAGCTTGAAGTGGTAGGCTTATTAAACGGCAGTGCCAACCGCTTAAGTGTCCTCACCGAACAATTACTGGATTACAACCGTTTGTTACAACAAGCAAAACCCGAACCCGAATGGCACTCACCGCAACAGCTGTTTAATGAATGTTTTAAAGATCATGCGTTGTCATTGCAGCAACGCGGCCAGCAAGTAGAGCTAAGCTGTGAACTGACAGCCATTTATACTGACAGCACCCTGTTTCGTCGCATTCTCGATAACCTGATCAATAATGCACAGGCATACGGCAGCCAGGACAGCCCGGTATGGGTAAAACTGTACCAGCGGGAGCATCAGTTGCTACTGGACGTTGCCAATAACGGCAACCCAATACCCACTGCGCTGCGGGAAAAACTGTTTGAACCCTTTCAACGCGGCACAACGCCGCGCTTCGATTCAGTACAGGGCTCTGGCCTTGGGCTGTCAATCGTGGCAGACTGCGCCCGCTTGCTGGGCGGCCATGCCGATATCGTTGATGTAATATACGCCGATGTCTGTATTCGGGTACGGCTGCCACTGCTGGAGGAAAAACCCATATGAGAACCTGTATCCACCTGAGCGTATTATTACTGTTGTCAGGCTGCCAGACATTGCAGACACCGGTAACGCAACCCCTTGCAGTCAGCACAGAAAGCGTGACTGAAACGGTTGAACCGGTACCAGAACCGGCACCGGTCGAAACCACACTGGCAATCAGTGACGACAGTAACAATTTAAAAGCCTGGGTGCAGTACCGTTCATCCATTTTGCCACGGCTGAACGATGAGCGCGAACTGCTCGCGGCTGAAAACAGCAACGATGCCATCTGGCAGTTAAAGCGCACTATATTGCAGCTGCACCCGGACACGCCTTATCTGAGCCGCCTGCGGGTACAGATGCAACTGTCAGAACAACTGCAGTTACTGCCGGCCCCGCTGGCCCAGCTGTTAAGCTGGGATTTAGCCTTTAACCAAAAACTGCTGGAAGCCGAATCGGCGGTCAGTGCGCTAACCCGGCTCAATGCCCAGCAACATGACAACATTGAGCGTTTACAAAAGACTAACCGCGAGCTGCAAAAAAAGATTGATGCGCTAACGCAGATCGAAGCGCAGCTGAATCAGCCTGCGGTACTGCCGGAGAACAATAATGGCCGCTAACACGCCGCGTTTATTATTGGTAGACGACGATCCCAGCCTGTTGCGTTTATTAACGCTGCGTCTGGAAGGCGAAGGCTATCAGGTAATCAGTGCAGACAGTGCTGAAGCTGCGCTGCCATTGCTAACCAAAAACAGCGTTGATGTGGTGCTTAGCGATTTACGCATGCCCGGCCTGGATGGCATGAGCCTGTTTGATGAAGTTGCCAAACGCTACCCCGGCCTGCCGGTGGTGCTGATGACAGCCCACGGCTCTATACCAGAAGCAGTCGCCGCTACCCAACGCGGTGTGTTTGGCTTTTTAACCAAGCCGCTGAATAATACCGAGTTGCGCGATATTTTGCAGCGCGCCGTTTGTCAGTCGGTGCCAGAGCAGGCCAGCTGGCGTGAAGACATCATTACCCGTTCTGCCAGAATGACAGAGCTGCTGGAGCAAAGCTACCGGGTAGCGCAGCGCGACGTCAGCATACTGATCACCGGCGCCAGCGGCACCGGCAAAGAGTTACTGGCGCGGGCAATTCATAAAGCCAGCCCGCGCTCGGCTAAACCTTTTGTTGCCATTAACTGTGGTGCCTTACCCGAGCATTTACTGGAGTCGGAGTTATTCGGTCACAGCAAAGGCGCTTTTACCGGAGCCGTCGCCGAGCACAACGGCCTATTCCGCGAAGCCGACGGCGGTACGCTGTTTCTGGACGAAATTGGTGATATGCCCGTATCGCTGCAGGTTAAACTGTTGCGTGCGTTGCAAGAGCGGCAAATCCGCCCGGTCGGCAGTGCAAAAAGCATCGCCATTAATGTGCGGGTGCTGTCGGCTACCCACCGGGATTTGCAACAAGCGATGCAGGACGGCAGCTTCCGCGAAGACTTGTACTACCGGCTCAATGTAGTAAACCTGCAATTGCCTAATCTGGAACAAAGGCCGGAAGATATACCACTGCTGGCACGCCATGTGCTGGCACAAAGTGCCCAGCGACATCAGGTTGATGTAAACCGCTTTTCTGATGATGCCATGCAACTGTTGGCTACAGCGAAATGGCCGGGTAATGTGCGCCAGCTGGTTAACGTAATAGAGCAATGCGTTGCATTAACCCACAGCCCGGTAATAGGCGCCGCCCAGGTAGAGCAGGCGTTATCTCAAGATAGCCGTTATTGGCCAAGCCTGACCGAGGCCCGTGACCAATTTGAGCGTCAGTATCTTATCCGGGTGCTGCAAATGACTGAGGGTAATGTCACCCGCGCCGCCGAACTGGCAGGACGCAACCGCACTGACTTTTATAAACTGCTAAAGAAACATGAACTTACTGCGGCCCAGGTAACAGAGCTGCAGGATGAACAGGATTAAACCATGACGACGACGCCACCCGATGCTTATCTGGCCGACGATGCCGAAAACCCCGAGCTGATTAAAGCGAAAATAGTCAGTGAAACCGCGCGGATAAACTGGCTGGAACTGCAAAAATACTATGCCGCCGGCACGGTAATAACCGTTGAACCGCAACTGGATTTAATAGAAGTGGCCTTTGCTTTTAGCCGTGACGACAAAGCTGCGGTAGCTCAGTGGCTGACAGAAGGTACGGTAGGCCGCACCAGTGAGCAGCAGGCACAACAATGGTATCAACAAAAAACTGAATTGTGGGCGGTGGTAATTTCGCCCTGGGTATTGGTGCAGCATAAGCCTTTAACCCGCCAGTTAAATTAAGCGGTTAACAACGCCGGCTGTATAGGCTGCCGGCGCTTTAATCACGTCAGATTAAGCCAAGATCCAGCGCTTTCAGTACTGCGCGGGTTCTGTCCCGCACGTCCAGTTTTGCCAGCACCGCCGACACTTGATTACGAATAGTGCCAACCGATTTATACAGTGCGCCGGCAATTTCATGATTGGAATAACCGGCCGCAACCAGTCTTAACACCTGCAGTTCGATATCGGTCAGTTGTTCCAGTAACACTAACGGTTCGGCTTTACTGTCACGTGCTTTCTCCACCCGGCAGGTTACCGCCGGCTGCAACCAGCTTTTGCCCTGCGCCATATTCAAAATGGCGTTGGTTAGCACCTCAAAACTGACATCTTTACGCAAATAACCACGAGCGCCCAGTTTAATGCAGTCTAACACCAGCTCATGATCGTCGAAGGTGGTTAGGATAAGCACCGGCACATCAATGCCGGCTTGCCCGAACTGCTGCAACACTTCCAAGCCGGTTACCTTTGGCATACGGATATCCAATAGCAACACATCAGGTTGGTGCCGGCGAACCAGTGTTTCGGCTTCACTGCCGTCAGCGGCTTCAGCCACTACGGTAAAACCAGGTTTTAGCTGCAGCAGGCTTTTTATACCTTCACGCACCAGATTCTGATCATCTATCAATACTATACTGACATTCATTTTTAACTATCCGGTATGCTGGCAATCAAACGAAAGCCGGCTCTGTCATTAGTAAACTTAAGGTCACCGTCAAGGTTACTCAGGCGCTCACGCATACCGGTTAAACCGTGGCCGGGTATTGCCGCCCTGTTATTGCTGCCGTTATCTGTAACCTGCAGCGCTATCTGCCCGTCTGTTTTGTGTAAGTGCAGCTGACACTGGCTGGCGTTGCTGTGTTTCAAAACATTGGTAATGGCTTCCTGTGCACAACGAAACAATGCCTCCGCTACTCGGGCATCGGTAATAACCAGATCGTCCGCCACGGTCAGCCGGATTTCCAGGCTATGCAAATCTTGAGTAAGCGTTTGAATTGCCGAGACAACATCTAACGGGTTGCTGTGACGAATATCAGCTACCGCAGCACGCACGTCCGACAGCAGCAATCTTGCCAGCTCCTGCGCCCGCTGAATATGCGACTGGGCACCGTCGCGACTTATCTGGTTGGCCACTTCTAACTGAATACTGAGCGCCGTTAAATGATGACCCAACACATCATGCAGATCCCGCGCTATGCGCAACCTTTCATCCCGCCGCGTTGTGCTGGACAACAGGTTTTGCGTCGCCCGTAGTTCACGCAGTAAATGGGCATTGGTTTCCTTAGCTTTGCGCTCTGCTTCCAGCCGGCTGGATACCAGCAAGGCAAACAGGTTTAGCGTGATAAACAGTGCCGTATTTACCAGGCCATATTGCAGCGGCGACAGTAAAAAGTTAACCACGGGTATAAAGATACAAATCAACACACAAAGCGGCGGTTTAAATAATTCGCCCAAATGCGCCACCAGCATAATACCTAATACCAACATCAGGCCATTGGGAAACAACCACATCAGGACCAACAAACAGACAAATTGTAACAAGGGTCCGCACCAGATATAGCCCCGGCCCAGCAGGCGCCATAAGTATCCCACCAGAAAGCCGCCCAGCAGCATAGTCACCAGAACCACAGACGCTGGCCCAACATCAAGCCGGTGCTGAAAGTTGGTATCGCCGGATTGCCAGTAAAATAGCGATATAAAACTGACAAAGCCCCAGGTAAGAATACCTAACCCCAACTCAAACACTTTGTTTTTTAATCGGTTAACTCGTTTCATCTTCTTAGTATCGCATGGTGGCCAATGGTGCCGCATAGGGCAAAAGTCACGATATTTGCCACATTAGCTTTAGCGTGACATTTGACACATGCCAGCCCCGCCTGACAACGCTAGCCTGAGCACTCTGTTATCAAGGAGCGTCAGCTATGAATAAAGCGTTAATGTGGCTTATTGTGTTGTTATACCTGCTGTGCATGGCTCAGGTAAAGGCCGATGACTGGTCTTTATCGGTAGGCGGCGGTGCCGTTGTTTTTGACACCCCGTGGAAAAAAATGCCGCTGCAATATGCGGTTTTGCCTTATATCGATGCCGAGTATGGCCGCTGGCGTTTTGGCGTCAACAGCGGCATAGTGCAATACCGCTTAACGCCGGATAACTGGCAGTTGCTGGTATCTGCCGGGCTGGACTACCGTGACGAAGGCTATGACAACCTGTTTAGTTTTAACAACGAGTTATCAGATGATCCGGTATTCACCGGCTATAAAGCACCGGATGCTGAAATTACCGCCCGGCTCAATTTTAACTGGCAGCATTTTAGCGGCACAGTGCAACAGGATATTTCCGCCAAGTCTGAGGGCACAACCGCCAGCATCAGCTACCTGTATCCACTGTGGCACAGCGACCGTGGCGTTCAGCTACGTTTAGGTGGCGGCATTCAATGGTTAAGCGGCAACTATGCCGACACCCTGTACGGTATCCAACCGCATAATGTTAACCCTGCCGTCGGGCGCATCGCCTATCAGGCTGATGCGGCTAGCAACTATCAGGCTGCTATTCAGCTTATCTATCCCTTTACGCAGCGCTGGGTGCTGAATGCCCAAGTTATGCTTACCCGGCTGGATGACAGCATCCGGCACAGCCCCCTGGTCGATGCGTCATCTACCACACAATTTATGCTGTTTATTAGCTACAGGAAATTCTAGTTATGCGAACGTTAATACTGACAGCGGCTGTGCTAACGCTTTGCGCCTGCTCACAGGAAGATGTGGAAACGGCAAATTTTGGCAGCGACTATTACAAAGCAGAGTACCAATTGAGTAATGCCACCTCGCTGGAACTGGATTTTTATATGGCCAATGCGGAACTGAATGGCGATAAACGCCCGCCATACCAGGACAAATACAAAGTTGCCCACCTGGCGCAGCGGCAAGACAGCACACTTATTAGCCATGAGCACAATAGCGGCCGGCAGGTGAGCTTTTATGTACATGCACCGTACGACGATAAAAGCAGTTACAGCCAAACTTATAAGGTGAAACGGAAACATCGTTATCACTGGTTAGCCTGGATGTCTGGCGAAGCTTTAGCGCATAGCCTGATTGAGCAACGCACGTCGAATCAGCCTGGCGTGATCCGCATCCGGCTATTCGCTACAGCAGCATCACTGGAGGCGCGACAGCAGGCGCAGACTATCCGTTTGCAGCTTGGTACTGTATCCGATTACTTGTCGGTAACCCAATGTGACGGTGGCTTGCGGGTTAATGAGCAAGCTATCGACTTGTGTGATGCCTCTTTCGGCTACAGCTATTTACTGGTTGTCGGTAGCAATGGTCGTATTGCATTAATACCGCAATAGGCAGGGCTTAAAGGTTTATATCCGCTAAGCCAGCTACGATAAAGCTTTGACAGCAAGCCATATTTGCGCTTTGCTACAGCTAATGTTAGCTAGCGGTTACAGGTTTTTATGAACGAAGCGTATAAAAAAAGCAGCAGCTCCCGCGTTACATTATCGCAGTTGATGCTGCCGTCGCATTCAAACTTCAGCGGTAAAATACATGGCGGCTATTTATTGTCGCTGATGGACCAAATCGCCTTTGCCAGCGGCTCAAAATTCAGCGGCAAATACTGCGTTACCGCCTCGGTTGACCGGGTAGACTTTTTAAACCCGATTGAAGTCGGCGAACTGGTTACGTTAAAAGCGTCGGTTATTTTTGTTGGTAACAGCTCTATGGTGGTGGGCATTAGGGTTGAAGCGCAGAACATTCAAACCGGCAAGGTAAAGCATTGTAACTCTTCATACTTTACCATGATTGCCAAAGATGAGCAGGGCAACAATGCCCGGGTGCCACGGCTGATTTTAACCAGCAAAGAGGAAGTACTGCGCTTTGTTAAAACCACCCAACGCTTAAAGCTGCGCCATAGCTACGCCGAGCTGTGCGCCGATTTTGACGGTGATATGCAGCAGGCCATAGCGCAAATCACCGCCGATTATCAGGTACAGGTGCAGCTGGCTTAATAGCCCGCTGCCTGGCCGTCTTTGCGTGATTCTGACGCGCCGATCCAGACGCCGTTGGCATGATCACGCATAATGGCCTGGTAACCACCAAAGCCGCCTAAACCGTAGCGTACGTCGTGGCCCTTTTTCTGTAGTTCACGCACGGTTTCATACGGCACGCCGCGCTCTACTTCAATGTAGCCGCCATTTTCAAGGTATTTGTCGCTGCCATCTGTCGGCTCGGTATTGCCCAAATGCTGCCAGCGCGGCGCGTCGCCGGCTTCTTGCAGGTTCATACCGTAATCCACCATATTAACCAGAATTTCTACATGGCCTTGGGGCTGCATAGCGCCCCCCATCACACCAAAGCTGATAAGCGGTTTATCATCTTTAGTAACAAAGGCCGGAATAATAGTATGAAACGGCCGCTTGCCGGGCGCATAAGCATTGGCATGCTGAGGGTCCATCGAGAACATTTCGCCACGGTCCTGAAACACAAAACCTAAGCCTGGCACGACTACGCCAGAGCCCATACCACGGTAATTGCTTTGGATCAGCGACACCATATTGCCGTCTTTGTCAGCGGTGGTCATATAAATGGTATCACCCTGATACAGCGCCGGGTTACCGGCATCAACGCGTTTTGCCGCTTTGTCGCCAATCAGTTTCGCCCGTTCGCGGCCATATTGCTCAGAAATCAGCCCTTTGACCGGCGCTTTATTGAAATCCTGATCAGCATAAAATTTTGCCCTATCTTCAAAGGCCAACTTTTTAGCTTCCACCAACAAATGTAAACTTTGCGGCGTATTAAAACCACTGGCTTTTAAATCATAATTTTTCAGAATTTGCAGCATTTGCAACGCTGCAATGCCCTGACCATTCGGCGGCAGCTCCCACAGGGTGTGGCCTTTATACTCTACTCCTACCGGCTCTACCCAGTCCGAACGATGATTCGCAAAGTCGGCAAAGCGCAAGTAACCGCCGTTGGCGCGCATAAAGCGGTCAATCGCTACGGCAATATCGCCTTTGTAAAAAGCGTCCCTGCCGTCTTTGGCGATGGCTTTGTAGGTATTGGCCAGTGCCGGGTTTTTAAAAATCTGGCCTTTAGCCGGCGCTTTGCCATCCAGCGTAAAAGCGGCACTAAAATCACCCGGTTGTTTGCTCAGCACCGGCACACTGCGCTGCCAGTAATAGGCAATTAACTCACTCACCGGAAAACCCTGCTCGGCATAGCGGATTGCCGGCTGTAAAATCTCAGCCATTGGCAGACTGCCAAATTTGCTGTGCAGTTCAAACCAACCATCTACCGCGCCGGGTACACTTATCGGCAGCATGCCGTGCGCGGGTATCGTATCCCGGCCCAGCTTTTTCAGCTCGTTGGCCAGCATGTCGTAACTTAACCCCAGCGGCGAGCGACCCGAGGCATTTAAACCATACAATTTCTGGCTTTTGGCATGCCATACCATAGCGTATAAGTCACCACCAATGCCGTTACCGGTGGGTTCCATTAACCCTAAAGCTGCATTGGCAGCTATAGCGGCATCTATGGCATTGCCTCCACGCTTCATGACATCCAGCGCAATTTGCGTTGCCAGTGGCTGGCTGGTGGCCGCCATGGCTTCAGAGGCGATAACTTCAGAACGACTGGCAAAAGATTGGCCGGTAATACGATCAAAACTGTAGGCAGCATTGGCACACAACAGGCCAAGCGATAGAGCGACATAGCTAGACAGACGTTTCATTTGGGTCTCCGCTTATTCTTGTTATAGATCACGCTATAGCACCTTAACCTGCACTGGCATAGCGTTCCATGGCTTTACGACCAATGAAGCTGATACTGCGGTGGCTATATAGTGTGCAGATGCGGCTGCAGTTGCTGTTTTTGCTCGGGGGTAATGGCTATAGCCTTACTGCTTACGTAATCAAACTGCACCATTACAGCCGTGCCAGACACGGTTTTAACACCGTTTTGCCAGGCTTCCTGATACACATCAAAAGAGCTACTACCTATACGGCTGATAAAGGTACGCAGTTCAACCTCAGTGCCGTAATGAGTTTGGGCGTGATAATCCAGCTTGACACTAGCGACAATCAGCGGCCAGTGTTGTAAATTAAGTTCTGGTGTAAAAATTTTGAAAACAGGCAGCCTGGCGCCTTCAAACCACACGGCAAACACCGTATTGTTTATATGCCCCAGCGCATCTGTGTCAGCGAAGCGCGGCGTAATAACTTCTTGCCACATACAGGAAACCTTATGACTGATTTTATTGATGTGTATGACAATGCCTTAAGTAGCGAATTTTGCCAACAGCTAATCGAGGTGTTTGAGCAAAGCCCGCACACTACAGCCGGCCGTACCGGCGCAGGCGTGGACACCAGCAAAAAAATCAGTACCGATTTATATCTGTATCAGCATGCCGAATATCAGCCGTTGCTACAGCAAGTATGGCAGGCCACCACCCACTATATTTGCCAATATTTGCAAAAGTACCATTTCGCTTTAATTGGCCCGATGGCCCTGACCATAGCCCATCCACAAACCGGCCAGCCTACGGCTATTACCCATGACAACTTTGCTGAATTGGGTAAGCCAAAAACTATGGATTTTATGCGTGCACTGTTTCGCATTGGCAATGTACAGGCCCAAAAATATCAGGCTGGCGTTGGTAATTATGGTTACTGGCACAGCGAGGTGTACCCGCAGCAAGGCAGCACAGAGCCACTGCACCGCGCTTTGCTGTTTATGTTTTATTTAAATGATGTGGCTGAAGGCGGCCAGACTGAATTTTATTATCAAAATAAAAGCATACAGCCAAAAGCCGGCCGTATGGTTATAGCACCGGCTTACTTTACCCACACCCATCGTGGCTGCGTGCCGGTGTCAAACGACAAGTATATTTTAACCAGCTGGATATTATTTAATACTGCCGAGCAAATTTATGGCCGGCCGGCACGCTAAAACAAAAAAAGCCCTGACGGGCTTTTTTTGTTTGGCCGGTTTAAAAATCGTAGCGGTAACCCACTGAAAAGGTTCTGGGTTTACCCGGTTGAATACCACCATTAGCGCGGTTAGCTACATAGGTTTTATCCAACAGGTTGTCGATATTGGCATACAACTGCTGGTTAGTTGCCAGCTGGTATTTTGCCGATACATCCAGCACCGTACGGCTATCAATCGCATCTATACCGGCATCGTCCAGACTGGCGTGAGCAGCAGACACATAGCGGATACGGGCCAGCAATGAATAACGCTGTGCCACCATTCCGGTTTCCAGGCTGGCCTGATGCTTAGGCACATAAGGCATCCTGTCACCATCAGACACAGCACCAAAAATGCCGCTGTTAAAATCTGAACGGAACTGGCTTTCAGTAAAGGTGTAGCTCAGTTTTACCGGCACACGGTAGTGCTGGTGTTGATATTCATGCTGACTGCTGAACTCAACACCATTTACCAACACTTCGCCGAAATTGTACTGATCACCGATATTGTTTGGATTACAGCCTACACTGGCGGTGCAATTACCATGCATATTGTCATATTTTGAGCTAAAAAATACCAATTCGCCGCGCCGTTCACCCTGCTGATAGCGTAAACCAACCTCGGCATTAATACTGTGCTCTTCTTTTTGCTCTGCATTGGCCGGTGCTGCCGGGGCAAAACCTTTTTGCACGCCAGCCAGTAACACCAGTTCATCATTTAACCGGTAGGTTGCGCCCAGTGACGGCAGCAGGATAGCACTACTGGCGGTGCGCACGGTAGAATTACCACTGCGAACCGGCGCCCGGTTCCAGTTTTCGGTTTCGGTGTCGATATCTTCGTAGCGTAAACCGGTGCTAACAACCAGGTTATCAAGTGTCCATTCGTCATGCACATATAAAGCCAGGGCTTCGGCAGAGGCAACACGGTTGTCCTGGGTACCCGGTACGCCGGCAGTGCTCAGCGTCATCGTTAAGTCTTGCTGTAAGCGATAGACATCATCCCACTGAAAACGGTCTTCTTCGTCACGATGCAGCCGCCCGCCAAAGGTCAGCAGATGGTCAGCCAATGGCAGCACAAACTCAGATTGGATCCCCTTAGCTTCGTAGTTACGATTGTTAGCCCGCACACTGACATTAATACCGTCTGCAGTCGGGTTAGCTTCAAATGCTGAATAAGCCAGTAAATGCGACAAACCAACCTGATTCACCTTATACCAGTTACGGCTGAAATCATTTAAATAGGCGGTAGCGCTAAATTGCGCACCATTAGCCAAATCATACTGATAGCTGAACTGATAGCCTTTATGCTCAGTGTTCATTACATCGTTTTGTGAGGCGGCATAACGGCGATACGGCGCGGCCTGATAATCTGCATCGGTTAAGCCAGCATAGGTTTCATCAGAGGTTTCGTCGGCATAACTAAGCTTTAACAGCAACTTATGCGCTTTATTGTTGCCAAACCGGCCGGCAACTTTAGCCAGTACATCGGTTTTCTCAAAGCCGGTATCAGCGCCATTGGGCAATTGCTTAAAACCATCAGCACCGTAATGGTAACCCTCGAGCACAGCGCCTAAGTTTTCGCCTTCGCCACCGGCAAAACCATGCAGTTTACGAAAACCATCCTGGCCCAGTGCAGCATCAAAGCGACCGGCAAAGGCTGCTTGCGGAATACTGCGCGACACCAAATTTAACACGCCGCCGGTCGTACGGGGGCCATATTTTACTGCCGACGAACCTTTAATGATTTCTATCGCTTCCAAGCGGCCGCTGGTGGGAAAATAATAAGCCGCTGGCGCGACATAAGGTGCCGGTGCTATCAGTACACCATCTTCCATCACGGTAATTTTGTCATTACGGCCGGTGCCGGTGCCGCGCATACCGATATTCGGCCGTAAACCATAGCCGTCTTCTTCCTGCACGTACACGCCCGGAGTTGTGCCTAACACCCGCGAAATATCAGAATAATTAAAGGCTTCCAACTCGTCCTGAGATATATAACTGGCAGCGCCAGGTACTGCATTCGCGGCCTGAGATGAACCAATAATACTGACACGCTCTATGGTATTTAATTCTGCTTCTGCTGCCACAGTGCAAGCTGACATAACCGCAACAGACAGCACGCTGAGGGATAATCTGGCCATAAAAACTCCGTTTATTAACAAATAAGCTAAGATGCGCGCAATTAGAACACAGTAAAAAACACGAATCAATCTCATTTAAAATCAGTACCTGTAAGGGGTTCGGGGCAAGTATTGCTGCGCGGTATTGACCGGCAAAAATGATAAATAAAGGTTAATTAAATTATCCGCATTTTATAGCGTAAAAATAACCACGCAATAATGATTGATCTTAATAATGATAATAATTATCATTCGCTGCATTATTTACATAGCTTTACATTAAGTCTGGCCTGGCGCCCGATAATCACCGTTAAAGGAGTAAAAAATGTTGTTTCGTCCTACCGCGCTGGCATGCGCTGTCGCTGCTGTGTTCACCCTACCGTCTGCTAACGCAGAGCTGGCTGCCGCCGCACCGGATTACAATATGGAAGTGATTGTTGTCACGGCGTCGGGCTTTGAACAAAAGCTGGTAGATGCGCCTGCCAGTATTTCAGTTATCACTCAGGAAGAGCTGGCAAAACGGCCTTATACCACGCTGCTGGATGCAGTACGTGATTTAGAAGGTGTTGATATTGGCGAAACCCGTGACAAAACTGGCCAGGGCAGCATCAGTATGCGTGGTATGGGCTCTGACTACACACTAATACTGGTAGACGGTAAACGGCAAAATAACCACGGTGACATTTACCCTAACAATTTTGGTGGCAACCAGTTTGGCCATATTCCACCGCTGGATGCAGTAGACCGCATTGAAGTGATCCGAGGCCCGGCTTCAACATTATACGGTGCCGATGCGTTAGGCGGCGTTATCAACATTATTACCAAAAAAGTTACCGATAAATGGCTCGGCTCGGTAAGCCACAGTCGCACAGTGCAGTCAGATGACAACTTCGGTGATGACATTACTACTGACTTTAACGTTATGGGGCCGTTAATTCCCGGCGTACTGGGTATGTCATTGCGCGGTAGCTTTTACAACCGTATGGCATCGACGCCACAATATGCGCCAATTGCATACCCTAATGCTGAAGTACGTAACCGTTCACTGGGTTTTGGCAGCGGCGGTAAAACGGTAGACAATGAAAACGAAGTGTTTGGTGGCCGTTTAAGCTGGACCCCGGCCGACAACCAAAGTATCTGGTTTGATATTGAGACCTCTACTCAGGAATACGACAATACGCCGGTGATCGATGACAGCGGCATCAAACAATACCCGGTTGGCACCGTCGACAACATTGACAGTATCTGGGCAGCAGGTAATTTTTGCCGTGGCGGCAGCGGTAGCCGTCAGGCGGCCTGTGAAGCCAGTGGCGGCGAATGGGCCCGTCGTGCTAACCCACGTGCTGGCTACAGCCCAACGCAAGAATTCAGCCGCGACACCTGGTCACTAAGCCATGAAGGTAAATGGGACTTTGGTAACAGCTTTGTTTCTTTGTCTTATGTCGACACGCAAAACCACGGCCGTACGCTGCCATTCACCACCAGCGAGCGTGAGCTACTGCTGGCGATGTATGATGGCACCGGTGACTATGCGGACCTGAGCGTTGAACAACGCAAAGATTTAGCTGAAGCAACCTTTTTACCGCGGCCTAAACGGGTTATGGCCAGCAACCAATATACGCTGGATGCAAAGCTGGACATCCCGTTTACAGCCGCTGGCCAGCATGTGTTAGTTACCGGTGTACAAATGATCCGCGGTGAACTGGAAGACGGCGTCTTTGGCATGGAAAACGGTACGCCTGGCGGCATACAAGAGCACAATATGTGGTCAGTGTTTGCTGAAGATACCTGGGATGCGACCGAGTCTTTCTCTATCACCGCCGGTTTACGCCGTGATGATCATGATGTCTTTGGTAGCCAGCTAAGCCCGCGCTTATATGGTGTTTATACCCTAAGCGACAGCTGGACCATCAAAGGCGGTGTTAGCACCGGTTATAAAACGCCGAAAACTACCCAGTTGTATCAGGGCGTAGTCGGTTTTGGCGGCCAGGGCACGTCACCACAATATGGTAACCCTGATTTAAAAGCGGAAACCAGCGTATCAAGCGAGATTGCCGCGTACTGGCAGCATCATAACGGCCATAATTTTAACGCCACTATCTTTAAAAATGATTTTGACGACAAAATTGCCTCTCAGCCTTGTGGTACCGGCACCAATATCGAGTGTGCGCCAACCGGCCAATATGCTGATCTTGGCTATGCTACCAGCAGCAAAACGGTCAACATTGATAAAGTGACAATTCAGG
The DNA here is from genome assembly GCA_018826295.1 of Gammaproteobacteria bacterium. Lineage (GTDB taxonomy): Bacteria > Pseudomonadota > Gammaproteobacteria > Enterobacterales > Alteromonadaceae > Alishewanella. The sequence goes on from JAHJZX010000047.1 coordinate 93,614, forward strand.
GAGCAGAGCTGGCCGGGCGCTGGCAGGCGACTGAGCAGCTGGCAGTGCGCGCTAACTACACTTTTACCGACAGCGAGCAAAAAAGCGGTGTCAATAAAGGCCGGCCACTGGGCAACAGCGCCAAGCATATGGCCAACCTGACAGTAAGCTGGAATGCCACTGAAGCATTAAACCTGTTTCTGACGTCAGAATACCGTACAAAACGTTACTACGGCTGGGATGCCATTAACGACAAGGCGCAATATTACAAAGCCTATAACGTGTTTCATCTGGGCGCGTCTTACGAAGCCAGCGAGTCGGTAACCTTTAATGCCCGGATCAATAACCTGTTTGACCGTGACTTTACCACTTACAATATTGCCTTTACCGAATGTAACGAAACCAGCAGCAGCTGTATTTTCGATGCCAATGGTGAAAACGGCTACAGCGCCAGCTTTATTGATGACTACAACAATAAAGACAAAGCCCGTAATTTATGGGTAGGTGTAAACGTACGTTTCTAATATCCGCCATGCAAAAAAGCCGCGTTTATCGCGGCTTTTTTAATGTTACTGCGCTAATTTTACTGCACAGGTTTAATCATTTTTAAATGTGGAATATCGTCTTCCAGATAGGGTTCACTGGCTGGCTTGAAGCCTAAATCCTGGTAAAACTGCTGCAAATAACACTGGGCTGAGATATGAATATCGGTATCCGGCCACAGCTCTGCTGCCACACTCAGCGTCTTTTCTACCAGCACCTGGCCTAAACCTAAACGCCGCGCGGTTTGTGATACACACACCCGGCCAACGCCCGGAAAGCCGTCAAAACTCACGCCTGGTGCCAGCACCCGTGAGTAGGCAATCACTTTTTCGCCCTTTTTTAAGATCACATGCCGGGTTTGTGGATGCAGATCCTTGTCATCCAGCTCCGGATAGGGGCAGTTTTGCTCTACAACAAACACATCAACCCGCAGCTGCAACAAGCTATACAGAGTGTAGCTATCCAGTTCATCAAAGACATTTACCTGCCATTGCATATTATCGGCTCCATGCATATTTTTGCCTTACTATATCAGAGCCGACTCCGCCACGCCCAGCAGCAAAACAGCATTTATCCGTTTACCTTCCGCCGGCCGTCTTTTTTTTATCATAAAACTGCCATGCAATTGTTATGTAACGGCAATGTTACTGCCATCTGGCATCGTTGTAATAGGGCCAGTTTTTTGCCCAACGCCGGAGCCTATAATAATGACAGACAAGAAAACCAACGTCAGTATCGATAATTCAGGGGTAGATCCCCAAACGAATTTTTCCGTTAACCCCACTTTTGCCGCCATAGTCGACAGCCGTATGGCACGGCGTAGCTTCTTAAAAGGCAGCGTCGGGGCTGCCGTGGCAGCCTTTATCGGCGGCTCTGTAGTGGGTTGCAGTAGCAGCGATGATGGCGAGCCAACACCTGTAGTGCCGCCGGTTACCAGTGCACCATTGTTGGGCTTTACCGCAGTTGCCGCAGGCCGTGCCGACGCCATCGTCGTACCGCAGGGCTACAGCGCTCAGGCATTTTTACCCTGGGGCACCCCGCTTAATGGCAGCTATCCACCGTTTTTAGCCGACGCCAGCAATAGCGGCAGTGATCAGGAACAACAGGTGGGCATGCACCATGACGGTATGCACTTTTTCCCGATAGACGCGCGCAGTGACGGTAACAATTCTACTGAAGGCCTGTTGGTATTTAACCACGAATATATCGACAACAACCTTATTCATACTAATGGCATCACAACAGTGCCAAGGCTGGCCGATGAAGTGCGCAAAGAAGTGGCTGCACATGGTGTATCGGTAGCGCATATTCAGCAGCAAGCCGACGGCAGCTGGGCGCTGGTAGATAACAGCCCGTTTAACCGCCGCATTACTGGCGCAACACCTATGGAACTGGCCGGCCCGGTGCGCGGCAGCGCTAAAGTCGTAACCAAATACAGCCCTGACGGCAGCCGTACCCGCGGCACCTTAAACAACTGTGGTAATGGCTTTACTCCCTGGGGCACTTATTTAACCTGCGAAGAAAACTGGGCCGGCTATTTTATGAATGCCGACGCCGACAAACCCCGTGAGCACAGCCGCTATGGTGTGCCATCAGCTAATGGCCGCTACTTTTGGGAAACCGCGACACCAGCAGCAGATGTGTATCAGCGCTTTAATGCCAGCAGCCTTGGCGCCACAGCTAGCGATGATTACCGCAATGAGCCAAATACCTTTGGCTGGATAGTTGAGATTGACCCCTTTAATCCCGATAGCGTGCCGCAAAAACGCACGGCTCTTGGCCGCTTTGGTCACGAGGGTGTGATCTTTGGCAAGTTAGAAGAAGGCAAACCTGTGGTGGTTTACTCGGGAGATGACTCCACTTTCGAGTACATCTACAAGTTTGTCTCCAGCGCGCCTTACTACAAAAACACTGCCGGCGGCCATTTGTTAAATGACGGTATCTTGTACGTTGCACGCTTTAATGCTGATGGCAGTGGTGACTGGTTACCTTTAGATGTTAACAATGCCGGCTTTGTCGCCAAAGCTGCCGCAGCAGGCGTCAGCTTTAGCGATCAGGCCGATGTATTGTTAAACACCCGCTTAGCCGCTGATGTAGCCGGTGCCACCAAGATGGACAGGCCAGAATGGGGTGCGGTACACCCTGAAACCGGCGAAGTGTATTTTACCCTGACCAATAATACCCGCCGCACTGAGGCCCAAACCGACGCCGCTAACCCACGTGCCGCCAATGCCACCGGCCATATTATCCGCTGGAACGAGCGCGACACACAGGAAGCAATAGCGTTTGACTGGGATATCTTTTTACTGGCCGGCGATGTTGGTACTGCCACACCGGGTACCGACCTGACATTAAGCGCCGATAATCATCTGGCCAGCCCGGATGGCTTATGGTTTGATAGCAACGGTTTATTGTGGATCCAAACCGATATGAGCGGCTCGCAGCAAGGTGAAGGCCCCTATGGCAATAACCAGATGTTGGTTGCAGACCCGGTAACCCGGCAGATAAAACGTTTCTTAGTTGGCCCAACCGACTGCGAAGTCACCGGTATCAGTGCCACGCCGGATATGAAAACCCTGTTTGTTAATATCCAGCACCCGGGCGATCGGTCAACGCCAGATAACTTTACCAGCCACTGGCCAGATGGCGGCAACAGCCGGGCCCGCTCGGCGACTGTGGTTATAACCAAAGATGATGGCGGTATTATCGGCAGTTAATACCTTAGTTAATACCTTAGGGTTGTGTGGCCGGCGGCAGCAAAGCCGCCGGCCAGTGTTGCTGCAAAACCTGCTGCACAAATACAGGCAGCTGGGTTTCGGCTAACGGCTTAGAAAAATAGTACCCCTGGGCAAAGTCGCACTGGTGTTGCTGCAACAACTTCACCACCGCAAAAGATTCCACCCCTTCTGCCACGACCTGCAAACCGAGTTTCTGCACCATAGCAATAGTCGAGGCGACTATCTGATAATCCTGCGGGTTATCCAGCATATTTACCACAAAACTCTTATCAATTTTTATCACATCGACCGGCATTTGTTTCAGGTAATTGAGTGACGAGTAGCCGGTGCCAAAATCATCTATCGCCAGCCGAAATCCCTGCGCCTTTAAGCGGTACATCATGCCCAGCGTTTCACTGAAATTGTTAATCAGTGTGCTTTCGGTAATTTCCAGTTCAAAATGGTGGCCGCTCAAACCATAGCGTTGCAGGATCTGGCCAAAGCGGTCTGGCAATTTAGTGTGCAAAAACTGATCAGCAGAAATATTTACCGCTATCGTCACATCGTTAAGCCCAGCGGCTATCAGCTCAGCACAATAACGGCAGCTGCGATCAAATACCCAGTAACCCACGTCCACTATCAGCTGGGTTTGTTCCAGTACCGGAATAAACTCATCCGGTGCTACGATACCGCGCTGCGGATGTTGCCAGCGGATCAAGGCTTCAAAGCCGCATAGTTTGCCGCTGCTAAGGTTAACCTGCGGCTGCAAGCTGAGGCTAAATTGCTGCAGCAACAGCGCCTGACGCAGTTCAGTTTCCAGTTGGATACGTGCCGCCAAATCCGCCGACATTTGCTGGTTAAACACCACATAGCAATTGCGCCCCGACGCCTTGGCCTGATACATCGCCAAATCAGCACAGCGGATTAATTCATCACCATCCTGCTGCGCGTCCTGGGTATAGCTAATACCGATACTGGCACTTAAGCGCAATGATACCTGAGCCAACACAAAAGGCTGCTCAAACAGGGCTAACACCCGCATCGCCATCGTTTCGGCTTGCTCGGTCGCGGTTAAACCAGACAGCAAAATAGCAAATTCGTCACCGCCAAAGCGGCACACCAAGTCTTGTGGCGTTGCCAGTGTTTCCAGCCGGCGGGCGGTTTCTATCAACAGTTGATCACCCACCACATGGCTGCGGCTATTGTTAATGGTTTTAAATTTGTCCAAATCAAGAAACAGCAAAGCGACAACGCCCGGCTGTTGCGTCAGGTTAGCTAAGGCCGCAGCTAAACGCTGTTGCAGCATATTGCGGTTGGCCAGTGCGGTAAGCTGATCAACCATCGCCATACGTTGCAAACTGGCAGTATTTTCAGCCAGTTGCAAATCCAGCGTCTCCAACTGATTATTCAGGCTCAGTACCGAATCATTAAAGGTAGTCAGCTCGTCGGCAAACCAGGCCGCTGGCAGCTGACTTTGCTGGCGAAACGCAGCATAACGGCGCTGCGCCAGCAACGGCAAAGCTGCCGCCAGTTGCAATATGCGCCGGCTGATACGCCGCGTAATCAGCATGATAAGCAGCAGCAATAACAAGAAGCACGCCGCCGCCATGGTCAGCACACGCTGCTGATAGCGGCTGTTTTCAGCTACCGCCGCGCTGACATCCTCCAACATCAGCAACACATAGGCATCTGATTGTGCCGGCGCCAGCGTAATAAAATGGATAAAGTAACTTTGCTGCTGCAGCTGCAAAATTAAGCCTTCTTCTCGGGCTGTAGCCAGATCAAACTGCGCTGGTAACACCTGATACAGTTGCCGCAGCAGCTCCCGGTTTGATGCCAGCAATAACCTGAGTTGTTGTTGCGCATTGTCTGCATTAACCTGCACCAAAGCAACGTCAACGCCCAGCGCCTGATGCAGGCTAAACAATACCCCGGCCATATCGGCATTAGCCTGCAATACCGCAATTTCACCATGGCGGTTTAACAGCGGCAGGGTTAATTGTTTTTCGCAGATTTGCCCACAGCGGGTGTCTGATTGTGGTTGCTGCTGCTGCAGTGTAGCGACAACAACCGCTGCCGGTTCAATCTCTGTAGCCCCAGCACTGCTATACAGTAACTGTTGCTGCTGGTTCCACAAGTACAGTTGCTGCACGGCAAAATTCTGCTGAAGTGGTTCAAACTGTTGCGGTAAACTGGCGGCGAACTGATTAAAATCGTCGGCCAGATGCAGCTGTTGTAGCTCTGCCTGCGTTTGCAGCCAGGTTAATAATTGCTGGGTTGAAGACTGGTTATAGACATCAAAGTATTGCTGGCCCTGCGCTTTTCGCTGTGCTTGCTGTCGGGTGAACTGGTCATTCATATGCAGCAGCGACAAACCGGTAAACCACAGCAGCAATATCAGCAACATGCTGAGCATCAACAGCAAAATTTTCCACGACAGGCTAAGGTAGCGTGGCATGGTTAAAACCTGTACATCAACTGCAGTGCCAGCACTTGCCAGTACTCACTGTTATTGCGGATCACATCGGGTTGAATAACCGGTGCCAGCCGGCCAGTGCCTTTAACCCAATGCACTTCAGCATCCAGCCGCCAATGCTGGTTTAAATCTATGCTGCCACCCAGCATAAACGTATGCTGATAGCCGAAATACGCCGGTACGGCACCGCCGGTCATCTGCTGCAACTTTTTGCCCTGACGGTCGTCTTTATCTGTCACAGCATAGTCGAGGGTGGTAAATAATCGCAGACTGTTTGAGTAGTAGTATTGCAGCATCACATAGCCGCCCTGGCCAAACTGCTTGCGGGAAAATTGTGGCAAAAAGAACCCCTCAGTCGTCACCACCTCTTGCTGCAGCTCGGTACTTAGCTCCCAATGCTCGCTCTGATAACGCGCCGCCAGCATTAGCCGCTGCGATGTAAAACGGGCATCACTTAATAACTCAGTGCCACCGCGGCGATAATCAAAGGTCGCTTCCTGAATAATAAAGCCGTAGCTAAATTTGCTATGCAGTGACTGCCAGTACAAACTGAGCTTGTGATCATGGTTCATACGGGTGTCGCCCTGGGTTTGTTGCCCCAGCAATTGCCGGCTTTGCTCTACCGAGATGGGTACGGTGCCATAGCTCCAGTTAAAGGTCAGATCGCCATAATCGGCAGAATGGCGCAGTTGCAGCGACAAGCCGTCCGTCGCCACCGCAATATCGCGAAAGCTGTCAAAATAGACTGACTGCGGCAACACTATAGATGGCCTGGTAAAAGGTACGTCGCGGGTACTGGAATACAACCAGTGCTGGTTTTTAAAACGACCGAGATAAATATTCGCCTGCCAGGCCTCGCTGTTATAAGCCGCCCAATCAACAAACAAATAGTCGAGCCGTAAGCCCGGCGGATAGCGGTTGCCACCATCCAGATAGACGGTTTGCCCGGAAATATGCCAGGCCGGCGCTAACTGATAGCGGGCATTTAGCCCCAATTCGGTTAACTGTGCCGACCAATCTCCATCGTCGTTAACAAAGCTGCTGTCTTCAGCGCGGATCAGACCCTGGGCAATAAAGCCGTTCCAGTTAAAGCTGGAATCAGCCGCCCGGGCGGCGATACTGCTAAGACTACCGGGCAGGCACAACAGGATTACTGCAGTAAGCTTAGTCAATACGCACCTCCTTGATAGCAGAGTCGGTGCTGCTTTGCTCTGCATAGCCGATAGCACCGGGAACAGTGCGCAATAATTCCAGCATCTCACTGCTGGTTTCTACTTGCTGCGGCCTGCGGCCGGTGCCGGAGAAACTGTGTTTATCCCAGATATTATTAAGCTGATACGGAAATAACCGTAACTGTTCGCGGCAAAAGCGCTGATGCGCTGCCGAACTGTCGGGCATAACAATAACCCTGACCGGTGTACCGTCAGGCCACAAAGTTTGCCGCAAAGTGAATATATTACGCAGTTGTGTCTGGGTTAAACTGTCCAGCGGCACAGTACCATGCACCAGCACAGTAGCCGCGGCTAACGGAAACACACTGACTAACACTGCCAAAAGCAGGCACTTCATTAAGCGTCTGCCCGGCAGAGGGTAATAACTAAAAAAGGTGTTTTTGCCACTGTTGTGCTATCTCCACTTTAACGCCCGCTTCCGTAGCAGGCGTTATCAGGAAATATCATTCTAGCACAGCAGTTTAGAGCCTGCTTTTTTACAGCTATTACTATCGGTTAACGGCTGGGTTTAGCTGCCGGCCGTGCTGCTGGTGCGCGCTGACCATCACGGTGGCCGGTGCGGGGGGCTTTGGCTTTTTTCGGTTTATACGGTTTGTTATTCAATTTAGAGTCGGCCAGCGGGTTAGCTGGCTCAAAGCCCGCCATCAGCTGGCGTGGCAACACTTGCTTTATCAGCCGTTCAATACCAGCCAACTCTTTGCCTTCATCGGCACATACCAGTGAAATAGCATGGCCAGCAGCGCCGGCCCGGCCGGTACGGCCAATGCGGTGCACATAGTCTTCGGCGACGTTAGGCAATTCAAAATTCACCACCTGCGGTAGCTGATCAATGTCCAGACCACGGGCGGCAATATCGGTAGCGACTAAGGCACGGATGGTACCCGCTTTAAAATCGGCCAGCGCTTTGGTGCGGGCATTCTGGCTTTTATTACCATGTATTGGCGCAGCCTTAATACCGGCGGTGTCCAGATGCAGGCTGAGTTTATTCGCCATGTGTTTGGTTTTGGTAAATATTAGTACCTGTTGCCAGTTGTTGTCGCTAATCAGTTTGGTTACCAGCGCGGCTTTGCGGTTTTTATCAACCGGATAAATCAGCTGCTCTACCCGCTCGGCGGTGGTGTTGGCCGGTGCGACGGACACTTCCAGCGGGTTGGCCACCAGGCCACGCGCTAAGGTGCGGATTTCTTCCGAAAAGGTAGCCGAGAACAGCAGGTTCTGGCGTTTTTTCGGTAACAGTGCGAGGATTTTTTTAATGTCGTGAATAAACCCCATATCCAGCATGCGATCTGCTTCGTCCAGCACTAACACTTCCAGCTGGCCGAACTTCACCGCATTTTGCTGATACAGATCCATTAACCGCCCCGGCGTGGCAATCAGGATATCGACACCCCGGCGCATGGCCATCATTTGCGGGTTAATTTTTACGCCACCAAACACTACAGCGCTGCGCAAAGGTAGGTACTTACCATATACGGCGACACTCTCAGCAACCTGGGCCGCCAGTTCACGCGTGGGTGTCAAAATAAGCGCCCGCACATGGTTAGACTGTACCTTACGACCCTGGCTTAAGCCCTGCGCCAGCACCTGTAGCAATGGCAGCGTAAAGCCGGCGGTTTTGCCGGTGCCGGTTTGCGCCGCCGCCATCAGATCACGCCCGGCCAATACCGCAGGAATAGCCTGTTGCTGTATCGGTGACGGTGTGGTGTAGCCTTTGTCGTCAATGGCTTTAAGTAATTCAGGTAATAGATTTAAATCAGTAAATTGCATGCGATATCCCGCAGTTAATGCTGCGAAACTAAACTGCCGCAGCTGCAGTGGCCTCCAAAACAGAGGGGCGCAGAGCTTACAGCAAAATGGCCGTGGGCACCAATAAAGATGAAAACAGCCGATTAATACCAGCACAGCAACGCACCGCTCAGCACAGCCTTTATTCGTTGTGCGGCTTCAGGTATCTTGAGCACATTAGAATTGCCGGAGACCGCGTGTGTTAAAGCCAACTTTAGCCGCTGACAACAGCTTTATGCGTGAATTAAAACGCATGCTACAAGCCCTGACGTCGGTAGCAGACGACAGCAGCCTGGTAAGCCTGGTGGGCGATTATTATCGCTATGCACAGTTTGCCGCCGGCAAAGTACAGCACAATAGCGACGGCAAACGCCCGGAGATAATGCCGCAACTGTGGTTTTTAGCCGAAAAAATCCTCCGTCTGACCGAAGGCAACAACGTCGCCGACTGTCAGATCCGCTCTGCTAAAGTGCTTGGCAGCCTCCAGCTTACCGCACCGGAATCACAACGCCGCTGGTGTGAATTGCAATTTGGTTATAAGTTACTGTACCGCGCCGCCCTTAGCCTGCGTTTACTCGACCATGGCTTACAACACCAGCTGCTAACTGACGACAAATTACAACAGCTTTATCAGCAGCGCCGTTTTGCCGATGACGATTGCCCCTACCGGTTGCAATTACAATTACCGCTGGTTGTCGCAGTAATGTTGCTTGATATTGGCCAATTGCAACCTGAAGCTACTGCTTTACTAACCGGCTATGCCGGCGAGCGTGACGCCAGCCGCAGTATGAGCCGGGATGAGCGTGACGATTATCTGCAGCTGACGCAGGCCGGTATGCAGCAGCTGGTGAAAGACAGCTTGCAGGTGTTGCCGTATCGCGGTAACAGTAAAGTAGAAAAACAACAGTTGGCAGCGATGCAGCAACAGCAGCTGGCATTAATCCGCCAACTGCTTAGCGCACAAGCCGACCGGCAACCACTGTGCCATGTTATCGCGATACCACAGGTATACAGTTCAATAGTGCTGCCCGGCAGACAGCGTTACCAGTACGACGCCCTGCCCAAAGCCAGCCTGGTGTTAAAAGATGCCGTCAGCCGTGGCCAGCTGGCAGGTGTGTGGGTGCAACATTTCTTGCGTATTACCGGCGTTTTTCCGCAGGGCTTTGGCATTACCTTTATTCCGGCGCAATTTTCTGGCTTGCCGGGTGAAAAATACGAGCTGGCGATTGTTAACCAGCTATACCCGCCTAATGCCGCCGAACCACTGTGCCGGGTAGTCAGTCGCAATTTACAATACCGCCGCGGTGGCCATAATTGCCAGGTAAGCATCAACAACAATTTATATTTTAAACCTGCCCGGCAACGGTTGTCGGTCATAGCGCCGCAGCGCCTACAGGAAATACTGGCGCAGCTTAGTGCAGGCTGGCAACCGGGACAAATTCGTCATTACCTGCCGCGCTGCTGGCAGCCGCACAGCTTTTTCAGCCACAGCCAGCACCAGAATTTGTGGAATCAGGCCCGGCAGCTAAGCAACTAACCGGCCGCCGCGCACTAAAACAGCGTGTAAATAAAACCGGCCAGCGCCGATTGCTGGCTGGCGACTACCAGAGCGCCCAATAATGCCAACAACACAAATACCGGCAACAACCAGATTTTTTTCCGCAGCCGCAAAAACGCCCATAAATCGGTAAAAAATTCGCGCATTAAAAAGGATCCTTCATATTACTCTCGGCGATGTTATCGCTTTGCTGCCAATAACTACTGCCAGAAGCTGGCTGGCGCTGATAATCCAGCTTGCCCAGCAGCCGCAGCACTACACCCAGCGGCGTAATTAACACGTAGTACAACAACGCCAGGATGATGCGGGTGTTTATCCAGCCCATTACCTGGCTAAACGCCAGCCAGCTGCGTGCGGGCCAATACAGTAGCCGTGGTACCACTATGGCCAAAGCTGCAAAAGTTAGCGCAACAAACCACGGCCATAACGGCCAGCCGGAGCCAAACAACCAGGGCAGGGCAAGACCAAACAACAACGGCCAGGCCACAGCCATTTGCCAGCCAAAACGGCGCAGTGCCGGTGTGTCATCTGCAGCTATAAACATTGCTGTCCCTCAATCTGGCGTAAACTGGCGCTGCCTTGCTTTTACAATAGCAGCAGATGGTTGTTCAGCTTTTGTCAGCAGGCAGTCCTGCAACAGCAAATAGTCCATATCGGTGGCCAAAAAGCCTGCTATAGCCTCTGCCGGCGTGCACACCGGCGGCTCGCCACGGACATTAAACGAGGTGTTGATCAGCACCGGGCAGCCGGTTAGCTGGTAAAATGCCTGCAGCACGGCATAAAACGCCGGCTGCTGTTGGGCATCAACCGTCTGCAGCCTGGCGCTGTAATCAACATGGGTAATGGCCGGTAGCGTAGATCGGAGCTGTTGTTGCTGCGCCAGCCCGCTAAGTTTGGTTTCTGCTGTAACGCAGTGTTGCGGTTTTAATTGTGCCACCAGCAGCATATAAGGGCTGCTGTGTTGCAATGCAAAATAGTCTGCCGCCTGCTCCGCCAGCACTGCCGGCGCGAATGGCCGGAAAGACTCGCGCTGCTTGATCTTCAGATTTAACAGCCGTTGCATATCGGCGCTGCGGGCATCAGCCAAAATAGAACGGTTACCCAGCGCCCGCGGGCCAAATTCCATCCGGCCCTGAAAACACCCCACGACAGCGCCATCGGCCAATAACTGCGCCACAGCAGGGTTACGCCGTTCTGCACTCAGTCGCTGATAAGGCAAACCCAGCTGCTGCAGCTGCTGCTCTATCTGTTGGTTGCTAAAAGCCGGTCCCAACAGCGCACCTTGCATTGCATCGCCCGCGCTCACGGGCAAGCGCGGCTGCTGATAGAAGCGGTGCCAGGCCAGCATGGCTGCCCCTAAGGCACCGCCGGCGTCACCGGCTGCAGGCTGCACCCATAATCCGTCACAGGCGTTTTCGGCTAAAATGCGGCCATTGGCAACGCAATTTAGCGCCACACCACCGGCCAGACACAGATTACGGCAGCCGGTTAACGCCGTCGCATGGCGCACAATTTTTAGCACCACCTCTTCCACCACTTGCTGCACCGAGCGGGCCAGATCCAGATGCTTTTGCGCCGGCGTTGCATCAAAGGCCAATGCCGGGCCGCCAAATAAGGCTTCAAAGCGGCGGTTGATCATCCGGTTGCCCACCGGGTAATCAAAGTAACGCATATTCAGGCTAAAGCTGCCGTCGGGCTTAACATCAATTAGCTCGCGATAAATTAGTTCGACATAGTTAGGCTCGCCATAGGGCGCCAACCCCATCAGTTTGTACTCACCGGAATTGACTTTAAAACCGCAGTACTGGGTACAGGCCGAATACAATAACCCCAGTGAATGCGGAAAACGGATCTCTTGCAACGGTGTCAGCTGATTGCCTTCGCCCAGCCACACTGAGCTGGTGACCCATTCACCGACACCATCCAGACACAGCACCACCGCTTTATCAAAACCAGACGGATAAAATGCCGAAGCGGCATGCGCCTGATGATGCTGGCTAAA
>JAHJZX010000048.1 GCA_018826295.1 Gammaproteobacteria bacterium
AGAAAAACGTTTCGTCGCTGACGCCTCGCATGAGCTGCGTACGCCGCTGAGTATATTGCAGTTACATGCGCAAAACTTAAGCTCAGCTAAAGACGCCAACGAAGTGGCCGAAGCCGTTAACGCCATAACCGAAGGCAGTAAACGCATGTCGCATCTGGTCGATCAGCTGCTGTCTATCGCCCGGCTGGACAATCTGCAACAGCTTAGCTGTGCGGTAATACCGCTAACGCCACTGCTGCATCAAAGCCTGTCACAATTACCGCTAACATTATTAGACAACGTGCATTGGGAAATGCGCTTAGACGATAGCTGTCAATTGTTCGGCGACAATACCTTGTTGCAAAGTGTGCTGCGTAATCTACTGGATAATGCGGCTAAATACTCTGTTGTCGACGGTATAGTGCAGGTAACCACGCAACATGATACACAGGCAACCACTATCCGTATCAGCAACAGTGGGTCAACTGCCCCCGACACCAGCCGGCTGGGTGATCGCTTTTACCGCCATCAACAGCATCAAAATACAGAGGGCGCCGGCTTAGGGTTATCCATTGTTAAACATATTGTTGCCCTGCATCGGGGCCAGTTAAGCTTTAAGCACAATAAGGTTAGTGGCCTGGACGTTACACTGACACTGCCAACTACCCCCGCCGACAAAAAACCACCACTAAACTCCGACCAGTAGCAAAAATTCTCATTAACTGCTGGTTAGAGGGCCACTTTGCGTTAGTATATCAACATCTTCTTAAGCAAGGCTGATTATGCACAGATCTCTGTTACTGCTGCTGTTACTGATAAGCTGGCCTGGCGGTGGCACTGAAATACGTCTGGGAGTACATAATTTTCCGCCGTATTTTGTTATGACGGATAACGACAACTGTGGCGGAGACGCAGTTGAGTTAAGCCGTAGCTTGTTACAAAGCCCGGATATTAAGGTCAGCACGGTGTGTGCCACGCCGGCCAGGCTGTATAAAATGCTGCAAAACGGCGAAGTTGACCTAACAATTAATATTAAACAAACCAAAGCCCTGCCAGACAATGTCAGTTTTGTCGCCACACCCTATGTACAGCTGTCACTGGTACTACTAACCCATGGCGCAGCGGTGGCGCGGGAAAAGCACCCTACAATAGCGGCAATACGCGGTTTTGACTACCATGGCCAGCGCCAGGTGCTAATTGATAAGGGCTACAGCTTTATTGATTTGCCGGAAAGTATTAGTGCGGTAGAAATGTTTATTAAAGGCCGCAGCAGTGCACTGCTGACTTACGAAGCGCCGTTCAATTACTACCTGCAACAACAAGGCTCGCCGTTTGAAAAGCACTATCAGTGCCAGGTATTAGAGCATATAGACGCTTTCTTTGTGGTGTCGGAGCAATCGGCACATAAAAGCTATATTAATGACAAACTCACCGAGCATGCCAGGCGTGAACAGTTAAGCTATTTTGCTAACTAGCTGTTTAAAGGCTAAATCTGGTAGCCTGTTAAGCACCTCAATTGGAATAACGCCATTATTTATTTGCCGCTGACGAGCTAAAAACAACAATAGGGCAAGATTACCCTCTACATTGTTAAAATCGGGGTCAGTACTTAGTAGCACAGTTTGTCTAAGAGACTCTGAGTACCCCCATAGCGTCAGCATAAATGCCGATACCACCGCATGCAGTTTACCTGGCGGCCAATTGGCATAACTGTCGCTGTATTTGTTTTGCCATTGTTTTGTTGCAGTAATAAGCGCACCGATAGCTGTCATCAAAGCAGCCACAAACAACTCGTCCTGCGCATCCTGCTTGTAACCTAATTTTCGACTTAGTACCCGACAATTCAATGCAACATCAAAAGCAAGGCCGTTTATCTTACGGTGGGTATCTTGGTCCAGGCTAGGCGCCAACGTTTGCTCAAGTGCGATAGAAGTTATCACAGCACTGGTCAGTTTTACTCCTAAACGCTTAATAGCTTCTTCTAAAGATGCAGTGGTGCGGCTAAACCCCATAAACGCCGAATTGGCCAACTGCAGTATTCTGGCCGTGATTAGGGGTTCATGCTGGACAATATCAACAATATCAGCAGGTTCAAACTGCTCGTTCAGCAACACATCACGCACTTTTTTAACTACTGATGGTAGAGGCATTAACAGGGCGCTGTTGCCAAGCATTTCCCTTACTTCTGCAGAAACAGGGAGCGAATGAGTTAATTCAACACTTTGAAATAGTTGTAAAATATCACGCTCATTAAAAGGTTTACTAAGCACAAAATGAGCAATTTTACTGGCGCTGCAGACCACTTCTTCTGTAGTGTCACCGGTCAATAAAGCTCTTACTGCACCAGGGTACGACTGCGCAACTTCAGCAAGCACTTTATCACCATTAACCAGCGGCATAAGATAGTCGCAAATCACTAAGTCGAGTTTTGTTGACGCGCTTACTGCATTACGCCAGCTCGTGGCGTCAATAGCTGTGAAAAACTGCCAATTCGGCCGCAACCGCCTGGCAAGGCGCAGTAACGCACGCAGCATAAAGTCGTCGTCATCAATAAAAAGTACGTTAAACATCAGCACCTCCACACAGCGCACCGGGACTTTGAGAGCCTGCAGACGATAGCAGAGCAATATAGCCTTGCTCTGATTGTGGTCGGGCAATAAAGTATCCCTGAATAACATCACAACCCATTTGCTGCACAAGTTGCAGCTGATCCAAGGTCTCAACACCTTCGACGACAACGCGTAAATCTAAGTCGTGCGCCAGACGAACAACATTTGACACCAGGCTTTGCGTCTGCAAATTACGTTCTACGTCGTCAATTAATGACCGGTCTATTTTTAACACATTTAATGGTAATTTGTTGAGATAGGCTAAAAAGGAATAGCCGGTACCAAAATCATCAATAGCGATACTAATACCGAGCCCTGACAGTACTTTTAGCTTGTTGGCGCAATCATCAAAGTTTTCCAGTAAAAAGGTTTCGGTAAGTTCGAACTCCAGTTGGCAGGCATTTACACCGTAATGCGTTAAATGGTGTTTTATCCACTCTATAAAATCTGGCTCCATCAGCTGACGGCCAGAAATATTTACCGCCATTTTACCAATATTAATACCCTTGTTATTCCAATTAACCAAAGCCTGAAAAGCTTGCCTTAACACCCAATAGCCGATTTCAATAATTTGTCCCTGCTGCTCAGCCAAAGGAATAAACAACGATGGCGAAACAATGCCAAACTCAGGGTGATGCCATCGCACAAGCACCTCACAACCTGATAACGCTTGTTTATGCAAATCGTACTTGGCCTGGAAATTCAAAAATAACTGGTCTTGTTCTATTGCGCTATGTAAAGCCTGACTTAAAGACAATTGGTGCTTTTTACGCTCTACCGCCTGGCGGTCGTAACGCATGAACATACGCATTGTACTCTGCTCAACCAGCATATTTCCCAACAGCAAATTGTTCAATATAGTGCGGGGGTCATTGCCATCTTCAGGCAGCAAACAATAACTTACAGCAAAATCTATTGCCCCCTTAGCCAGTTGTTGATGACCGGTTATCGATGACAGTATTTCAGTGATATTCTGCAGTACCTGCATCTCACTGTCTGGCACGGGTAGCACAATGACAAACTGTTCATTGGCCAGAAATGCCAACTCTCCTGCGGCAGACGCAGACCTTAACAATTGTTCAGCAATAGACTCGAGTGCGCGCCCTGCTTCGGTGTAACCAATAACACGGCTCCACAGCTCAAAACTGCGAATTTTTACGGCAACCAAGGCTAGAGGGCGCGCATTTTGTATATATTTTGGGATCAGCTGCAACAACTGTTGGTAATTTAACATGGCGGGTAAGTCAAACACGTTATCAACTAACACCGGAACCGTTACATAAGACAATTCTATAATGCAGCTGCGGGGGCCAACTAAGCGGCAGCTCAGTTCAATTTCAGCACGACTGTCCAGCGTTACAAATACGCTGCGGGCGGCATCAAAAAGCGTAGCGCTAATTTTATCTTTGTCCTCTGGCCCCACCAAACTGGCGAGCGAACACCCCGCTTTGCTTACTTCATCTCCGAGCAATGCACATGCAGCTGCATTTGCTTGTAATACAATACCCTCTGATGACAGCTCAAGCAGCGGTTCCGGCGCCGCAAGCAACATTTTACTGGCCTGCCGGTTAAAACGATGTTGTTGGTAGTGCTCAAAGGCGGCACCGACTTGCAGCAGTAATTCTTCGTCTTCCCAGGGCTTCTGTAAAAAACGAAACGCAGTGCCTGCATTTAACAAGGTTTTTAATGATTCAAAGTCAGCGTAACCGCTAATAACCAGCCCGACAACGTCAGGAAAATGCTTTTTTATTGTTGCCAGCAATTCAGCACCATCCATCGTTGGCATGCGAAAGTCGGTCAGCACCACTTTGCAGGGCCATGATTGTAAAATTGTCAACGCATCAGCACCACAGCTTGCCGTTCTGACACTATAGCCCGAACGCGACAATACCCGGCTAATTGCCTTTAAAATGCCAATTTCGTCATCAACAACCAGAACCAACTTTTCCATCTTGCCTCCTAACTCAGCAAGTTGTTTACCCTGCTTAGTAAATCTGCATTGTCAAATGGCTTAGCAATCGCATCATTTGCACCAATCCTGACAGATTCGGCTAAATCTGCTGGTGCCAAACCTGATAACACCAGAATTTTAAGTGTAGCAAGGTCAGGGCGCTGACGAATAAACTGAATAACTTCAAAACCATCCAGACCGGGCATTGATAAATCTAAGATAACTAAATCAGGCTTTTCAGCAATAATTTTTACCCCCGCCTGAAAACCATCCTGAGCAGATATAATGTCATGCGGTGTCGATTGCAGCACACGACGCACAGCATTGCGCATAGCCACTTCATCATCGATAATTAATACGCGTTTTTTTTCTACAGCAGCTTGCCCGGCGCACTCTTGCAGCAAGATATCAGGCATTGGCATATGCTGCCGGTGCAGAAAACTGATAAAGTCTTCTACCAACACCCGATAGTTCCCTCTACCAGGCAATTTATGCCCTTTAAGTTGCCCATTGGCTATCCAACGGCTCACTGTGCGCTGATGTACATCACAATACTGCGCAATTTCGCTTGGTTTAAGTGTCTTCACCTAATAACTTCCACTGCTAAACTTGATTCTTACTAACTTATAGCATAGTTTTATACACAAGGACAAATAAGACAAATGCGAAAGGTGGAAGAATGACGGCCCAGTCAGATGAAAAGAAGCCTATAGTACTGTGTGTGGATGACGAACAAAGCATCTTAAAGTCGTTGCAACGTCTTTTTATTAATACTGAAGTCGATTTGCTGCTGGCTGACAGCGGCGCCAAAGCACTGGAGCTTATGCGCACACAACGGGTCAACGTTATCGTTACCGATATGCGTATGCCCAACATGACTGGCGCAGAGTTTCTGGCTCAGGCATCTAAGCTACAGCCAGACGCCTATCGCATTTTAATGACCGGCTATGCTGATTTAGCTTCCACTGTTTCTGCCATCAACCTTGGCAAAATTCATCGTTATATTCAAAAACCATGGGAAAACAAGGAGCTATTGGCGGCCGTAGATGAAGGCTTAGCTTTATACAGGTTAGTGCGTCAGAATAAAGTCCTGACAGCAAAAGTAGCGGCACAAAATAAGCAGCTAAAAGAGATGAACCACTCTCTGGAAGAGATGGTGCATCAACGCACTGCCCAACTAAAAACCACCTTGTCAAAATACAAAGAAATGGCTGCTCAACGCGAGAAAGAAGAAGCGGCAACCCTGGAGGTACTGTACAACATCATCAGCAGCTACCCCCCCTTGAGCGGCGAATTAGCCAGAAAGATCAGCAGCACCTGTGAAAATGTTGCTAAGGTTTTGCAACTACCAAAAGAGCAGATGATTGCGGTGCGAAAAGCAGGGTTGTTTTGTGAAATTGGTAAAATTGCTTTACCACCGCACATAGCTGCCAGTGTCTATACAAAACTGGACGGAACTGAACGTCGTCAGTTTTTTGAACATCCGCAACACGCAGAGGAAATTTTGCTCCCTGCCACACATTTATCAGATGTGTCGTTAATTATTGCAAACCAGCTGGAGCGTTTTAATGGCGCTGGTGAACCGGCACAAAAGGTCGGTACAGATATCCCGCTGGGTGCAAGAATTCTCGCGGCGGTGCGAGATTTATGGTTAATGACAGACGGCTTTGTGGATGGCAAAAAAATTACGCTACGCCAGGCGTTTGACAATATAAAGCTACATCAGGGTAGCAATTACGATCCTAATGTCATCAAAGCTTTGTCAGTATTGCTGCAGAAAAACGACCTGCATACCACCGAAAATATGCGCAGCGGCCTTGAAGTCACCCAGCTGACAACCGGCATGAAACTTAAAAATAATCTATATAATAAAAAGCACATCTTGTTACTGCCTAAAGACCACATCATTACCCAGTCATCACTGGACAAACTGCTGGCATACCAAATGAAACATAAAGAAACTCTGCTTGTAGCGGTAGATATTATCGATATAGGCGAATCAGAGGAGTAAAAATGATGAAAGTGATCCGTCATTGCCTTGATGCAACTGATCAAGCCTGCTTCTGTGATCAATTAGTCGCTTTAGAACAACCGGAAACAGCATGTTTATCTATTGCCTTTGGCAGCGTTAAAGCCATCAGTGAATTGTCCCGCTGCCATTACGCCACCCTTTTGTCAGCGCGCTGGGTAGCGACAAGCTCGTGTCAGGATGCTTTTTCTGATCAAGCTATAGAAGGAAACCATCATCTTGCCATCCTACAGTTTGTCGATCCTACCGGAGCTTATGGTGTAGCAAGCAGACACAGTGACAACAAAACTATTGTTGACGACAGCAAAGCAGCACTGCAAGAAGCCTTACTGGCAGCAAATAAACCCGGTGAACTGCCCACATTTATTTGGTGCAGCCCATCGCCAGGGCTTGAAGAAGGCTTACTAACAGGCATTCGCGAGCTTGTCGGCGATGATGTACCTGTATTTGGCGGCAGCAGTGCAGATAATGACGTTAGCGGCAACTGGTGTATGTTCGATGGCCAGCAGTTAGTTCATACCGGCTTTATTATTGCTGTTTTGTTTCCCTCAGTACCCATAAGTTATTACTTCAGCTGCGGTTATGAGCAAACCCCTCTGTCCGCAGTAGTTACATCTGCTTGTGAACGACAGCTTATCAGCCTGGATAACCAGCCAGCGGCCGATGTTTACAATGCCTGGCGCGAGCTCAAGGGGCAGCCCTCTTTACCGGCAGGTCCGGTATTGGCCGCCAGTACCTTCTCGCCACTTGGCCGAATTGTGCCACAGCATGATGTCAACATGGCATTGCTATCACACCCGGCGCTAATAAGAGCTGATGGTTCAATTGATCTTTTTTCTCAGGTACATACCGGAGAAAGCATAACCTTTATGCAAGGTGATACTGAACTGCTGGTGCAGCGCGCCGCAACAGTATCAGGCATTGCCCGACAGCAACTGAGTAATTTGTACGATAGCAAACCGCAAGCGGCCATTGTTATTTTTTGTGCCGGTTGCATGCTGGCAATCCCTGAAGACATTAAAAGAGTGCAGCAGGGCATAAGGCAGAAGCTGGAAAACATTCCGTTTATCGGCGGCTACACCTTTGGTGAGCAGGGACGCTTTGCCGATGGCATTAACAGGCATGGCAACTTGATGATCTCTGCCATTATTTTTGGGAGCGTCAATGAGTCAGTCTGAAAAACAGCAAGAGCTGTTGCTACAGTTGAAAGTCGAAAATCAGCAACTGCTTAAATTCAAACAACTAAACAATCTTATGCGTGATACGCTGGAAACTTTTGCCGCTAAAGGCCGAAAGCAGTCGCCATTTACCTCCCTGTTTGCATTGCTGCATCAGGAACTGCAAGCCGATGAGCAACTTATTGTTGCACTTAATGATGATGAAACATCCTTCAGCATTTTAGACGCGACAGATGCGCGGTTAAAAAATTTGGCGGCACCGTTACTAAAGACTCAAAATAATACAGCAGCGCAACTGCATATTTTCAGTCAATCAACGGTTATTTTTGACCTTGCGCTTAGCCCGAAATGGCCGGCGGAGGTTAGAGACATGCTACCCCAAGCCTGTTCAGCATTGATCCAACCCATTAGGATTGGGCAGCACCACTATGCCATTGTGTTACTGTCGGACCAGCCTAAAACGTTTACTATTGACGCCAAAACAGTGGTAGCAAGCTACAGCAGCTTTATTGCCAGCTTCTTGTCACTATTTGAAAACCAGCGTTTGGAGACCGAGCGTGATCAGCTGTTTGCCCAACAAAAGCGTATAGAACAGAGCATGGTACAGCAAGATAAACTGGCGGCTATAGGTCAGCTGGCTGCTGGTGTTGCCCATGAGTTGAACAACCCGTTAGGGTTTATTTACAGCAATCTAAATACACTAAAAGTCTATATACAAACCGTGCAGGATTTTGTTTACAGTGCTTATTCGACAGCGCCAGAGCTAAAAGATGTAGCAGCAACCACAAACCTGAGCTTTCTATTAGAAGACAGTTTTGCGTTAATCGAAGAGAGCCTTGACGGCGCCCGAAGGTCGCGGGATATCATTAACAACTTAAGAACCTTCTCACATCCGGACGATACTTCAGTATCAAAAGTAGACCTGCTGGAGCTGCTGACAAGTACCATTCGTATCGCCAATACACAAACTAAACGCAACGCCAGGTTAACCCTGTCTACAGATATTGATAGCGCTTTTGTAGACGGCAATGCGACACAACTTAGCCAGGTGCTGCTAAATTTGATTAATAATGCATATCACGCAATTAATCACAAACAAGGCCTGATAGCTGTTTCCTTAACACAACTCGGGCGCTGGCTGACAATTAAAATTGCCGACAATGGCTGCGGCATTGAAACCAGTATGATAACTCACATATTTGAGCCCTTTTTTACCACCAAAGATGTAGGTAAAGGCACCGGGCTGGGTTTATCTATTTCGCGCGCTATTGTCGAGCAGCATAATGGCTGTCTGGCACTGGAGCAAACAAGCGCAGCGGGTAGTGTATTTGTTGTCAGCTTGCCTGTATCGGATGCCTGAAAAGATGATTAACTGGCAGAGCAAACCGCTAAAAATCAATAGAATAATGTTTTTTAGTTATTGCGTATTACTGGGTTATTTGGCCAACCTCTCAGCGGTAGCACTGCCGATTACGGTGCCTCTTACTGTTGGCAACGTCGCCATCTTTGTAATCCTGGCAAGACTTGGCATGGTCTGGGGCATGTTAAGTTTTATGGTTGTCACGCTGCCACTAGCGCACTCGCCGGCGATTGTACTAACCGCAGCGCAAGCTTTGTTGTTTCTCATTTACTTTAATCACCCCAAACGTAGTATTTGGCTATTTAGCTTGATATACATACCTATTGCTGCTGTCATTTGCTTTCTGATGTTACCGGTTGGTATAAGCCATCATCCGTTGTTGTTTAGTCTGTTTGTGCTGCTTTGCACTGCCGTTTTTGCCTGGTGTATAAAAGCGGCGTCGATGCTGTTAGCTATGTCTGTATCAGCAAAACAATTACGGCAACAGTCGTTGCAAAACCAGCTGTCGTACCGCTTTGGCCTTTATGCGGCCATTCCTGCTACCTTATTGATTACACTGGGGTTAAACGGAGCAACCAGTATTAATCTGGTCAAAAAAATGGCTGCTTATCACTTTCAGTTAGATAACTTGAAATCTGATGTTGAGCTGAAACTAAATGAATATTTAGCCACAATGCAGGCAATAGCGGCCTTACCAGACAGCATGCTTCACAAAGCCACCTTACAACATCTGGTTTCGCAGCGGCACGAATTTATCTCAGCGTTAACAACAGACCCTCAGGGTATTGTCACGCAGTTTTACAAAGCGGATGTCAAAAGCAACGATTTGCTAGGTGCCAGCGTAGCAGACCGGACATATTTCCAAGCCGTAAAAACCCAACAATTGCCCTATATCAGTGACACCTTTACCGGCAGAATGCTGGGGAGCGACCAATTGTTTGCAGTCAGTGCGCCTATAACAGAAAATGGCAATTTTCGCGGCATTTTACAATTGTCTGTCAAGCTTGATGCCCTGCTGCA
This sequence comes from Gammaproteobacteria bacterium, assembly GCA_018826295.1. Lineage (GTDB taxonomy): Bacteria > Pseudomonadota > Gammaproteobacteria > Enterobacterales > Alteromonadaceae > Alishewanella. The sequence goes on from JAHJZX010000048.1 coordinate 10,127, forward strand.
CGTGTTTTCTATAGACAAAGACAATAAGTCACATCAGATCCTGCTTGATAATGCCGGCAAAAAAATCTGGGATAATACCACAAGCGATAACATTGGTGAGCTATGGCACCGGCCAGAATATGCTACTGCTATGCCCAAAAGCTTTTTACAAAACAGCGTGTTTAATCCTCTTGTGCCAATCGTTATTAGTCAAGATGCACATCATTTTATGTTGCAGGAGCAAATTGGCGCTACCGGCTGGTCACTGAGCTATTTTATTGATACCGAATCATCAATACTGCTTTTTTATTTTTATTTCGCTGTTGCACTTGGCCTCATCACCTTAATTCTTGAAGCATCGGTAACCCTGTCAAAACGCTTTGTCAGCCGCTATACCATGGCACTGGAGCAATTAGTCGACTTTACCAAGCACTGGGATGGCAAAAGTGCCAGTCAGGTTAAGCCTGAGTTCAATCAATCCGCATCGGAGATTGATGCTTTAACGGACAGTTTTATCACTATGCAGCGCCGCGTCTCTGGTGCACACCATGCAATAGTCGCCACCATGCAGGAAGTGCGACAACTAAACAGCGAGTTAGAGCAACGCGTCGAACAACGCACCAGTGAACTGGAACAGGAGCGCGATAAAGCGAATCATCTGGCGGCTGTAAAAACCCGCTTTTTAGCCAATATGAGCCACGAGTTACGCACGCCTATTACCATTATTAAAGGCTTTACCGAAACGCTGATAACAAGTGCCAATACCGACATGCTTCCTCAGCTTATGCGTATACAGCAAAATACTGAACATCTGCACAATGTCGTCAATGATATTCTTGATGTTGCAAAAATGGATGCAGGCAAAATGAGTTACGCGCCAAAATCGGTAAACGCGCTGACCGTCTTAGAGGAAATTGCCGCCAGTTTGGAGCAGTTATGCGACAGTAAGCCACTTACTGCAGACGTTGCAATCAACTTACCGGCTGCACTTTGTATTTGGGCCGATCCTTTTAGGCTAAAACAAATATTACTGAATCTGGTAAGCAATGCGGTGAAATTCACCCACAGCGGTAAGATAAGCTTATCCGCACACTATGTAGAAACTGATGTGGTCATCAGCGTTACCGATCAAGGTGTTGGCATAGCGGCTGATAAAATACCCACCTTGTTTCAGGCGTTTACTCAGGCCGACTCCAGCATTAGCCGTGATTATGGCGGCACCGGGCTCGGGCTTTATATCAGCAAAGAACTGGCTGATGCCATGGGCATGACACTGACAGTTAACAGCATCCTGCACCAGGGCTCAAGCTTTACGCTGCGTATTCCGGCTAAATTAGTCTCTATCGAAACTCAGCCTCTTACCACTGCGGTAGAGCAGACCGTAGCCGTATCAGAGCTAAGACATCAAGGTAAACGTCTGTTGGTAGTTGACGATGTAAAAGACATACGCGATTTAATTGCCTCTTTGCTTAAAGATACCGGTTTAGAGCTTAGCTTCGCAACAGACGGGCGGGAAGCGCTGGCAATGGTGAAAAAGCATGGCTTTGACTTGATATTAATGGATCAGCAAATGCCGGGGATGGATGGCCGCTCAGCAGCTTTAAAAATCAGGCAACTAGGCATTAGAATACCGGTAATTCAGCTGAGCGCTGACGTATTTACTGACCAAACTGAACTAGCCCCGTTTGACAGCGTTTTAACCAAGCCTATTGACAAAAATGCGTTGCTGCAAACCATAGGGCGTTTACTTAATACAGTACTAGCGGTAAGCCCTGCTGAAGCAATTGACGAGTTAGCAATGGAGTACCAACAAAGCTTGATCGCTAAGAAAGTGAGTTTGATGGCACTATTAAACCAGCAAAAATATGAAGAGTTAGCGCACGAACTACATAAGATCAAAGGTACCAGTGCCTGTTTTGGTTTTGTTGCTATCGCGCAGGCAGCAACAGAGGCCGAACTAAAACTCAAATTATCTGAAAAAGATAATCAGCTTCTATCTCAACTGATGTTAGCTATCGAAGCCAACATCAGGTTGTAGTTATATGAATCACTTCTCTAATACCGGTGACTCCAATAACTGCTCAGTCGCTAATAAAGGCAGCGTAATGGTAAAACAGCTGCCCTTACCCGGCTCACTTTCTACCGATAAACTAGCTTTGTGCTTCTGCAATATGCTGTATGACAAAGATAACCCCAGCCCAGTACCGGTTCCTACTGGCTTAGTGGTAAAAAAGGGCTCAAATATTTTTTGCAGGTGTTTTTTCTCAATACCAGCGCCGGTATCTTTAATGGCGATGGTAATAGCGGAGTCCGTTGCCGCTACGTCTATAAAAATTTCGCCTTTATCTTCAATCGCCTGAGCAGCATTTACCAACAAATTTAAAAATACCTGATTTAGCTGCATAGGTTGACAGTACAGCTCTGGTAAATTTGGCTGGTAATGCCGATGTATTTCGGCCTTGTACTTGATCTGGTTTGCGGCAATTTTTAGCGTATTTTCCAGGCCATCGACAATATTGGCATACTGCCACTCACTGCTGTCAACGTGCGAAAAAGCCTTCAGATTTTTTACAATAGCGGCGACTCGTTCAAGCCCTTCAATTGACTCATGCAGCAGTTCAGGTAAATCGGTGCTGATAAAGGCAAACTGCTGGCGTTTAAGCATATCTTGCTCTAACGCCTGATAGGTAGGATGGTTAATTTTGGCAAACAATTTTTGATAAAACTGTACCAGTTTAAATAACTTAGTATTGTAGTCTTGCAAGCTTTGCAAATTAGAACTGACAAAACCAACCGGGTTATTTATTTCGTGTGCTACACCTGCGGCCAGTTGACCTATTGCCGCCATTTTTTCTGATTGCAATAACTGATTCTGTGCCGCTTCAAGTTTGGTGTTTAGCTTTGTTAACTCAGCATGTTCTTGCTCAAGTTGCCCGGACAGTTTTTTCTGTGCCTGATAGTAGCTGGCCAGCTCAGTGACATCCTGTACCACCATGCAAACGGTATTGACCTGCTGAGCTTCAACATCCAGCGGGAAAAACTCAATATTTTGAAACATCAGTGTTTCTTCGCCTGTTATCGGGCGGCTACTGCGAAACTGGAATACGTGGGGTCGATGTTCCCAATACGAAAAACTGGCATTATTCAAAACAAACACACTGTTAATTTTTTTTTTCAGAAAGCGCGCTTCGTGAGGAAATAACTCAAGTAAGTTGGGTAAAGAGGTGTCTTGCTGTAAGATGCCCAGGCGGTCAGTAAAAAAGTCGTTCCAAAATAATATGTTGTAATCCTGATCAACAATACAGATCCCCAGTGGCAAACGCGATACCAGTTTACTCAGTAAGGATGTGTTCTGCATAACTACTCCAGTAACCGGTTTAACGCCTGCAACAGGGTGTCGACGGCAATATCTTCCAGACATATCACTACTCTGGAGTCGAATTGACTAGCCTCCACTTTGAACTCAACTTCCATCATCAGAGTGCTAGCCCAGTGAACTTGCGCAACCTCCTGATTTTGAGGGAAAAATATCGTAGGCATGCTTAACTTTGCGTTTAAAGCCAACTGCTCTGCAAAACCCGATAAACAGGCCCCGGCCAGAATATTAGCCAGCTCAAGCAATAACTCGCTAAGCGTGTCTTTGTCTAAAGGGACTTCGTAATCCATCAACTCCCCGATGGAGTCGCAACCTGCTTTTGACAACACCGTAAGTACCTCACCACGGATATGCCCCAGGAAAGATTGCCGGGTATACCACACATCTGTATCGTTAAGCATTTGAGCAAATTCTACTGGGGTAACGGATACAATCCGTGGTATCGACAAGGTCACTTTTGCACCGACTAACCGCGCCAGCGCATTGGCAGCTCGCCCCATCGAAATATTCATCAGCTCTTGCAGAGCGTCACGCTGCTCTTCCGACAACAAGGTATTCATATCAGCCCCACTTCAAACAAGGTATCCCGTAACTGCTCTGCCTGAAGAGGTTTATGTAGAAATCTGAATGCGCCCAATGAATCAACCAGCCGCTTTGCCTCAGGTTGAATATCTGCACTGATCACGATTACGACGGTTTTGGTGTGATGCTCATGTAAATACTTTAACACGCCAAAGCCATCTAGCTCCGGCATGGTCAAATCCAAAAACAATACCTCTGCTTTGCCTGATTCAACGGCTAAAAGAGCCTCTTTACCATTGCAGGCTTCTGTAATCTCAACATCCCAATCAGGCGGAAGCGCCCGCCTTACCGCTTTTCGTGACATCAGTGAGTCGTCAGCAATCGTTACCGGAATTGGCATAGTTTACTCCGAAAGGAAATTTGTCTCATTTGTCTCATATTAGTCTAGTTATTGTTTTCGTCAATAGCTGACATGAAATAGCAAGGTAATATCTCATCATAGAGACTGATAAACAGATTTGCCTAAACGATAGTTAGATCATTAAAGGATCACGCCCGAACACGCATCACGTTTTTGCATATAACGTGTTGGTTAGTTATACACTTAGCACAAACTAACAGACTGAACTACCCAAAATAACTTTGCTGCAGAAAACAAAAAACCAGCTCAAGGCTGGTTTAAAGTGGCTTCGCTACCGGGACTCGAACCCGCGAACATTATGGCTTGTGGCGTGACAGGCCGGCTAAGCTCGTAACAGAGAGCAACCGACTGAACCACCGCGGAGATAAAAAACAAAAAACCAGCTCAAGGCTGGTTTAAAGTGGCGGAGCGGACGGGACTCGAACCCGCGACCCCCGGCGTGACAGGCCGGTATTCTAACCGACTGAACTACCGCTCCGCGCCAAGCAATACAGCATTTTCATTTGGGTATGCTGCGTTGCGGCGGGAATAATACGGATTCGCTGATAGGCCGTCAACCTCTTTTTTGGCGCATTTGCCTAATCCTTAATCATCCGGTAATGAAAGATCTAAAATATCATCACCACCGTTGTTTTTTTGAGCTTTTTTGACCGGAGTCTCAGCTGCTGCCGTTTGAGCAGATGTTGCTGCCGCTGCAGCTGACGTTGCGCCGGCCTCGGTTTTCTTGCGTTTGATCAGCCCTGCCGGATTTAATTTTGCCACTAACATCGTCATCATCTGCCGTGATGGGTCGTGCATCATCCATAACACTGAACCGCCACCAAGCAGCAAGATAAGCACATTAGCAACGATCACCCAACCAATTGGAAATGGTGCTTCTGGCTCTACTTCAGGCTCTGATGCTCCTGGCATTGTTAAAGCACCGGACATAGCAGCATTATTACCAGGCATCTCCGCTTCAGGGACTGCAGCGATTTCCGGCACCTCAATCTTCGGCCCTACTGCGGCGAAGGTATATTCAGGTAAGCTCATGACAAACTCGCGGCCAGCTTTGGTGCGGCCAAACATCATGTTTTCTACCCGATAAGTACCGATGCCTGCATTCGCGATAGCCAGTTCCCGGGTATTCCCCGGCATTTCCCCCAGAGTAAAACTCTGCACTTCATTATTTGGAAAGCGGATCCTTCCCTGAAAGGAGACCGTATTGCCATCGGCAGGTCCGTCATTAATGGTATAAGTCAGGACATGTCGGGTGGCTTCATCCATCGCCTCTACCACGTTGTATTCCAAAGGTGCCCGCTGCACAATAATCGGTGCCTGCATCAGCTCGCGGGTATACAGCGGTGTCTTGACAAGATATTTGGGGATCCACTCGCCGGCAGGGAAATCCAGTTTAAATTCACCGGTAAAGATCGCATCTCGTGGCCTTTCATCAAAGTTTTTGCCGTCATCCTGAAATGACGTAAATTCGAGCACGGTTTGCGAATGATTGTCATATTCGGCTTTTTGCGTGCTGATTAACAACACATCCAGTTTTAACACATCGCGAAAATCTTTAGCGTTAATTGGCTTTCCGCCATTGGTCAATCGCGCGGTCACTTTAAGTGACTCACCGACCATCATATCGGTTGGTAACGGGTCAACCTGCAAATCTATGTCGGTCAGCACCATAATCCGGCTTTCCGGTAATATACTGCCAATTGCCTGCCACGGGCCCGGTGTAGGCTGTTTAATCTTGATTAAATCGTAAGTTGAATCGTCATGCCATTCTATCTGATTGTCTCTGGCAGTCCGGGCGTAAACTTTGCTGCCGTCTGGTTTAACCAATACGACCGACGGAGAGCCCTTTTTCCGAAAAAATACCAAGGTGATTTCATCAATTTGATAATCAATCCGAAAGCGGTTATTGAGCAGCGGGATCTGATTCGAC
>JAHJZX010000049.1 GCA_018826295.1 Gammaproteobacteria bacterium
GCAGTCATTAACACTTTGTCGAATGCGATTAAGCTGACCGGGTCGATACCGTGTACGTCACGCACGTCAACCTTGTACAGGTTACGTGCAGATAAGAACAGGTTCTCATCCACTTCGTTAGTCACGATTAACACGTCTTTTAAGTCCATTGACTTTAACTTTGCAGATAAGTCTTTGGTCTTAGGCGTATCAACGGCGAAGTTTTCCACCACGATTAAACGCTCTTGACGTACTAATTCAGACAGGATGCTTTGGATCGCACCACGATACATTTTACGGTTTACTTTCTGGCTGTGATCTTGTGGCTTAGCCGCAAATGTTACACCGCCTCCGCGCCAGATTGGGCTACGGATAGTACCAGCACGCGCGCGGCCAGTACCTTTTTGACGCCATGGCTTCTTGCCGCCACCGCGTACTTCAGAACGTGTCAGCTGAGCGCGGGTACCCTGACGGGCGCCGGCAGCATAAGCTACAACGACCTGATGAACCAAAGCTTCATTAAACTCACGTCCAAAGGTAGCTTCGGAAACTTCAAGAACGCCTTGAGCGTCTCGTAATGCTAATTCCATCACTTATCTCCTCAGACGTTAGCTTTTAACAGCTGGTTTAACGATCACGTCACCACCGATAGCGCCAGGTACTGCACCTTTCACTAACAGCAGGTTACGTTCTGCGTCTACACGAACCACTTCCAGCGATTGCACGGTTACGCGCTCAGCACCTAAGTGACCAGCCATTTTTTTACCCTTGAATACTTTACCTGGTGATTGGTTCTGACCAATTGAACCAGGGGCACGGTGTGATAAAGAGTTACCGTGAGTAGCATCCTGAGTACGGAAATTCCAGCGCTTAACAGCACCAGCAAAACCTTTACCTTTTGATGTACCAGCTACATCTACTTTCTTCGTTTCTGCGAAGATTTCAACCGTAATCTCGCTGCCAACAGTGATGTCAGCACCTTCGTTATCTGCCAGGCGGAATTCCCACAGACCACGACCCGCTTCAACGCCAACTTTAGCGAAGTGACCTGCGTCAGGCTTGTTCAGGCGGTTAGCCTTAACAGTGCCGGCAGTCACTTGCAGTGCGCTGTAACCGTTAGTTTCTGCAGTTTTTACTGCAGTTACACGGTTTGGTGTCGCTTCGATTACGGTTACTGGAATTGAAACGCCATCTTCAGTGAAGATGCGGGTCATTCCCACTTTACGACCGATAAGACCGATAGCCATTTCCTAAACCTCTCTATAAACCTGTCTGATTAGCCCAGGCTGATTTGAACGTCAACACCAGCAGGCAGATCTAAACGCATCAGAGCATCAACAGTCTTTTCTGTTGGCTCAACGATGTCGATTAAACGCTTGTGGGTACGGATTTCGTACTGATCACGCGCATCTTTGTTTACGTGAGGAGAAATCAATACAGTGAAACGTTCCTGGCGAGTAGGAAGTGGAATAGGACCACGAACCTGTGCGCCCGTACGCTTAGCTGTGTCAACGATTTCCATAGTTGACTGATCGATCAAACGGTGATCGAACGCTTTCAGACGGATGCGAATCCTTTGATTACTCATGTATCAAAGCCTCAAAGAGCAAAAAGAGCAAAAATAAACACAAGCTATCCAACCCAAAAAGGGGGATGCCCATGCACCTAAGTTACGTTTGCTCCCCAATCGGGAGCACTGTAAGCGTTAAATAACTATAAAGTTTATCTAACGAGCCAGTCAGAATTATATCGACTGGCCGCGCATTATACTGAAAGCAACGTATAACGCAAGCATTGTTTATAATTTATACGGTTTTGCAGTGCATGAGCGCTAGTTAAAACTAGCGTCATGCCGTCAAGCTAGTTTTTTAAACATCGTACGCTAGTGTTAGCTCCTGAAGCCAATTTTGCTGCAACAAACTGTCATAGTGAAGCCTCCTTAATAAGAAACTATATCTTTGCAGTCAATGATACGTCGAGATCACTAGACTGTTTATTACTTAGCAATGGTTATCGGCTTACCTTTTTCCAAACCCGCGACAACTAAGCCATAGTAGATGCCATTGTCGTCATAAATACGTAGAAAGCCACCGTTGACATATTGCCCTAAGTTTTCTTTATTACTTAACTCATCGATCAACGACCTGATATCGTTAAGACTTTCAGACGAAATCAGTACGCCACATAAAGACGTTGCACAGCCGGCAGGTACACTGCTAACACCCTGCTTGTTCGACAGCAGGTTATTGACGACGTTGTCTAAATTGACTTCAGTTTCATAACTTAAGTAATTCTTTTCACCAGAAAATCTTAACGACTCTATGAAATTATTCACCTGATCATGATTCAGCTTCTCTAATGCAGTGGTCTTTAAAACAACTTTTTGCCCGTCATCTACAATGATGTTTTTTTCTTTCAACTGATAACTTTCAGCTATAGGGTTGCCAGAAGAATCACCTTCGCCGTTTTCGGTTCCTGCAATAGCTTTATGCTCTAGTGCTGAATCGCTCTCTTTATCGTTTGGTAGTGGGCCCGTTGTACCATTTTCTGCTGTAACAATTTCTTTGGTTGGCTTGTCATCTATGCGGTCTAAAACATTAGAATTGTAGCTATTCCGAAGTTGATCTTGTGCGCCGTCAACATCATTGTTGTTGATATTTGCCATAAGCGTTGCAGTTATTATCACTGCGACCGCGAGTAGGTATTTTCTCATCCAGCTACCTTTATTTTAGCGGGCACATTGCCCTTGATTGAAACGGCTGCACGGCCCGCGCGCTGCCGTTATAAATAACGGTATTCACGACCACAAGGTAATAATCGCTACCAATGCCAGCTTCATAGATAACTGAAGCTTTAACTGATTGATAACATATCTATTAATAACTACGCAAATGTTTACGGTGAAGTCGAGGCTCCATTAGTGTACTAGCGGAGCCTGCCAGGACGGGTAGGTTTAAAGTATGTCGTTTAGCTCAAAGCCTATACCAAAGCGGGTAACTGAACGGTTATAGTCAATCAGACTTTCGCCGTAGCCATTGAAAAACTCAGCATATAAACGGATATGTTTATTAAAAGGCCGCGAATATGATAAGCGCAGCGCGCCCTTGTTGTCGCTGCGCAGGTTGTTACGCAGCATCATTCGCCAGGTTGCATCATTCTGCTTATAAGCCGCAGATAACTCAAACCAGCCCATATACTTGGTAATATCGGGGTTATCATCACCATCAGCATCCTGCGGGTTTGCTTTGCGTTGTTCTTTAAAACGGTAATAGGGTTCAAAGTTAATGAAGACATTACCGATGGATGTCACCCAGCTAAGCTTTAGCCGGTTCCAGCTGCGGGACAACTCGCCGGCCCGACCATTAGATTGGTGTGACAAACTAAGGCTAATAATACGACTGGCAGCTTCATCGACATTGGCATAATGCGGTAGCACTAAAATAAGCTCAGGCTCATAGTTAGTCTCGCGAAATGGCGATGAAACATCGCTGTTGTACGTTTGCCAATAGGCTTGTTGGGTAAAAGCAAAAAACAAATAGCCGTTATCGTTATAGATTTTGCTCCATAACGGTGTTTTAAGGCTAAGTTGAAACTTTGCTTCAATATTGTCTGAGGGGGCAACGTCGCCGTCCCGCACCAGCACATCCGCTATACCGTCTACATAGGTGACCGGCATCAGATAGTTATTTTGGTGCGGCAGCAAACTGAAGGGTCGGTATGCATCCCATTGCTCGGCTTTTAAACGTTTATCCAGTGCATCTGCAGCGTGTAACTGAAAGCCAACCAGTAAAACTAAACCGAGCAATAGTCGCATAAGCTTGTCCTGTTAAAAATGATCCGGGTTTAGGCTATCAATACCGGCTGTATCTTCGCTTAACACAGCAAACAAACCTTTTGCTTTGGGTAATACCCGGGCAAAGTAATACGCTGCTGCAGTGTGCTTGGCTTGTTTAAAGCTATCACTGGCTTCAGCGCTATCCAATGCACACAGGTTTTTATACCACATGTAGCCATACAACACATATGACACGGCCGCTAAATAGTCACAGGCATTCGCACTTTGCGCTCTGAAATCCTGCGCCAGTAATTCGCCGGTAAGTTGCTGTAATTCGTTTATGTACTCAGCCAGTAACACAGATCCTGCTTGCGGAACCTTAGCAATCTCAGCGCTAATTTCATTTAATAAGCTGATAAGGACATCACCTTTATCTGCAGCCACTTTACGCAGCATAAAATCTGCCGCTTGTATGCCATTAGTGCCTTCATATATTTGCGCGATACGCACATCACGTACTAATTGTTCCATGCCCCACTCTTTAATGTAGCCATGGCCACCGAACACCTGTTGTGCTGTAACGCAGGCATCAAAACCTTGATCTGTCATAAACGCTTTGGCTATAGGCGTTAGCAAATTAGCGCGCTGTGCCGATACCGGGCAGTTATCATACTTAGCTTTATCCAGCAACGAGGCGACCCAGGTAGCAAAAGTGCGGCCGGCCTCATTGATGGCTTTAATGTTCAGTAGCATACGCCGCACGTCGGCGTGACCAACAATCGGCTCAGCTTTATTGGCATCTTTTTCACTGATCCGGCCCTGCAGACGTTCTTTAGCGTAACTCACAGCATTCTGATAAGCTCGTTCTGCCGCACCCAGGCCCTGGCTGCCCATCGACAGGCGCTCGTAGTTCATCATGGTAAACATACAGGCCAGGCCACGGTTTGGCTCACCAATCAGATAACCTGTTGCATCATCAAAATTCAGTACACAGGTCGCCGAACCATTAATGCCCATCTTATGTTCAATAGAGCCGACTGTTACGCCATTACGCTCTGCCGGTTTGCCGCTGGCATCGGGCAAATACTTAGGTACCAGGAATAAAGAGATGCCGCGACTACCAGCCGGTGCATCAGGCAACTTGGCCAACACCAAATGAATAATGTTGGCGGTTAAATCATGCTCGCCGGCCGTGATAAAGATTTTGCTGCCACTAATGGCATAGCTGCCATCAGTGTTCGGCTTTGCTGTGGTACGCATTATGCCGAGATCTGAGCCGGCATGCGCTTCGGTCAGACACATGGTGCCGCTCCACTCACCGCTATACATCTTCGGCAAATACCGGGCTTTTGTTGCGTCATCAGCATGTTGCAGTAAGGCGACACAAGCGCCTGCCGTAAGACCAGGATACAACGAGAAAGCAATATCGGCGCTGCACAGCATTTCATCTACCATCATCGACAGCGCTTTGGGCATGCCCATACCACCGTATTCTGCATCACCGCTAAGACCAGTCCAGCCACCTTCTGCCAGGCTTTGGTAAGCAGTGTAGTAATGCTCGGGTAGCGTTACGTTTCCGTCTTGCAGTTGGGCACCGCGCTTATCCGCGTCCGCAGCATAAGGTGCTATCTGTTGTTCACAGATCTTTGCTGCTTCTTCCAGAATGGCCCTGGCAGTATCGATTTCAAGCAGCTCTGCCAGTTGCGGCTGTTGCTGCCAATACCGATCAAGTTGCCAAACGTTGAAGAGGTTAAAATAAATATCGTTAAGTGGTGCATGGTACTGACTCATAATCTCTGCCTCCTGAACTGGACGGATGAGTTAGAGCATGGCACAGCTTGCAAATTCAAACAAGTGTTTGAATGACAGCAGTACAAATTTCAGGCAATAAAAAAGGCCCCGCAGGGCCTTTTTTAATCAATGCCTATTAAGCAATGATTTTTGATACTACACCAGCACCAACGGTACGGCCGCCTTCACGGATTGCGAAGCGTAAACCTTCGTCCATCGCGATTGGGCAAATCAGTTCAACAACAAACTTCAGGTTGTCGCCTGGCATTACCATTTCTACGCCTTCTGGCAATTCAACTGCACCAGTTACGTCA
>JAHJZX010000050.1 GCA_018826295.1 Gammaproteobacteria bacterium
CAGCTTACCATTATCCACCATGCTCAGTTGCAGCTCACCGTCAGTAACAGCGGCAGTGATCTGCAGTTCAGTCGCGCCACTGTGTTTCAGGCAGTTGCTAATCGCCTCTTGCACAATACAGAGTAAATGCTGCGCTTGTTGCAAATCGTTAAGCATAATATCGGCAGGGATCTGCAGCCTGACCTTAAGCTGTTCCGGTAATAACGCCACTAAAGGCTGTATAGCGTCTAACAGCGAAACGTCAGCATACTGGCGCATAGTACTGACCGCTTCACGGACATCAGCCAATAATAATTTGGCCAGTTGATGGCATTTATCCACCTGTTGTTTGGCTTCACCGTCGGTTAAATGCCCCGCTACCTGCAGCTGTATGGTTAAGGCCGTTAAATGATGCCCGACCAAATCATGCAAATTGCGGGCAATACGGGTGCGCTCACTCTGGCGGGAGGCCGCCTGCAGTAGTTGCTGAGTAGCCTGCAGTTGCTGGTGTTTTTGCTCCAGTTCATCCTTTGCCATCTCTGCATCACGGCTAGCGCTTTGTACCAGCACAGCAAACAGATGAAAACTGCCATACAGTAGCGCAGTGATCCACACTGTTTTGCCCGTTTGCCACGCCACGATGGCATGCCAGCTAGCCACCACCAATACAACCACAAGCATTGCAGCAGCAGTGCGCATTACAAAAGGCAGCATCGCCGCCCAGATAATTGTCAGGATAGCAAGAAACTCGAATTGTCCGGCAGGTAACAGCCACAGCAGCGCAAAGGCAACCAGCAGTTGCAGCGCCAACAGTGGCGGGCCAAAACGACCACGCAGGGCAAAATCGCATTGCTCCCGCGTCAGCACGACAAACAAACCGCCATAAAGCAGGAATAACAGATGCACCTGCCAAAGGTTTTGGCCGGCCTGGCCTTTTTGTAGCAAAAAGATGCTGATGCCATACACCATGAGCCAGGTCAGTACACCGGCCAACGTGGCGAAATCAAATTTTGTTTTCATCAGCGCATTATGCGCAACAAATAAATATCCGCAATAGGCCAGAAGTCATAGTAAAAAATCCTGACTTTCGGCACCTGTGCGTAACAAGCAGTCGCAATACACTGAGTACAACCACTTAGGAGACTGATTATGTCGGCATTACACAGCATCTTGTTATACACACACATCGCACTTGGCAGCATTGCATTACTGCTTTTTTGGCTACCGGTTATCGTTAAAAAAGGTAGCAAGTTACATAACAACGCCGGGCAAGTATTTTATTACATCATGCTGCTGGTATCCGGCTCTGGCATAGTAATGAGTGGCTTAACCATCTACGATCCGCTTGCCATCTATCCTATGCCCAATTTAAGTGGCATTGAGCTGCAGCGCTTTTTGGGTTGGCGCGTTGTATTTTCACAATTTTTATTGTTGTTAAGCCTGCTTACCTGGGTGTCCGTGCGCCATGCTATTGGCGTGCTGTTAGCCAAAGCCAATCGCAACCTGTTAAAACGCCTTAGTTTTCTTGGGCCGGTATTGCTTATGCTGCCGTTATCATTGTTTGTCGCCTGGCAAGGATACAAATTTAACCAGACATTACTAATGATTTTTGCCGGCGTGAGTTTTTATACCGCAGCAAGTATTTGTGTCTATGTATTTAAAGCAGAAATTAAACCACGGCAATGGATTATTGAACACTTCACCTCAATGGTAGGTACCGGCATTGCGGTTTACACAGCATTCTTTGCTGCGGGCGGCCGCCGCATTGTCAGCGAGTTTTTGCCAGAACAATGGATGATGCTAACATGGCTGGCAGCACCAGTAATAGGCATTGGCTCCATCATCTTGTTTAAAGGCTACTTTCAGCGCAAATACAAAGTGGAAGCCAAGCAAAACAACGCTTTACAACAAGCCTAATACTGCCCTAATGTTTGTGACAAAAAATAAAGTGAACCTGCTAATGCAAAATGCGAAGCTTAAAGACCGTGTGATCTGGATCACCGGTGCCTCGGGTGGTATCGGTGAGGCCCTGGCCCGTGAGCTGGCGGCCGATGGCGCCAGACTGGTGTTAAGCGCCAGGCGGCAAAGTGAACTGGTACGGGTACGCAGTAGTCTGGCAAACAGTGCCCAGCATCTGTTAGTGCCACTGGACATCACCGACAATAACGCAGTTGCCGATGCCGTTGACACTATTCAGCAACAGATCGGTGGCCTCGACTGGCTAATTAACAATGCCGGTATCAGCCAGCGCGCCCTTATCATCGATACCACGCAAGACACAGATCGCAAACTGTTTGAAGTCGATTATTTTGCCCAGGTTAATTTAACCCGCCAGGCGTTGCCGCTACTGCTGGCCGACGGCGGTGGCAAAGTTGTGTTTGTATCTTCTGTTGCCGGCTTGGTTGGCACCCAGTATCGCGGCAGTTACTCTGCCGCTAAAGCCGCACTGCATTTATGGGCTAACAGCTTACGTGCAGAATTTTTTCAGCAGCGCTTGAGTGTTGCAACGATATTCCCGGGTTTTGTTAAAACCGACGTATCGCGCAACGCATTAACCGGCAATGGCAGCGCGCTGGGAACTATGGACGACGCCCAGGCTAACGCCATGAGCGCTGAAGACTTTGCTGAACAAGCCGTAAAAGCCCTGCTAAAAGGTAAAAGCTATATAGTTATCGGCGGCTTAAAAGAGCGTTTAGCCGCGCTGGTATCGCGCTTATCGCCTGAGCTTCTGTATAAAATGATCCGTAACAGCAAAGTGCGCTAGACATAAAGTTATGGTACTGACAAGATTGTTAATCTAAACTGATTAACATCTGTTCAGCTACAGGGATCAGCTGCAATGGCCTACATTCGTACCTTGCTGTTAATAATGGCCGCTTCCATCTTACCTGCTACCACAGCAGCACAGTCACGTCAGGAACAGTTCCCACCGTTACGTCTGCTTACCGAACATAGCCCGCCGGGTATGTACCTGGACGAACAAGGCAAAGTTGCCGGCGTTACTGTAGACCTGATACGCATTTTACAGCGCAGGTTAAATGAAGTGGGCGAAATTGAATTGTTACCCTGGGCCAGAGCCTTCGAGCTGGCCCGCAGCCAAGCTAATATTGCCCTGTTTGAAACGGCCCGCAGCAAAGACAGAGAAAATCTGTTTAAATGGGTTGGCCCGCTGAAGCTTATCCAAACCGCGCTGTATGGCCATAGCAGCCGCTTCGCACCGGACGTG
Source organism: Gammaproteobacteria bacterium (assembly GCA_018826295.1). Classification (GTDB taxonomy): domain Bacteria; phylum Pseudomonadota; class Gammaproteobacteria; order Enterobacterales; family Alteromonadaceae; genus Alishewanella. The sequence continues at coordinate 3,206 of JAHJZX010000050.1, forward strand.
AAATCAGCAAAACTAAACCCACGTTTGATCGCATGTGACTACGTTAATTCGCAAAATATCAGTTTCTTAAAAAGTACTGGCTTTGACGACACTCGCAATCTGATCCTAACCAGCAAACATGGCGAATGCTTCAATCTGTTTACCGCAGGTAAAGTCGATTTAATTATTCTCAATGATGCCGCTGCAGCAAAAGTAGAAGCCAACTTGCTGGCAGCCGGTAACAGCGGCTTGTTTCGCGTTAATACCTTGCAGGAAACCGAGCTATACCTGGCGTTTTCACGCGATGTCAGTGATGACAGAATAGCCGCCTGGCAACAGGCGCTGGAGCAAAGTTACCGCGACGGTACCATGCGGCAATTATATCAAAGCGTTTATTCTGAAGCCGCTATTACACGGCTGGAGGCTATGGCCGCAACCGACCAGCCAAAACTACAACGCCTGATAAATTAAACGGCCCCCCAGCAGCAACATACTGATACTAATCAGGTGATAAAAAGCTGTTTCACTGAATTTATGTTGTTGCACTATGCCAAGCTTTACCCCCAGCCAAACCAGCGGCAAGCTGAGTAACGCATAGCCAAATAAGGCCATATTAAGTTGCCCCAGCATTAAATAGGGTGGCAATTTCAGCAGATTAACCACGGCAAAAAACACCACCGCCGTGGCCAGATACTGCGACTTCGCTAAACCTTGCGGCAATAAATACATATTCAGCGGCGGCCCGCCGGCATGGGCAACGAAGCTGGTAAAGCCGCTTAGTGCGCCAAGCACACGGCCAGCCCAAGCCGAGGTTAGCCTTGACTGATTAACCAACTTTAGCAGCATATTCAGCGCAAATAGCAGCGTAATTATACCTAGCAACAAGCGTAACCGGGTTTCATCCAACCAGCCAAAGCTGATGTACCCCAGCACTATACCCAGCACAGCAGCCGGCAGTAACAGTGTTAAATGCGCCCTACTGTGCTGCCCCCACCACTGACGCAGGCTAAGTACATCGGCAATGATTAAAATCGGCAATAACAACGCCGCCGCCAACGCCGGACTTATCACCAGCGACATTAACGGCACGGTAATACCGCCAATAGCACCGGCAAAACCGGATTTGGAAATGCCGGTCAATAGCACAGCCATAGCAATAACCAGCAGGGTTAATATATCGATATCAGGCACAAGTAAGCCTTGTTTTAGTATGTGTTTTCAATTAAAAACACATTCTGCAAATAACGGGGATGTCTGATTAAGCCTTAAAACCAAGCTATCGTTACATAGATTTATTCCCGATTACAGCGTTTATGAATAGGAAGAATATGTCGTTGCTGAAAAACATAGTTGCTGTATCAACACTGTCATTGTTTATTGTGTCTTGTGGTAAGCCTCCCTCTTTCACCGCTGATTTTTTTTCCGATAAACTCAGCGATGGCAGTGAAGGGCCGCAGCTAACTGTTATCCCGGCAGGGGCAGGCATTGCCGGTGAAGAATATACTACTTCAATCGGTTATCTTGGTCCGCAACGCGCTATAAAAAACAGCACTGCTTTTGCCATAACCCGCGCTGAAGTTACGTTTGCGCAATACGATAAGTTTGCTAACGCCACTAATCGTGCCTTACCGGACGACAGAGGCTGGGGCCGGGGCGATATGCCCGTGATTAATGTCAGTTGGATGGACGCTACAGCCTATGCTAAATGGTTAACAGAACAAACTAACCAGTATTACCGTTTGCCCTCTGAAACAGAATGGGAATATGCCGCCAGAGCAGGCACAAAAACAGTGTATTGGTGGGGCGATGAATACATTCAGAGTAAAGAGCACTGTGATCGGGATATTGGCAATTGCACAACCGGCACTGAAGCAGCGCAACCGTGGATATCTGGCCGCTATGACGCAAACCCATATGGCTTGTATGACGTAACCTCTAACGTGGCAGAGTGGGTACTGGATTGCGATGATGAAAACCGTCGTTCAAATGACACAACGCCAGTAAATACCGGTGATTGTGAATACCGCATTGTCAAAGGCGGCAGTTACTCAGACCGGGCACACAACATTCGATTGTCAGCTCGGAGCGCTTTATTTATTGACACTAAATACCCATCAGTTGGCTTCAGGTTGGTAAGGGAAATACACTGATGAGAATGTTGCAATGCCCTGTCTGCAAACACCAAGTGAGTTTAAAACAGGCTGCATCAACTAAAAAAGTTAACGGCATTTTTATGCTGCAGTGCGCTCATTGCAAACAATGGAGCCATGAAAACCACAAAGCAGCCGTAGTAAAAAACCTTGGTTTAACGCTATTGATTACCGGCTCAGTGATCGGCTATTTTCAGCTTGGTGGCATTATCACTGGTCCGTTGATCGCAGTTATCGGCGGTGTAATTGCGGTTGCTACGCTACTTGGTGTCCCTCGGGCGATTTATTCCGGCACTTAGCCGCACTGGTGTCCAGGGGTTCGCCGCGGCACTGCTATAAAAGTATTACGTTAGAGTTATTCATACACCACATTAAGCTGTGGAACATACCGCGAAAGGTACTCAGCCACAGCCTGGTATTCATCAATTGCAAATTGCCACTCGTCGCCATTGTTCCAAGCCAGTTGAATAAATGCGACACCGCGGTCGGGGTCTTTGCCCAGCACCAGTTTATTTACATTAGCCGGTAACACCTCACCGGCAATATACAGCCGGTCATTCTGTACTGACAAATTTGCTAGCATACTATCATTTAGCTCTGCATCTTTTGCCGCTGTTGGTCTTTGGGTCACGTAAGTTACAAACATCGAAATGCCGGAAACCAATAAAATAAGCAGGTAACTTCGGTCACTGCTTAAGCCTGCAATCAAACAGAAAGAGCTCCATATTATCAAAGAAAGTACGGCGGTTGTCTTTCGAACCCGCGACAAACGCTGCCAGCCAGCACGAAAAGTTAATCTGTAATGCTGGTTGAAACGAAATATATTACTTTTTTTCATAGTACTGGCACGCTCCGGCAATCTAAACAGCTAATCTTGGGCAAAGCCGACAATCTAATTTTCGTTAAAAATGGATAACACTTCCGCTGAAAATTTAATTTGTTTTATCGTAAAAATTTTCTTTAATTATCTTATGCTCACCCTGCAAATCGTTCCACTTTACAGACAAGGTCTTCTCACAATTATCGTCAACATCAAGTAGAACTTCTAAAGTATTTAAATCGTCATCTTTAATTTGCCAACTCAACATGCTTTCCTTTTGCACAGGAGAACCGATAAGGCTATACAGGTTTTCACGACGATAATTAAATTTTCGAAATTCATTTAATAGTTGCGACACCTCTTTTGGAATCGCCGATGCATACCTTGCTTCATCACTGTATTTGCCGTTTCTAAAATATTGAAATAGTTGTCCAGTCCGTTCACTGTATTGGCAACTATTAACTGGCTGGCCGTTTCCAACTTTGGCTGAAGATGGTATCTGGTTACCTTGAAATACAGAGACTAATCCTTCACCTTTCTTAGTCACCAAATCAATATGCGAAATACAACCAGCATATTTACTTATGGAGTAAAGCGTTTCATCGTCGCTAACTTTAAACGACCTTAAACTAAAGGTATCTGAGATTTCTGGAGAGGATGGAAATACCGATTTAACCTGTCTATCACTTGCATCTATTGGCAAGGTGCGTGCTTTGGTAAGAAACTCTTTGAACTTTGGAGATAAATCCTTGGGGATCTCATCAATCTCAATCCGCTCATTTCGATTTTCGGAATAGTAAAAATGACTAACCAAATAAGCATTAGTCGCACATTCAACACCATTCGATGTTGGCAATGAGTTTCCAAACCACCAAGCGCCGCCACCAAACACAACTGCAATAATACCGATAAAATACTTATATAGCGTTTTCAATTGACGCACGATCCTTGTAAGCAGAAGATGATTAACATGAAATAACAAGGTGCAAACCTGTTAACAAAACAACATCGCATTATGCACATGACGCTGCAAAAGACAATGGAGAAACAGCAGGAAGTGTTTGCTAATTCTTTTAATGGCAAGATACATCAAAGGCGCCTTAGGCGCCTTTGTTTATGCATATTAACTTCTGCCTTCGCGGCTGGGCTTTTTACCGGTGGGTTGGCGTTGTGGCCCCTTGCCTTTCGGTGCGGCCGGGCCGCGGCGTCCTGCCGGCTTAGCGCCATCTGGCTTGGCTGGCCGGGCGGCGGTGGGCTTGCGCTCTTTTGGCGCACGCTCAGGCGTTTTGGCGGCGATATCGTGCTTGCGCACTGCCCGCTTCATGCTGGCCATACGGCGGCGACGCTCGTCTCTGTCTTCCGGTTTTACTAAAGTAGCCACTTCCGGCGCTAAACTGACTAACTTGCGCAGATAGTTGACTTCATCCAGCGGGTATTCGGCATAGCCACCGGCCGGCAAGTGTTTTGGTAGCAGTAAATCACCGTAGCGAACCCGAATAAGCCGGCTGACCACAGCGCCTTGTGATTCCCACATGCGGCGTACTTCGCGGTTGCGGCCTTCGGTAAGTACCACATGGAACCAGCGGTTAATACCCTCGCCCGGCAGCGCTTTAATTTTTTTGAAGTTGGCTTTGCCGTCTTCCAGCTCGACACCGGTACGCAGCCGCTGGATCATCGCATCGTTGATCTCGCCAAATACCCGTACCGCGTATTCACGCTCGACTTCAAATTTAGGGTGCATCAGGCGGTTTGCCAGCTCACCGTCTGTGGTAAACAGTAATAAACCTGAGGTGTTAATATCCAGCCGGCCGATGGCTATCCAGCGTGCGCCTTTAATGGTCGGCAGGCGCGAGAATACTGTTGGCCGGCCTTCTGGATCGGTACGCGAACATATCTCACCTTCGGGCTTATGGTACGCCAGTACCCGGCAAATTTGTTGCTCTTCACTGGCAATTTGCACCGGGTGGCCATCTACCCGCACCTGCTGATTAGGGCTGATACGATCGCCCAGTGTCGCCGGCTTGCCGTCTACGGTAACCCGGCCACCGCTTATCCAGTCTTCCATTTCCCGGCGCGAGCCTAAACCGGCGCGGGCGAGTACTTTTTGTAGCTTTTCATTACCTGCTTTATCACTCATTAGTGCAATTCTCCTGTCGTCACGACGGTGTCAGCCAGATCCAGGCTAATGGCCTGAAATTCCGGCAAGGGGGGTAACTGGTTTAAGTGTTTTAAACCAAAATAATCTAAAAACTCTTTTGTTGTCGCATATAAACCGGGCCGGCCCGGCACTTCTTTATGGCCAACCACCTTCACCCAGTTGCGATCAACTAAGGTGCGCATAATCTGGCTGCTAACCGACACGCCGCGAATATCTTCAATCTCGCCGCGGGTGATCGGTTGGCGGTACGCTATCAGCGCCAGGGTTTCAAGCACAGCGCGTGAATAACGCGGCGAGCGCTCCGGCCACAGTCTGGCCAGATAATCACTTAACTCCGGCTTGGTAATAAAACGATAACCCGATGCCGTTTCCGCCAAACTAATACCCCGGCCAGCGTAGTCCTGCATCAGCCGGCCCAAGGTATCGTTTAAGCGTTTTTTACTGACATTTAAGCCGTCCAGCACGCTGCTTTGTAAGTCATCACAGCTTAGTGGCTTATCGGCGGCGAAAATGGCCGCTTCTACCAGCTGCATTAACTGCACGTCATTTATCTTGCCCGCCATTATGCCTCAGCGTCCTTTAATTTGACATGAATTTGGCCATAGGCCTCAACCTGAATTATCTCAACCAGCTTTTCTTTGGTCAGCTCTAACATGGCTAAAAATGTCACCACCACACCTTCGCGGCCTTCGCTTAGCTCAAAACAGGCTGAAAACGCCAGATAGCCATCATGGGCACTGAGCAAATCTAAAATACGGCTCATGCGCTCACGGGTCGATAAATGCTCGCGTTTAATATGGTGGTGCTGAAAATCCTTTGCTCTTTTGACAATATCCTTCAGCGCCAGCGTCAGCTCGGCTAAATCAACATCCGGTAATATCAGCAGCGGGGCAAAATTATCAGCCAACCCGGCGCGGGCATTAAAATGATCGCGTTCATCGCGTGGCAGGCTGTCCAGCTCAGTGGCGGCTTGTTTAAATACTTCATATTCCTGCAGCCGGCGGATAAGTTCGGCGCGCGGATCGGCCTCTTCGTCTTCGGCCTGGTTATGGCGGGGCAATAATAAGCGCGATTTAATCTCGGCCAGCATCGCCGCCATCACTAAATACTCGGCCGCCAGTTCAAAATTCAGCCCCTGCATCAGCTCAATATATTCCATATATTGCAGGGTTATTTCGTTTACCGGCAAATCGACAATATCAAACTTATGTTTGCGGATTAAATACAGTAAAAAATCCAGCGGGCCTTCAAAAGCATCAAGCAGAATTTCCAGCGCATCGGGCGGAATATACAAATCTTCCGGCCGCTCCAGCACCGCTTCGCCGCGCACAAAGGCCAGCGGCAGCGGTTGCTGTATGGTTAGGCTATCAGGCAGGCTGTCCGCCAGAGTATCGCTCAAGCTAGTGTGGCCTTGTTAACGAAACGGTGCCGGGTCGCCACGGCCTTCACGCAGCAACACAGGTTCATCGTCAGATAAATCAATCACCGTAGTAGGTGCTTCGCCAATCACACCGCCGTGCATAATCAGGTCAACCTGTTTTTCTAAGCGGGCACGCATTTCTTCCGGATCGCTTTCGGCAAATTCTTCGCCAGGCAAAATTAAACTGGTGCTAAGCAGCGGCTCACCCAGCTCGGCCAATAACGCCAAAGCAATTTTATTTTCCGGTATACGCAAGCCAATGGTTTTCTTTTTGTCGTTTAGTAAGCGTTTAGGCACTTCTTTAGTGCCGCGCAAAATAAAGGTATAAGCGCCGGGCGTATTGTTTTTAATTAAACGAAAGGCGCTGTTTTCTACCTTGGCATAGACCGACAGCTCAGATAAATCGCGGCACAGCAGCGTAAAATGATGATCGCCGCTAACCTGGCGAATTTGTAAAATACGCTCCATGGCGTTTTTATCGCCAACATGACAGCCCAGCGCATAACCGCTATCGGTTGGATAAATTACCACGCCGCCCTGCTGAATGATCTGCACTGCTTGTTTTAACAAACGCTGCTGTGGCGTTTCCGGGTGAATATGAAAAAATTGGCTCATTGTTATTCTTCTTTACTTGTTAATGGCAAAACGGCCGGTTATGCCGTTGCTTGCAGCGGCCAGTTGGCCCACACCGGTATGACATCTTCGGTTAAATATAGATTTTTTCCGATATCATTCCAAGTTGTTGCCTGGTGAAAATCGGAGCCTACAGACGCTGTTAAACCATGCAATTGACACAGTGCCCACAGTTCACGCTTTTGCACCGGCGTTTGCTGCGGCGAAATCACTTCTATCGCATCGCCGCCGGCGGCGGCAAACTGCTCAGCCAGCCGTTTTACCCATTTTGTGGTTAGCTTATATTTCAGCGGATGCGCCAGTACGGCTATGCCGCCGGCAGCATGGATCCACTGAATAGCATCGGCCATCTCAACCCAGTTATTTGGTACATAACCAATTTTGCCGCGACCAAGGTACTTTTTAAACACGCCATCCATCGTACTGGCTTTACCAATACTAACCAAATGCCGGGCAAAATGCGTGCGGGTTAAGGCGGCGCCATTAGCAAGCTTTAGCACTGCTGGCAGCACATCTGGTATTTGGCTTTTTTCCAGCCGACGCGCCATCTCTTCTGCGCGCGCCACACGGGCTTGCTGCTGGGTAGCTAACCGCGCCAAAAACTGCGGGCACTCTGGGTTGATGTTTAAGCCGACAATATGAATTTCCAACTGCTGCCAGCTGGTAGAAATTTCCACGCCGTTAATCAGTTTAAGTGACAATTGCAATGTGGTAATTGCCTGCCCGGCCGCGGCTAAACCCGCGACTGTATCATGGTCGGTAATCGCCAGCACATCCACGCCTTTTTCTGCAGCGCGCATTACCAGTTCAGCCGGTGACAACACACCGTCAGAGCAATGGGTATGGCTGTGTAGATCAATTTTCATTTGCACCTCAAAATAAGCCGGCTATTGTCGCACAGGATAGCCTTAAGGCCTAGTAACTGTGCATCTGTGCATCTGTGCATCTGTGCATCTGTGCATCTGTGCAATTGTTAAAGCCGCTAAACCGGTTTCGACAGCCAATAATCAGGTTTTCGGTGTAAATGACCTATCGCCACTACGATTATCTCAGCGGCCGACTTATCGTAATGATATAAAATGCCGTACGGAAATTTAGCCAGCAGACAACGGCGGTTTTGCGTGGAGAGTAAAGGGTAAGCATCAGGAAAATCAGCTATTCGGCCAAAAGCCAGCAGTACTTCATTTAGAAAGCGACGGCCGAGGCCCGGTAACTCGTTTTCATAGTAATAAACAGCATCATCCAGCTCAGCGGCGGCTGTCGTTAGAACCGTTAACCGCATCAGTCTTTATATTTAGCCAATACCTGTTGCACAGACAGCGCTTCAAGCTCACCACGCTGATAGGCCGCAAGACGCGCATCGGCTTCTTTAGCCCACATTTGATCAAGTGCAGTATCTGTTACATTTAAGCTTTGCAGTAATGCATCTGCAATTTGCGAGCGCTCTTTAGCCGATAACACTAACGCTTGCGCGACCAATTGTTTAGCGACATCAATCATATCAGTGTTCCGTGTTAGCATTAATCCAGTAATCATAGTCTGAATGGTTAAAGTGGTAAACCAAATGAACGCTTTGCGCCACTGGCACGTATATACCAACACAAACTAATAATTATTTTAGCGGGAGTACTTATGTTTGGCTGGTTAAAATCGGATCCGGTAAAAAAATTGCGCAAAGCTTACGACCAAAAACTAGAGCAGGCGATGCATGCCCAGCGCAACGGTGATATGCGGCTATATGCCGATTTAACTGCTGAAAGTGAAGAAATCTGGCAGACAATTCAACAACTGGAAAAAACCGCGGTTAAAAGCTGAATGTTAAAATATGATGCATGAACATCATGGCCATCCAGCCACTTATACGTTTTTAATTCTGTGTTATAACAAATAAGCACTTGACGCCGGCTACCGTTTTGCGGTTTTATGTCTGGCATAACAAACGAGGTTACTAAAGCTAATGCAATTTATCACAACCCTTAACCTGACTAACTGGTGGTGGCACATTCCCAACGGGCGTGTGTAGGCGTTGTATTAGCTTTAATTACCGAAGCCCGTTTCCACAAGAAGCGGGCTTTTTTTATGTGCCTGCAACACTGTGCGAACCGGCTGAACAAAAACTGATTAACTATATATTTATGAATCATAAGGAAAAAGTGAAACATGATTTTTAGTCATATCACCGATACGCCGGGCGAAGTGGCCAGCATTGCCATGCAGTTGCCGTACCACAGCGACGCACTGGCCTGCTATCAGGCCCTTACCGCGCAAAGCCCCTATTCGCTGCTGCTGGAATCAGCCGAGATAGACAGCAAAGATAACTTAAAAAGCCTGTTGCTAATTGATGCCGCGCTGCGCATTGAATGCAATGATCAAACTGTTGTGGTTAAAGCTGTCAGCAATAATGGTGCTGTGCTGCTGCCTTATCTGGCGGCCAAACTCAGCACCGCAGCCGTGGTTGAGCAGCATAGTGACCAGCTTCGTCTTACTTATCAGCGCCCGGCGTTGTTACTTGAAGAAAATGCCCGCTTGCAAGCGCCTAACCCGTTCAGCGTCCTGCGCAGCTTGCAGCGCGAGCTTAAATGCCAGAGCGATGAGCCGTTTGCGATATTTTTAGGCGGTGTTATTGGTTACGACATGGTGGCTACAGTTGAGCAGTTGCCCGCCGTGCCAACAGCAGAAAATCAATGCCCGGATTATGTGTTTTATCTGGCAGAAACCCTATTGGTGCTGGATCATCAAAGCGGCCACAGCCGCCTGGTCGGTAACGTCTTTTGCGGTGAACAGGCACCGGCCAATTGTTTTGTCATCGGTAAACGGCTGGAGCAGCTAAAACACTTGCTGCAAACGCCTGCAGCAAACGCAGCGGCCACCACAGCAATAAATTCTGAAGTGCAAGTTGATATCAGTGATGCTGATTTTGTCACTCAGGTCGAGAAACTGAAACAGCATATCGTCGCCGGTGATATTTTTCAGGTGGTGCCATCCCGTTGTTTCCGTCTGCCCTGCCCTGAGCCGCTGGCCGCCTACGCCCGCTTAAAGCAACAAAACCCCAGTCCCTACATGTTTTATTTACAAGATGCGGCCTTTACGCTGTTTGGCGCCTCACCCGAGTCGGCACTGAAGTTTGACGCGGAAAGCCGTCAGGTCGAAATTTACCCCATTGCTGGTACCCGCCGCCGCGGTTTTAAAGCCGATGGCAGCATAGATCGTGACCTGGACAGCCGCATTGAGCTGGAGCTCAGGCAAGATGAAAAAGAAAAAGCCGAGCATTTAATGCTGGTCGATTTAGCCCGTAACGATGTCGCCCGCATCAGTGTGCCGGGCAGCCGCTACGTCAAAGAGCTGTTAAAAGTCGACCGTTACTCTTATGTCATGCACTTAGTGTCACGGGTGGTGGGTACCTTAAAGCCAGAGCTTGACGCGCTGCACGCTTATCAGGCTTGTATGAATATGGGCACTTTAGTTGGTGCGCCGAAAGTAAAAGCCGCCGAGCTTATCCGCACAGTGGAAGGCAAACGCCGCGGCAGCTACGGTGGCGCAGTTGGCTATTTGTCCGGCAACGGCGATTTTGACAGCTGTATCGTGATCCGCTCGGCCTATGTCGCCGATAACACCGCCTACATCCAGGCCGGTGCTGGTGTGGTGTTCGACTCTGTCGCCCAGGCCGAAGCCGACGAAACCCGCAGCAAAGCCCAGGCAGTGATCAATGCCATAGTCTCAGCCCATAAAGCAGTTAAGGAGTAACTGATGGCGATGATTTATTTACTCGACAATATCGACTCTTTTACCTACAACCTGGTTGATGAGTTTGCCCAGCTCGGTTATCAGACAAAGCTGTACCGCAACACGGTGCCGGCCGACTATATCTACCAGCAAATGCAAAGCGAAACCGGGCAAGTGTTACTGGTACTGTCGCCAGGCCCGGGCAGCCCGGCACAGGCTGGCTCAATGCCAGCATTGTTAAAACTGTGCGATGCGCAATTTCCGGTACTGGGTATTTGCCTTGGCCATCAGGCGATAGTGGAACATTTTGGCGGTGTAGTTGGCCGCGCCGGCGAAACCGTGCATGGCAAGACAGCTGCAATAACGCTGCATGAACATGCGTTATTCAACACTTTACCCAGGCCGTTTTTGGTAGCACGTTATCACTCATTAATGGCCACTGAAATGCCCAACGCCTTAACCTTACTGGCCAATGACCGGCATATTCCAATGGCAGTGATAAATGAAGACAAACGTATGCTGGGCTTTCAATTTCACCCCGAGTCGATTTTGACCACTTTGGGTAAACCCCTGCTGAAAAACAGTATTGAATATTTATTACGAGGCTGATGATGACAGATCCGATATTAGCAGCGGTACAGCACAGCCTGACGGGCCAGCCGCTAAGCTTTAGCCAGACAGAGCAGTTTTTTACTGCAGTCGTAAAAGGCCAGGTTGAACCGGTACACCTGACGGCGCTGTTGGTGGCGCTGAAAATGCGCGGCGAAACCGCCGATGAAATAGCCGGCGCGGCCAGTGCATTACGTGCAGCCGCGACAAAATTTCCGCAGCAGGTTAGCGGCAGTATCGACTGCTGCGGTACCGGTGGTGATGGCAGCAATACCATTAATATCTCTACCACCGCAGCTATAGTAAGCGCGGCCATGGGTTTAAGCGTGGTTAAGCATGGTAACCGCAGCGTGTCATCGCGCTCAGGCTCGGCCGATTTGTTAGAGCAGCTGGGGGTGAATATTCAAATGACACCACAGCAAGCCGCTAACGCCCTGCTGCAAGCCAACTGCAGCTTCTTATTTGCCCCGCAATACCATGCCGGCATTAAACATGCTATGCCGGTACGCAATGCGCTTAAAAGCCGCACGCTGTTTAACCTGTTAGGCCCGCTGGTTAACCCGGCGGCACCGGATTATCAACTGCTGGGTGTGTACGACCCTAAACTGTGCCGGGTGATGGCGCAGGCACTGCAGCAACTGGGCGTCAAACGTGCCTGGGTGGTACACGGCAGCGGCTGTGACGAAGTGGCGCTGCACGGCACTACCTATGTGTGTGAACTTAAAGAGGGTGAGCTTAGCGAATTTAGCCTGACACCGGATGATTTTGGTGTCGCCGTTACGCCACTATCAGCGCTGGCCGGTGGCGAGCCGGCCGATAATGCCGCCGCTACCCTGGCCATTTTGCAGGGGCAGGGTCAGGCTGCGCACAATGCGGCGGTGGCAATAAATGTCGCGGCGATGCTGAAAATTGCCGGCCTGGGTGATGATTTAAAAGTAAATACCCGTGCCGTACTGGAACTACTGGGCTCTGCTAAAGCCTTTACTACGCTTAGCCAGTTTAAACAGCTGAGTCAGCAACAGGAGGCCGCCAATGTCTGACGCAATGCCAAATGTACTGGCAAAGATAGTGGCACATAAGCGTGACGAAGTGGCACAGCTAAAACAGCAGCAGCCGCTGACCAGTTTTATCAGCAGCGTAGCACCGAGCCAGCGCGATTTTCTGGCCGCGCTTAAACAAAGCGGCCCGCGGTTTATTTTAGAATGCAAAAAAGCCTCTCCGTCCAAAGGCCTGATCCGCGCAGAGTTTAATCTTGAGGAACTGGCGCAGGTATATGGCCAATATGCCGATTGCATTTCGGTATTAACCGACGAGAAATTCTTTCAGGGCAAGTACGACTATCTGCGCACCATGCGCAGCCTGGTCGACAAACCACTGCTGCATAAAGACTTTATTATCGACAGCTACCAGATTTATTTAGGCCGCCACTGCGGTGCCGATGCGGTGTTGTTGATGTTATCGGTGCTGGATGATGAGCAATACCGCAGCCTTGCCGCAACGGCGGCAGAGCTTAATATGACAGTGCTGACTGAAGTCAGTAACGAAGCAGAAACACTGCGCGCTGTCGCGCTTAACGCGGAATTAATTGGCATTAATAACCGGGATTTGCGTGATTTAAGCACTAACCTCGACACCAGCTTTAAACTGGCAGAACTGATCCCTGCTGGCAGAACCGTGGTTTCAGAGTCAGGTATATACACTAATCAGCAAGTGCGGCATTTAGCTAAGGTAGCCGATGCCTTTTTAGTCGGCAGCTCGTTAATGGCGCAGGCAGATTTAGCTGCGGCTACACGTAAACTGGTGCTGGGTGAGCATAAAGTTTGCGGCTTAACCCGGCCGGAAGATGCCGCTGCCGCCTATGCTGCCGGCGCGTATTACGGCGGGCTGATTTTTTACCCGCCATCAGCGCGTTATGTTACGCCTGAGCAAGCCGCGTTGGTGCAACACGGCGCAGCACTGCATTATGTCGGTGTCTTTGTTAATGCCAACGCTACCGAGGTGGCGCAACTAGCACACAGCTTAGGCCTTAGTGCCGTGCAGCTGCATGGCGAGGAAGACGACAGCTATATCAGCACACTGCAACCGCTGTTGCCGGCACAGTGCCAGATCTGGAAGGCCTACCGGGTAAAAGATGCACTACCTGAGTTTAGCCCGCTTGCCGATCGTATCTTGCTCGATGCCTATCATCCACAGCAGCATGGCGGCAGCGGCATCAGCTTTAACTGGTCGCTGCTAACACAACACAACAGTAGTCAGCCGATAATGCTGGCCGGCGGCCTAAATAGCGATAACTGCCTCGCCGCAGCGCAAATGCCGGTAGCCGGGCTCGATTTCAATTCAGGGCTGGAAAACGCGCCTGGCATCAAAGATGCGGCGAAGATCCGGTCAGCTTTTACACTTTTGCGGGAGTTTCACTATGAGTGAGCTAAAACTTAACCCTTATTTTGGCCAGTACGGCGGCATGTTTGTGCCGCAGCTGCTGGTGCCAGCGCTGAAACAGCTGGAACAGGCCTATGTTGATGCCTTGGCCGATCCGGCTTTTCATGCTGAGTTCGAAAAACTTTTAACCGAGTATGCCGGCCGGCCAACGCCGTTAACGCTGTGCCGCAATATTTCCCCCAACCCGCTGGTAAAAATTTACTTAAAACGAGAAGACTTGCTGCACGGCGGCGCGCATAAAACCAATCAGGTATTGGGCCAGGCACTGTTAACTCAGCGCATGGGCAAAAAAGAAGTGATTGCCGAAACCGGTGCCGGCCAGCACGGTGTTGCCACCGCCTTAGCCTGCGCCTTACTGGGGTTAAAGTGCCGCATTTATATGGGCGCCAAAGATATTGAACGCCAGCAGCCAAATGTGTTTCGTATGAAGCTGATGGGCGCTACCGTTATTCCGGTTACCAGCGGCAGCGGCACCTTAAAAGATGCGGTAAACGAAGCCATGCGCGACTGGTCAGCTACTTACGACAGCACCCACTATATGCTGGGCACCGCGGCAGGTCCGCACCCGTTTCCAACCATAGTGCGTGATTTTCAGAAGATGATTGGCGAAGAAGCCAAACAGCAAATACTTAAAGCCGAAGGTAAATTGCCCGATGCGGTGATTGCCTGTGTTGGCGGCGGCTCTAATGCCATAGGTATGTTTGCTGATTTTATCGCTGAAGAGGACGTAAAACTGATTGGCGTTGAACCCGGCGGTAAAGGGATAGACACCCATCAGCACGGCGCCGCCCTGTCTACCGGCAGCTACGGTATTTTGCACGGTGCTTATACTGCCATTATGCAAACTACTGACGGCCAGATTGAAGAATCCTATTCTATATCGGCCGGCCTGGACTACCCGGCGGTTGGCCCGCAGCATACCCATTTACAGCAAACCGGCCGGGCGCAATACGTTGCCATAAACGACGATGAAGCCCTGGCAGCATTTCAGCAACTGGCAAAAACCGAAGGTATTATACCGGCGCTGGAAAGCTCTCACGCTCTGGCTTATGCGTTAAAGCTGGCGGCACAGGCAACAGAGCCGACAGTTCTGCTGGTGAATTTATCCGGCCGTGGCGATAAAGACTTAGCCCATGTGCACAGCGTATTAGCAGGAGGCCAATTATGAAGCGCTACCAACAGCTGTTTGACCGCTTAAACCGCGAAGGCCGTGGCGCTTTCGTACCCTTTGTCACCATTGGCGATCCCACCCCTGAGCTGTCGTTTGAGATTATAAAAAGCCTGATTGACGCCGGTGCCGACGCACTGGAGTTAGGAATTGCCTTTTCAGACCCGATAGCCGATGGTCCGACTATCCAGGGCGCCAATATCCGCGCCCTGGCCGCTGGTACTACTCCGGCTATCAGCTTTGATATTATTGCCAAAATCCGTCAGTACCACGCTACCATTCCCATTGGCTTGCTGCTGTATTCCAATCTGGTGATGGCCCGCGGCCTTGATGATTTTTATGCTAAAGCCGCCAGCGCCGGTGTTGATTCGGTGCTGATTGCCGATGTGCCATTACACGAGAGCAAGCCATTTAGGCAAAGTGCCATTAAGCACGACATAGCACCGATTTTTATTGTGCCACCCAATGTAGAAGACGAAGACTTGCGCCAGATTGCCTCTTATGGCCGTGGCTACACTTACCTGTTAAGCCGCGCTGGCGTGACCGGCACCGAGACAGCAGCCGCTATGCCTACCAGTGAACTGATAGCGCGTATTCGCAGCTACAACCCGGCACCGCCGTTACTGGGCTTTGGCATCTCAACCCCGGCGCATGTCAAAGACGCTATTCAAAGTGGTGCCGCCGGCGCAATTTCCGGCTCGGCCATTGTTAAACTGATAGAGCAATATCAGCAGCAACCGGCCGAACTGCTGCTGCAGCTCAGGCAATTTGTCAGCATGATGAAAGCGGCCACCTAGCCTAAGAAGCGACAGCCTGCTATTGCGGCAGGCTGTCTATCAGCTGGTATTTATGTTTCAGTGCAGCGATGTCGGCCTGATGGTTAAGCAAAAAACGGTTAAATTGCTGCAATATCAGCGGATGACGCATAGTCGATAAATGAAAACTAACCCGGGTCATAGGTAACTGGCTGGCAACCACCAGGGCCCCTTCTTGCTGTTGCGTACGCAAAATATGCTGCGCCACATTGTACTCGACATCAGCGCCTTGCAGCTCGCCTTTAAGCACCAGATTAACGGCCGAGATGGCATTGGGTACTTCATAAAATTTAAAGCGGTGCTGGCTGCGTAAATTTAACCAGGCTGTTGGCGTAAAACCGTGGATAACCGCCAATGTACGAAACTGCGACAAGCTAATATCCTTGTCTGCCGCCAACACCATAGTAGTACCCAGGTTATATATCAGCGGATCACTAAAACTGCGGCTGGCCTGTACGCTTTGATACTTGGCCCAGTTTGGGTTATCCGGATAAATAAAATCGACCAGGCCATCCAGCTCATGGTACAAACGCTTTACCGGTAGCGGCTGGAAACTAAACTGGTAGCCATGTTTACTGGCAAATAACTGCAGTACCTCATTGGCAAAACCACTGCTATCGCTGGAGGTAAAGTTATAGTGTGGGTAAAAGTTAATGTCTTCTGTTCCGACAACAAAATGTGTCTGACATTTTAGTGCTGTGGTATGCAACAGCATCACGATGCCAATAACTAAAGCTGCTTTTGTTGTCATCACTACCTGCCAGTACAAAATACTCTGTCACTTTGCAGTGTAGTAAGCAATTAACAATGCGCCAACCAGCAGTTTGGGAACAGGGTGGAAAAACTGTCGATTTTTCCGCTGCCAAGCCGGATAATAGCGGCTTTACGCCAAACGGACCCACTTTTATGCAAATTAGCAACAATAGCGTAGTACAGTTTCATTACACCCTTACCGATGTCAGCAATGGCGCCAGCGTCGAACTTGAAACATCAAACGGCAGCCACCCACTGCTATATCTGCATGGCCACGAGCAAATGTTGCCAGCACTGGAGCAGGCTTTAACCGGCAAAGCCGCCGGTGACAAACTCGACATTACCTTAACGCCAGCACAGGCTTATGGCGAGCGTGATGAAAATGCCATTCAAAGCATGCAGGTAAAACACCTGTTAGGCGCGAAAAAATGGCAACCGGGTATGACAGCGGTAGTGCAAACCGAACACGGCCAACGCCAGGTGACCATTGTTAAAGTCGGCATGTTTAAAGCCGATGTCGACACCAACCACCCGTTGGCTGGCAAAACGCTGCAATTTGCCGTTGAAATTGTATCAGTACGCCAGGCCACTGATGAAGAAATTGCCCATGGCCATGCCCATGGCGAAGGCGGCCATAACCACTAAGCTCGCCTAACATGATGTAAGGCTGCCAAGTGCAGCCTTTTTTCTCTCCGATAGAATTTTTCTTGTAATAAGCTTATATATCACCGGGTGTTACTGCTAAGATCGGCTCAGGCCTTTAATCAGGTAAACTGTTAGTGCCAAACCGGCGTATTGACAGTTTCGTTAATAAAAGAGCAGCCATTCTGTTATGCGCTATATCAATACCCGCGACTTCGATCACCAGCAACACGATAAAATAGGTATCCTGCTTACCAACCTCGGCACTCCGGATGAGCCGACGCCAAAGGCACTAAAACGCTATTTAAAGCAGTTTTTATCAGACCCACGCGTAGTAGAAGTACCACGATTATTGTGGTGGCTGATTTTAAACGGCGTTATTTTGCAATTCCGGCCGCGCCGCTCGGCCAAAGCCTATGCCACGGTATTTACCGAACAGGGCTCGCCATTGTTATTTAATACCCAGGCACAGCGCG
Source organism: Gammaproteobacteria bacterium (assembly GCA_018826295.1). Taxonomy (GTDB): domain Bacteria; phylum Pseudomonadota; class Gammaproteobacteria; order Enterobacterales; family Alteromonadaceae; genus Alishewanella. The sequence continues at coordinate 20,991 of JAHJZX010000050.1, forward strand.
ATGCGGTGGCGGCACAGCTGCAGCAGGATGGCCTGAGCAATGTGGTGGTAGAATTTGCCATGCGCTACGGCAACCCCGGCTTTGAAAGCGTGCTGGAGAACATGTTTGCAAAGGGCGTACGTAAGCTGTTGGTCTTGCCGTTATACCCGCAGTATTCAGCGTCAACCTCGGCATCCAGCTTTGACGAGCTGGCACGTAATTTTATGCGCCGCCGCTGGCTGCCTGATCTACGCTTTGTGTCACATTATCCTGATTATGCGCCCTTTATCAGCGCTGCAGCCGATAAAATCCGCCGCCATTGGCAGCAGCATGGCCAGGCCGACAAACTGATCTTGTCTTATCATGGTATTCCCAAACGCTACCTGCTTAACGGCGACCCTTACCACTGTGAGTGTTATAAAACCTCACGCCTGATTGCAGAGCAACTGGGGCTGGATAAAACGCAATACCTGACTACCTTTCAGTCGCGCTTCGGTCGCGAAGAATGGTTAAAACCATATACGGATGAAACCCTGAAGGCACTGCCGGCACAAGGCGTGCAAAGTGTACAGGTGTTTTGCCCGGGCTTTTCTGCCGATTGCCTGGAAACGCTTGAAGAAATCGGTGAGGAAAACAAAGACTACTTTTTGCATGCCGGTGGTAAACGCTATGAGTACATTAGCGCGTTAAATGCAGAACCACAGCATATAGACGCTTTGTGCCAGCTGATTAAAGACAATTTATACGGTTGGTCTGTTAACACTGATGGCCAGCGCGCCAACCGGGCCGACGAGCTTAAAAGTACACAATACGGAGACTAACGCTTTTGTATGAGTCACCAACGCGGTGGTAATAACAGAACTGAGCCGACATTAAACGCCAAACCGCTATTGCAGCGGATGCGGTTTGATAATGTGCGTGAAACGCCCTATGTGGCACCACCTCAGCCACAGGTGCGTTATCTGCGCTGGCTATTATTGTTGCTGGCGTTGGTGCTGCTATTGGCACTGTACCAGGAAAGCCGTAATCACTTTTATCAGTCAGCGTTTTGGCATTGGTATGCGTCCAAACTAACATATACGGTAAAACCAGGCGCTGCAGCTAAGATAACCTTTCCGGCTGCAGGCCCTTTTGATCAACGCTTTGGTTACAGCTCACTGCCACGGTGGCAAGACAACTTACAACAACAAGGCTTTGTACTAAGCGCGCAAAGCCATTTTTCATCTGAGCTGCAGCGTTACACCCGCTATGGCTTTTACCCACCCTATCAGGAAAAAAATCAGCCTGGTTTAACCGTACTTGGCTGCCAACAAGACACCTTGTTTCAGGCGCGCTTTCCTGCGTTTCAATTTAGCAGTAGCAAGCAAGTGGCAGCGCCAATTGTCGCGGCATTACTTTTTGTTGAAGACCGCAGCCTGCTTACGCCATCACACCCTAATGCTAATCCGGTGTTAAATCTGCCCCGGTTAGGTGCGGCAGTATGGTCACAATTACAGCGTGCAGCCGGCATCCCAGCTGCAGCTGCCGGTGGCAGCACGTTAGCCACCCAACTGGAAAAATACCGCCATAGCCCGCATGGTTTTACTGCAGGTACTACAGACAAATTTCATCAGTTGGTCTCGGCCAGCGTTCGCGCTTACGCAGAATCAACAAATACGTTAGCCAGCCGGCAACGCATAATTGTTGACTACCTTAACTCGGTACCACTGGCCGCTACGGCAAACCACGGTGAGGTACACGGTTTGGGTGATGGCCTGCACGCCTGGTTTGGTGCCGACCCTGCCAGCGTCAATGCGCTGCTAAAGCAAGCTGCACCTTATACGGCGCAGCAGGCATTAGCGCTACGACAGGTGCTGGCATTAATCATCGCCCAGCGCCGGCCATCCTACTATTTACTGCAGGGACGACGTGATCTGGAGAAACTGGTCTCCAGCCATCTGTTGCTAATGCAGCAACAAGGTATTATTGCTACAGAGTTAGCCACTCTGGCAATGCAGCAACAGCTGACATTTGCTACTGCAGCAGCTATACCCAGTGCCACAGATCATGATTTTAAAGCCAGTACCATGGCTCGCAGCCGTCTGGCATATTTACTGCAACAAAGTTTATATCAGCTCGACCGGCTGGATTTAACAGCACACACCACCATTGACACTAAATTGCAGCAAGCTGTCAGCCAGCATCTGCAGCAGCTTAGCCAATATGATTATGCCGCAGCAGCCGGCTTGTTTGCCGATCGCCTGCTGCGCCCGGGGCAACAAGACAAAGTTCGCTATAGCTTTACCTTGTATCAAAGCAGTGACCGTGGCAATAAAGTCAGGCTGCAAACTGACAATACCGACTTAGCCTTTGATTTGAATGACGCCAGCAAACTGGAGCTGGGTTCCACTGCCAAACTGCGGGTACTGGTAAGCTATCTGGAAATTATTGCCGAACTGCACCGACTGTATGCCGAAGAACCGGTTGAAACGCTGCAATTTCTCGACATAGCCCCACAAGACCAGTTAACCGCCTGGGCAGTGCAATATTTAACCCAGCACAGTGGCGCCACACTTAGCAGCATGCTGCACGCTGCGGTACAACGACGCTACAGCGCCGATCCGAAAGAAAGTTTCTTTACCGGTGGTGGGCTGCATACCTTTAACAATTTTAATAAAGACGAAGACAAGCTTAATCCAAGCCTGGCTGAAGCTTTGCAGCTGTCGATCAATTTGCCATTTGTGCGACTGCTGCAGGATATGGTCAATTACAGCATCTATCATGGCGAAAACAGCAGTTATCAATTACTGAAAGATGACGACAACCCACAACGGGACCAGTATTTACGCCGCTTCGCCGACAAAGAAGGCACAACCTACTTACGCCGCTTCTGGCAAAAATATCGGGCAGCAAGCCCCCAGCAGCAACTGGAGATATTTATGCAAAGTAGCCGGCAAACCCCGGAGCGGCTGGCAGCAGCCTATCTGTACATCCGGCCGGACAGTAGTTTGCAGCAGTTCAGCAGTTTTATGCAGCAGCAATTTAGCAACGACAACGACTGGCAAAACCTGTACAGCAAGTACCAACCTGATGCGTTCAGCCTGCCCGACCGCGCGTATTTGTCCCGCAGTCACCCGCTAGAATTATGGTTACTGGCCTATAAACAGCAGCAACCAGAGGCCAGCTTTGCCGACGCAGTGACCGCCAGCGCTGAGCAACGGCAGGAAATTTATCAATGGTTATTTAAAACGCGTTTTCGCAGTGCGCGTGACAACCGTATCCGCAGTATGCTGGAAATAGAAGCGTTTTGGGATCTGCATCAACGTTGGCAGCGTCTGGGGTATCCGTTTGAATATTTAGTCCCCTCACTGGCAACGGCACTGGGCAGCTCCGGCGACAGACCCGCTGCACTGGCTGAGCTGGTAGGTATTATTCTTAATGATGGTAAACAGCTACCAACAGTACGCATTGAGCAGTTAGATTTTGCCGTTAATACGCCCTATGAAAGCCACTTTAGCCGGCCGCCAGCGCGCGCAGTGCAGCTGATGGATGCCGAAGTGGCACTGACGGTGCGGCAACTGTTGCAGCAAGTCGTCAGTAGCGGAACAGCACGCCGGCTACAACAAGGCTTTAACAGTACCCTGCTACAGGGAGGCAAAACCGGCACGGGCGACAATCGTCTGGTGCAACTGAACAATCGCGGCCAGCACATTAGCTCTAAAGCGTTAAACCGCACGGCAACTTATGTGTTTTATCTTGGCTCGGCACATTTTGGCGTGTTGACGGCCTATGTAGCTGACGAAACGGCAGAACAGTTCAGTTTCACCTCAGCCTTGCCGCTGCAGGTTCTAAACAGCATGGCTGACATCTTGCTGCCTTATATAGAAGCGCCAACGCCGGATTGCCGCTAACCGGTAACGACCCTGTTGCGCCCTTCATGCTTTGCCCGATACAAGGCCATATCGGCACGATGCAGCCAGGCTTCCCAGTCTTCATCCGGCTGTAACATGGCTGCACCGATAGAGGTGGTTAAATGGCTGCCGTCCGGTGTGGTCAGATGCTGTGCCACACCTTGGCGGACTTTTTCTGCCAGTTTGGCCAAATCTGCCGGTTTAATATCGGCCAGCAACACGACAAATTCTTCACCGCCAAAACGAAACACCTGATCGCTCTGACGTAACATAGATTGCAATAACGGGATCAGCCCCGCCAGCACCTGATCACCGGCGTTATGGCCATAATTATCGTTGATCTGCTTAAAGTGATCCAAATCAAGCAAGATTAAACCGTAAGGCCGGCCAAAGCGCTGATGTTCATTAATCGCCACCGCTAACTGATCATTTAAGGTGCGCCGGTTCGCTGCGCCGGTCAGGCTGTCAGTGGTGGCCAGACGCTTCAGCTCGCGGCGCTGCAATTGAGTGCGGTAGGCAAATATAAACGCGAAAATACTGGTGATTGTCGTGGTCACGACAAAAGACACCATCTGAAACCGGCTGGCAAATACCAAACCTGGTTGCAAATTGGCGAACAGCAACAGACAAGCCAGCATAACAATTAACAATACGAAGGCTTTCAATGGTGATACCAGAAAGAAAATGAACACTAAAAACGGGTACACCCAGAACAAACCATCAATGCCAAGGTTTATACACACCAGAACTGCGCCAGCACAAAACACCAGCGCCATAAACAACCCGGGCTTTACTGTGTCTCCGCTACGCCACGCCATCCGGGTAGCAATAATGGCACACAGCACCATAACAAGATCGGCAATACCCACTATATAGTTGCCAGTGTATAGCCGGTAAATGCCGTACGGCGTAATACACAGCACTATCATTGCGCCCACCAAGGTGAGCATTGCCAGATAAAAATCGTCTTGCAACCGCTTTAACACCGACAACCTCCCCGGTTTTGCATCAGGTTATGCTGTATTACTATAGAGCTAAGGCCACTAAATAACGAACCAGCCTTACTGCTTTGCTTATCCTTGTAGAGCTTGTGTTAGTTGATCAAAATGACTGAACACCCAATCAGCCTGCGAAGCAAAATGTTGATTATGGGTGTTCAGATATAAACAGGACATCATACCGGCATTGGCCGCCGTTTCAATATCATAGATATAGTCGCCGACATAGATCATTTGCTGTGCCGGCAACTGTAATTTCTCGGCCAATAGTAACAAGCCTGCCGGATCGGGCTTAGCCGCACAATCTTCTCTGGTCAACACATGCTCTATTGGCATCTGCAACCGCTGCATGGTCAGGCTGGTGGCCTGGCGCATATTGCGTGTTAACAACGCAAGTGGCATGTTGTTGGCGCGCAAGGTGTGCAGGCATTGCTCGGCACCGGGCATCCAGCAGGCCTTAGCCGCACCATTTAATTCATGCTGGCGAATAATATTATCGGCCCGGCTAAACCGAATAGGATCATCCAACAGCGCCAACTGCTCCAGCAAAGGCGTGCCCGCCGGCCAGCCGATATCGCGACAAATGGCAGCAAAATCCAGTGCAGAATCTACCAGAGTGCCGTCCATATCAAATACCACGGCCTTAATATGCTGTAACTGCAAAGCAAAACTCCTGTATTAGTTAGTCATTTATGCCACAAATTAGCTTTTTTACCATAAGCCAAAGGCGCAAATAAAATAACATACTGTTTTTATTCAAATTAATTTTGGCTCAGATTCTGCTTAGCTATAACCAGCATTAAATACAGAGGACAAAAAATGACTGTGTTCAGATTAATCTTTAATATACTGTGGTTTGTACTGGGTGGTTTTGTGATGGGCCTGCTGTGGTGGTTGGTTGGTTTATTATGCTTTATCAGTATTATTGGTATTCCATTTGGCCGTAGTTGCTTTGTCATAGGTGAAATGGCGTTTTGGCCTTTTGGTCAGGATGCGGTGAGCCGGCGTTATATTAATCGCTATGATGATATCGGTACCGGTACTTTAGGCACCCTGGGTAATGTTATCTGGTTTTTGTTGTTTGGTTTCTGGCTGGCGTTGGGGCATCTGGGCCATGCAATAGTGTGTTTTATCAGTATTATCGGCATTCCATTTGGCATACAGCATGTTAAATTAGCACTGTTAAGCCTGGCCCCCATAGGTAAAACGGTCGTCGGCCGCCATGCACTTTAGGCTCGAATTGCGGCTCATTTAATAAGGTGAAGGCTGTGTCTGCAGATAACTATCAGCGTATTTGGCAAACCGTATTGTTAATTCCTTGCGGTAAAGTGGCCAGCTACGGCCAGATTGCTGATTTAGCCGGCCTGCCTGGCAGAGCCCGTCTGGTTGGTAAAGCTTTGGGTTATGCGCCCGCTGAATTAACGGTGCCCTGGTACAGAGTACTTCGCAGTGACCGAAGCCTGGCGTTTGCGCCAGGCAGCACCACGGCATTGCAGCAACGGCAACTGTTGCTGGCAGAAGGGGTAATACTGAAAAAAAACCGCGTGGACGCTACCGCTGTGTGGCAACCCGATTTGGCAGAGCTGCTGTTTAAGCTGCAATATTAGGCTGATACAGGTTAACGCTAACCGCGGGGCAAACGTTGCTTGACCCGCAACAACGCTTCCTGCTCAAACTCCTCCATATACTCAGCTAAATCACCTTTCCATTTTTCATCTGCGTCAGCTACCGCATGTTTAACCAGCCCCACTTCCAATTTATCGCGCTCAACCAGTAAACGGTGTGCCCGGCTGTGCATCTCCAGCTCGACTTCAGCCTGGATCTGACTGATAGACCGCAGTAATCTCAGCTTTTTGAACAGCCGCAATGCCGTCAGATTTAATATCAGCATTAACGATATTAAAAGGATTAACATCACAATGCTCCCTGTAATCGTTGTTTAATATGGTACCGCTGAGCTACCCACAAAAAGACCAAAACTGGCAGCAACAATACGTTAATCAATGGAATGCCATATTGATAAAATGGTTTTAAATAACTTGATGCAAAAGCATATTGCTCAATAAAAAATGCGACCTGCAAAGTCGCCAAACTCAGAAATGCTGCCCCAGCAAGCTCAGCTATCGAGCTGACATTTTGTTTCATCAGTTTATGAAATTTATATAGCAAGTAAATCGACAAGACATCTATCAGACTGAAGGTTCCGTACCAAATAAACTTGTATTCAATACCGTCATTTGCTGCCAAACGGTACAGCAATGGGACTAACGATGTCATAACACCATTAGCCAACGCCACAACAGTAAGAGTGATTAAGACAGATGAAGCTTTCTTTTCAATGCGCACAGCTAAAATCAGACACAGGAAATATGCAATAAATAGATATTTATCAAGGCTAAATAATAAAAACTCAAGTCTGTCCCATTGCATGTCGGTTTTGTTCCTCTTGCAAAATACCTAAGTTTATTTTCCTGGTGGAATGATGCCACCACCGTTCCCTTGTGTTTGTATCGGCGCATTACCTGGTGGAATAATGCCGCCACCGTTTCCCTGTGTTTGTATCGGAGCATTACCTGGTGGAATAATGCCACCACCGTTTCCCTGAGTTTGTATCGGTGCTTTACCCGGTGGAATAATGCCACCACCATTACCCATTAAAGAAACTTCCTTTTCTTGTTGTAGTAAAGCCTTAGCTTGTTCGCTGATCTGAACAACATCGCCTGCCGACACTGGTGCCGTCGTTGCAGCTTGCTTAGTTTGCGCTGCAGTTATTGCAGTCGCCGGTTTTTCCTGAGTATACAGTTGCGCAATGTTATTGTTTATCGTACTTACAGACATCATCAACCTCTTGTGCTTGGTTTAATTCCTGCTTCATACTAGGTAAGCTCAGTGGCTAATTCCAGTAAATTAACGGCAAATAATTTGACAAATATTTGATATTTGCTGCACTTCAGCAACTTAACATGATCTTTTACATAGAAAAAGGACAGCGTGAACTATTTAGCCCATGCCGCTTTGGCGCAACCTGATGTGTATTCTGTTACCGGAAATTTACTCGGCGATTTTTGTAAAGGCCTGGCCGTTGACAGCCTGCACCCAAAAATCCGGGCTGGTTTAATGAATCATCGCGCTGTTGACCGCTTTACCGATCAGCACTATGCCGTGCGTCAGGCCAAAGCGCTATTTTCCAGCCAACGGCGTCGTTTCGCTGGTATAACCTTAGATGTTTTGTTTGATCACTTTTTAATTGCGCACTGGCAGCAGTTTTATACTCAACCCTTTGCTGACTATAAACAGCAACTTTACCGGCAGCTGGCCGAGGCTGAATACCTGATGCCTGCCTCCATGGCAGCGACAATGTCCAGTGTGCGCCGTTATGACTGGTTTAGCAGTTATCAGGATTTGTCACAGTTAGCTGTGGCCTTGGACCGTATAGCGCTACGGATCCGTTTTGCCAATCAGTTTAGCGGCATGATAGATGAGATACGGCCGCACTATGCCGCGCTGGAGCAAAGTTTTTTGCAACTTTATCCTGAACTGCGCCAGCATATCTCTGAGCTGGCGCTGGAAAACTAAACATCTATTGCTGCGAGTGCATACCAACTTTATTGCCTTCACTATCCAGAAACACGCCGATAAAGCCGTGCTCGCCGATACTGGTTTTATTAAGCAGCAATTTGCCACCGGCGTGCTCTACTTTAGCTAACAGCGGTGCCACATCAGCGCATTCGAAATACACCATACAGCCTTTGCTACAGGGTTCATAATCTGGCCCCTGCACCAAAGCCCCACTGCTGCCGGGCTTAGCATGGTCAAACGGAAACATCGCCATCAGGTCGGTGCCCATTTCTAACATTTCAAATTCTACTGCAAACACATGATGGTAAAAGTGTCTGGCACGCGGCATGTCGGTTACCGGCATTTCAAACCACGCCACTGGATTAGGGTTAAACATAATGTCCTCCTTCGTTAACAGCACCAAAGGTAGCGCAGCCAAACAACAGTTGCCAATTGTTGTTTGCCGCTAGCAGCAGATTTATGCTGGCTTTAGTTGCGTTAAAAGCCTGCAATTGGCTAGACTAGCGCCCTGTTCGATTTGATAGACAAAAATACAGGAGCGCAACTATGGGCGCACAATGGAAAGCCAAACACAAAATGGATGCGGCCAATGCTAAAGGTCGTATTTTCACCAAGCTGGCAAAAGAGATAGCCGTCGCCGCCCGCAATGGCGCCGATCCGGACATGAATGCCAAATTACGCTCGGCAATTGACGCTGCTAAAAAAGCTTCCATGCCAAAAGATACGCTGGAACGCGCGATTAAAAAAGGCGCCGGTTTACTGGATGGCCCGGCCAACTACGAAACCGTAGTATACGAAGGCTTTGCACCACATCAGGTGCCGGTAATAGTGGAATGCTTAACCGACAATAAAAACCGTAGCGCCATGAGTATCCGCCAGCTGTTTCGCAAAGGCCAACTGGCGACATCTGGCGCCGTTTCCTGGGATTTTAAACATCTGGGCCAGATTGAAGCAGAACCGGAAACTGCAGATGCCGATATGGAACTGGCCGCAATTGAAGCCGGCGCGCAGGATTTCGAAGCCGGTGACGATAACGAAGTGGTGTTTTTAACTGAAGCAACCGATTTAGACCTGGTCGCCAAAGCGCTGCCGGAGTTTGGTTATAAAGTACTGACCGCTAAGCTGGTGTACCGAGCGAATAACCCGGTAGCACTGGACGACACGCAACGCGCTGAAGTAGAAGCTTTTTTAGATGCGATTGATGCCGACGACGACGTACAAAACGTTTACGTTGGTTTAGCCGGCTAAGCTCTGCTATCAACGTTCTGCTAAAAGCCATCCGCCGGATGGCTTTTTTGTTTGTCTGTTAACCAAATAACAACTGCCAGAAGCTCACTTTGCGTTGGTTATGGTACTCTTTACGCAGTACTTCTACCTGGCGTAAATGCTGCTGCGCTGTCGCCATATCATCACGCTGTGCTGCCGCTTTAGCCGCGACCAACTCAGTGTGAACTTTCACCAGGCCCTGACGAAACTGCTCGGCTTTATCGTCCGCAAACGGCCCCTGTTGCGCTTGCAGTGTTAGTATTATCAGCTCGTCCAGCACCGGTAATAACTGACTACTGTCTGACATTTCAATCGCTTGTTTAAACTGAAACCCCATGTTTTTCATGGTTTGTTCCAGATCTACCGCAGCATTAACCGCCACAGTGCAAAATAAGCACAGGCTTAAAATAAAATTACGCATAAAAACAACTCGGCAAAAATAAGGCGGGCAGTGTAGCGGAAAATTGCCAGACAGGCAGCAAAGAGCTGCCCGGCCGGCAAAATAATCTCCAATCGTCGCAGCTGTCAGTAGCGGCTGAAAAAGTCCTCTACCTGCGACATAGCGTCTTCCCGGTCCAGGCCGTAACGTTCCTGAATAATATCGGCTAACTCATCAAAGTTACCCCGGGTTTGCTCCAGCTCGTCGTAACTAATTTTATCCCACTGCAGTTTGGCTCTGGCACGCATTTCGCCCCAGTTGCCTTCGTAGTATTTGTAGCTCATGCGATTACTCCTTGCCTCTAAGTAACACGCTACAGCCGGTACCGTTTGCTCAACCTTACAGCCCGGCTACCTGACAGGCGGCTGCCTGCCGGACTAAGTGTAGCCGTTGCCTCAACCAAGCGCATATATTAACCAACTGGTCTGACAGCTCTTGCTGTAAACAGCTGAAGCTGGTTATATAAGACCCTGACCTGACAAGAGAAGCTAACATGCATAAACAATCCGTGCTTGCGCTGAGCCTGCTTTGCGCCGCTACTTTAAGCGCCTGCAGCAGCAATACGACACCACTGAGCAGCGCCCAGCGCGCCCAACAGTTGGCACAGCAATACATCATTGTTGACACCCATATAGATGTGCCTTACCGGCTACATAAAGACTGGGAAGACGTAACAGTGGCAACCAAGCGTGGCGAATTTGATTATCCACGCGCCCTTGCAGGCGGCTTAAATGCGCCTTTTATGTCAATTTATATTCCGGCATCGTACGAGCGTACCGGCGGCGGTTACCAGTTAGCAAATCAGCTCATTGATAGCATGGAAGCGCTGGTTGGCCGGGCAGCGGATAAATTTGCCATGGCCTACAGCACCCAAGATGTGCTCGACCAGTTTGGCAGCGGCAAAGTATCGCTGGCGCTGGGCATGGAAAACGGCACACCAATAGAGGGTAAATTGGAAAACCTGCAGCATTTTTATCAGCGCGGTATCCGCTATATTACGCTGTCGCACTCTGAGAGTAACCATATTGCCGACTCAAGCTACGACTTACGCCGGCGCTGGAATGGTTTAAGCCCCTTTGGCAAAGAACTGGTCGTGGCGATGAATAATATCGGCATGATGATTGATATCTCGCACGTATCAGACGCCGCGTTTTACCAGGTCATGCAGCTGAGCAAGGTGCCGGTTATCGCCTCGCATTCGTCACTGCGCAGCTACACCCCCGGTTTTGAGCGCAATATGGATGACGACATGATTAACGCGCTGGCGAAAAACGGCGGTGTGGTGCAAATTAACTTTGGCTCCTCTTTTGTTACCATGATGGCCAACCAGTACGGCGCCCTTCGTAAAGCCGCAGCCAAACAAGCCGGTGTAGCCGATGACGAAGCTTTTGAGCTTGAGTTCCGTAAAAAGCATCCCTACCCCTTTGCCACTTTAGATACAGTGCTGGATCATATCGACCACGTGGTAAAACTGGTTGGCATCAATTATGTGGGTATCGGCTCAGACTACGATGGCGTGGGCGACTCTTTACCTATTGGGCTTAAAGATGTTGCCAGTTACCCTAATCTGATCGAAGGCTTGCTTAAGCGTGGTTATAGTGAAGCCGACATCGAAAAAATTCTGTCGGGGAATTTATTGCGGGTATGGCGTGAAGTAGAACAATACGCCGCACAGCAAAAAGCCGGGTAGTAAACCTGGCAGCGCGGCTTACCGCGCTGCCAGGCCTTTATTGCAGAAAAGCTGCCAGCAGGCCTATCAAGCCACCAAATACACCGCCCCACACCACCAACCAGCCTAAATGCTGGCGGATCATCTGCTGAATAATCTCTTTTACCAGCTGCGGCGTCAGCTCGTTTAAACGTTGCTGCACTATGGTATCAACCTGCTCACGGATCCCGGCCAGTTGCTCTGGCTGGTCCAGCTGTTGCAGCACTAACTGATTAAACTCATCACTCTGGCTGATATCAATTAACGCCACTTTAAGCTGGTTGATAAAGGGCTCCTGTAATGGCAGCAAAGCAGCACTGCCACCAAACATGCTTAACATACCGCCAAATGATGACTGCTCTACCACCCTGAGCAAAGAATCAAACGCCGGCGTCAAATCGGCCTTTGAAATTACCGGTTCAAAATCAAACGTTTTACCGTGGCTTTGCTGCTTATCCGCTAGAAAACGGTCTATGTTGTCGCTGCTAAAAAACTGCGTCATGACCAGTTGGTAAATACCGGCTTTAAACTCCTGAAACCGCGCCGGGATCACACCAGAGCCATATAACAGCGGCACTTTTTCAAATAGCATATGTACCGCCAACCAGTTGGTTAAAGCTCCGGACAAGGCAAACAAACCAACACTTAACAACAGTGGCTGCTGTAAATACCAGCCTGCCAGTGTAATAGCAGCCGCAACCCCATTAGTAACAACATTTTTATTCATGCCAGCCCCATCTTGGTCAAACCTATACTTAGTGGCGCAAATTCTAATCAGCTAACCGCATTGGGGCAAGCGCTCACTTCAGCCAGGGGCCAATTCAGGTTATGCTTTTGCTATTTAACGTAAAGTAGAGAGTTCAACATGCAGATAATGGTCGCTTCGGCCAATCCGGCAAAAATACAGGCTGTGCATAACGCTATGGCGCAGATATTCGCCAGTAAGACGCTAAATTGCAGTGGTCAAAGCACCGAGTCTGGCGTGGCAGCACAACCAATGGACAGTGACGAAACCCTACGGGGGGCATTAAATCGCTTACAGGCAGTGGCGGCCAAAGCGCCAGGTGCTGACTACTATGTGGCACTGGAAGCCGGCCTGGACGGCGACTGCAGCTTTGCCTGGATTGCCATTATGCACCAGGGCCGCATCAGTAAAACCCGTTCCGCCAGTTTGCCACTGCCACCGGCAGCACTTGCAGCAATACAGCAAGGCGAAGAACTGGGCGATGTGATGGACCGCATGTTCGCCCAGCAGAATGTCAAACAACAAGGTGGTGCCATAGCCATGCTAACCAATCATTTGCTGACCCGTTCCGGCGTATATCAGCAGGCGATTATCCTGGCTATGATCCCATTTATACAGCCGCAGCTGTTTAATCAGTAACGGCTAACCATTTCAGTTATAACCTAATACCGCGCAATGCGCCGTTTCGGCTTCACGACGGCCAGCTTGCGACTTTGGCGCAGTTTCATCGGTCCATACCAGGCTTAATGCTTGAAGTTCCTGCTGGCTTAAATCCACGGTTTTTTGTTGCTGAAAGAAAAAACGTTGCTGTTGAATATGGCTTTGTTTAACGGCGCTCATAGCAGACTCCTGCAGTAAAAAGGTTGCGTGTCAGTGCTTGCTTACCGCACGACAATGGCAAATACAGGCCAAGCATATGAGCTTAAAGCTGAGCAGTAGCTGAATTAGATAAAATAAAAATGCAAAAATGAAAAAGGCCCACGCTTTTTGCGTGGGCCTTTTTCTTTCATCAGATAAAAGAGTCTCAATAAAACTCCGATAAGTGATATTTCGTTGCTATGTATAATTAACCTAAATCGAAGATGTTATTCGAACTGCTTGGCTTAACAACTCTAATAGGGCAATCAGCAGCAACAGAGAATTCCATGATTGCACTCTCTAACTTGTCTCTATTGCGGTCATCACCATGCTGGATAAAAACTTCGGAAGCCGTTTTACACCAATCTTCAGATTTAAACTTCCAAAATAACCAATTTATCAGCCCTTTTTGATCGGCATGTCCTGAATAACCTCGCAAGGAAGTGATTTCGGCCTGAATATCACGAATTTTAACATCTTGCGCTTGCCCGTCCCAACTCAACACGCCACTATGGCGTCTGCGTTCGCGCGTTTCAATTTCTGAAAGTGTATGTAATTGTCCACCAACGCTGCTTGCAGAGGAGTAGCCAGTTAACGCCACAATATTCCGTTCACTCTTTAATACCATTCCAAGCCATTGCGCTACCGCGCCGCCATCACAACTTCCTGAACTTGCTACCACGACTCTGGGCTTATTAGATTGATTAAATAATTCAGCCCGCTTCTCGACCAAAGTTAAACGACTTTTCCAATTCTTCGCGGTTTCATTACCTATCGTCGGGTCATATTCATGCTTTGGTTTGGCACCAAGGCATTGCCGAATAATATCGTCCATTTTATCAATATGCGCCGGCTCACAATCGTCTAAATCAAACCAGCGAAACATCTGCTTGCCAAGCCACAACGGTCTGACTTTTTTCAGCCCTTTTCCACCAACCTCCGTGCGCTGCATTGCTTTTATAAATATGGGATTAATTTTTCGGGCGGTTGGCGAGTCTAATAAAATCTCAATTTCACCATATTTTTCTGGCTCAGAATTTATAACCCAATGCAAATCAAACAACAGGTCCTGCGCACGGCCCAAAGAAAACGAAGGCAGTAAAAGCGTACCATTGGTCAGTAAAATCTTATCTAATAGTTCTTTAATTCGAGCGAAACGCGATATACAGCAAGTTAAGTCTGCTTCACGAACTACGCCGCCATAAGTAGACTCAATCACCGCATAGTTAAAGGGTTGTTTATCACCAGGTATCATAACGTGGCGATTAAACGGTAGATATTCCTGATCTTCCATAGATGGGCCAATATCACCCGAAAACACGATACTTTTTTGTTGCCCGGGAATTGGTTTGCCCCAATAAATAGCAGCAGACACAGCGCCAATAAGATGACTAGTTCGGTAAAATCTCAAAAAGAGATCCTGGCCTATAGGATGAAACTTACCCATTAGCCCAATGCCATTTGGCTCAGACCAATTAATCGCTTTGATGTCTGCATTTGAATATGCCGCACCGAGATTAACGGCATCTTTAAGTAAAATCTTTGCGATGTCGGCAGTTTCCTGGGTACATATCACTCTGCCTTTAAAGCCCTTTTTATAAAGCAGGGGAATGAGTCCACAGTGATCAATATGAGCATGGGTCAGAATAACAAACTGGATTTCGCTAGGTTTGAAAGGCCAGTACAGTCCTTGATTCCAGTCCTTTTCGGTAAACTCGCCTTGCTGCATACCGCAGTCAATTAAGAAGCTCCAATTTCTATCTTCATCAAAAAGCCAGGTACATGAACCAGTTACTTTACCGATAGGTCCTACATTTTGCATTTTCATAATTTTTTTCCTTTTGTTGTTTGAACAAAAGGAATACTGAAAAAGTGCATTGCACTTAAAAGCACTAATTCATAAAAAATGAAAAGTTTTTTTGAAAATTCAGGGCATGCTCGTAATCAGTGATTATTTTTTGTCGAAGCAGCTCAGCCCCGTCAGACTTCGCTTTAAATTTAATCGCTAGCGAGTGCGCGCGTTCAATGTCACCTGTCAGGTAGTGCACAGCCATGGCATCAGCCTCACCTAAGGTTACCCCTTTCAACATAATAGACTGCATCATCGACACGCCCTGGTTAAATACCGTCTGGGGTAAAACATTAAATGGATTAGGTAACAAAACAGCTTTTAAGTCATTATCAGACAGCAACATGCTAAAGAAGCTGTCTAATGCTGTACGAGCTATCTGTAGCCCATCCAATTCATCATTGTCCACAAAGAGTTTAACCAGCAGATTTGCTACTTCATACCGATAGTGAATATCGCTAAACATTCGACTTATCTTGGCAGGATCATCAATAAAGCCATTTAATAACACCGCATTATGCAGCGCATACCGTTGCGACTCTGGGATTAAGATAGTTTTCGTTTTTCGGCCAGGCTCTCGTATCTCCTTTGTGCAAACAACACCATTGCGCAAAAGCGAGGTCAACTTATCTTTAAGGTACTTGTGTTGGGATAACTTTACTTTAAAAAGGTGAGCTACCCACTCAGCGACAGGCCGATCACCGTTATCAACACTCATTTTTAATATACTCAATTACATTTTTTCTACCGGCACCTTCACGTACCAAGCGTTCTGCGACGGGATACCAGTTATCATATCGACAATAAGGTTCTAATTGCATAATGGCATCAATTACGCCTTTACAATACCCCATCTGGAGGGCTTCGGTATTTGACGTTGAAAAAGCTTGGTTTAAGGTCAGCTTCATATCCGCACGACTACTCTTTTCGGAAGACGCAAATAGGCTGACAGCCTCAGTACAACTTACAATCAGTTTTTTTTCAAAACCAGGCTTTGCTGATGCTGCGCCAGAGATTGTCAAACATAAAACAGCAACAAATAACCTATTACACATCTGCTGTTTCCCCTTCAACTTTCACTTCTTTTTTTGAATCTGCTGCACTGTCAGGGGTTTCTTTCAAGTTCTGATTGCTGTAAACGCCGCTATCAGCAGCACTATCTGCATCAATACTAACCATCGGAGAAAGATTGGCAGAAACATAAACAGCAAGTAAAAAGCTGGCCAAAGATGTCACATCAGCAAACACCGAATTTAAAGAAATATTTGTTTGTTGTTCTAATGCCAGCTTGGCTATAAAGGCACAAACACCCCAAACAGCTAAATTAAACAACATGCTGTATACGTAATTACCAAAACTATTGCCCATGGAACTGTGCAGCGTCCAACTGCGTTTTAAAACAACAAGTAGCAAAATAAAAAATACACATTCGTACACCGACAAAGAACTAACAGCCAAATCATCTTCAAACACTAGCCAAGCTAAAAAAACGACTGCGGCAACGGCTAAAAAAAGCATTAATACGTTCAAAGTCGCCCAAAAAAACCACTGTACAGAACTGACAAAAAACCGTTCAACTGACATTAAAACTACTCTCTATTTTTATTGAATTTATATGCTGATAGCGTATGTCTTAACCAACTCGTAAGGTCGTATTTTTGTTACAGAAAAAGCTTCCATTAAACCCATTCTTCTCCTAGTGTCTCTGCTTGCTGCAGCACTAGCTGCACGGCGTCGTCGGCCATATCTGGTGGGTATTTGTATTTACGTAGTATCCGCTTCACCATTAAGCGCAAACTGGCGCCTGCGCGGTCCAAAATTGTTCCAGACAATTTTGTGCTCCCGGCGAATTTGCCGAACCGAAGGGTTCTCATCAAATCCTCGATCTCTGCCGCGTTAAAACAAAAACCCCGAGCTTTTGGCAGTACCGAGGGATTGCCAGCACCATCCATGGCGCTGGCCCTGCGGGCCGCACTAAAGTGCGTCCAAATTCGCTCCCGGCGAATTTGTCGAACCGAAGGGTTCTCATCAAGTCCTCGATCTCTGCCGCGTTAAAACAAAAACCCCGAGCTTTTGGCTCGGGGTTTTTGTTTTAATCTGGCGGAGAGAGAGTATTCCACATTGATGTCGCGCCCCTTATTTTTAAAGGGCTCCAGCCTCTCGTTGTTGCACTTACCCCTAAACTTTACCTTTTTATCTCGCCTTGAGTAAATCAAGGTTTCGAACAGATGCTACCACCAGTGATCATCAGGTACAACTTATGTTTTATGAGAACAACAGATGTAATTAAAAGTATGCAACGTCGCCCCCTCGCTTCTCGTAGAGCTCTACAGGATCTTCATCAAACCCCATCCCACGGTAAACATGCGCTAGTTTAGCGGGGTTATAAATAGCGTTAACCTTTTTAAGATACTCATTAGTAAGCACAAGATGCTCTTCAATATCTTTACTCTCAGCCGCAGTACTTACTTTAAGACCTTCTTCAAGCTTCCGCTTATCCTCTAGTAGCTTTTCTCTAAATTTGTTTTGATGATCAACACGTTGTGCATAATGTTCAAAAGGCTCCTTTGAAACCTCATGCAAAGCACGACCAGCGCATAACAAACTTCTGTTTTCGAAAGAAAAAAAAGATGGTTCATCTAATAGCTTTTGAATATAGCCAACATCTCTAAATGTAGCTCTCTCTTCCTCCGAGAAGTTAAAAAACCAGCGTCTTACAGAATCCTTCGTTATGAAAAACTCCTGTGTTGTACCAAAATCAATATGAACAAAGTTCCCCATAAAATTTGCATAATATCGATTGGGGACATCTCTAAATCCCTTGATAACATCGTCAATAATCAACAACTCGTTCACTGGCAGACCTATCACTACTCTTTTGTTATTCCCATTATGCTGAGTAAATTGACTTTGGTCACTCACAAATGGCTTAAACATTACTTCATACAGTCAACCAGCTAGAGTTCATACACTCTTAAATAAATTTCGCCAATCCCGTTGCTAATTACTCATGAGGACACCGAAAAGGTCATGTCCAGCCGCAATATATGAGGGCAGAAAATGAATACAACTAACAGTGCTATACGGGTATACCAGCGGGCCAGCAAGTCGCCATGGGATGATGCCTCTACGTATTTGCTAATGGCGAATACGAAGAAAGGCAGCAACGGTGAGCAGGTATTTGAGGACTATATCTACCTGCACCGGGACAAGGCCGGACGTAACCTGGGTATCAGCATCAGTAAAACGCTGCGTGACAGACACAGCGCCGCGCAATACCTTGAGGGCGATGAGATGTACCGGGTACTGTCAGCTTGCTCTGCAGATATTGCTGAGTTCTGCATACAGCACGCGGATGATTTTGAGGCCATATTCGGCTTACCGCCGGATATCTATATGGAAGTGGCTATGTATTACTGGGACATTATGACGAAGCGTTAACCTAACGGCGGGGTATCCCGCCGTTTTTTACTTTAACCTCCCGAGACCTGCTTGGAGGGCCTATTTAAGATAGTGTTTTTAGGCTGGGTAAATAATCAATAACCTGCTCTTTATGGCTACAGCTCGCCCCTTCTTTGCGGTAGTTTCTGCATCCCCAGAAGGTGCCGTAAGGGCCAGAGCGCTGCAACATCTCGGCACCACACTTAGAACACACTGGCACCCAGTTACCGCAGCTGTCACTTAAACAAACCTTGAAACGCCCTTCTCGCTTCATCGGCGAACTGCATTTGCTGCAGCCGCGCTCTTTGTGGTTACACAGCGGGTATTTGTTACAACCGAAAAAAGCACCAAACTGCCCGGCTCTTGGCACCATGCTGCCGGTTTTGCACTTAATGCATTTGATTAGATGGAATAACTGCTGACTTAATGACGTTTCAAATTCATTAAGTTCCAGCGGATACTTGTCGTTTAGTAACTCGACTACAAATTCAGATGCAACGGCCATATCGGTAATAAGATATGCCCGGTGTCTGGCGCGGGTTAACGCGACATAAAACAGCCGTCGCTCTTCAGCATATTCAAACTGCTCCTTAGCTGGTAATAACGCCTCCAGCAGTGGGTGCGTTACTTTCTGTGAGGGGAACCCATGCTTGCCGTTTTCTAATCCAAGGATAACGACATAGTCGGCCTCTTTGCCTTTTGACGCGTGAATGCTAAAGCATTCCAGTTTTAACTGGTTAAATTGGCGGGATAAACGTTTTAAATCGGCATAATCTGGTAAGTTAAAGCCAAACCGACCCAACAGGTAAATTGTACTACCGGGTTCTGCAATCGTGCTGATCTTTTGCAGTACTTTTTCTATTCGGTCAGGCTCTCCCGGGCTAATGCGGTTATCCGCTCGCATTAATGTGACGGTCGGTTTAATCACGCGGGTTAAGGTATTAAGCTGTTTTCTGACCTGCTGAGGGTTTTGCAGCACAAAACGCGAGGCGACATCGCTGATACTGTTGTTAAAGCGAAAGGTCAGATCTAAAGGTGTAGTTTGAGTGGGACCAAACCGCGAAACAAAGTCAGTGGTAAACTGCAAATCACTACCAGTAAAACGATAAATGGCCTGCCAATCATCGCCGACACAAAACAGTGACGCCCCAGGCACACTGTCACGCAAATACATAACCAACCGGGCTCTGGCATCGGAAATATCCTGGAATTCATCAACCAGTAAGTACTTCCAACGGCTTTTAAAGCGCCCGCTTTTTACATAACTAAGGGCTTTACCTATCATATCGTCAAAGTCGATATGATTGTTCCTGGCTAGTAAGCGCTGATAGTCATCGACTACCGGCAAAAGCAAAGACAACGCCGCTCGCACTTGTTGAGGGTTATCAGCGGCTTCTATAGCGTTCTCTAGTTGACCTTGTTCATAACAATTTGCCCGGTAGCGTTTTAGCAAATCAGTTAGCAGCAGTGCAAAGGCCGATATCGCACCAAACTCTCTCAACGTCTCAAGCACCGCTTCTGGCGGCAATGGTTCTGGCTTAACGCCAAAGTTCGCGAATTGTTTATCCAATTCGGTATATAACGTCCCGTCCAGATGTTGATAGTGATACAAGGTGACAAGCTTAGTCCCGTGCCTTTGGTGTAATTGCTGCTTCCAGGCCATGCCCTCATGATAGGCTTGCCGGTTTACATAAGGTGCAGTATTACCTTGTCGGTCAATACCGTAAAACTCGATATAGATACCGTAATCCGGCAGGTAAAAGTCGGGCTGGTACTGGCGATGGAACACATCTGCCGTGGGGTGTTCGTAACTTGCCTCATATTGATATTCAATACCTTGCCTGAGCAGGTAATTCGCAATCAGGCACTCGCCCAAACTTTTTACTTTCTCGCCTTTAAGCGTGCGGATGTCATTGGCCAGTATGTAATCGAAATACGCTCCTTCGCTGTCAAAATCAAATGCATTTTTAACCGGATACAGGTAATTCTGAAAATAATCCAACACCAGCTTTTGATACGCAGGCTGCTTTAAATGCTCTTCAAACCATTCATTCACCTGCTTTGCCAGCAGCTTGTCGTCATCAGCTAGTGGCGTAAGCGACGGCTGTTTCCCCTCAACACTGGCAATAATATCTTTGCCCAGCTTATGGAAGGTACTGGCAGTGATCCCGCAATCCCCTAAACGCTTTTCAATCCGCTCCTGCATTTCAGCCGCGGCTTTATTGGCAAAAGCCAGCATCAGTATTTCACTCGCCTGCGCCTGGCCACTTTGCAATAAATAACCAGCACGCCCCACCATAGTGCTGGTTTTCCCAGTTCCGGCCCCCGCCAGTACCAGGTTGTTGTCTTCATCGATAACACAGGCTTCACGCTGCTTTTCTGTAAGCGGCTTGCTTTCTACCTTATCAAAGAACTGCTGGTGCAAAGCCAATTGCTTTTTGATGTATTGCTGTCTTAGCAGGTTAAAATCTGCCTCTTTCCAACCTGCTTTAAACTGTAATGTTTCGAAAACAGTAAAATCAACGTTAGGAAAACTTGCTCTATCCGGCAGTGTTTTGAACTGTTTTACTGCTTGCTTTGCCAGCGCTACGACTTGTTTCAATCGGGATGTTCTTGGGTAACCAGCACTTAGCAACCGCTGTATGTCAGCTAATACTTGTTGCATAGCTGGTGAAAGCTGACCAAACCAAACCCCAGTAAGCCATCTAAAATGTTCTTCACACGCTTGCTTTGGCAGGCCATTAATTAAAAGTTCGCCGCGATCAGTGGTTAAACATAAATCCGCGAAGAAGAAACCTTCAATCTTAGTGTTGGTTTTAGTTAAAGAATCGGGCAACACAGTATAACGCTGCCCGTTAACCGTTTTTAATTCTAAACGCTCGTCAATCAAGCTTAACGTTACCGGCTCTACGCCAAACAGGCGCAAAAACCAATGTGGCTTAATTACTCTACTAATGCCTGGCGTCTCAGTACTACTTTGCGTCAATACAAAACCCTTTTTATAACTTGATGGCAGCCGGTGTTAAATTCGACAGAACTAGCGGGCTACTTTTTAAAGTCTTTGAAGTAAACAACGTTACACTCGCTGTTTTTTTGATTAGTTGGCCCGGCCGTGATATCCAGCTCACTGCTTGGTGGCTTAATTAGGCTTGTGCAGTAGTCCAGTAACGCCAGCACAGGCACCACTTTACTCTTAGCTTTATTCACCCGTTTCGGTTGGGTATTCAGGTAAACGGCTAATTCCAGCGCTAAATCAGGCGAAAGTGCGTCTTTACGCCGGTCAGCCAGAGTCTGGGTTGCCCAAAGCCCGGCATCACTGACATGGCCGTTTACACTGCGATCGGTGTTTTTAACCCACTGCTGTTCAAATGTGACTTCGCCAAGGCTACTTAAAAGCAGCGCAATATCGCTGCGCGGCATTATGCCTGATAAACGCAGTGTTTCGGCCAACACCCACTGCCATTCCATTTGCAGGCGCTGGGTTAGCTCTTCAACGCTCATTAGCAAGTCAACCGGAATAAACAGCGTAAAACGGCTATTGGCTTCGGTGGCAATAATGGTTTTATGCCAGCTGCCGTAGCGGTTTTCAATAATGTGTAACTGCCAGCACATTTGCTCACGGGTGCTGGTAACGGTATTTACCCCCACCTGCTGGCCGGGTGCTGAGGGCAAGCGCGGTAAGTCGGTTTTTAGCCATTTGTTTAGGGCGTTTGTAGTGCAATATAAATATTTCATTTTAAAACTTAACTCAGAACCTTTAACGATACCCGACCATCAGCAATAACTTGTTTGACCCAACTGTGGGCATCGAGGCACTCATCCTTACCACACAAATTAATACTCAATTTATCAGCTTGAGCTCCAAGCGCTGCGCCGACAATAAAGCCCTGCCCTGACTTCAGTGCGCCATACTCTGTGAAAAAATATCTATCGTGAAAAAATTTGGAAGGCACTATAACTAGGTTAAATTTCGGAATAAATGCATATTCTTCTTTGTATTCACGCTCAAACACAGCGGCAGGATCTGCTGCATCAATACTGGTTACAAGAGTAATACTCAACACATTTTGGTTAGTTTGAAGAAAGTTAAATATCGCTTTTAATACAGGGTTTGACGCTAGGCTAAAATACTGGTCGATAATCACAAGATTACCACCAATCCGCAATAGCGAACTAAAAACTTCAACGATACTTTCAGCGGTTTTGTCGACCCTTTTTGTAGGTGGAATGACCCAACATTGATGGCCAGCTATTATTTCTTCATAACTAAGCGCGCTGCCAACCCGTTCAGATATCACTGAGTTGAACGGCCTTAATGCTCGCTGATGCTCTAACCAATCCAGCCAATCTACAGCACTAATATGTGAGCGGTAGCGTGGCATGATAATTTTGTCTTGAGACTTATCTTTGAGAAGGCTATTCAGAAAGTTTGTAATGGATTTTTTCTTTACTGGTCCTAAATCTTCAGCAGATTTAGCTGCTTGATATGCCTCTTTTATCCAATCTCGAAGCGGCGCAACCGCATATCTACCAGCCTCATAACCAAAATTACTTTTAAGCAATCCGTAGTAATGAAATTCACTTAAACAGTGGGGATCTAATGACACTTCCTGATACATCAGAACAGCTCCTCATCCCTTTCATCAAAGAATCCATTTGGCCAATCTTCAGCAAAATCGCCGTCCGTGGTCACATCAAGCTTAACTGGCTCAATACCATCCTCTCTGATATTCATATAAATGATACTTAAGTTATCAGGTCGAATTTTTGACTCGCGAACTCGGCGTAACAAACGAAGTATCATATGCTCACTGTGCGTTTCGATAAAAAACTGCTTCGTGACACTTAAATCGCTCGTTTGAAGCAGCAGTAACTCTGCCAACTCCACCTGCCACGCGGGGTGCAAGTGCAACTCTGGTTGTTCGATACTGACAATACCGATATCAGATTTCATCGCAGCAACTACAAACGGGAATACCTGAGAAATGCCTGCACCGACTTGTGATGGTAACAATGCATGTGAGTTTTGCGTTTCAGTGAGTGCAACGCCATAACCTTTGGGTGCGTTTAAAAACTGATAATTACATTTAAAATGCAGCTGATACCACTCGTTCACTTGCTGCTGCAAGGTTTTGCTACCGTTATAAAAGCCGTCCCAGCCCGCTTCACCATCGTACCAGCGTGACTTCTCCGGTACTTTTTTAGCCACAAAACTCCGGTTGGGAACTACCCGAAGCGGGCCAATATGTATCAAACTGGCGAGTTTCTTTTGTAGCAAACGCAATGGCCCGAGCAAGCCCTGAGACAGCGAAGCTTCAGCAAAGACCTTTGCGGCTAATGGGTGGTCTTCAAAAAACGCCGACCATTCCCAAGGTACATGATCCAGTTTTAAGCGAGTTGAAGAATCGGGTAAAGCTGTTTGCCCAGAATGTAGAGGAATTAACCCCCACATACCTGCCTTAACTGTTTCCGCTAGGTTGGTAAAAATATCAGCTACCGGCCAATGTGAGACATCAATATATGATGCACTTACTGATTTTTGACCTTTCTCTACTTGCAACGTCATAAATGGCTTTCCATTTACAAACGAACGGTACTCGCTGACATAGGCTTTGTTATCGAGGTTATTCCATTTAATATCAAGTTCAAACGAAGGATTATCAGTCTGGCTATCCGGATACCAGCCAGTGTTATCTTCAACTAAATTTCGCTCAACCTCACTGATAAACTCATCAAACACATCTAAATCATCAGACGTGTCCAAGTCTAAACCTAGCGTAATGGTATTGTTGATATCCTTACCAAATACTAGTTCTTTAAAGCCGCCAAGATACAAATGCTCGCCGGTAACAGTTGAGTATTCAGGGTCAGGGTTTCGGTTAACTATCAACTCAAAAAGATAAATTAACGCATGCAAAATACTGCTTTTGCCCGAACTGTTCGCACCAAACAGCATTGTCACCGGAGCAAGTGGGATAACAGCCTTGCGGCGGATGCCTTTAAAGTTTTGGATGGTGATGGACTTTATTTGCATGTTAAATCCTTAACTACCGTATACCGTTTCTAATCTGTTTAGCAGGGATACCTTTACGCTGGTTTCTACTTCAACATTCATTCTGCTTGCTACCAGACTTTGCAGGGTTATGGCAGCCTTCACTTGTAAGCAGTTAGCCCCCGTTTTTAAACCAGAAAAACAACCAAATCAGCAAAGCGCCTGAAAGCGTAAACGCCAGCAGAAAAATAAGGCCTATTTTGGTTACATCAGCCACCAGCTGTTGGCGCTGTATGGCAATTTCTTTAAGCAGTTTATCGGCCAGCGTTTCTGCCTGATAGGCTGATTTTCTCATCAGTTCGTCAGCATGGGTGTTAATCAAGCCTATTTTTTGGTCAATCAGCGGCGAGATCTCATCGTCGATAATTTTCTTCGCTGCCTGATTTACCTGGTCAAGCTCTTTGGTCCAGTCGGTATTAAATAGCGCCATTGTACTTCCTGCTTTGTTAGAGCTTCGCTTTAATGCTAACCAGCATTTTTTCAGCAATGTTTAGCTTAACCCGGTTTAGCGGCTCACCACCGCAAGATGGGCATTTATCCAGCACCTGGCCGGGTAAGCGCACATCACCCATCGGCGGGAATAGCTTGCTCCAGCCACAAGAGGGGCAAATAAGCTTAAAAGCTGGGGTTTGTATTGGCATAAA
This sequence comes from Gammaproteobacteria bacterium, assembly GCA_018826295.1. Lineage (GTDB taxonomy): Bacteria > Pseudomonadota > Gammaproteobacteria > Enterobacterales > Alteromonadaceae > Alishewanella. The sequence continues at coordinate 46,439 of JAHJZX010000050.1, forward strand.
CATCCCTATTTGGTGTTCTTTTTTAATAGACTATTGGGCTGCAGCTCCATGCTCCAGAGGCTTAATTACGACTTTGGTTATTTTACTATTCTTCCAAGCATACAGCTCTGCAGACTTTATAATATCAGGGTATAGATTTTTACCGTCAGCATATTGACTCTCAAGATGCCTTTTATTTCCAAAGAAAATCAAATTCTCTTTTGCTCTTGAACAGGCAACGTTAAGCCTCTTTTTATCTAAGATAAACTGCAGTGAACCATGAGTTCTCACAGTTGAGTAACAAACTAGCTCTGCTTCACTTCCTTGAAAACTATCGACTGTATCAACTTTTATCGACAGTGTACCAACATTGATAATTTGACCAGTACCATATGGCTGCAGAAGCTTACGAATTAACCTTTTTTGAGCACCATAAGGCGTTATCACAGCAACATCAATTTTTCGCGTAAATCTATTTGATAAATTTATCAGATAGATTTGTATAGCTTTTGCTTCTGCTTCATTCTCAAAACTTGTTGTGCCTTGAGGTTTTTGTTGTCTGCCCCAGACATCAACCCAGATTAAACAATCCTGCTCAGCAAAGTCACTAGTATTCAATGGATCTTTTGAGCCATTGGTTAGTCGATTCTCTCCATCTTTGGAATAAAACAACCTCGCGACTAAATTGCCAATTGGGTCGGCCATGCGAAACTGCTCAGTCAACTGCGCTGTGCATGCTTTAGGTAACTGTTCGAAAAGCATCTCAAAAAAACTGTGCTCCAAAAAAGTTTCTTCAAGAAATGACATTTCTTCTTTTGCACTATCCTCACGCAGAACAGGTGCAATACTTGGAGGGAGTTGGTGATGATCTCCAATCAATATCGCTTTTTTTGAACGTAACAACGGGATAAGAAGTTCCGGCACTGTAGCTCGACCAGCCTCATCAACGATAGCAACGTCAAAGCTCAAGTGATCAATTCCCGCCTTTCTTGCAGCCAGACCTACACATGTAGCGCCGATAATATTTTTGTCCATCAGCATCGTAGTGAAGAATTCGTCTGACACCTTATGTTGCCCTCTAGACTCTTTAATCTGAGTTAAAAGCGCGCGCCACTCATACAAAGCATCTAATTTCGCATCTTCAATTGAATTAACTTTATTTAATGACTGCGTTAAGCAAGATTCAATGAACTGTTCAAATATAGTGTCAAAGTGATCTTCTATAATTTCGTCAGCTATCTTATCAAGATTACCTACCCTTACGACATTTACGTCTTTAGATACTAAATTAGGGTGTTTTTCTTTAAATTTTGCTATCGCATTATCCACAGCAGTGTTTTGTTGAGAAACGACTAATATTCTTTGTCTAGGGTTGTCTTTTAAAGTTTGATAGAGCATCTCAACAATAACGGTTGTTTTTCCAGTACCAGGTGGGCCTTGTATCATCGCAATATGCTTAGCCGATAACGCTGTTTTAACAGCATGCATTTGGCTTTCTGTTAACTGACTGCTCCAATCAATGTTGAAATCCCACCACTTAGCAATCATATCTGCTGCGTAGGCATTGGGGGCTAAAAATATCTCCTTGAGCCTTGGTTCAATTAATCGGTCTTCAAAAAATGCATCTAATGCCTGCTGTTGCCTTTGCAAGGCGGCGTTAGGTTTAGTTATGGTTAATCGAAACTTGTTTGCTTTTTTAAAATCAAATTTCTGATAACTGAATAGCGGTGCGTCGATAAAAACATTACCTTGCTCTAAAAAGTAACTTGCCCTATTAAGCCTTTTTTGCTCTATTGCTGGGATATATTTTGTTTGAAACTCGTCCCAAATAAACAAACGACAAGAATAAATAAATTGTGCATTCTCTATATCACTCATAAAAGAATACACAGAGCTATCGTTAACAGTTGCAGCCTGGATAATACTGTTATCAATTTTCAGCTGATAATGAGTGTTTTTATCCTGATTAATTATTGGGATACATTCAAAATCAACACTTCGCTCACTCTCTTGCCGACGCTGGTACTCCACAACATGTTGCCAGCGTTTAAAAAACTCTATTTGTTTAGCTCGTTCGAATGCCAAAGATGAACTAATTGTTAGCTGGCTTACAAAGTTAAGTAATTGTTCTATACCATATTTCCAACCAAACAAATCGCTGCCATTGAGTTCAGCAGTGATTAAGATAAATTCAAACGGCAAGTCTGTTCCTATCTGTGGTTGTTTGTGGATAAAAACGTTCTTCACTCTCAAACCGTCTAATGTTTCGGTAAGCTCGCACTCCAGCTCTACATGCCCTTTTGCAAGACGGATGCTGTAATCGTTTAGTTCAAAAGATAAGAAAGACCAATATGTTTCAGTATCAAAAAAAGAAGACTCAGCAGAAATTTTCACCAAATTATTATCATCAATCTCTATATATAACTCTAACGCGTCATAGCCCACAACAGATGGTGCTTTTTCACTGAGTAATGGCGGTGGTAGTTTTTTGCCATCAGTTCTAATCCCAAACGGATCATGCGCCAAAGTTGCGTCAAAACTATCAAAATACACCTCCAACCGCTGCCCAGGAATGCAGCGTAAACTGGTATGTATTAAGTTCTGAGTGGGCAGGCTTGCACTTCCAAGTCCGTCAAAATAACTACACAGATATTGCTGTTTTCCACTAACAAAACGCTCTACTACTATCTCTAAAGGCCGGTTCAATCGAATGTAATCATGGAAAGCAATTCCCTTGGCAACACAACCAAAAAAGCGACTCCCTTGGCTTTTCACTACTAAAATTGGAAATTCTTTGCCGTAGCGTAAAGCCAATGCTTGTTGTTTCTCTGCATCGCCACTAAAGCCGTTAAAAGTAAGAGTATGGCGGCTACCTTCAAGTGGTTTGTTCATGTCAGATAAATCAACAATCAACAATTTACCTAAATACAACCATTCTAATGGTAAGAGAGCATCAGGTATGTTGCGCTTCATTAGCCAGTCATAATGCTGCTTCACCCAAAGCTCGCTAATTGTAGTACGCTCATGTTCAAGATACTTAGCGTACTCTACGACACGTATTTTAGCGTCCTCTAATTTTGCATACTCTCTTTTTAATGCAGACTTGCGATAGGGGCTCGTGGTTTCTGCATTAATTTCTGATTGTATTATTTCAAATAATTCATTGTAAGAATTAACTATTGGCTGAACTTTACTTGCATGAATCTCAAGCTCTCTGAATAGCAAACTCATATATGCCGATGCTTGCTCTCTTCGCTTTGCATTATAACTATCGTAATCCTGCTCTGATAAATTGTTGTATTTACCAAGAATATCATCACGCTCACTATATGCTTGGGCTTGCCGTTCTAATTCATCTTTAGTCTTTTGATTGTATAACCAAGAAACGGCTGTAGCAGTAAGTATTACGGCACCTCCAATCACAAAGTGAATCATTAAGCCCCCTTGCTTTTCACCAAGTGAATAAGAGTGACTAACTCCTGAGAAGATATTGTGCCATTTTCGACTTGCCTTAAAATATCCATAACCTGCACATGCGAATTAGCCTCTGAAGCCATGTTTTGAAGATGTATGTTTCGGTTGTTGTCACCATTAACTTTTATTTCTTTCCGCTTTGTTTTCTCTTCTTCCTTAGTTCGAGCAACATCACTAGCATATTTCTTAATGTCGGCTTCAGCTTGAGCATATACCCTCTTTGTTAATTCACGCTCTTTTCCATAATCAAGAGCATTAGAACCAAGATCGACTAACCCACTCACTACCGAGGTAAAAATTTGCTGCACCTGAGCACCATCAAGCTTTCCTAACATGTCATTCAGGACTGCTGAATCAGTATTAGGTGTTGTTTCTGATGGGTTTTTCTTAGGAGTTTCTGTTCTGTTACGGGGAATATATTCACCTTGAATTGACTGCGGTTTCTTCATCCTGATTCTCCTTTATTCAACATTTTCAATTAATATCATTAAGCAAGCGCGTAAATAATGATCTAAATTCGCCTGCAAATCTTGAAGTTGTTTAAAACTACAGCCATTTTCACGCTCCTTTCGAAGGCACGCCTGCATTGCTTTAGCTATTTTTACCTGCTTGCCAATTTGCACGAGAAAATTTTTCATCTGCAAATCCGATAGGTTAGCTTTGTTAGAAAGCTCTTTAATTCTCTCGTCACCCAGCGCCAGTGCAGTTTCATACTTAAGATGCATTATTTCTAATTGTGATTTTAGCTCCGCTTCAATGCGCTTATTTTCCGCGAGTATCTGTTTTGTTATCTCACGCTCACGAGCATATTTAAAGTAACTATTAAAGGCACTGATAACTGACAAGGCTGCATCAGCATAGATGGCTACCGGGTTTACCCTTTTTGCCGCGCCTTTAAAGCCATGCTTTACAAGCATCATTCCATACTTTCTTACATGTTTATCTTCAAACAAATGTTCAGCAAACGACTGATATTTATCTACCGCCTTCATAACTAATCGACCCTAATTAGATGTGAAAAGTCTATATTTTCAAATACTTCAGAGTAGCTAAATTCATGCAATTGCCAAGCTAGTGAAAAATGGTGTTCTACCGACAATAAAGGGCTAACCATCTCGTGTTCATTGGCGTGCAGCAGCAATGTATTAGCCTTATCTTCATGAAAAATCGAGTTATCTTGCAACGTACCATCAGGTAACTTTTTACCATCAGTACAGTCGTAACATAAAGGAATGTCGTTATACACTTCGTTGTCATGTTCAGAATAGACGTTTACCAAAGGCGCTAAGCTTTGTTTATCCTGCCATTCAAAGCCCGTTGGCTGCTTACAAGTAGTCGTTAAAACTAAAAGTCTGGTGTATAAACGCAGTGGATTTTTAAGGTTATCATGGCGTTGCATCGCATTATTATGTCGCTTTAGCGGCAATGTTACGTAGATACCGTGTTGTTGATTTTCCTCAACGCTAAATAAAGTAATATCCCATTCCATCCCCCACTTGCCATTTTTTAAATCTGCAAAATGCTGAAAATCTGAAATAAGCGATGGCAAAATCTCAGGAAGACTTTTCTTAAATCTCTGCGTTTGTTGAAAGCAATCCTCAGTATAATTCGATTTTTTCTCTCTTGGGGTTTTGACTTGGATAGCAGAAGCCGGTAGTTCTTGTATTGATTCGCAATCGCTTAAGGCTAAGAACCAAGAACTGGTATGAGAGCCATAATTCTGATCCATATAGACTTCAATTTCTTTACAATGTAAGTTACTAAGAGCGTAAGCGGCTAATTTCCCCGATTCTGTCAGCTGAAATTCATTGTTAATAAACTTCAAACCTTGCAATCTCTCAATTACCGGTTGCAGTTGGTACTCATCAAGGCCTGTAATGTCATAAATTGCTTGTAAAGGTAGTTCATGTCTATGAAGTACATTCAGCATGAAATGTGAAATCTCGCCCAATTCGGCCAAAATGCGATGCTTGATTGTCAACTGATACCGTTTGACCGGTAGCCATACTTCAACAACGCTTGATTCAGACACCTTCACTCCTTTTCATCTTTAAATCTGTTCTTCAGCTACCTTTAAAAACCTTTGACGAGCCAAGCCGACTGCGCGTCGGCATTAGCCAGTAAATCGGGGAATAGTTCCGCTATCTTTAGCGTCCATTCCGATACTGTTAGCCAAGCGGCCGCGGCACTTAAGGCATAAAGGTATTTGTCGTTTATGGTGGTAAGTTCGGTATTCATAACATCCTTGTTATTCCTGTTATAACTTGCCGGAAAAGGCTCTTTGACTCAACACATTAAACAACCCAACTTGTTCATTTAACGCACACTGAAGCACTTTAACTTTTTCTTTTGTAGCAATGACGATTTCGCTGAATTTATCTTGCAGTTCAATCGGCGGTAACATAATTGGAATATTCTGCATTTCCTGTGCATTGATATTTGCCATCCCAACGATACTTTTGCACATGTTCTGCAACGTTGCTTTACCGTGAGTAGAGTTTAAATATGCTGAGAGGTAATAAGTGTTTCCTGCTGCGTTAGTTCGCACCCTTATTAAGTATCCGGCGAAGGCTGCTGGCTCATCCAGATCATACACAGTGGTTTTACCAACTAATTCTTTACTGTTTGTCCTATTAAATAACAGGTCACTTTTTGACACCAAATATTTGGGCTTATCGGTCTCACTAAGGCTGATATATTTTAGACTGGTCATATCCAGTGCACCTTCGTATGTGATATTGCCCATACGAAGCATCGGATAATCGGCAATTTCCTCAGATGCTTTTGCTGAAGATCCGTAATTTGCCGTTTCAACAAGCTCACGAATCGTTCCAACAGGAAACCCCTTCGGATTGGTCACCGGATCGCCAAACATCTCCAAAAACACGGCGCGGAGGAAGTCGTCGGCGAGTTGGATGGCTTGCTGGCGTTTGCGGCGGATGGCGTCGGCTTTGTCCAGTATCGCGGCAATACGTTTTTGCTCGGCTAGTGGTGGTAGTGGGATAAGCTCATCGTGCACTAAATTTCGATTTAAAGTTGGTACTCCTGCGCCTTCAACAAAACGTTCTAGTTTAAAGGCTTGTAACATGTAATAGACCCACTTTGGATCATTACCTTTAAAATCCGTTACGTATAAAGCAGTGTTTAGTGGCCAATAATCATGTTCTGTAAAATGTACTTTGCCTATCGTCCCTGACCTTCCAGTTATTACGCCAGGTCCTTTAATTTTCGCTTCGTTATGAGTCCCATTTTTACCATTAGCTGCAAAAATTGGGATTTCTCCCTCTACCCTATCCTGCGTCGGCAGGTCATACCCTCTCTTTAAATGAGCAACGTCCTTTAGCGGCTTAAAAGGCCAACCTGAATTATTGGCAAAGAAGCTCACAGCATGGCCTCCAGTGCTTTTAAATCCGCCAGAATATCGTTTTCCAGCGCGACCAGCTTATTCAGGATCACTTTAGGGTCGTCATACTGCTGTTCGGCATACACCACTTGCTTGTAGCGGTTAATGGATAAGTCGTACTTATTACCAGCAATTTCCGCTTTGCTTACCCAAAAGGCTTTTCGGGTGCGATCGTTTTGCTCGGTGTCGGCAATGGCTTTGTCACGCGCTTTATACCCGGCTACTAATGCTGGCAGGTCGTTGTCTTTGATTGGCGTGCGCTTATCATCCAGGCTAAAGCCGTCGGCTTGTACATCGTAAAACCAGACGTGGTCGCTTCCTTGAGAACCGGGGCCACCTTTGGTGAAAATTAAAATGGCGGTAGAAACCCCGGCATAGGGCTTAAATACACCGCTTGGTAAGGAAATAACCGCTTCTAACTGGTTTTGCTCTACCAGTAACTGACGCAGTTGCTGGTGGGCGTTGGATGAGCCAAACAATACGCCGTCGGGCACAATGGTGGCGCTTTGGCCGCCAATTTTCAGCATATTTTCAATCAGCGCTACAAACAGCAGCTCGGTTTTTTTGGTTTTAACTTTGCGTAAAATATCCGGGCAAACGTCTTCTTCGTCCAGGCTGCCTTTAAATGGCGGGTTGGCTAGGATAATGTCAAAACCGGCTTTAGCCTCGCGCGGGAAGCGCTCTTTAAAGCTTTGGCTTAGCGTGTCCTGATAATGAATATCCGGCTGTTTAATGCCGTGCATTACCAGGTTCATGGCCGCGACGCGCAGCATGGTGGCGTCAAAGTCAAAGCCGTGGAACATATCGCTATCGATATGGGCGCGCTGCTCGGGCGTGATTAAATCACCAGAGTACAGTGTATTTACCTGCTGCCTGCCATTGGCATCTAACAAGGGCTTGCCCTGCTCGTCAAATAACGGCTCTTGCTCTACGCCGTCTTTTGAGGTGTATTTTTCCAGCAGGTATTCGTAGCTGCTGACTAAAAAGCCGCCGGTGCCGGTGGATGGGTCACAAATGCGGCTGTTAATGCCCGGGTCGAGCATTTCAACCATGGCGCGGATAATATGCCGCGGCGTACGGAACTGGCCGTTAATACCGGCAGTGGTTAGCTTGCTTAACAGGTACTCGTATAAATCGCCCTTGGTGTCACTGTTTTCCAGCGGTAAGTCGTTTACCATTTCTACTGCTTTCACCAGCAGCGACTGCTTTTGGATCATCAGCTGGGCGTCTTTCATAAACTCAGCAAATATTTGTGTACCAGAGCCTGAACCTTCATTGCCGTCTTTTACCGACTGGGCCGAGCTTTCAGCGAAAAACGGAAACAACTCGTCTTTTACCAGCTTGTAGAGTTTATCGGCCCCTAAATGGCGGAAGTGCTGCCAGCGCAGGTGCTGTTGGTTGTCATTAAAACGGCGGTGAAACGCCTTTCCGCTGCGCGAGGCGAGCTTTTCATCTTTTTGCTCGTTCATATCCAGCAGGCGGGCATACATTAAAAAGGTGATCTGCTCGATAACCGTCAGCGGATTGGTTATACCGCCGGTCCAGAACTCTTCCCACAGTTTATCGATTTTGCTTTTTAACGGGCCTGTAATCATGTTGTTTCCTGTAATGCTTTATTCAGTTTTGACTGCTAAGTGTGTATTGCTCAGTGTTAGGGGCTAATTGTTTTTTCAATACGCGGCGCTTTGCTGCCCAGCGGCACGTCGAACTGACGGATAAACTGCTGGATCACATCGGCCTGTTGCTGGCTGAACACCCCGTCCAGCCCCATGTCGTGAATGCTGGTAAAGGGCGCATCGTACAGCTGTTCTATGGCAATTGCACCGTAGCGAATTAAATGGTTTTTCAGCATGCCAATAAAACGCTGCTGTTTGGCGTTCATGTGGGTGTGGGTTTGCTGCACAAAGTCGGTAAAGGCGCGCTCTATCGCTTCTTTATCCATACCCACTATGGTGCGCAGTATTTTATCTAAGCTTACTGTCGACTCGGGGAAAAACTCTTTTAGCGTATTTAAATCGACATTAGGGTTTTGCGTATGCACTAACGCATTTAACCGGGCTAAATCGGCTTCGCTTACCTGCTCACCGGCGCGGATTTTTTGCAGTACCGCATCGGTATCAAACAGCGGCGCTAAGGTTTTTTCTACTTCCTGCCGGTAAATTTGGTAATCCACCGACACGATATTGGCGGCGCGCTCGGTTACCTTGTACTCGGCCGTATCTTCTTTTACATCCAGCACCAGCTCTGGTGTCGGCGTAACAATAGCTTTATCACGCAGATGAATAATGCCGCGCAGTGCTTTACGGCTTTGCTCTAAAGCGTTAAAGCTAAGGTTTCGCCAGTAGCTGTCTTGCTGAATTTCAGCAATGGCGCTGGCTTTGGCTCGCACTTCGTTTAGGTGCATTTGCAGGGTGGTAATTTTACCCAGCAGCGCCTGGCGGGCGATATCAATTTGGCTGGGATCGGTAAATAACAGCGTCTGCAGGTTGGCCATTTCGGTATCAAAACGGTAGGCCTCGCTTTGGCCCATAATGTTGCGCCACTGCATTAACGGCGCAATGCTTTGCCACAGCATGTCTTTTGTTGCCGGGGAAAATTGGTTCAGCCGCTTTTCGTCTTTGCAGGTTTCAACGTCTTGCCAGTTGTCGCGCACGGCAATGGTGTTCATATCCAGCGCGGTAATATCGGCCTGAATAAGCTTAATAACTTCATCAAAGGTCGCCAGATCTGCCTTTTTCAGCGCGGTTTCAGCCAAAGTTAACCGCGCTTCAAACAGCTTTTGCATCAGCGATTTGCTTTGTTTTACGTCTTCCGGCTCTGGGTCGAGGTCGAAGTACTCGAAGTTTTCCCAGTGGTCGAAAATTAAAAAGTGCGTTTTATCTTTGCCCGGGCCATACAAATTAGGACAAAGCCGGGTGCCGCGACCAATCATCTGCCAAAACTTAACTTTGGATTTTATTGGTTTGGCGAATACCAGGTTAACCACTTCGGGCACATCGATACCGGTATCGAGCATATCAACCGAAATAGCAATGCGCACTGATTTTTCATCGGTGGCTTTAAACTGATCGATAAGCTCTTCGGCGCGCTCGTACTTAGAGTGAATCACCCGGCAAAAGTCCGGATGTAACTGCGGGTACATTTCACTAAATAACGTAGCCAACAGCTCGGCGTGGTTAATGTTGCGGGCGAACACAATCGACTTGCCCGGCAGCTGACCGTCGACATCACGCAGGCCTTTTTCCATTAAGTTACGCAAGATCACCCGGTTGGTATCTTTGTTTTTCACCGCTTCGTCAATTTGGGTGGCGTCAAAGTCCAACTCATTCGGGTCGATACCCTGCTCTTCCAGTTGGGCAATTTGCTCATCACTCAGGTTGTCTTTTTTAATGCCGTCGCGCAAAAACTTAGTGGTAAAGCTGACAATCTTGTACGGCACCAGGTTACGGTCTTCTATTGCCTGCTCCAGCGGGTAATTGGCGGTAGGCAGTTTGTAGTCACAGCCAAACAGCTCACAGGTAGAGCGCGATACCATTTCAACCGGCGTGGCGGTAAGGCCGACCTCTAAGGCGTCAAAATACTTAAAAATATCGCCGTAAATGTTGTAGATAGAGCGATGCGATTCATCGGCCACAATCAGGTCAAAATAGCCGACATCGTATTGCTGAAAAATACTCATCATGCCAGGGTAAGTGGCAATAAATACCCGCGCACTGGCGGCAGCGTCTTTTTTACTTTTACCCACCACGTACAAAGGCTCTTTGGTGTGCTCGTTAAAGGCATTGGCGGCTTGCTTACGCAGCTCTTTACGATCACACAAAAACAGTACACGCTTGGCCCAACCGGCATCGAGCAGACGTTTAGCCAGCGCAATAGACACGCGGGTTTTACCGGTGCCGGTGGCTTGCACCACCAGGGCTTTGCGGTGTTTATCGCTAAAGCGCTCACACACCCGGCTAATGCTTTCAATCTGATAAATACGCCCTGCCACCTTGGTGTCGATCGGGGTTTGATTGAGGTTTTTCTTTAAACTGCGCTGCTTAATTAAGTATTGCAGGCTGTCTTTACTGTAATAGCCATATACCTTGCGGCTGCTGTAGCCCTGGGCATCGTCCAGCAGGCGGATGTCGTAGCCGTTGGTGTAAAAGATAACCGGGCGGCGGCCATAACGCTTTTCCAGCGCATTGGCATATAAAATGGCCTGCTGGCGGCCCTTTTCTACCAACTCACGCGTGCGCTTGGCTTCAATAACCGCCAGCGGCAGTTCGTCATCATCAAACAGCACGTAATCGGCATAGCCTTTACCTGTTGCGGTGGGCTGGCCATCCACTTCAAACTCTTTGCGCACTTGCTCGGTTGAACTGTCATCTAAAGACACATTCCAACCGGCAGCGCGTAAATCCATATCAATAATACGGGCACGGGTTTGCGCCTCGTTAAAATTGATACCAGACATAGTGGCAAAGCCCGCTTTGGCTTTGGCGACTGCGCCTTCGTCAATGGCTTTTTTCAGGCTGGCCGCTTCTTGCTGGGCTTTCAGTTGGGCGGCTTCAGCGGCTTTTAACTCATCCAGCGCTTGCTTTAATCGTGCTTCATGTTCGGCCAGTTTGGCTTGCAGCTGCTTGTTCTCGCGGGCGAACTGCGCATCGGTTTGCTCTGCCAGCTTGGTGCAATCAGGCGCGATAAACTCCGGCAGGTTTTTCGCATCGCCACCGCAGTAGGCTACGTAGAAGTAACCACTAACAAAGTAACACTCCTGTAATATCCACACTGCTTCCTGCTGGCTGACTTTGCCCTCGTGCGCCGCGCGGTTACCGCTTTTACGAATAGCATGCAGTTTGTCGATAATTTTACTGGGAACAACGGAGGTGAAGCTGTCGGCATTAAGCTTGTCGACAATGCTGGCGTTGGGGTACACCGGCAGCTGTAATTTGGCGTAAATCACACCGACAATTTTTTCCATCAGGCAGCGCATTTTCACCAGCGCACTTTGCGGATCACTACAAGCGTAATCCTGAGCAAAGGCCGCCAGCTGATATAGCTCGGGTAGCGCTTCAAGATGTTTAAAATTTGCGGCTTGCTTCATTGCGGTGTATTCCTGAGATCCTTACCAATAAAAACTTAGCAGCTGATACTTCAAGGCTAAATTTTTTGAATGCCTTCAATATATTGCTGCAACTTAAATGACGCAACTAAATTAGGTACTCAGAGCGATTACTATCACCGTAGCCGGTTAAACGCCGGTTCGTCGAAGTAATCATAATCACCCAGCTTTAACGCCTGCTGACGGCGGGTCTGCTCTCTGGGCTTACGCTCGGCAATGCTGACGCCGAACACATCCTGGTGTACCTGCTCCATCAGTTGCTGTACTTCCATGCGACTGCAAAGCTCTAATAACTCACCGGCGTGGATAAAACCCTGAGTGCGCAGGCGCAGATCTGCATTGTCTTTATCCGCCTTGCTGGCCTGGAAGATATCGCTAAATTGCTGCTTCAGGTTGATGAAAAACAGCTCTCGCTGGACGTGGTTCATTCTCTCTCCTTATTTAGCTTGAGGTGGCATCCCTGCCGGTTAATCCCTGTACATCCTGTTGATGCATCCTTCATCTACTCCCTGTCATCTGTGCTTAGCTTTATGTAACTAACAGTGACATGTCATCCGTGTGCTGTCATATTAGGGCGTTTCGAAATTGACACCATACTGTGCAGGTATTCAGTGTATGGTTTTCAGGCAGATAGATTAGCTTTTATCCGCATTGGCATTTTGAAACATCGCAAAATGACATAAATTGCCAGACAGGGACGTATGCACTGTTACACAGATAAATAATGGGTAATAACACTATGGAAGTAACCAATACCGGCTGGCCGATACGCTGGGAGCTATTAATGCGTTACCGGCTAATTGAAATTGTTGCGCTGTGGGAAGGCCGCTTAACCACTAACCATTTATGCAATAGCTTTGGTATTGCCCGCCAGCAGGCGTCAAAAGACATCAATGCTTATTTACGCGACGTTGCGCCGGGTAACTTAGTGTATGACAGCAAGCTTAAAGGCTACAAGCCATCAGAAACCTTTATACCAAAGGTCACCAGTGGCCTGGCCGATGAGTACTTGCATGCCCTTGCCAGCAGCAAAGACTTTGCCCATACCTTTAGCCAGCTGGATTTAGGCTTTGCCCACACCGAAATGCTAAGCCCACCCATTAGGCAGGTAAACCCGGATATTTTACGTGCCCTGGTGCAAGCGGCACGTGACGGTAAAAAGTTGGATATGGGTTATGTGTCGCTAACCAGCCCGGATGAAGAAAGCCGCATTGTTGCGCCGCATACCTTGGTATGCACCCACCTGCGCTGGCATGTGCGTGCTTATTGCGAGAAGAACCGGGATTTTCGTGACTTCGTATTAAGCCGCTTTCGCGGTATTAACGACATAGAAGGCGATGCCTCTATGCGCCGGGAAGATGATGTGCGCTGGAACACGATAGTGAATATTATCCTGGTGCCGGACTCACGCTTAACCGATTACCAAAAAGCCATTATTGCCGAAGACTACAACATGGTTGATGGCAAACGGGTAATACCGGTGCGCTCGGCCTTGGTGCCCTATGCCGTGCAGGTGTTAAACCTGGATTTAGCGAAAATTGAGGCACGCCCGGAGGCGCAGCAAATTATGGTGGCGAATTTAGACGAAGTGCGCAGCCATGCGTTTTAATGGGAATATGTAACATTAAGATACAGGTTAATTTTTACCCGGCGCGTTAAGGCTTTTCAAAAATTGGCCGACAACCTAAGCTCAGGCAATGCAAAAAGGAGCCATCGCCATGAGCCAACACACAACGCCAAACGTGACTGAACAGCAAACCAATGAACTACGTTACCTGCACAAAGTAATGCAGGCTATTCAGATTTTGGGTGAACAGCCAAGCCTTTGTGTTGTGGCCTACGGCAAAATATGGCGCTATGGCGACTTACTTAAAACCGCCGTACGTTACGCCGAACTTGCCGAATTACATGGCTATGACACCAGCGCCTTTAAGCACTGGTTTCAAAAAGACATGGCCGTATTTGCGCAATACGGAGTTGCATTGCGGGTAAGCTAAAACTTAAGCTTAATTTTTACTAGCTAACTCGTGGCCGGATTAACTGTGGTTAGTCGGCAGATAACTGGATCGGCTTATTATCCAACAGCTGTCTTAGCCCCTCATCAATAGGTAATAAGTTTCCTTGCCGCATCAATTCGATTGCATTACCAAGTAATATTCGCGATAGCCTGCTGTTTGGATCAAAACCAGGCTGGCTCACCATAAATTGCACTAATCTCTGCTCTAGCAGCAGATATTTTGCTTCACTGTACAAGATCCAGCTATCGCCACTGATATCCGGCGTGAGTAAAAACTGCTGATGCTTTAGCATGGCCTCGGTACAAACAATTCCACCCGCATCTAATGTTAACCACTGCATAATCACTCACCCCGTCTTAAATCTCTATACACAGAGTAATGCCAGATGCGACTTAATGTGTCGCACTTGACGCTTAAGCTGATGCCTCAAAGTAAAGTAGCAGGAAGATACTATGTGTGGTTACTGTGTTGAGCGCAACCAATTGGTGTTGCATTGGCAATATGGTCGTTTTGAACCGCAGCCAGAACTTGGCTCAAACGCCAGCCACTTTATTAGCCTGGAGTGTCCCGATACACGCACTTTGTATACGTGGCAACAACAAGGCCAGGCATTAGAGCCTGAGTTGGTGCTGATCCGCCTGGCGTGCGACGCCAGAATGAAATGCGATGCCACTGCAGTCCCACTTCGCAAAGCCATGCTGGCACAAATTAGCCATCAACATCCAACCACTGCAGCCAGCGTCTGGCCCTGGCTTGATAATGCACTTACGCATATCCTGAACTATGGCCGCTTACCCTATACCGGTATTGATGTCTTTCCTACAGAGCTGCTCAATGAGTTAGAGCAGGCGTTGGCTTGGCTGACACAGCATATTTATCCCGTGCAGGCCACAGATACCGATGATGATGGCGAATACGAACAACAGCACGAAGACTCTCTGAAATACAGCCATTTGCTGGCAGAGCAGCTGTACCAGCAGTTTCAGCCATTATTAATGGCGACACTGTTAATGCAGCAAATACAACCTGACCACGCAGTCATACAGCAAATTGCGCTTAACCATAATGCCAGCTTCACCCATTTTGTCGGGCTGGAGCTGGCACTTAGACGCCAGGCGCAGTATCACTGTATACAACACTATGGCAAAGACTGGTTTTGGCAGCACTTACATCAGTTAGAGCTTCAGCATATCTTCTACCTCGCCGCCCGCTGCCACTTAGATCCCGGCGAGATCACAGCACTACAAATAAAGCTGGAAGATGAATTTGTTGGACAACACTACTTTATGCCCCGCCAAGACTGCATCGACGCATTGACCATGCTGAGTTTAGCGGTGGAGTTTGAGTTTGACCCTGATGAAAACAATGTCTATTATTGAACATCACAAAATAGAAACATGCTAAATACCCTCTAAAACAGAGACTTATAACCCGACGCAGAGTAATCAATTAAGCTATCTAACTTAATGTAGATATTCACTAACAGGTGCATTATGAGCAACGAGCTTCCACCCGATATTAAGCGCATTTTAGAGCAAACTGAGGCTGCGCGAAATTTGAAACTTCAGCAAGATAAACTGAAGTACGGTGTGTCTCAAGACTGGCAAATACCTTATGCCGAAGCAATTGAATTAATAAAAAATGGTGCACAACAACTTCACAGCGTACTGAAAGAAAATAACGTTGCTCATCGCTACCTCGAGTCAGTTCAAGACTTACTAAATGACCTTGAGGAGTTCGAAACTGATTTTTTTGAAATCGTTGAATGGATTGAAGATGGTGAAGAGATAGATAGCGACGAAATTCTCGAGCAAATTGACAATTCTGGTTTTATTGAAGGCATCAACGATGATGCCTATGAACATGTCCTTGAGCTTTTTTACGTTGATGTCAATGGCGAAGACGTTGACACAGAGCTTATTAAGCCACCAGTTAAATTATTACATGAAGGTTTTGCCAGATTACTTTCGGCTCGCGGCCTTGCTTGATCGTTAAGAATAATAGGAATTTTGCGATGAAAAAAAATGCTCTCATAATATTGGAAGCTCCATGAGATCTGCGTGAAAACGATCAAAACGTAGTCAGCGTTTTACCATTTTTTCAAGGTTTGGAGCGGCTGAACGGAAATTTTGATTTATACCACTCTCAGTTCTTCGAAGCTAAAAGCTTTGAGATGGCATTAGATCAGTTAACTAAGTTAGATTATGACAGATACTACATTTATATCGCTAGCCACGGTCATGGTAAACGGCTTCAGAGCATCAAACTTAACCATATTCTAAGTAAGATAAATGACAAAGCTCAGCAGAAAAATATTGTTGGCGTTGTTATCGGGGCGTGTCTTGTTGGGCGGAATACTACCCATTTTGAGACCCACACTGTGGCTTCAAGTATTGTCTGGAAATTTGGCTATAAGTGCGCGGTAAACTGGCTGGATGGTACGCTGCTGGATCTAAAAGTATTTGATAGTCTTCTCAATGCCAAAAAAAATGATTTTTCAGAAGCCAGTAAAATAATCAGAAGATTCAGAGAAGCTATTTCTCTGTATGACCCGAATCAATCTATCGGCACAGATGTCACGAAAATTGATGATGCTGGTAAGGAATATGAGCCGGATATGGCAATTCAAGACTCGCTTACATTGGTTATACAGCCAAAAGGGCAAGGCCACAAAGCCAAGGACTACAGTAGCGTTCTATTCGACATCGACGTCTAAACATGCCCCACCAGCCGCCATTTAGCCTCACCCACCCTATGCTATCACTGGTTGCCGATTAAACTGAACTTATCGGCATCTGGAATAGCACGAAGAGTGGTAGGCTGGTGGTGCAATTACGCAGTAGCAACCAGCTCTGGCTTACTTGCCGGTAGAAAGCTTAATTAAACAATTGCAGGCCGGTTATCATCGCTTGCCAAACCAGACTGATAAAACTGTTAATTACCCTGATTTTATTATGCTTTTGCTGAAAGCTATCGGCCCGCGAAAAGGCGGCTATTGGCAGGTGTTGTAAGCCCAACACTATTCAACTACTTAACTGCGTCATAAGCTGACGCAGTATACGGTTACTTTTATCAGGTAAATTGCAAACGCAAGGAACCAGAATGAAAGACGCACCTAACCCAAATAAAGTTGTTGTATTCAGCGGCGCTGGCCTCAGTCAGGCCAGTGGTTTACCTACCTTTCGTGACAGTCTTGGCCTGTGGCAACAATATGACGTGTTACAACTTGCCAGCCCGATAGGCTTTGCCAAAAATCCTGAGTTGGTGCATCAGTTCTACCAGGAGCGAAGGCTGCGTGCGCATCAGGCAAAACCTAATGCGGCTCATTTGGCTATTGCAGAGCTTGAACAACATTATGACGTCGTGGTAGTAACCCAAAACGTGGACGATTTGCATGAACGAGCAGGTTCTTCGCAAGTGATCCATCTGCACGGCAAGCTTAACGAGCTGCGCCAGACACGCACGCCTTATGCTGTTTATCCCGTTGCTGATCAGGTGTTCACTGAAAGCAGCACTGCACCAGACGGCACACCATGGCAGCCAAAACAATGGCGACCCAATGTGGTGTGGTTTGGTGAGCAGGTGCCATTTTTAACTAAAGCCGGGGAGCATCTGCGTGATGCGGGCAAAGTGCTGGTGGTTGGCAGCTCCCTGGAAGTCGAACCAGCAGCATCGCTGCTGTCGTATTGTCGTCAGCGCGCAGCCAAATACTTTGTGGACCTGACAGCGAGGCATTGCCCGACTGGCTTTTATTTGTGGCAAGGCCCGGCAATCGAGCAAGTGCCCAAACTGGTCAACAGCTGGCTAAATTCGGCGCATTTGGATTTCAGCGTAAAGGAAGTCCACTGATGGCATTGCATCTTACAACTATTCCGGTTTTGCAGCACGCTGTGCTGCTAACCGAATTAGTGCCGCGGCTATCGGTTAAGCCAAACTTAGCTGAGCTAACCGCTGCACAGAAAGCCTGCTTTGATCCCTTAAACGCTAAGCTATTGCGGCTAGAGCAACAGATACTGCAGGACGCCGTGGCACTTTACCGACAAATTGCCGATAAATGCCCGTTTAGTCTGGATGATTTGCACTACGAAGCAACAGTGACGTTTCACTTGCATGAAGAAGATAAATGCTTTTCCGATGATTCAGACAACACCCTGTGCCTGATGAATATAGATTTCGCTGTTGAAAACAAGCAAAACTGGCCTTTGTCAGAGCTTAGGTTGCAAATGCAACTCGATGCTCAGCTAACATTGCATAACGATAGTGCACAACTGCTGTGCTCTGATCCGCTTGCTATTCACCATGCACTGGCGCAGCAACCACACAGTGTGCTGTTACACTACTTATTAAAAGAAGTCATAACTTACCGAAACGCCGACAACCCCGGCAGTTTGGGCTTACTGGATCTGCTAAGAATTGGCACTGTGTGGTATGAGTTGAACCCCAGGCTGTGTTTAACTGCTCCGCTACAACTAAACTACCCACAAAGCCTGCATCAGCATGCCAACAAGGTAACGCCTTACCAACCGTCAGAGCCACCGCGAAAAAACCACGCTGCTTTTATAGCCAGAGACGAAACAGCGCATGGTTAAACTGAAAAATACTGTTTTTTGGCAACAGCTTAAAGCTGAAATTTACACTAGCAGCCGAGTACCGGACTGGCTACAGCCAGTTAAAGCGCCGCCGCGCAGCGTTAAGTTTCGTCATGTTAAAAAACGCGGTTTAACGCTAACTATTACAGGCCTATCTCCAGTGATAGAGGTTTGGCTATCAGCTGAGGGCAATATTACTGTCACGGCAAACTGGGTGGGCAAATGTGATTTTCTTTATGATAGTGATCTTCTAGCTGCCAACAATACGCAGGGATATTACTGTCTGTTATGCGAAGAACGCCGTTACTACCGGCAATATCTGTCGCTTTGGCACGATCATGTGCTGCACAGCTTTATCAGTTGGTGTGAAAGTACATTATTAACTGCTGATTGTATTGTGTTTTTCGGAGCTGAAACGGGCCTGGCCAACTGGAACGTCGCCCGTTTAGCACAACGAAGCAGCATAGTAGATGATTGTCACGCCCATATTCTGCCACTTTGGCAGCCATCAGCAGTTATTAGCCGCTAAAGCCAGACCTTTTGCCATTACCGTTTAGGAGATTGCAGTGTCAAATCCGTCGCTACCGTTAGATAACACCCTTGCTGATTTGCTTTTACAACCCATTTCAGCTGAAACAGACAACTGCCGCATTCCCCTACCCGGCGTAGTTGAGCACCCACAACTTGGCCAACTGCATTATGTGCTGCCGTTACGCATTGTGCACCCACTGCTTGGGGTGCTAGAGTATGAGCCTGAGTACAGTAGATACAATGGCAAAGTTGCAGCGCTTGGATACCAGATAGACTTGTCGCTTACTATCGACAACAACCAGCAACTTGATGCCATGATTTGCTGTGCAGCGCAGGTTATCAGGCAAATTGACGCATTAGATGAAACGCTGCGCCAGCAGGTCAGAGCTTACCTTAGCCGCTTTAGCAGCAGGCAGGCGTGGAATGATCATTACCGCATTTCACAGGCAGATTTTGACAATACCATGCAGCTGCAGTCAGTGTATTTTTGGTCAACTGAGTTAATCGATTTCTACTATAAAGACAAATTCAGCCAACACGGTGCCTGGTTTGAAGTGGCTGTCGATCTTGATAAGCAGCTGTTGTATATTGGCTTACAGTAAAAGCTGGCTAGCTAAACGCTTGCCAGTTTGCTGTGTAATTGGTGCAAATAGGCGGTGACAAACTCAATACCTTAATAGCCTATATAATCACTTCCGTCTGCGCTGCAGCACCAGTCGAAACAACTTTACCAGCCTTGTTCTTCAAATAACTTGTCCCAAAATCCAGGTTCATCATGATGTTTGTTTTTCATTGCCTGCTCCAGTGGGAAATAGGCGAAAATCATATCGTCATAAAGCATAGTACCGTCTGGATGCTCCAGGTAAGCCGATAGCTTTTTAAAGTCTTCATTATCCACATCATAGGGCACATCAACGTATAAAAAGCCGTTATATGAATCAAGGCCAGCTTCCTCAGATGCCTCGCCCATACAGGGATAATAGTGGATATGATTTTTTTCCAACCATTTGATGACCACATTTCTGCGTTTACAAGATTGGTAATCAAAGAAAAACGAGCGGTCATTTTTCTTTCGTTTAAACAATAAATACAGTACGTCCCGGTTTTTATCTCTGGCAATTTTATCTATGTAATCGATTAGCTGTGGCATATCAGTTCCTGATATTTACCGGGTTGTCAGGTTGCTTCAAAGCAACCCCATCATTCCCGTGTACTGAGTTTGTTTGTTAAATAGTGTATCGCGTCCTGTTTGGGTGCAAATATTGCAACGCCTTGCCAACATTGCATCAATTGTAATAAATATTGCAACTCGCCAGTGCGATGCAATAAGCGTTCAGCCAGATAAATAATTAAATCTGGCCGCAGCTGATGCAAATGAGCAGCAACAAACTCAATACCGTAATGCTCAATACAATGACACAGTGATCTGCGCTGCAACGCCAGTTCATAAGCAGGTAAATCCGGGCAAAAAACAGGGACAGCAACAGCGATATCTACCAATATTTTGTGTTCAGATTGTAATAGCATTAACTGGTGCAGCGCCAGCCAGAAACGATTGAAATGACTGTAAAACGCCTGCTGCAAAGTAAGGTGCGTATTGTCATCAAGTTCAGCAACATTATGATTTTCAATACTAAAATAACTGGCGGCTTCAAGGCAATCGGCAAGAGCATCTCCCAGCGTCAGCGAGTTGGGCTTTGCCTGCTGCAGACGTAAATTTAGCAGTTCAGGATACACTAACTGCGCCTGCTTAAAACTGGCAGCATCTAACTGATTGATATCCGGTAGCTCCAACAACCGTTGTTGTAATACCCAATCGGCTACATCGTCAGACTCCATTGCAGTTACCAGCTTACCCTCAGACCATAAACGGCCAATTACGATATTGGCTTCCATACAATAGCCGCACATTAGCAATCACCGCTGTCAGGCATAGGAAACAGCCATAACAAACTGGCGTTGTCCGTTGCGCCTCGCTGTATTAATAACTTCTGCAACTGCAGTAGCGCTGAGGCACCATCAGCAACAATTATCAACTCTACCAGCTCTTCAGCTGTCACCAGGTCGTGCACACCGTCTGTGGTGAGCACAAATTGATCGCCCCCTTGCAGCGCGCCGTCGGTTACGGACACAGTAAAATCAGCCGCTTCGCTATCAGCAGCCAGATAACTGGTCAGCGCCCGATAACACTGTGCTAAGCCAGTTTGCTGCCTAAGCTCAGCGCTATCGTTTTGCCAGTCATGATCCTCGCTTAACTGTTGCAATTGCCCGTTGCGAAGCCGCCAAATCCGGCTATCGCCGGCATTAATCGCCACAAAGCGCTCAGCGCTTAGCTGCAATGCCGCTACGGTAGTCGCCGCACCAAAGCTTTGCCGTTTACTACCAAGCTTATCAGCCAAATATTGCTGCGCCAGACGAAGCTGCTTGCTGGAAAAGCCTGCAACAGACCAATGCCGCAGTAAATAATTAACAACGGTATGGCTTGCTGAAGCCGCTGCAGGGCTGGCAGATACGCCATCTGCAACCAGCAGCAACACGTCTGGCGATGGCAGAGCCAACACCTTTAGTAAGTCATCTTGCTGCAGCAACGTTGGCGCAACACCATTAGCGACATAGCCAATTGCATCTTGCTGCGACCATTTAGCACCCGTCGCGTTAAAACCACTTAGTTGTAATATCGCCAGCTGGTAAGGCATTAACAGACTCCTATCACTGCAAACCAGCATTATAAAACCTTTATGCGTCATATTGTGTCGCAATAAAATCTAACAATAGAGACCTATTTTAGTCGTTGGTATAACATCGGATTTTTATTGCTGTTATGCTTCGAGGTGTGAATTCCGGAACAGATAAACGATGTTGTGATAAAGGATAGAGGATGACAGTAACCGTTTTAACCTGCTCAGCAGCGGATATTTTGCGCAGTAAAATACTCACAGGAAGTGATAGCCAGCAAATAAGCGGCAAATTAACCATTCCGGAATATCAGCGCCCTTACTGCTGGCGGGATAAACAACTAGCTCAATTGTTAGCAGATATTAAAGCACATAATGAACAGAACAAACATACGCCAGAGCTGCCCTACTATCTTGGTAGTTTGATTCTGCATCAGGCAAATGGGCAGCTAAATATCATTGACGGTCAGCAACGGGTAACTACTCTGGCGCTTATTAGCTGCATTTCTGGGAGCAGTGCGAACATTGATCTGAGTTTTGAGTCACCAATTAGCCAGCAACAAATTAAGCATAATCTTGCCTGGCTTCAGCAACGATCAGATAGTGTAAGGACGACTATCACATTGGAGCGCTTACAGTTCACACTGGTGGTAACACACTCAGAAGATGATGCTTATCGCTTCTTTGAAACGCAAAATACCGGCGGTGTACGCTTAGGTGGTCCAGATATTATTAAGGCACATCACCTTCGTGCAGTGGAGAAACTACACCAGTTGCAATTCGCAAAAACTTGGGAAGCTCTTGGTGAACTTGATGATGTCATAAAGGCTTTGCTAAAAGGGCGTTACTGGCAACTATTAAAGCACCGGGAACTGCCATCACATCAACAGCAGAAACAACTACGTGATGCTGTGGTTTGGGAATTAGCTCAACAAACAGGCTACGGCCCTGATCTGGCTTATGGACGCGTTAGTCGTAAAAAAGGATTGTCTGGCGACATGTTCTTGCAATCGGCTCAGCAAGGCTATGATGTACGCCAACCTTTAAATCAGGGCGTTAACACGATTAACTATCTCGGGTATTTTCAAGCACTTTATAGCCGTTATTGGCGTAAGCCCGACTTACCGCATTTACAAGGTTATCAGCAATTTATTGCTTGGCTAAAGCAGCAAGAGGGTTGTGGTTATCTGCACGGTCTGTATGAGGCTTGTTTAATGCTTTATATCAGCCAGTTCGGTGAACACCAGCTTGAACAGGCGGCCAAGAAGCTGTTTCGGGTTGTTTATTCACGCAGGGTAAGCAACCAGAAGGCTGTACGTGAACAGACTGTGCCAGCCTTTACAAGAGATACCCCAGTATTAGACTGGATAGCCTTAAGCTATACCCCCGAGCAATGTTTTGAGTTGTTGGATGCATTCACTTTGGTCGTTGACGGCAGCAATCTGAATATTAATAGCACTAAAAAGAGGTTTATGGACGCGGTGGTACGACACTTTAAGCTGGCAATAGAGTCTGACAATTACCAGAAAGATTTTGCGCAGGCACTTACCTTGGCGGTCACAGAGGGCTTGCAATGACTAACATGCTAAACGAACAGGCAGTACAAACAGAATTACTCACCTTGAAGCAGGTGGACAAAAGAAAGATGGGATTTATAATCCCCAGTTACCAACGTCCCTATGTCTGGAAAGAAGAAGACGTTGTAAAGCTGTTTGATGATATTGAAAATGCTTTTAGAGCAAATGAGCAGCACTATTTTATCGGCAGTGCCTTGTCGGCTGTTCATCAGGCCACTGGCAATCTGGTTTATGAACTTATAGATGGTCAGCAACGCATAACAACCATGATGCTGGTTTCAATAGCCTTTAAAAGCGCCAATATCGCCACTCCGTTAGCTAACGTTGCAATCCTGGGGAATCAGCCCCGCCTATCTTTTGCTATACGAGAGGCAGTAAAGAATTTACTTGGCAGTTATGCCGGGCTGGGACAGCTCTCTAAACCGGGCATAGACGTTATTAACAACGATCCCTATCTCAAGCACCTTTATGCCAATTTAGAGGTTTTGAAACAAAAGGTTGAGACGCTTGCCAGCAACCAAGCGTTTGATATTACATTATTTGCTGATTACATCTACAGCAAGGTGAGCTGGGTAAACAACATTGTGCCGGATGCATTGGATTTAAATCGGCTATTCGCCAGTATGAACACTGCTGGTATACAACTGGAACCGGTAGATCTGCTGAAAGCAAAACTGTTTAAATTAATCAATACAGAAAAAGCCCTGTACAACAAGATTTGGCAAGCCTGTGAACATACAAACAACTATTTCGAGCGTAATCTAAGGCAGCTATTTCCGGATGCGGATTGGAATGCGCTTAAATTTGAGAATTTGAGCAAGTTTTCAACAGAAATATTCCACTCTGAAAATAATTCCACCTCTAATAATAAAACCTCGAAAACGCTGGCGGAATTGTTCGCACAGGTAAAAGCGGGTGATAAACCTACCAATACTGAAGATGTAAAGGCTAAAGATGGTACTGATGAAATTGAAGATGAAACCGTGTATTGCCGTTCAATCATTGGTTTTGAGCTGCTGCTGATCCACAGTTTACGCATTTTCTGTGCACAGCAAGGTTGGTCAGATTTATCGCCTCGTATTAAGGCTGCTAATCTGATGGCCTGCTTCGAGTGCTTGCTATCAGAGAGAGAAGAAACCGTAAAAGCTTTTTTGTTACTGCTATGGCAAGTGCGCTTTCAGTTTGATAAATGGGTAGTAAAGTGGGTAGAGCATGATGACATGGACGACTCTATGCTGAGACTAACTGCTATTTCCCATTCTAATTCAAACGGTAAGCATTATATAAACCGCACAACAACAGAATCAAATGAGCTGGTACAGTTGCAAGCAGTTCTCAATTTCACAGGCGATCGCTCAGCACATTATTGGCTGACCGCCCTTCTCTCAAAATTAGTTGCTACTCCTAACTTAGAATACACGAGTGTATTAGTTGTATTAGAGCAACTTGATAACCAGCTGTCGTTAACAATAGACACTCAGAAAGAAGCCAGCTTTAGCCTTGCCAAAGGGAAAGTTCCGGCGCTGACTGACTGGCAAACATATTCGACATATTTTGCTGAACCTAAAGGCACCAGCTTCGAACATTACTGGTTTCAAAAACTGGAATACCTGCTGTGGAAACAAGGTGATAAAAATGACGATAAACTCAAGGCCTATCGTATTACGTCAAAGAATTCGGTCGAACACGTGCACCCACAGCATGAAGAATATAAAAACACGTTACCCAAGGAGTTATTGGACGCCTTTGGTAACCTGGTGTTACTAAGCCCAGGGGAAAACTCCTCTTACAGTAATCAAACCGTACTCAAGAAAAAAGCCGACTTTGATAGTAAACCACGCTATGACTCGCTCAAGCTAAAAGCGTTGTTTGACACTTATGCAAAGATGGCTAATCAGTGGGATGAGGTTGGGATAAAACAACATCAAGCTGATATGCTTGGCTTACTTGAACAGCATTATCAATAATACACAAGATAGCTGCCTGTCCCGTTACCATTTAGGTCCATCGCTATTTCTAATCATGGGTGCTGTTGTAGTGTTTAGACAGCACCAGTTTGCGCGTAGCGCTGGATATTTTGTAACGCAGCGTATCGGGTTAGCTTAGCTTCTAATTCTCTGATATTCCCAGCCTGTTCAATCATTTCTTCGACACTAGTATCGAAAGATATGCCCAGACTCTTGATTCTGACCATCGCTATTCTAAATTTATCAGCCCGTGTTGGAGTACCAAGGCGGCATACCGTTGCTGAATACAATAAGCCGAGATACGGTTGGGGTATTGCGCTGCCGATGTCGCTAGCCGCAATTGCAACGGTGCAGATTGTTTTCTTGGCTGTAATATTCCTGGCCACCAGCATATTAAAAATGTCTGCGCTTACTGAAGTGGACTTATCAAATAAGAAATTTATATCATCCAGTAGCAGGCAATCGATGCCCTGCAATTGGTCAAGCAAATCTGCATCAGATGCAGCAACTCTGAGCAAACGCTCTGCACTATAGGTAACAACCTTGACGCCGGTGCTATGCAGTTCATCAGCCAAACTCATCATTAAATGCGTCATACCATCACCGTTACCTGAGTGGCTGTCAATAACCATCTGCACTAACTTAGGATCAGCAATAAATTTTCGGCCCATGTCGATTGCACTGCAGTTGTAATCAGCAGTGACAAAGTTGCTAAAGTTAAAATCTTTCATTGTTCCCGGTGCTCCAGATAAAACATCGCTGACCAACTGATACTGCTTAGTCTCTACTAGTACTTCGCCAGCGCCTCAGTTAACTGATGTTTAATATCCTCACGTACATCAAAAGGAGCCAACACGGTCAAATAGTCACTTTGCGACATCAGCCATAAATTTAGTTGCCAGCCTTTATGTACTGTGGCGCTGATATGGTAATCACCATTTTCGAGCTTTTTACAGAGCATATCTGCCGAAAGCGGTGTTTCCAACAACAGCTCCGCCAATACTGGCTTTGCTAAAAGTTCGAGCTTTATGGATTCGCCCTCACTAAACTCCATCGCGCCGCTGGCTAAATAACGTTGCAGGTTAAACTCAGCAGGTATTACTGCTGCGGAGTCAGTAATGTCCACTTTCTGAAAACGATGAATGGCAAATCGCAGCGGGTCGTTATACGGTTCAGCTGAGGCTATCAGGTAACTTATCTGGCCACGCTGGATTAACCCAAGCGGGTTTAACCGATATTGTTTCACTGCGCTCTGGTGCAAGGCGTAATAGCTGACGTCCAGTTTTTTATCCTCTAGCAACGCTTGTTGTACTTTTTGTAGCAGCTCGCCGTCTATTTTCGGCGGTAACAATTGCATACCGGCGGATACCGACGCCACCTTATCAGGCCAACGTGCACCGGCATTCATCGTATCCAGTGCTTTTAGTTTACTTTTTGCCAGATTAAAGCGGGCTTGCAAGCTCTCTACAAGCGGAGCTGGTAATAGCTGGCGAAGTTGCGTCTCGACCAATGTCAGACTCAACGCTTCAGCCAAGGTGATACCAGGAATATCCAGGCTGGCATCCCGCATCCAGTACCAGCCATAAGGCTTGCTTTTTTCGTTACACTGCAACGGAAAGAGCAATGAAAGCTCCTGCAAATCACGCTCAACCGTGCGTTTGGACACACTAAAACCGGCATCCTGCAGTTGCTGTGTTAGAAGTCTGGCTTCCAGCCCTGGTGCTCGTGTCGGAATAAGCTTTAACAGTTGCCACTGTCGGGCGATGGTGTTCTGGCTGGGTGATGCTGACATACCAATTCCTATGATTTAGGCATTACGTCGTTTATATACAAAACAGTAAGTTAACTCAATCGACAACTATGCCACAGACTAACAGCAGTAGCTCCAACTGATCAGCATAATCCGCTTTTATCGACAACCCCTGAAGTATTAGCGACGCCTTTGGCAACGCTTGTGCTAAATGCAAGCCCGTCGCTTCAAACTGTTCCAGAGTAAAATCTGGCCCTGCAGTGAGATGCACCAGTACTGAGCTGGCCGATTCAATTTTCTTACTTCGCAGCAACGGATTCTGTAGTTGCTGTTGTAACAGCATTGGTAGATCATCACCTTTCTGCGCTAAGGCGCAACCAACTACCGCAATACCGGGCTGGGAAATTACACTGATGAAGTCGTTAAAATCCATGTTGATGAGTCCGGTATCAGCAAGCATGCGGCACAGACTCAATAACAGTTGCAATAATAGGCGATTACTTTCATCCAGCGCGTCTTCCAGGCGGGCTTTTGCACCTAGCGCCTGCTGTAGTTGGTCATTTGGCAGCAACACCAGGGCACAACCATGCTGCTGGAGAAGTTTAATACTGTTTTCAGCCAGTAGGGATTTCCGTTTCCCCTCAAAATCAAAAGGTAAAGTGGCAAACACCAAGCAGGGGATCTGCAGCTCTGCTAGCAAAGCCGCTATCGCAGTAGCTGCACCGCTGCCCGTGCCACCGCCAAGACCTGTTACCATAAATACTGCATCGGCACCGGCAAATGCCTGCCGCAACAAGTCAGCTGATTGTTGAACCGCCTGAGTAGCCAATGTTGCATTACCGCCCGTGCTGCGACCGCCGGTTTGCGATTCCCCCAGCAAAATACTGCAATCCGCTGGCGTGCTACTGAGCGCCCTTTTATCAGCACTTACTGCCATGGTCATCACCATATCAGGTAACGACATAACTCCTAACCGCTGCAGTGTTGCACAACCTCGCCCACCAACACCCAGTATTACAATTTTTCCAGCTGCCATAGTAGCTCCTAAACTAAAAGTTCAGGATACAACCCCATGCGACAACTTGAGACGCACTGCGGGTTAGCTAATTTAGCTAAGCCCCGCTATTTCCTCTGCGGTGTAGTATTCATCCGGCAGATAAACGTGATTCAGCATGGCAACCACGCCACTGACAAAGTTTTCATCTTTGGTCATTTTCATTAGCTTTGCGCCAATACGCTGAATACGGATCTCTGTTATCTGCTCAGCAAAAAGGTCAAGTTGTGTCGCGCCATAGGCCTCTTCACTGAGGTTAAACTCCTTATCAATAACAAGCTGTGCCACTTCAAGCTGCGATATTAAAGTTTTGGTTACTGAATTCATTTACTGCTCCTAGATATTTTTGGAATTCAGAACTAAATGCGCTCAGGCCCAGCGAACTTTTCACGGTTTGTAGCAAATAAAAATGAAAAACCCCGGCTTTTTACGCCGGGGCCTTTCGAGGACAACCTTTTAAATTTTGCTATCTGTTTAGGTAGCGCCTGATATACCAGCAGGCTGCTACAGGTGCATACACCAGTGGGTAAACCAGCGCATTCACGACATCATGGCCACGCCGCTTTGCGTGTATGTTATAAGCGGCATAGCCAATCATGCCACAGGTATCAATGACGCTGACTAGAAACAGCAGATACAGCGCCTGCTCTTTATCAGGTTCATGCATCAGTATATTAACCAGTGGGCTAAACATGGCTACTACGACTAAAGCGCCTAACAACTCACAACTGCGTGACTTTAACCTATCCATGCTCCCCCCTATACAGGTAAACTACCTACCCCACTGATATTGGGCAACGGTTAGAATGCCCTGCCAGGCAAGTCCAGAAGCTTGACGTTGCCGGTCTTATAAAGTGTATTTTCCAGGTTGGTATCGACCACTTTGTATTTCATTGCCAGACCTAAATTTACTGAGTGCTCCAAATCCGCTTTTTTAACATTGACTAAATTCGTCGTTTTGAAATTTGAATACTTAGTTAAGCTAAGGCTACGATTTACTCCTCTGGGAGGAAGCTGCACATTGAGATTGGACAGTGTATCTATACCTTGACCGACGTATAGCGACAAGCTATCGACCGTTAAAAATGAATTTGTAAGATTGGTAAGCGTTATCCTGCCGCTCTTGTCTGACACCGCAGAAATATGTGCGTTGGAAGCGTTGAACATAGGTGTATAGCGGTATCGACTCGCGCTATCAATGGTATACAGAACTGGCTGCATGGTTAGCTCATCTGCAGTACCCCAGCGTTGATCACAACCCGAGCTGGTATACTTAAATCCATGAATAGAGTGACAAATCAACGTCCATCTACCCTCTGCATACTCCTTGTTTGCTGCCTCTTGTAGTTTTGCGGTTAAGTCGCTCGCTGATCCCCATTTAACACTTGTACTGGCTTTTTCTCTAACCGGACTACTAGGGTGTATATATACTTCAGGCTTGCCTTGATAAAGCTGGCTGTTGTCTTTTACTACCAGCGCTTTTTCCAGCTTAGAGTTTAAATCGCGCCACTTATTATCATATGCTGTCTTTTTCTCAGCAAAAGTCTGCTTTGATTGCTGGTAAATACTGTTGAACTGAGAAATTAATTGCTCGCGCGGTTGAGCAGTTAGCGCCTCATTCAATGCCTTGAAGAATAACTCATCGCTAAAAGAGCTGAAGCGGTAAGAGTGCGCTTGAGTACCCAAGGATACCGCTGTCACTAGCACAGATATTGTGTTGAGCGCCATCGTTTGACCATCCTGACTACTGGTCCTAAATGACGCTAACACCTTGTCATGACATAGCTCATTCTTTTCCTTCTTATTTGAATGCAAATTATAAATTTCATCCTCACAGCCCACTTTACCGGTGTGCAGGTTATGGGAAAGCGTATTCAGATTAACCGAGTCTTTAAACTCCAAGAATGAAAACTCACTGAAGTAGTACTTGCCTTCAGGTGTTAAGTCGAGCTTTGCATACACTGGTAAGTCAGACTTTATTTCAGTTACTACAGGCTTGTTGCCACCGTCCACAGCCTGATTGCTGGCACAACCTGCCACAAAAAAGACGGCAGCCAGTGCGGTTAAGCCAAAACGTTTATTAAAACAATCCATTAAAATTCTCCAACACTTCTCATTACTTGCCTGAATCTGCTTCAGGACGTTTTTATTTAACCCATGCCACAACACGAATGTCCCCGGCTTTGGGAAGGGTTAATTCTACCTATTTGGTTCCTTTTTGGAACATTTTTATATGCAGATTACTGTGCGCTCATGAAAACAATCCATGACCCCAGATATCAAAGTGCCATCAAATGGTTAGCTGCTGCCCGCAAGCAGCAGGGCCTGACGGTGCGCCAATTCGCCGAATTGATGGGGCACAGTCATTCCTGGGTGGTTAAAGTTGAGAAATGCGACATCTCGCTGGATGTGCTTGAATTTATCAACTATTGCAAAGCCCTGAAGTTAGATCCCGTCGAGGGCTACCGGCTTATGCTTCCCGCACAAAGTACTCCCGCTAATCCTTAAGCTGCTTTTTCCTAGTGCTTTTGTACACCAGCACCACCAGCCCAACCGTTAACAGTAAGATCGGAATTAACCACAAATACTCATTCATCTGTCTATCCTCTGCTCTGAGCGACTACCAGCCACCAAAGCCAGAACCGGTGCTAAATGAATCGTCGAAGGAACTTGAGGTATCGCTGTCGAACAGATCCATCGTTGAACTACAGCAATCGTTTAACCCTGTATCTATGGTATCGATTCCGATGTTATTGAGACGACTGTCTGCACCATATGGGTTACCTACAACGTCAACGCCACCTATTCCACCTATCATCGGAAACCCAGTTGCCGGGTTTATTTCTGAAACAGCGCTACTCGACATACTTTCGTCTGCGTCATCGTCAAACAACCAACTGAAAAGTCCCATATCTTTTTCCTTATCATGTAAATGCCAAAATTCAGCCCGGCTTGTCAGCAGTATTTAACGCTACCAAGCTGAAGCATTTTCCCGAACTTAATTATTTTCGATCGAATAGCAAGCAGATTTTCTAATTACATTTAGGCGGGTAATTGGGACTGGACTTTTCGCACTGGCAAAGGAGGCTGCTTGAAAGAAAACAGGTTTATGTTTGCAGCACTGAATTCTGCACATACCCTGATTTAACGATATGCGGAGTAAATTTTGCTTCTGACATAACTGAATCAGTTTAAAAATTTTTAAACCCGCCAACCATATTATTACTACCTACAAAACCCCTCTACTGTTAACAAAAACCAAAATTTAAGCAATTTTATTTACATTTAATTCTCACAAGATAAACTTGAACGAACCTTTCTGCATGGAGCGCACTGCATGAAAAATGCGACTGAGCCGGTTTATCTCTCTGTCAGTGATATGGCTGAAGATTTTACTAATGTCACGGGTAACAAACAGTATGGCCAGGCCGCTGCGATGGCTTACGCTATTTACGGTTATAAATACCGTGTGCTGGAATACGGTGAGCTCCCGCTGAATAGGAGAATAACAGATGTCTGAGGTAATAGCTGACACCAAGATTTTCGGTGTTTTTGCAGACGTCGGACAATACGCCATGCTGCAAGAAACGGCATTAGAGCTGATAATGCAGATTGACGAGCCGGTTGGGTTATATGGCAAACCGTTAGCTGATAACTGGACACCAATGGAGGTCACCTGGTTTTACAACCCCGCCGAACGGGTAAAACCACAGCCTGATATTGCTGCATTTGGTGCAATAGCGTTTGCTGCATCGGCAGAAACCTGTGAAAAGCTGCGGCCATTTATAAATGATTACGTTGAATTTTTGCCCATCAATGTGGATGGCTGGCGTTGGTATATTATTCATGTTCTGGCCAAAGAAGACATTTTTAATGAAGCCCAGTCACAACGCATGTTACGCCGGGACGGCACTCCGATGCGTATGTTTGAAAAACTGGTGCTGGATGGTGAAAGAGTCTCAGACGGCGTGCTATTTCGCGTTCAAGGTTTGAGCCTGGGAATTTACAGTACTAACCTGCCAACTAGCTTTATGACTTTAGTACGCAAACTCGGCCTTAGCGGCCTGACATTTCAGGATATCAACTGACGACACTTTCCATCCTGCAAAGCCGTTAGTATTTTTTAGCGCTGAAAAGGTTAACGGCCTGAAATTGTCAATTTCGAAAACACTAAAATGCTGTATTTATATACATATATTGGAGTTTTGTATGTCGGCAGTATTTCTCGGTGACGCCCGCCCCGGCGCAGCTACCTATTAAGTAAGCATCGTCATAAATATGATTTTAACACCGTGGCTATCGATACAGCTTGCTTAATTTGCAATTCAACTTCACCAAAGGTATTGCAAGCAAGGTCAATATAAGGAGCTTGTGCTGCCACTGTTACCGATTTACCAGACTTTTTTACCGTCAGTTGCATGTCACTAACTTCATCAAATCTAGTAACAATCTCATCAAATCGCTCATGCTGGCCGTGATAAATAATTTTTACTTGTTGCCCACGTATTTGGTGGACGATAACAACATCTTTCTGATGTGGGATCGGGTAAAAGTGTACCCAATCATGGCCTGCCGCTCTTGGTTTTGCTATTTCTGGATTGAGCTCAGGGTGATTGCGGGCAACAAAACCCAAGTAATCAGCAGCAAAGTCGGTCATTTTAGGACAAACTATAGATTGATAACCTCTCCTGTTTTTTTCTACCGCTTCCTTTAGAAATCCCGCACGATACTGGCTGCGAGCATCATCTTGTAATTGAAAAAACGCGATAACTTGCTCGTACGATATTTCAACATCATAAGGTTCGGTGTTTCTATCTAAATATCTCTGCGGTGCAAACAAGCAGGTTGTGAACCGAGCCCACTCATCCTGTGCAATGCCTTTTTCACCCCGCATTTTATAGCGATAACCTTGCTCAATTTGCGCTACAGCATCAATCTTGTTTTCAATCAGAATCGCTTCTGTAACACAAGCTTCTGAAGTGAACTTTATGATCAAATCTGACTCTCCAAGCATTGCATCAGATACTGAATGCCAGGCACCAATGATCTTGATGGACAAAGGCTGTCGCGCCGCCTCAGATACAAACCAATTTGCAAAAGGCTTTGAAACTAAAAGTTCTTCCAGCACAAGTAGGTCAACATCACGCTCGGTAATATTCAGATAGGTATTTAACTGGTCCATCGAAGGAGTCAATTCCTGTTGTTTTCAATCGCCATTTGCTGTCAGCGTTCTGTTTCTAACTGGGGATATCCGCTCAATTAGAAAATGCTCCAATCCTGCCGCTAAGTAACAATAGTCTTTGGGAAAACCAATAGCGGCAATATCGCTTACCCCTGCCCATTCTTGCTTTGGGGTGTAATAACCACGTCCTTTAGATTTATCAGTGGCGATAACATGTGACAGCAGTCTCCGTGAAATACCGTGTTCTTTGTACAGCTGATTTCCGCGTGATACGCCAAGCCCTACATAAATTACAGCCCCATCTTTATCTAGTAAAGCATAAACTCCACCTTTATTGTGGTATGGTACAGAGCCTTGCCAACCCCAATTATTTTTCCAAACTGGCATTTCAACATTTTCAGCTTTATCCCAGTGTCGTTCAAAAAACTGGCCGGTCAGCCGGACCAAATCATCAAAATTCATTCAAATGTGATCACTTAATCCCAAGAGAATTGCAAGAGTAAATTGAAGCGGTAGGTCTCCGAGTTACCCATGATCAGTAGACACCTTCTATAGTTAGGTATCGTACCTGACACTGAGGTGCAAAATGGCCAGACATAAAACCCAGGCGTACTCAGAAGAGTTCCGCCGTGAAGCCGTAAGATTGTCTGATTTACCCGATAAAACAGCGACGTCAGTTGCTCAGGAATTGGGCATTCATCCGAATCAGATTTACAACTGGCGTGCCCAGTTTAACCGCTTGTCTGATAAGCAGTTTAACAGCTTGAATGGGGTGGATTATTCCAAGGATGAAAGCGAGAAAGTCCGGCAGTTAAAGCGTGAGCTGGACACGCTGAAAAAGGAAAATGAATTTCTAAAGAAGGCAGCTGCGTACTTTGCCAAGTTGCAGGAGTAAAGTACGCCCTGATAAGTGAATATGTGGGGCAGTATACGGTCAGGTTGATGTGCCGGGTATTGGAAGTATCAGCCTCCGGCTTTTACCGCTGGCGGGGTCGTAAACCAAGCCTGAGCAGCGTAAAGCACGAGAAGTTGGAGCAGCAGGTACTCGACAGCTATGCCCATTACAAAGCGCGCTACGGCGCGCCCAGGCTGGTAAAAGAGCTAAATGCGCTGGGCGTAAGCTGTTGCCTGAACACCGTGGCCAGTATCCTCAAAGCCAGAGGAATACGGGCGCGTAACGGCAAGTCGTTTCGCTACAGCCCACGCACCGAAGCGATGACCAATGTGGCCGATAACCTGTTGAAAAGGCGGTTTGACGCTGAGAAACCCAACGAGCGCTGGACAACGGATATCACCTATATCTGGCTGAAAGATAAATGGTTATACCTTGCTACGGTGATGGATTTATACTCCAGAGCGATAGTGGGGTGGTCACTGGATACCAGCATGACCGAACGTTTGATTACGCAGGCACTGAAAATGGCACTGGCGCGACGGCAGCCCAAGCAAGGCTTGATAGTGCATTCAGACCGGGGCGTGCAGTATCGCTCAACGGCCTATCAGGATGTGTTGATGAATGCCGGCTGTGTGCCTAGCATGAGCCGTAAAGGCAATTGCTGGGATAATGCCGCCATGGAAGCCTTCTTCAGCCGGCTAAAAGTAGAACTGATTTATGCCGAAAATTACGACTCGATTGAGCGGGCGAAGTCAGGTATCTTCGAGTACATTGAGATATTTTATAACCGTGTCCGTAGGCACTCAGCGATTGGCTATGTCAGCCCGGCTGAGTTTGAGCGCAAATGCGCATAACCGAGTGTCTACTTTTTATGGGTAAGAACAGTCTAAACAAATATATTAAGTAAATCCTCGTCAAAACAACCACCGGTAAGGTGATGAGCATTGCAAATATCTTTAAAGGTGTCAGTAACGAAAAGCGCCCTACAGCCTTCTAGTTGAGACTTGAAAATAGTTTTTTCTGCTAAGTCACTTTCATCAAATACCAGGCTTTTAAGCCCATTTGGAAAGCCGTCTTCGTATTTAATCAAGCTTAGCTCAGGAACTTCAGCAACTGACTGCGTGCAGTTAAACAAGATCACTGAATGGCCTTCGACGTCAATCGGCAAAAACTCTCCATCGTCTTTAATATGAGGTGCAAGTGCCTCAAAGGCTCTCTGGTTGAGTGCCAAAAAATTACTCCAAAAAGTAATATCTGGTGCGGCTACATCCTTAAAGGATGGGTGTGCTGAGCAACTTGGCTTTACCCAACGTTCTGATATCGGCATGCAACTGTTAAAAATATGCTTAGTGAAACGTAAATCGGTGTCATTAAGCAGTTTTGCCAACTCAATTATTCTAAGCTGAACAAGTTCATGGGTATTTTCTTGTCGCTTCAAACGATAAATCATGATGAACTACAAGACTAAAAATTGTGCTACCAAATTGGTATTGAAATTTACTCCACACACTGGTAGCTGAGTAACAGCCATCTTCACGCGGTCATCGCAAAAGAGTGTCTTGCATCCCTCGAGTTTTGATTTAAATATTAATTTTTCAGACAGCGTGCTTTCATCAAAAACTAATTTCTCTAACTCGGTTGAGTGTGCTGCCTCATGAATCACACAATCTGACAAAGACTCTGCGCCTAACTCCAAGCAATTAAACAACCACCAATCTGTGCCGTTCAAATCAATAGGTAAAAACTCACCATGAGCAGATAAATTAGAGGATAGCGATTCATAAGCGAACGGACTTAAGAGCAAGAAACTTCCCCAAAGCGAAACATCACAGGGTTCATTTCTATTCTTATATTTTTTATTGAAACCACAACTGGGCTTCACCCACCTGTCCAGAATGCTAACATTTGAGTTTGAAAGCCGCCTCACCAACTTGAAGTCTTTGTCGCCAAGCATTTTGGCCATTGAGATAACATCATAATCGATAAGCTCGTGAGTATTTTTCGGTGCCTCAATTCTGAATATCATGAGCGATCTCCAGATTCAGCATCTAACGAAAAAACGCCATACCTTAATCGAAGTTTTACATCCTTCAACCAACCAACATATACATGCTCGGGTACGTTATCATTCATAAATTTCTGTGATATCCAATGTTCATATTCTGTGCAGTGCAGTGACCGATGGCCAGAAGCTTCAGGTGTAGCCCAATCATCAGGTTTATTTTTCTCATAATTTCTCAACCACATACCATTAATTGGATCATTGATACCAATTCCGTACGAGTGTAAATTGAGACGGCAAATCATTATTTGAAACTGCAAGTACCTTCCTTTACCCGGAATTATGTGATGGGCCTCATGTATAGGGCTAGGCTTAGGCTCCCCAGCAGCAAACAGGTTTTTTCTCAACGTTTTTGTGGGATGGTGTTTTTCTCTAGCAAGTTCATCCGGAGACATGGATAAACATGCATCTCTATATGACTGCAGATGTTCGTACAGTTTAACCTGAGCCCCAATTTTTCTGCGCTCTATCCTAAGATGCTCGCGGTCCCTTTCGCATTTGGCAATCCGAGCTTGTCTTGCTTTTACACATTCATTGGCTGGAATTGTTTTATTTCGTTCAAGATGAAACTCTCGGGCCTTAACCTCATAGTTATAGATAACCATTTCAAGCGGGCTTGGGTTCAACGGGCGTTGCGGCATTGGCATAGCAGGAAAGTTATGTGCGGTAGTCGGTTTCATCCTGAAGTTTACTCCCTATTTCTCTCAAAAGTTGACCGCATTCTAGTATCTAAGCTATTTGACATCAATCATTTGTAAATATAATTTAACTAATAATTCACTTTTAAGGTTTGGTTATGGATAATCAGCGCATCACTGAGCAACAGGCAGTGCAACTCCTTCAGCAATGGAATGGTATTGGTCGCGATTTACCATCTTTGGCAAAACTCACACAGTCCAGAGATAAACAGGCAATACTTCTACTACTGCCGGGCTATCTGTACAATAAATGGTATCAAGTTGGTGAAACCTATAGCTGCTATACAGATGCACTAACCCGTTTGGGCACGCTGATTGATAAAAGTCGAACGACCAACCAGTTACCAAGCTAGGCATGCTTCACTCCCATCGTTATCGGAATTGCCAATTCCGGCCTGACCAATATACTGTATATCCATACATGTTTGAGGTGGGTATGTCAGCAGCATTTATTGGTAATGCCGATTTCTGGCCTAAGTTTCACGATTAGTCGCATCACAGAGCCTGATAACCTCTCTCTGAAACTCTTCACTCAAACTCTGATTCAACGTTCAAATTCTCCTGTCTGAATAATACCTCAACAACCGGTGCACGTTAGCGCGCCTGCCGCCGAAGGTGCAGAGCTGATTGATTTGTTAAGGATGCCTTCTGAATAAGGAGAGTTTAGCCAATGTATTAAATCTCCCAAAAAGTAGGAATGCTGGATTTTTCCGGAATCGTCAAATATATCTGTACCACTGGTTATATTAAAAATATGCTCCGCAATTAGACTGTTTCTACCTGAGAATACTTTTAGCCTGATTTTTGACTCGCCGGAGAGTAGTTCTGTAAGCTTTTGATTCAACTCAATTACTAAATTGTTTCTTGAGGAAATGCGAGGCGAAATGTCAGCGACATAATATTCATTAGCAAGCTTATTTAAATCAAATTGGTCTACCAAACCGTTAAACTTAAACCCGCCAGAGTAGCTAATTTCAACTTCGTCACCTGCAGGAATTTTCACTGGTTTATTTTTGCTTACATCTGGACCGAGAGCGGAACTTGAATAGGCAGGAGATAAAATTCCACGTCCATCTACGTCAACCACTTCTAGCGAGGTAACTAATATATCTTGGTTGCTAAGATTGAGTATTGATATGTGTAAAAATGCAGTTTCGTAGAAGTCATTTTTATGATGATCATGATCCTTGACGAAAAATGTGTGCATTGGCTCAAATCGTGCGCTCTTAATATACAGATCACTTTGAAGAGCTTGACCATCAATTTCAGATTCATTCGTACCAATAATCATAGGCGCAAAGAATAGTACTAACCCAAGAATCGAAGCTATAGAGCCTATAGCGCCGAGTCTATTCCACACTGTTAGCATTTTAAATCTAATCAATAAACTTTTTTTAGCCACTGTTTCGAACTACCTCTTGACACCGTTCTTACCCATAAAAAGTAGATACTTGGTTATGCACATTTGCGCTCAAACTCAGCTGGGCTGACATAGCCAATTGCTGAGTGCCTACAGACAGCTTATTGCCTTCCATCGCTTGGGTGAACTGGGCTAACACTACACTGGTAAGCAGCACTATTATTGATACTATCATAGTGGCAGTTAAGCTCAAATTTCGTAAGGAGACAGAATCCATTATTCAGATCGACGAGGAGGTTTTCTATATTATTGGTTGCGATTCATGCTGCTATTCACCTTGCGGTTTTAATGCCGCCATATCACGACGCCTCTTATTTATTTCATTGACACAAAAATCTAGCACTTTTTCTTGCTCTGCTATTTCGTTGTTGAGCTGGGTAGTTCTCTTTTGCAACAGCTTATGCCTGGTGTACTCCTGCTGGATGGCCTTGTTTAGCCTATCTTGATTTTTAACAATTGATTGCTGCAGATCCGTCTCTAGCTTTGCCCTTTGCTGCAGCAATGAGGCGACAGCTCTCACTTGTTCTAAATTAATACCATACTTCGCAAGCGCTGTTTCTACTGAATTTAGCAAATCGAATTTTTCATGTATCACCTGCTCCCTTGCTGCAAACTCGTTCTCTTTTGAGCTGACATAATCGTTAAATTTAGTTCGTTCAGACTCAAACATCTGCTGCCGGGCATAAAGCGAAGCTCTCTCACCTTCAACTCTATCAAGCATTCCAATAAGTTCGTGATTGTTACTACGTGCCGAACTGATCATCTCTTCCAGCGAAGTTAATTCCTGCTGCTTATCCAATACCATAGCTTCTAGTTGGTATAGTTTTGACGTAGTCGAACCTAGTAATTTGAGCTGGTGCAGCTCTATGGCTTCTTTGCCTTTATCAGATTGTAATTTCGATATATCTTTATATAACATTCTCTCTTGCTTTCCATACTCCTGAACTTTTGACTTTAGTTTTGAGAGCTCTCTCCTTAAATCAGAAACCTCAGTGCGAAGGTTGTCCATCATTTCAATACCGAATGCAGACAACGGATTTATCGAAATCCAGTAGTTCAGGCCTCCGGGCTCTTCAAACAACACAGTGCGAATTCTTGATTCAACGTCTGCATCATTACGAACCGAAGACATGTCTATCTCTATGCAGGAGAGCTTTTGCTGTTTATAAAAGGATATTTTTTCGTAATCACAAAAATGTGTAACAGCTATTTCTATAAGGTATTCATCACCGCCAGATGTGACAATTAAATCCGGCACCCTGCCATGAACCATATTTTCTAACCGGACACTATCTAAATTAATTGGACGGTACTTTATTCCATCTTCAATCTTGAAATTAAGTGGCAGAAGCAACTTTAACTCATGCTCTATCAGCTCTTTCGCTCTGATATGAATTTCAGTTTCAAGAGCACTCTTACAGATACGTTCATCACTTCCTTGATGCGCGAAATGCTTAGTAGGCTTCTTTGGCCCCCATCTCGCCATTAGTGGTTCGCCACAACCAAAGCATATACACTGACATGCGAGACCGTGCTGAGATTCAGATAGGTCCTCTACTTTTACAATCTGACCATTAGGACCTTTCGCTCGAGTTAAGTTTACACTCAACTTTTTTGCTCCAAGTTGTTATAACAAATAGGATTGAAACGTTCTCTATGAATCACTTCAATAATACAACCAAACGACTTTATTCTCACTCGAAGCTCCATTCTAGTAATGGATGTGACAACCAACATAGCGCAGTGTTAGAAGTTTTCTATTCGTCAAAGCGCCCTGTGCAACCACTTCCCCAATTCTCAGTTACAGATATTCTCTGTAGAGCAACTTACCACAGGCTCCATACCGGCACGTCGGATTTCGACGTAGTTGACGCTTCCACAGTCCCCTTGTGCATCACAAAATACTACCGGTTCAATTCCCATTTTTCTCACAGAGGAGTAGATCATCCCAAAACAGTATCCTGAGCTATCACATTTCATGACTGGTTCCAAACCATTTTTACGGACTTCAAAGTAGTGCGTCCCTCCACAATCATCTTGTGAAACGCATGAAACTACTGGGCTATTTCCCATCTTTCTGACATCAACGTAGTTGGTTCCTTGGCAGTCACCATTTGCCTTACACAAAACTATAGGTTTCAAGCCATTTTTACGTACTTGTGCCGGGCTTTCAGCAAATGCTTGCACCATAATGAAAATTCCTAGAACTACTACCAAACGCTTCATACCCAACCCCACAACCTTTAATTAAAAATTAAATATCAAGAACTTCCTTTGATATCGATTTTCCACGTTCCGAAATAAAATACTGTATGCTCTCGACATTTGCTGAAATAGCTCGCCCCATCTTTTCAACTTCACTAAGGTAACCATTCCAGCTTGTCCGGTTTTCACTTGAACTAGTTTCCAGTAAACTTTTTTGACTCCCCCAAAAACAACTCATTTGCCCTTCCAACTCTTTTATTTCACGTCTAATGTCCTGATAGTAGATATCGGCTATCGCCTTCGCCTCTTTCAGGTGTTGCCAATTTTCCAAATATCTATTCGAGAAATAATCAGAACTCATATTGCTACTTGTTTGGATATAACTAACAGTTAAGGAGTTCTCAATAGCAATTTTAGAAAGAACCAAATGGAGTTTCTTAAGATTCTCTCTTTCAACGGCAAACTCATATTTAATTCTCTCATTTAACAACTGCCGTTCTTGAATCATCAAGTCCTTACTAATTTGTTCACGTGAAATATAAAACTGGTTTTTAACGGTGATTATCGCCACTATCAGCGCACCCAAAAAGCTAATAACTGCAGCTATTAAGATATAATTTTCATCTGACACCAGAACCCTCCACTCACGGCTTGAACAACCCACATACATTAAAAACTTCACATGACACATTAATTTATGAAAACCAACACAATCAAGCCTATCAATATGAAAAAATATTCTATCCTGACCATAAATTCAGCTTCGCTTCTCCCAAAAAAATTAGGTCATCAATATAACTTTGCTTTTCGTTATTTTTATTTTGCCAGTCTGCACTACGTGCAGCACCATAGTATTTAAATATAAAATCCGCTATTTTTTCTGCATCTTGAACTGGCCACCAACGCAACAATCCTTTTGCCAATTGATGTGGTTGATTTTGGTCGCAAGCATAACGAAATAGTAATTCGGATATACATCGTAAGCCAGCATCAAGGGAAGCAAAGATATATCTGGTATTACCATTAGACGCAGAATTGCTTCTTAATACAAAGTCACTAAGATGAGTAAGATCCCATGCCGCATTCCTAACACCTGCAATGGCTCGAGCACGGTTACTGGATCGTAATGATTTAAAAAGACCTGCCCTTGGGGGAGAATTAGGAGCAAAGTAAACGCAGGCGAGTATAATTCCTGGACCCGCAAGAATAAAATCTTCAAACATCCATTCAAGAAGACGCAAGACTTTATCAACCGGCTTCATGTGTGTAAGCTCAAAATCAGCAATTTTCAGTGCGACGATATAGTTCCGCTTCCACCTCTCCAACGGGCGCTCAAGGTTTACCATTTCGGTGTCTTTAACCTGAATATCGCAAAATATACGATCTGTCCGCCCCAAACCAATATTTATCCAGTGACTAGCGTCACTATCATCGGCTGCTCGGAACCACTGAAGCTCCTCATGAGCTGCTTTATTACCTTGATTTGGAGCAAGTTCATGATAAGCGATTGAGGGTTCGATCAGTATGTCTAAGCATTGGGAAAATGCTAGTACAGCTGAGGCTATCATTCTTTCGTGATTACTTGCCTCTCCTTTAGCTATTTGAACAATTCGCGAAACGATATTGCGATCAGGCAGCAAAATTATGTTTAAATCTTCAAAGTAACTCCCAAATAAAAAGCCGTCGGGGTGATACTTCCCGACTGATGGTGGTGTATAACCAGTCACAAATACATCCGCATGCTTTAGAAATTCAGCGATACTGCAGAGA
The DNA here is from genome assembly GCA_018826295.1 of Gammaproteobacteria bacterium. GTDB lineage: Bacteria > Pseudomonadota > Gammaproteobacteria > Enterobacterales > Alteromonadaceae > Alishewanella. The sequence continues at coordinate 88,792 of JAHJZX010000050.1, forward strand.
TCTTCATAAGGAAAATCGGCAGGAAGATTTATCACAGCTTTAGATTGGAAATCCATACTACTTATGATGGAAAAGAAAAGACATACCCACAACTCTGCCAGCACACAGATTAAGCTGCAACCACGAATTAGATTTTAACTAAAAAAGTAAATATCGCTAAATTAACCTTCACCCAATCTGCCGTTTCCAAAAGTAAAAATCGCGAATAAGTACACTATGCTAAAAGCCATGATGATCTATTCACAGATTGGACTAATCCGAATGTGCGGAAGACTTAACGTTATCTACGATCCCGGCGTAAGAGAGCTTTGTGAGGGACTGCAGATCCAGTTGTTCCCTGAGCGCCAAATTTTTAGCCGCTTTATCCGAGCTACCAATCAGGTCAGTATTGTCCGGCAGAAAGACGCAACTCGCCGAATGGACAACGCTATTTGGTGGCTGCTGTTAGAGCCTGCAGATACCGGCTTTAAACCGTCTAAATACACGTCGATTAACACCCGCTACGATAAGCTAAATGTTAAAGGCTCGGCTGGCTACCAGGCGTACCGCCATAGCCGCTGTGTTATACCGGCCAAAGGTTTTGGCGAAACAGAGCATGTGAACAACAAGCCGCTGCATTACCATGACCTGATAGCAAAAGATGGTGCGATATTGCTGGGCGGCCTGTGCCGGGAATGGGTGAACAAAACTACTGGCGAGACAGCGCTTACCTGTTCAGTAATTACCTTACCACCACACCCTAAGCTCATGCACATACACACCAAAGCATCACCGTTACTGTTGCCAAAAGACTTAACATTGGTAAACCGCTGGCTGGACGAGAGCATTACTGACACGGATGAATTTACACCGCTAATGCAACCACATATTCCGTATGACTTGATTGCCCATCAGATCGATAAACCCAGCACCTATCAACCGGTATCAGATCCGACGTCGATTAAACATGACTGGGGCACCTAATGACAACTAGCTAATCAATTAGTGGTGGTTTTCGGCGCTTTGATAAGTATCATTACTTAAAAACGGAGGATCATTAGCATGAGTGTGGGTCTTTATTTGCTACTTACGGCTGTTGGCATTGTTATCTCTGGTTTACTGAGTTATCTCTTTATTGCCAGGCCCAGACTTAACAAACTCTATTCGTCATCAAACTCAGACAGCAATCGCTAACACGTCGATAAATATCGCCAAGCCCTCAGAATTTGCCTTCCCGGCGACTAACTAAGAGTAAGGGCAAGATTGTTGTACTTCATAAATACCCCCCATCTATCGCCAAAAGGCATTAGAAGGCCGTGCCTGCGGCCGTTAATTCTGAGCGAGTAAGGTTTTGGGCAGAACCTTACGGGTAGCGCGTGGCATAACGTCTGCGCGTAATTGCACAAGTATGCTCCCAGATGGGACGCCGGGTCAGGTCATGACCGGTGAAAGGACTCTATAATGGCGCAAGGACGCGCCGTGACAACGCCAGCTTAGTGCTGGCGTTGTTGCATCGACAATCGACCCTCTTATTAGATCTTACCTGCTTTTACAAATCTTCAGACTTAATTTGATTGGCTGCTATGAGCGAATAGCGAGTAGCGGGTAGTTCGCTATATGCCATTAAAAACAAACTGGGGCTGCACAAACGTCAAGTGTCGGTAAAATTAAAAGCTTCGACAAGCTTTTACATAGAACCTCTTTGCAACGTGTTGTTTCTTTTAAAATACAATTTTGAGGATGAGCAATATTGTTGTATCTCGCTGAAAAAACAGCCCGTAAACCATTTATTGATTAACGGGCTTATCTTCGAGATTTCTACTGATATTCGCTATTAAATATTGGAAGTCAGCTTAATTGAAGTATTAATTTTTCCAATCATTTTTCTCAAAGGCCCACAATCAACATAGGATCCAAGTAACATATCTTTCAATTGCTGCAGCAGACTAACAACACCTTTTGATGAATTGGCTTGCAGTACAAAGGGATCATTTCTATCAATATCACCATAATAGAAGAGATCATACTTATCCGTTACACCTCTTTCATACTCTGAAAAAAACCAATCCTCCAGTTTGCTCTTGACGGATGATAAGCGTCTATTAACGGCAATTGGTTTTTCCGGAGATTGCTGAACGGCCTTTATTAATCTCGCTGCAAGTTGGTGAGATTCAACAGACATAACTGCATTTGGACGACGCTCATTGTGTGGTGCATCCCAGCGCCTCATAGGCTGTGTCTTACTACTTGACTCTCTATATATAGTGCCTTTAGCAACAGCTCTCTTTTTGTCCTGCGGTGTAACGCAGAGAGGGCTCAGAAAAGTTTCGTGTCCTGTAGAGGACATACCTGTCCAGTTCTCTTCGGTTATTGGGTAAGGAATGCTGTCGATTTTACTCATTAAGCCTTTAAAGTCATATCCCGTCGATGCATCCGTAGAGACGAACATGTTTGACATGCCAGGATAATACATCCCTGCCCACTTTGAAGCCTGTAAATACCAATTGTGCTTTTTGGCCCATGCGGCTCTCTTTCCATCGACTACTGGATCAAGGTATGGCTCATCAATCAGGATGATTTGCCCGGAGTCAGGGACGCACCATTCACTTGAATGATCAGAGTCAGGTAATTTGTTGTTATGGTCCTTATTTGGATAGGCTGCTCTGTAGTCCCGGCTAGGTTTCAAGCCCGTGGCCTCCATAAATCTTAGCACCCTGACAGCTTTACAAATCTTATTTATTGCTGCTTCCTGTGAAGGATTGACATGATCATCAACTAAGTGATCTGAGGAAGCAGGTCTAAACCACCCCAGACTGTTGGCGTTTTTAAGTTCGCTTTTGGTAGCTATTTCGAACAAAGGCGTCGAGAGTTCAATTTCAAGTACTTCTCTACCAGCTTTATGGCTTTTTCTATCATACCAATAGCAAGTAAAGAATAATTGGTAACATGAATTTAGTGTATTTGAATGTTGGAGGCGATTGCGAGCATGTGCGAAGTTCTCAAAAGAAGCATTTCGTGCTGCAATATCTAAGGCTTCATTATGAGAGAGGCCATTCGATTTTTTAATCTGTTTAGCGTGACGTTTAATTCCACCAATAGTTGATGGCTGAATAGTTTTATTCAACATTCTTAATCTCCTGGCTTGCCTAAAAGCGTCGCTCGTCAACCACTTAACAAACCCGAATAAAAATATTGAGTAAGTAAAATTAGATAATGAAGGTAGTACTTCAAAAGCTTTGCAACGACGAGCGGCAGGCTCCTACCAAGAGCAGTTCATTTATAAGTCAAAGTCAAAAAAAAAGCAACCTATGAGAGTAGTCAAAGTATGGACCTCACCCTCGCCGTACCCATTAAAGGTTTACACTTGTATTCGCTAAGTATATGACCTTCTGCTTGTGGCACTAAGCAGCCAAGAGGCTGCAATTCGTAAAGTACTGACTGTCTGAAAGTATTTGATCCAATCCAGACTAACCATAAAAACGCTGCCTTATTTCCTCACAATATTTAGTGCGGTATACCAGCGCTTGTTGCAGTTTGGCCGTATCCTGTTCGGTAATGCGTTCGGCACTTTTGGTAGTCAGTAAAAACTCCATGATGTTGGAATTGATGCGCTTCATGTCGTTTAGTACTTCAACTTTCTGCGAAAACAGCATCACTTTTTGGTAGTGGCCGTTATTCAAATCCTGCAGGTACTGCAGCAGGATATTTTTGCGCGTGGGCAACTGCTTAAACGAGTGCTCCATTTCTACTGCAGTAATGCTGCCATCACTCTCCTGCACTATCGCATCCACATTGCGCCAGTGACCGGCCTTACTTAAGCGACGCACTTCTAAGTCTGTTATAAAGCCATTCCAGATATCCTGGCTGTGAGTACTGCCGGTACTACTTTGCGGCATGCCCAGCAGAATGATGAACTGCATGATTAAGTCGTGATACAGCGTATTGAGATTTACCCGCAATTCCGGCTGCGATGTGGAGCGAAAATAAATGGGCATGCCGGTGAGCTCTTCAGCATAGATTGCGCCACTGCGGCTAAGAATGTAAACCCGCTCATCTGGCGAGCGATGGGTTGATACTACCTCCAGTAGTTCCTGCTGCACCAACTTATTAAGATGCACCAATGCCTGCGCTTTAGACATGCCATACAGCCATGCGATTATTAGTGGAATTGTCATGCCAAAACGCCCGACTATTTTAAGGGTGTATTCACGGCGGGATTTGCCGATTTGTTGGTTATTGCTGCCATGTCGATATTGCATATCGACATCGAAGTACCGTTGGTACTGTTCAGTAATGTCTGTGGACATACTTTTTTACTCCTGTTTCTGAATGTTAATGTCAGAAATAGGTATCTCCGCTTTAAGCAAATTTGTGCAATTTAGGCTTAATTACTGCGTATTTTCATTGCCAGATGCTGTGCAGCTATGCTTGTTATGCCACTTGTGATGATTATCGCAAGCCAAACCTGCTGTGCAGGATGACCAACCGGCCCTTGCCGGTTAGCCATGTGCTCTGCCGTGCCCGCCACTCCTGGCCTCTCGAGGCCGGACTGGCTTTACGCGCCTTCGGCGCTAGCCCGTCAGAACACCAGGCGCATGTACCGGGGCGTTGCCCCGTACCACCCCCAAAATTCGCGGTGTGGGTTCGCCGAATGCTGCGCATTTGTCCCGGCTGCACCTCACCAGCCGTTTCTGTCGAAACGGTCGGGGTTTAGGTGTCTCCCCTATCGGGTATCCCCCTAAATTTTGCGCTTGGGCGCAAAACGATTTCGGGGGTGGTACGGGCCAGCCGTACATGCGCCTGCTTCATAGGAAAACGGCATTCGCCGCTCTCCTATTCCGCGTTTTGCTGGTTTATTGCATAAACGCTTTTTACTACGGAGCTTTTTTAAAGCCGCGTCAGGGGTAAAAAATTGATCAAAACGAGTTACCCCTGACGTGTCAAAATGCTAAAGAGCATTCAACGTTTTGTCCTCTCGATTCCAACGGGGTAAATTTAAAATGAATAATTTTTACCCCAAAGCACAAAGGCCAGCATTTGCTGGCCTTTGTGCTTTGGGAAAGCTCTAGTTGGGTTGTACATTCTTCAACATCCATTGTCGAATTGAAGATTCCAGAAAACGTATGCTGCGGCCACCAATGCTAATAGCCTTTGGAAATGAGCCTTCATTAATCCGTTTATATATCGTCGAGCGATGCATCCCTACAATTTCTGTAACGTCTTTCATTCTTAAAAATTTGTCTGTGGTATTCAATTATATGTCTCCGATAAGGTTTGTTAGATCTACTTTCCCAGCGGCCAAATCCACTAAAAATTGTGACCAATCTTTCATCATCACAATTCGTTCACTCAAGAGTCTGGAACGATTATATGCTTTCCCAGTTTTGTCTTTAATGGTATGCGCCAACTGCAACCGAATAACCTCTTCATCAATTTTGAATCGTTCACGAAGCAACGTCATTGCTGTTGCTCTAACACCATGCATTACCATCTCATCATGCTTAATTCCAAGCAATCTCAATGCCTTATTACAAGTATTTTCACTGATAGGTTGATCGGGTAACGTTGGCGACTGAAAGATATATGGAGAGTCTCCGGCGAGCGTTTTTAATTGCTCAAGCAGCTCCCGTGTTTGTACAGTCAAAGGAATTAAGTGTGGTCGACCTGATTTTGCAGCCACTAGTTCCAAACGACCAAGATTGAAGTTAACAGCATTCCATTGTAATGTTCTAAGCTCAATCGGACGGCAAAACCAATGAAAAGAACAGCGGATAGCTAACATAACTACGTTTGTTGAACGGTTACCTTCATCAAGACGCTGTAGTATTGATGTTAATTCAAATTCATCCGTAGCAGCAGGCATAGCGCATACTTTAGGGTAATCGAGTTGCCCCTTTAACAATGGGCAAGGATATTTACCCTCATACCCTTGCGCAGCAGCAAAGCGATAAATTCTATCAATGATCGAATAGACTCTAATCCCTGTTTCGAGTAAGCCTTTATCTTGAATCGATGACAGAAGATCATACAGCTCCTTCACGCGGATAGTGGATAAAAAGCGCTCACGCAAAGTCGGTAAAATATGACGTTCCAGTATTCCCTGGGTGTCTAATCGGTATTCAATTGTCCGGCGCTTAAACTTTTCTGATAACCAAAGCACTGATATTTCGCCAAAAGTGAAATCTGTACTATGACCAGTTGATGAGTCCTTCGTGGATTCATCCTTTAACGAGTTTATCTGCTCTTGCTTTTGCCGCAATGAGAGGCGAAATTCCTCAGCTTTTTCTCGCGCTTCTTTTAGAGTTATTTTTCCCCACTTGCCTAAAGTAATAGTATTCTCTTTAAGCAAATAGAAGTATTTTAGTCTGAATACTTTTGTGCCAGATGGGTAAACCACTAAATATAACCCTTTGCCATCATGCTTTTTGTAGGGTTTTTTAGCAGGCTCAAGGGCTTTTATCGTTTCAACTTTCATTGCCATAACTAATTCCTCACAACATTAACTTCTTCTGTTGCAGGGAATTATTTAGAAATTGCTAGAACGACTTAACGACAATTTAGCTGTCAAAACGTCCTTGTTTTTTAGCTAAAAATTTGATACCGCTAAAACTCGTTAAGCAGCATAGTAGCAAATGAACTTCCAACCTTTGCGTTCCATGAAGCTAGCCAAGCAGTTAATTTTTTTAATGCCTTGCCGTCTTCAACTTTTCCGCTAGCATCAATGCCAATTGTCTCTCTCATAACACCAGCTAACGTTCTGCTAAAGAAGCTATCTGAATCTTCCTTGGAAATTGTTGGTAATACAGCAGAATAGCTATTAATCATGTTTTGTTTTGTAAAAGCTCCTTCAGTTAGAACTCTCCAAATAACCAAATCCAAGTAAGCAAGAGGACTATAACAAATCAACTTTTTGAAAAGTTTAGTGTAGTCCCTGCCAGGAAAAGGTATGTTGTTGTGCGATGCGAATCGATCGCTGTACAGGAGAGAATATAATTTAGCTTCAAGGGCAAATTGATCACTGCTTAGGTTTCTAAGGTCTATTTTCAACCACATCTCATCTGACAAATGAAAATCGACCGGATGATTTCGCATTTGTGCAGTATGCAGAATGGTTTCTCCTGCTCGATTTTCGGTGAACGTAAACGTCTGCCCTTTAGCCTGGATCCTTTTAATCGCCATCACAACATCATCTATTGCTACAGGCTTTAGAGGTGAATAAATTGCTTTGGCATTTGCACGAAGTTCAGCTCTTTTTGCTCTAGAAGCCCATTTTATTAAACCGTAGTTGTTAATAGAATCCAAAAAATGGTTGCGTTCGATTTCCATAGAACCATCAAAATCAGAAATATTTGAGTCAATGTTCTTTAAGAAATCTACTCTGGTAAGAATTTCTATAAGCAGCTTTCCTGCTGTCGCCCCTTTTACCCAATCGTTGTAAACGTCAGGCTTAAACCAATCAGGCTCTGTTAAATTAGTGGCTCGGTTCTTATTTACTGTCTTTGTCATTTTCAGAATCTTTATCAATATTTGTTAATTTATCCAGGTAGTCAGCCCAAGCTTGCATCATTACAAAACGCTGCTCCAGATGAGAAGTTCTATTGTAAGCCCTACCATTGGGATCTCTTACGGTGTGTGCAAGTTGTTGTTCAATCCAATCGATTCTGAATCCCAACTCTTCGTCTAACAAGGTTCTTGCAGTAGCACGAAAGCCATGTGTCGTCACATCTTCTTTGCTAAAGCCCATACTACGCATTGCCATTCTCATGCTATCAAGTGCTATAGCGCGGTCTTTCCCCCGGGGAGAGGCGAAAATAAACGGACTACTACCACTAGCAGAAGTTAATTCCTGTAGTAACCTAACAGACTGCGATGCCAGCGGTATAATATGCGCTTGAGCGGTTTTTGAAGCGGTGTACTCAATACGCTTTTTCTCCCAATTTACATCGGCCCATTTCAGCTTACAAAGCTCACCTGGGCGACAAAACCACAGCACCGATGCTCTTATTGCAGATACCACGGTAAAACTGCCCCTGAAGGACTCCAGTGCGGTCAAGAACCTTCCAAGCTCAGTTGGCTCTGTAATGGCGGCGTGATGCCCTTTGATTGGCACTTTTAATGCGCCTCTTAAATTAATTGCCGGGTTATTTTCAGCACGACCGGTGATAACCGCATATGAAAACACTTGCCCTGCAATTTGTCGGGCTCTGTTGGCAGTTTCAATTATCCCCTTATTTTCAATTTTTCGCAGTGCCCCCAACAACATAACAGGTTTAATCTCATTAGCTGGAAAACGGCCAATACTTGGAAACAGGTAGCTTTCAAGAATTGCCATACAACGTTTCTGGTGGGTTTTACTTTTATCAACCATTCGGATAGCGAACCACTCACGGGCAACAATCTCAAAACTGCAGTCTACTGCTATCGCATTAACTTGTTTTTTGATTTGCTTTTGCACCGAAGGATCTATGCCTAACTTCAAATCCGCGAGTGCTTTATCTCGTGATGCCCTGGCCTGCAATACTGTAATTTCAGGAAACGCGCCAATAGAGAGTGACTTTTCTTTATCATTGTAAAAGTACTTCCAGCGCCAGTATTTAGTCCCTAGTGGTGTAACAACGACAAATAAGCCATTTCCATCACTAAGTTTGTAATTACGAACTTTTGGTGCTGCATCACTCACAATCTGATCTGTTAACTTCATGCCTGTTCCTTTATCAAAAATTGGACAGGGTAAAGCTTCTGGGGTATCAAACTGCAGATCAGGGGACTTACCCCGGAATTCTGATTGATTTACCCCAAAAAGATGGGCGTTTTCAGTAGACAACGAGCGACAACTAACGACATGTCTACAAACAAAAAACCCCGTATAAATACGGGGTTAGCGACAACTATAGACAGTTGTAGACATGAATGTGGCGGAGAGAGAGGGATTCGAACCCTCGTTAGGGGTTAACCTAAACACACTTTCCAGGCGTGCGCCTTCAGCCACTCAGCCATCTCTCCGGAACTTGCGTTGCAAGCGCGGCTATACTAGGGAAATTCGTGCCGTGCTGCAACTGTTATCTGTATTGGCCCTTGCTTATGGCTGATTTTTAAGCGTTTCGGGCTTTATCAGGCTTAAGCGTTGCCTTTTACCTGCTTTTTCAGCTCCGCGGCAAAAGCCAACATGCGGTTTAGCGGTATTAAGGCTTTTTCCCGCTGTGCGGCATCGACAAAGATCTCATGGCCGGTTGTGTCTGTTAAAGCCGCCTCAATCGCTTTTAAGCCGTTCATTGCCATCCAGGGGCAGTGAGCGCAGCTACGACAGGTGGCGCCGTTACCGCCGGTTGGAGCTTCAATAAAGGTCTTGTCCGGCATTTGCTGCTGCATCTTGTAAAAGATGCCTTTGTCGGTGGCAACGATAAAGGTATCGTTTGACAGCGTTTGGCTGGCTTTAATCAGTTGGCTGGTAGAGCCTACCGCATCAGCGAGCTGTACTACGCTGTCTGGCGATTCCGGGTGCACCAGCACTGCAGCATCGGGATATTGCTTTTTAAGCTCGATCAGAGCGTTGGCTTTAAACTCGTCGTGTACGATACAGGCGGCGTTCCATAGCAACATATCGGCGCCGGTTTGCTTTTGTACCCAGGCGCCCAGGTGTTTGTCCGGGCCCCAGAGGATTTTTTTACCCTGGCTGTCCAAGTAATCTACTACGTCTAACGCAATAGATGAGGTTACAACCCAGTCGGCGCGCGCTTTAACTGCAGCTGAGGTGTTGGCATACACCACCACGACACGGTCCGGGTGGGCATCACAAAATGCTGAGAAGGGCTCTGCCGGGCAGCCTAAGTCTAGTGAGCAGGTGGCGTCCAGCGTCGGCATCAGTACGGTTTTATTTGGTGTCAGGATCTTTGCCGTTTCACCCATAAATTTAACGCCAGCGACAATCAGGGTCTTTGCCGGGTGTTCGTTACCAAAACGCGCCATTTCTAACGAGTCAGACACACAGCCGCCGGTTTCTTCAGCCAGCGCCTGAATTTCAGGATCGGTATAGTAATGCGCCACCAGCACAGCGTCTTTTTGCTGTAATAAGGCCTTAATACGCGCTTTGTAAGCTTGCTTGTCGTCGCTGCTTAGCGGTACCGGCTTTTTTGGAAAGGCAAAATCTTGCTCAGTAAAATACAACGTCTGTTCCATACGGCTTACCCGGTGGCTGTAAAGGGGCGGTATTATAACGCTGCAGAGCGCCAAAATACAGTCTGGGTGTACAAAGCGGTGCTTATTACGAAGGAGGCTGCATGGTGGGTCATGATGGATTCGAACCATCGACCAACGGATTAAAAGTCCGCTGCTCTACCAGCTGAGCTAATGACCCATGCAGGAAAAACAAGAAAAGTGGTGGGTCATGATGGATTCGAACCATCGACCAACGGATTAAAAGTCCGCTGC
>JAHJZX010000074.1 GCA_018826295.1 Gammaproteobacteria bacterium
ACGCACGAATTAAATATTTCATGTACATGGATGCAGTAGCGAACGCAATCATCAACGGATGCGACATCGAACATGAGGTGATCGTTGAGTTCATGAACGCAATAACCTTGTTGCGGGAGGAGACAGGCGAAGTATGACGGACATTGAAGTTATTACAGAGGACGCTTGCTGGGCTGGCACGACTGACATCAAGAATGTCACACGCATCGTGATACTTGATGAAGTGTCGTACGAAGACCTGGATAGTGAAGTCGAACATGCAATACTCGCTGAAGAAGGACGAGTCGTCATCGTAAAGAAAATGCGAGCGTGAATAACATGACGAGGAATCAAGAACACATCTACGTCGTCGTATGGGACGAAGGAATAGTTAGACATAAGAGAGGCGTACTCGCAGTGTTTGATAAAGACACTGAAGCAGTAGACAAGCTCGTTGAGATGCGAACAAAATTTCCAAGAGAAGAATACCACCTGATGGAAGTTGTGGACATTACCTTGGAAGAAGTGAAGGTGAGGAGAGATGGAACCATTGCACACTGAAATGGAAGAAGCTGTGTTGAAGTTCGCGGAGACTATTAAGACACTGCGAGCGAACCCTGAAGACGAAGATAAACTACTCGACGAATACTGCGACGACCTTCGAAACGTACTATTGCTAATAGTAAAGTGGTGGTGGATTGATGAAAGTGGATCAGACATTGCAGAGAAGCTATTCGCAGACGATCAGCTTTAAACTAGAGGACGAAGAAATGGAAGATGAGGAGTTTGTCAGGTTAGAGATCGATAGACGACAAAACGCAGCGAAACTTTACGACACGAACAATATACTAGTGGCGATGATTTACGACGTTGCAGGAGTCAAGAGAGGCAAGAAACCGTATACGCACGGAGATGTTTTGATAGAACTGGTGAAGCGAAACGGAAATACTCACAAAACGCGGTTCTGGGTTAGGCCTGATCACATTGGGGAGAAGTGGTAGAGACCAAATGTCGTACTTGTGGATATTTGAGAAGGATGGAGAGTACTACAAGACAGTCAGTGAAAGATGGGCAGCGCGTGCACGACGACTCAATTATAACTTCGTCGTACGGATCAACGGATACAATATGGGCGTTGAAGGAAAAGTCAAGAGCCTGCCGTTCCGAGGAACTTTAGCAGAATAGGAGAAGACTATGAAGAAGCTATTGGAAAACGCAGTCGCGAAACTCTTGAAGGTACCAGGTACAGTGAATGCAGTCGTGGTAGCGATACCGGAAGATTGGAAGTTCCTTGAATCCGATTGGGGAGTGCTTCCAAGCAAGAAGACGTTCGCAGAAGCATACCTGATAGATTGCTTGACTGGTATAACACACAACGAAATCGAGGAGTTGAAGTACGCAATCGTCACGAAGTTCTTGGACTTGCCGAATCTAACTAACGTGGTGCTGACAGCAATACCAGAAGATTGGGAGTTTCGAGGAGCGCTTTGGGGAGAGAATCCTAACAAGCGAGAGTTCGCTGAAACATATCTGATGGAGTATTTAGGAGGTGAGGCGAAGGATGAGTAGATACTACGAAGCATCGGGTGTACTGTTTGATGATGTTGTGAAGGCAATACGTGCAGGAGAAGTTGAAAACATCGAGGAGCATATTGTGAGCGAAGAGCACCGAGGATTCGAAGATCCAAAGAACATATGCGTTACCGACGGAAAGAACTGCGTGTGGCTGAGACCGAGTGCAGTCCATGAAGGCGGGTTAGGGCTGATGGCGTGGGGAAGGAATTACGAATACGACATCATCAATACGTTGGCACGAACTTTCAATGCGAAGTTTGTTGGTGAAGAAAAGCTGGGAGTGATGGTACTATGAGTTATACAATCGCCGACGAAGTGTCTGATGCAATTGATCGTTGGGAACACGAGGGGCACGTACCGCCGGAGAAACTCGAAGCATACCGAAAGATGGGCGATATTGTGATGCGCGCAATCTTCGAGTATCTGGAGTATGAGCCTGGCACGCCGACAAAGTAAACGTCGAAGAACTTAAGCTAGTCAGAACTGACTAGACAATAGGAGGTGAATGTAGCAATAGCGCACCAAGAACACCTCAGGAAGCATACATGGGTATGTAGTAGGACTCTTGGTGCTTCACAACTCGAAAGAGAGTTGTGTTAGGAGAAAAGGAGGAAAAGAGAAAGAGAAACATGCCAAAGAAAATAAAGGATGTTCAGAAACATAAAGAAGAAACAGTCAAGGCTTGGAAAGACGCTTATGAATCAGCTACAGAAGAGCGCGACCTGTTTATGCCTCACTGGAGGAAGCTCAGAGAAGATTGTGTGAAACAGCCGTGGTTAAAGAAGCCGCGACTCGTGAAGAAAGGTTGGTGGCTTTTCAGTCGAACATATTACGAGTGTTCGATCTGCCAACATGAAGTGCAGCGCCAGTGCAGAGGAATGCAGTGCATATTTAAATGCGACCACTGCGGTTATGCATATGCAGGTATCCGTTAGAAGAAAATAAAAGGAAGAGAAACATAACAAAACGGAGGTAATAAAATATGGCAATAAGAATATCTGACATAAAAGAAAATGGCAAAAGAATAACCGGAATACGAGTGTGTACAGTCGCGCGACGTATCGAAGAATGTCTCGAAAACTCAGGTTTGGAAGCAAACGTTACGATCAGCTACTTCTATGGTGACCGATGGTACAGCATTAACGACGTTAATGAAATGGTCGAGGAAGCTGAGAAGCGCCGAGAAAACTACAAGAAGATAATCGAGGACAAGCGACAGAAGATGTACCACGGTGAACTCGACGACAAGATCATCGAAAATTTTAAGTTTTGGAAGAGACACTCGTATCCCAACGAAGAAGCAATTAAAATGGTTGCTGAACGACTGGAACTCACACGGAAGAAGGATCGAGAATACATTCAAGAAGTGATAGACAAGTTACAATCGACGCATATGCAAACAGGAGATGAAGAATGAAAGAACAACTTGACAGACATGAGAAGGCAGTGAAGTCGATCAAGGCCGACGCAGATGAGTTATATGAGTTTGCGAGAGCCTACTACCTGTTAGAGAATTCGCTGCTTGGCAGTCGATTCGAAATGATGGCGAAGCATCTCGAATACGCAGCAGACATTTGCAGCGAGGCAATGCACGAAGTTGTGTTACTACGTGCGCAAGAAGCACAGGAGAGATCGCAACTACTCGCGGAAGCAGCACTCGCCGGGATTAAACTCGTAAGGGAGGAGATGGAGAATGAAAGCTGAACAAGTTGGCGACGATGTGGAGTTAACACTCTTCGGTCAAACGAGAGTCTTGAAGAACTGCAGCGCAATTAAGCTAGTACGAACAATATACGGAAAACCTGGTGATGTCTACACTGAGGAAGAGATGATGCAATGGGATTTGAAGAAGAAACAATGAATGAATTTGCACTCGTAGTCAAGCCTCCGAGAATACTTCTGTACTGTCCGAGATGTAGATGTGACGTCAGCTGTGACGAAATAAAGTTGCAAAGACTTGTCGGAGAAGGTGAAATAGATTATGAGACGCGTATACTGGCCTCGTCGACTTACAGAGGAAAATGTGAACACTGCGGGTTATTAGTTAACATCGAAGATGAACGAACAAATTCAAGACAGTATGAGCCTGAAACAAACGATGCGATATTCATTCGGATACCGAAACGATGAACCCGAAAGATAAACTCAAGGTGTACAACGCGATTCTGAAGCACGGCGACAGCTTCTGGAACGAACAGACCGAGGATATTATTGAAGCAATCGAGAAAGGCGAAATTTCGAAGAATTCCTTCGATTGTAGCGATTCAGATTGGAATGGCTTTCTCTTCGACGAAATCTTATTGTACTTAGCACAAGAAAAGCTGACATTGAAAGTCGTGCCGTTGGGAGAAGAGTGAGATGAACAAG
>JAHJZX010000051.1 GCA_018826295.1 Gammaproteobacteria bacterium
CACCGATAAACCGGCCCGGACAGGTTGATCGTTATTGACCCAGCTTAGGGTATTCGGGTCAAGCACGCTGGAACGGATATACCAAACGGAGTCGTCACTGAATGTTGTGGTTACAAAATTACTGCCTCTTAAACCAACAAAACCACTCGGCCAGACGTTGATAGTTCTGGTTACCGGCGCAAAGCCGGGGGCAGATACCGTGTAGCTGGTTTCACCTTGTTGCAAGCCCTGAATATACACCTGCGGTACAGTTGTGCTGATGATATTGCTGATACTGGCAACCGCACTGCCAGCTGTAGTGGCATTGGTACTGACAATTGCAATCGCCGGATCGGCAACTTCAATAGTTACTGTTGTCGGTTGGGTGGGAGTATCACCCAGCCAGATCGACGCGGCACCTTGTAAGTCTTTACCAATAGTCAGATTGTTAGCGCTAATCGCCGGCGCCGGGGTAACCGTAACCCCTAAACTGGCTTCTACACCGGCCTGTGGACTGGCGGTGATTTGAGCGTTACCCTGCGCCACGCCGGTAACCATTACCTGTGCGCTTAACTGGCCTTCCGGCACCACGACGCTGGCTGGCACGGTGGAAATAGTGTCGTCACTGCTGGTCAGGTTTACGGTTAAACCGCCACTGGGCGCTGGGGCACTCAGGTTTAAAAAGGCTGTTTTAGTTAAGGTTTCTACCACACTGATATTAGCCGGGGTAAAGTTCATGCTCAGAGTAACAATCAGTTCGCGCTCGTCCGGCCCGTAATTGTCTGCACTGGCAAAAATGGTGGCGTTGCCCAGCTGGTCGGCAGTTAATTGTGGGTTGCTGGCAGCGGTGGACTGCCCCTCAGCAATAAAAACGCTACCGGTTACTGCAACCACATCATCATTACTGCTAAAGAGTGTTACCAGCAAACCGCCAACAGGCGCAGATTCTGACAAACTTAGCGCCAGAGAACTGACCATGCCGGGTGCCAGATTGCCTGGATCACCCAGGCTAATCAGTGCAGTGGTGGCATAAATCGCTGCGCTGGCCTGCTGATAGCCTGTTGCAGTTGCACGGATGGTGGTATTGCCGGCGCCTGCTCCACTAATGTCAAAGTTAGCCTCTGTTTCGCCTTGTGCTATAACCAGCGTTGACGGGGTTACAGTGGCGATGCTAGTGTCATCACTTGCAAGACTTACGCTAATGCCATCTTGTGGTGCCGGTGTGGCCAACTTCAGCGTTCCGCCAATATCGCGGCCTACGCCGACTCTGGCACTGCTTAACTGTAACGTTATTGCCGGTAGTGGGTCGGTTACAATCAGCTCAACAGTATCTGCAGCACTGTCTACACTGCCATCAGAGACAATCAGACTTAAACGATAGACACCAGCTACATCAGGAATGAGTTCCGATTGAACACTGTTAGCTTGTTGTATTTGAGCGACACTACCAAATGGTGCCTCTAGCAGGCTCCAGCTGTAGGTCAAGGGATCGCCGTCCGGATCCGTTGAGTTGCTGCCGTTAAACTGCACCGATTCAGCGATTTCAGCGGTCTGGTCCTCGCCGGCATCAGCTACTGGTGGTTGATTCTCGGATTGCAGCACCACGGTGTCCGGCAGACTGCTTAATGCACCGTCATTGACGATTAGCTGGATAATATAGCTGCCTGGGCTATCAAGGGTGATACCGGTACTCACAGCTTGCGGCTGGCTCAGACTGGCATTGCTGCCATTTGGCTTGCTGCTGATTGACCAGCTGTAACTTAAGGTGTCACCGTCAGCATCGGTTGACGCTGAGCCATCCAGTGTTAGCGGGTCGCCAATCTTTGCAGTTTGGTCTGCACCGGCATACGCTACCGGGCGGGTATTGTTGGTACTTACCACTACTGCATCCGGTGTACTGCTTAACGTACCGTCGCTAACAATTAGTTGCAGAGTGTATTCGCCAGCCATATCAAGAGTGAATTCGGGGCTGGCAGAGTCAGCTTGTTCTAGTTCGGCACTGCTGCCCAAGGGCTTGGATAACATCGACCACAAATAGCTCAATGGGTCACCATCCACATCGTAAGATGCTGAACCATCGAGTAACACCTGGCTACCGGTATCCAAACGTTGATCCGGGCCTGCGTTAGCCACTGGCCGGGTGTTTTGTGTATCCAGCCTTATTGCATCTGGGGTGCTGTCAAGTGTGCCGTCATTGACTATCAGCTGCAGCAGATAGGTGCCTGCGGCATCTATTTCAATATGAGGCTGAGCACTGTTGCTGTCGCTTAGTGCCGCTGCACTGTCAGTTGGCCGGCTGGTAACAGACCAGCGGTAAGTCAGAGCGTCGCCATCGACATCATAAGAGGCTGAACCATCAAGCTGCGCCAGATCGCCGACAAAGGGGTTCTGATCGGCTCCGGCATTCGCTACCGGCGGACTATTGTCAGTGCTTACAGTCATGGTGTCTGGCGGGCTATCGAGCAAGCCGTCATTGACAATCAACTGAAACTGGTAAGTGCCAGCCACATCGATGACAAATGATGGCATGATGCCATTGGCATTACTCAGTAACGCTGCACTGCCAGCGGGTTTCGACAATAAGCTCCAGCTAAAACTAAGTGGGTCGCCATCGATATCAGTGGATGCACTGCCATCCAGCGTGACATTTGCACCGACCAAAGCCGTTAGATCGCTGCCTGCGTTGGCCTGTGGTGCAGAATTTCGGGTATTTAAAATCAGTGTATCTTCAACGCTGCTTAAGATGCCGTCATGCACCGTAAGACCAATAACATAGCTGCCCGGCACATCAATCTGCAATTGAGTCAGACTGCTGCCTGGTGCGCTCAGTAATGCGTCTGAATTTTCCGGTGATGAAATTATCCGCCACAGATAGCTAAGCGGATCGCCATCGACATCCGTTGATGCACTGCCATCCAGCGTCACCCACTCAGCAACCGCTGGTGTTTGATCTGGCCCGGCATTAGCTACTGGTGCCGAATTAAGCGTACTTACCGTGACAATATCGGGCAGGCTGTCTGTTTCGCCATCATTAACGATTAGCTGGATTTGATAGTCTCCGCTCATATCCGGCGTCAGGACGGGATTAACGATGTTGCTTGCGGATAACGTGGCGGCAGAGCCTGCGGGTGCAGAGAGAATTTGCCAGACGTAACTGATATTATCGCCATCGACGTCATAACTGGCGGCACCATTTAATTGATATGCCACAGCGACTGGTGTAGAACCATCAGGCCCGGCTATTGCTACCGGCGGACTGTTTTCTGTGGTGATATCCACCGTATCCGGAGCACTGTCGGTTTTACCATCATTCACGACAAGTTGTACCCGGTAGCTGCCCGCTACATCCAGCTCAAAATCAGCCTGGCTGCTTAGTGCACTATTAAGCACTGCATTGCTACCCGCTGGCTGTAATGTAAACTGCCAGCTGTACGTTAGTGCATCGCCGTCCGGGTCTACGGAGCCGGTGCCATTCAGTAAGATATTATCGCCTACTCTGGCTTTGATATCGGCACCGGCGTTGGCTATCGGGGTTTGGTTTGCTGCCGGGCTTACACAGCGTGGCAGCGTGCAGATGCGGGTGCAGAAGCCGACATCTCTGTTATCAATAAAGCCGTCCTGATTACCGTCTCTTGGGTCATCAGCGCCGTTTGATGGTTGGTTTCGGGCCTGCGAAATCAGCAGGATATCGTCACGGTCAATGTCATTGTCAGCGTCTACATCACATATCGCAGCAATACTGGTTTGGCTGAAAAATAGCAGGGGTAACAGCCAGTAACGGATTCGTTTTAGCGTATTCATACCTGATCCTTTAAACAAAAGTATCCCGGGCCAGGTAAAACCTTATCCCGACCAAACTAAGTAGTTGATGGTGTAAGCAGACTTAGCCGTCGTCGCAGTGCGTTATGGTTAAGTCTGTATCTGATGCGTTAGCGGCGACTTCGCGTTCGACGCCTGCCAAGCAGGCCAGACAACGCCAACAGCAGCAATGGCATGCTGGATGGTGCTGAAACAGTTTGCGCCCGTTGTTCAATGCTGATCGTTGCAACTGCAATCTCAGCGGCTATGTCTTCCTGCGCATAATTGAGCAGACCAACAGGGTTTATCTCAATGCCTATAACAGTGGCTGACGATGGTACTAACGCCTGAAAGTTAAGCGTGAATAAGGTAAAGGGCGAACTCTGAAGCTGCGTGAGTGATACATCATCAAGAAAACTAAACTCATAGAAGTTGTTACCAGTGTTATCCTGAGAAGAATCACTGACGCCGCCCAGTCCAGAGCCAAATATGCCGCCGGTTAACATAATTGCCGCGGGGTCAAACACAACCGAAATATCAAATAACGTGACCACCTCGCCGGGTTGTAAATCGGTTATCTGAACTGCAACGTCGAAATACTCGCCGGTAAATACATCGCTGTCACTTGGTATCAGACTAATCAGCGCTGCCTTCGCAGGCAGGCTCAGCAATATCAGGCTGGCAAATAAATAAAAAACCTTTTTCATTCTGCAATGCTCCTTTTACAAAAACCGGACGATTTCAGCATAATGCAGGCCAAAATTTATATTTATTTGATAGTGTTAGATAAATTTGCGTAAGCAGTATCGTTTGTTTTTGATTTGGTTACGAGAACGGCAGGTTTAAGTCTTAACTTGTAATATTTTTGGTCTCATACATTTGTATGAAAAATCGATTGATCATTGCTGCATAGTTCGTAATTTCAGCATTAATTCTGTTTGGGAATTGACGCCGATTTTGCTGAAAATGCTCTGCAGCTGGCTGCGCAAGGTGTTGCAACTAACGTTAAACTCCGGGCTAAGATCAGACAGTTTCCGTTTCAGATATAAAGCCTGCAACAGCTTTGACTCTGCTGCACTAATACCAAATTGCTGTTTGATACTGGTCCAGTCAAGGTTATTACTCTGGCTGACGGATACCAGACAAATATGTGCTGGCAAACGGGTGAAATCCTGACAGCCCTGCAAAGGTGAAACCGAAATGATGGTAGTGCTGCCATCAGCGCGCTCCAGTTGAATGGCCTCTTTACAGTAAATATCGTGCGCTGCAAATAGTGCACAATGGTGAACATAACTGTTAAAGCGCTCTGCTGCTGAAGGTTCTGCCAGTGTCAGTTTACCTTTGGAAGCAGTGAAAAGCTGACGCTGTGAAAGCACAGTTTCAGCGGCTGTATTGAGCAATAAAATGTCGCCATCGGCACTACAGACAAACACAGGCTGTGCTTTTTGCTCTATCACACTTTGTGATAGCGTTTGATAGTCTTTTTGTAATTGCAGCGTGTTAAATATTTGCATGGCCTGGCTTAAATGTGGGCAAAGTAGCGTCATTAATTCCAGTTCATTTGCCCTATAGGGTTGCGCCATATCATCCCGTGTAATAGCGAAAGCTGATTCGTACTCACCATCGCGAAGCAGCACACCGCCAATAGCATGATAGGTGCGCATTGGTTTGAAGTAGTTCTGGTAGTATTCGGTATGGATAAAGTCTTCAATGGCGATCTGCTGGTTGCAGTACACGGTTTCGCCTTGCTGCAAATCTTTCATAGCCTGATAAAACGGGTCTTGCAAAGGCTCGTGCTGATAAGCTGTCAGGACATGCGGATCGTAATCAAAAGTCGTTTTTAACGCGAGGAGCGCAGGTTTAGGTTCATTCAATTTTTCAATAAAAAAGAATGCTTTATTAGACGTAGTCAGTTGAATAATCTGGCCAAGTACGTCATCCCAGTTGCGACTAAGTGAGGCGGTATATATCTGGCCAATAAGTGCCGATAATGCTGAGTCAGTTAGCATTGTTAGGGTGTATATCCGCCGTCGGCAAAGCTGTTGAGCTTAACCATTAACTCCGCCTGCGAGTTAACGTGTAACTTTTTGAATATCGTTTGTAGTTGACTACGTAAGGTGTTGTAGCTCAGGTTTAATTCCTGGCTTAGATCAGAAAGTTTCTTTTTCCGGTAAAGGGCGCTTATTAAACGGCTTTCCGCTCTGGTTAGCTGAAACTCACGGGTCAGCAGTTCCCAATCTAATGTGTGGCTGAAACAAACCGTTACCAGGCACACCTGTTGCGGCAAGCGGGTAAAATCGTGGCATCCCCGCAGTGGCATAATGCTGATGGTTGCTGTTGAACCGTTGGCGCGATCCACTATCAGTGCTTCTTTACAATAGATGTTATCGATAGCGAAATCAGCACACTGATTAACATAGTGGCTAAAGCGGGCCTGGAATAGTTTTTCACTTAGTTGCAATTGACCGTCTTGCACAACAAACAGTTGATCACTAGCTAATATTTGCTCTGCAGCGGCATTTTTTATCAGTACCTCAGCATTGCGATTGCAGACAAAAATGGCTTTACCCGCTTGATCCATAATGCTCTGATTTAAATCAATATATTCGCGCTGTAGCTGCAATGTATTAAAGATACGCACGGCCTGATTTAAATGTGGCGTCAAAATTTTTAACAGCTGTTTTTCTAGTTCAGAGTAAGGTTTGTCGGCGGGCCCCCTGTTAATAATGAAGTTTGAATCATACACTCCATCCCGCAGTAAAATGCAGCCCAAAGCATGGTAGGTGCGCATAGGCTTATAAATGGACTGGAAATACTCTGTATCAGAGAAATCATCGACATCAAAGTATTCATTGCAGTAAATAACTTCACCCTCCGGAAAGTCTTTGATCAGCTGATATAAAGGATCTTGCTCAGGGCGACGGTAATAATCCCGCAACACATCGGGATCGTAGTCAAAGTTTATTTTCAGGTTGAGCAAAGCTGGCTGCGGTTCACTGAGTTTCTGTAACAAAAAGAATGCTTTGTTCGACTGAGTTATATCTATTATCCGCTCGAGGAAATCATCCCAGCAACGTGTCAGGGTGGCACTATAAATCTGACCAATCACCTCAGAAAGTTCAACATGAGATAGTGGCAATCTCGTCATAGCTGGCTTCCTTGTCCGCAATAACAGCAACAAGGTTGAATATTAGCCGATTTACAACAACCGGCAAGTTCAGACACTTTTATCGTGTTGTTTTGATAAGGCAGCCTAAAGCATAGCTGGCTGCTTTGCCGGTTTTATTTTACTGATCAGTAAGTAAACCGCAGGTGTGGTGTATAACGTTAGCAACTGGCTGACCAACAAGCCACCTACAATGGTTACCCCTAGCGGCTGGCGCAGTTCTGAACCTTCACCGACACCAAACAACAGCGGCACGGCACCGAGCACAGCCGCAAAGTTGGTCATTAAAATCGGTCTTAAGCGCTGCTCTGCGGCCAGTGCCACGGCTTGCGCCGGCGATAAGCCCTGCTCGCGCTCTGCGGCCAGCGCAAAATCGACCAGTAAGATGGCGTTTTTCATTACGATACCGAGCAGCAAAAACAGCCCCAGCAGGGCAATTAAATTAAATTCGCCGCCGGTTACATGCAGTGCCAGCAGCGCGCCCAAACCGGCGCAGGGGAGCGCCGACATTATCGTTAGCGGTTGCAGCAGGCTTTCATACAGCACGCCCAGCAACAGATAAACGGCAATGATTACACCAACAATCAGCCAGGTCTGATCGGCACTGCTAAACATGGCATTGCGCTGGTTTTCGCCACTGATGGCATGGATCGCACCCGGCAGCATTAATTCTGCCAGCGCCTGATCAATAGCCGCACTGGCTTGCTCAACGGTAACGTTTTCGGCCAGGCCATAGCCAATATTCACTGCAGCAAACTGGCCGTCGTGCTGCACCCGGTCATTGACCAGGCCATAGCGATAAGACGCAATGGCTGACAGCGGCACCCGGCGGCCGTCGCTGGTGATAATTTGCAGCTGCTGTAGCACTTCCGGCTGGGCGGTGTACCCCGGCAGCAGTTCCATTACGATTCGGTACTGGTTTTGTTGATCGTACAGCGTCGCCACCTGTCGCTGCGAAAAGGCGTTATTCAGCATCGACGCCACAGTGCGCATATCGACGCCGAGGCGCTGTGCGGCGGTGCGATCAATCTGTAACACGACCTGCTGCGCATCTTCACCGCCGGGGGTATTAACATCCACCAGCTCAGGCAGCTCCTGCAGCTTTTCACCGACTTTTTTACCCCACTGCCGCAGCAGGGTTAAATCGTCAGATAACAGCTGTACTTCATAATCGCTGCGGCTAAACGGCGATGACAGGCGGATATCCTGATCGACATTCATAAACAGTATGCCGCCCGGCACTTTGGGCGCATTGGCGCGCAGCCGGTCAACCACAGTGCGGGCCGATACCTGGCGCTCGGCCAGCGGTTTTAACCGTACCCGCATCCAGGAGTTACTGACACCACCATTGCCGCCGGCCGAGCCGGTAAGATCGGCCACTGCCGGGTCTTGTAATACATACTGGCGAAACGCTTCTATTTTCGGCTGCATCATCTGAAAAGAGGCACCATCATCGCCGCGGACAAAGCCATTTAACTGGCCGGTATCCTGCTCGGGCAGTAAACCGGACGGCACCTTGTGATACAGCCAGGCGCTGGCGGCAAACAGCAGTAACATCAGCAGCAACAACCAGCGGTAATGTGCCAGGCTAAAGGCAATACTGCGCCGGTAGGTCTGTTGTACCGCGGTAAACTTAGGCGATGATTTATCGCTGCCGCGGTTGTTTTTACCCAGCAGCAATGCAGACAGGCTGGGCGTCAGCGTTAGCGACACCAGCAGAGAAATCACCATCGCCGCCACCAGTGTGACAGAGAACTCGCGGAACAAGCGTTCTACCATGCCGCCCATAAACAGGATCGACAGGAAAATCACAATCAGCGCCAGGTTCATTGCCAGCAGTGTAAAGCCGACTTCGGCCACGCCCTGCTTTGCAGCCTGCAGCGGAGTTAAACCGCGCTCTATATGGCGGCGGATATTTTCTACCACGACGATGGCGTCATCGACCACCAGACCGGTGGCGACAATCAGCGCCATCACCGACAGGTTATTTAGCGAGAAACCAAACAGGTACATAGCAGTAAAGGCGCCAATCAGCGAAACCGGAATGGCAGCGGTAGGAATAAGCGCCGTTTTCAGGTTACCCAAAAAGGCCCACACCACCAGGATCACCAGAGCGACAGCAATCGCCAGGCTGATCTGGGCTTCGTGCAGCGTGGCGCGGATCACCGGGCTGCGGTCCATCACTACCGCCAGCTCAGCCCCGGCCGGAGCCAATGCCTGCAGCAGCGGCAATTGTTGGTAGATGGCATCGATAGTGGCAACGATGTTGGCCCCGCTGCGCCGGCTAACCAGCAGTATTACCGCCTCTTTGTCGTTATGAAAACCGGCGCTGTAGCGGTTTTCGGTTGAGTCGGTAACCAGTGCTATGTCTGACAGCCTGATCGCGGCGCCATCGACATATTTAATAATTAAATCCTGATAATCACTGGCCTGACGCAGCGTCTCACTGGTGGCCAGTTGCCAGCGGTATTGTCCGGTTTCCAGCACACCCAGCGCAACGGAAGCATTAATACTGCTGATAGCGCTGCGCACTTCATCCAGCGCCACACCATATTGCGCCAGCATGCCGGGGTTCAGCTGCACCCGCACTGCCGGCAGTGACGAGCCGGAGACTTCGACTTCACCCACGCCGTTAATACGCGACAGTTTTTGCGCCAGCACAGTAGAGGCGTTGTCATACAATACGCTGCCGGCTAAATGTGACGAGCTTAGCGCCAACGCCATGATCGGTGCCTGCGACGGGTTAAACTTGCGGTACACCGGGTTGCCGGGCATACCGGCTGGCAGCTGACCACGGGCGGCGTTTATCGCGGCCTGTACTTCGCGCGCGGCGTCATCGACATTGCGCTCCAGCTCAAACTCCAGCCGTACCTGAGTCGAGCCCTGATTGCTGGACGAGCTGATACGACGGATGCCGGAAATACTGCCCAGTGCCCGCTCCAGCGGCGTAGCAACGGTAGCCGCCATACTTTCCGGGCTGGCGCCGGGCAGGCTGGCGCTAACCACAATCATCGGAAAGTCGATAGCCGGCAGCGGCGATACCGGCAGCAAACGCCAGCTTAGTAAGCCCAGTAGCATAATAGCGGTGGCTATCAGGCCACTGGCTACCGGGCGCTGAATAAAGGGTTGCGCCAGATTCATGCCGGTTCTGCCTCTGCCGCTGGCCGGCGTACCAGAGCATCAAACCATAAATACACCACAGGTGTGGTAAACAGCGTCAGTACCTGGCTGACCAGCAAACCACCAACCATTACCAGCCCCAGTGGCTGGCGCAGCTCGGCACCGGAGCCACTGGCCAGCATCAGTGGGATAGCACCAAACAGCGCAGCCAGTGTGGTCATTAATATCGGCCGAAAGCGCATCAGCGCCGCCTGATAAATGGCATCGCGCGGGCTTAAGCCCTGATTACGCTGCGCATCCAGCGCAAAGTCGACCATCATAATGCCGTTTTTCTTTACCAGACCAATCAGCAGCACTATGCCGATCACGGCAATCAGATCCAGTGGCTGGCCGGTAAGCAGCAACGCGGCTAAAGCACCAACTGTGGCCGAAGGCAGTGTAGACAAAATAGTGATGGGGTGGATCAGGCTTTCGTACAGCACGCCCAATACGATGTACATGGTGACGACCGCCGCCAGCACCAGCCACAGCGTGTTGCTTAGCGAGGAGCGAAACGCCTCGGCAGCGCCCTGAAAACTCAGCTCCAGCTCAGCTGGCAACTGCAGTTGTTGCTGCACCTGTTCGATTGCCGCGACAGCCTCACCCAGCGAATAACCGGGCGACATGTTAAACGATAAGGTCACAGCCGGAAATTGTCCCTGCTGGTTAATCAGCAGCCGGGCCGGGCGCTGTGATACGGTCGCCACGCTGGCCAGCGGGACACTGGCGCCGCTGCTGCTGGTCAGATACAGGTTTTGCAGCGCATCCAGGCCGTTAATTTGCGCCGGATCGGCCTCCAGCACCACCCGGTACTGATTGGCCTGGGTAAATAAGGTCGACACCTGACGCTGGCTGTAAGCGCTTTGCAGCACCGAGCTGATTTGCGATACCGACAGGCCAAGCCTGGCGGCAGCATTACGGTCGATATCAATATAGGCCTGCAGGCCCTGCCATTGCAGATCATGCGCCACTTCCGACAGCTCCGGCCGTTGTTGCAGCGCTTCTACCAGCTCAGGCAACCACTGGCTCAGCACCTGCTGATCGGGTGTACTCAGCGTAAACTGGTACTGGGTACGGCTGATTCTGTCTTCAATGCTCAGCTCCTGCACGCTTTGAAACCAGCCTTTAATGCCCACCACCTGCTGCGCCTGTTGCTCCAGCTGGTAAATCACTTCGGTGGCAGTTTGTGAACGCTCACTGTGTGGCTTCAGGTTTAGCAAAATGCGGCCACTGTTAATGCTGCTGTTGCTGCCATCGACGCCAATAAAGGACGACAGGCTCTGCACCTGCGGATGCTGCGCCAGCACCTGGGCCAGCGCCTGCTGCCGCTGCGCCATAGCGCTAAAAGAGATATCCTGCGGCGCTTCGGTAATCACCTGAATAACACCACTGTCCTGCACCGGAAAGAAGCCTTTGGGCACCGCCAGATAAAGCCCGGCGGTTAGTGCGACCGTACCCAGCATCGTCGCCATCGCCAGGCGTTGATGGCGCAGAACCCACTGCAACATCTCACCGTAACGGGCGATAATGCGTGCCATAAATCCTTGTTGCTGTTCATGCGACGGCATCGCCGTCAGCAAGCGCGCGCATAGCATCGGCGTTAACGTCAGTGACACTATCAGAGAGATCAGTATCGCTACTGCCAGCGTGACGGCAAACTCATAAAACAGCCGGCCGACGACATCGGCCATAAATAGCAGTGGAATTAATACTGCAATCAGCGAAAAGGTCAGCGAGATCAGCGTAAAGCCAATTTCCTGCGCGCCCTTAAGTGCCGCCTGCAGTGGCGATGCGCCCTGTTCGCGGTGGCGGGCAATGTTTTCCAGCATTACGATGGCATCATCTACTACAAAGCCGGTGGCAATGGTCAGTGCCATCAGAGTCAGGTTATTCACAGAAAAACCCAGCCACAGCATGGCAGCAAAGGTACCCACCAGCGACAAAGGCACCGCTAAACTCGGGATAATGGTGGCCGGTATAGTGCGTAAAAACACAAAGGTCACAAGAATTACCAGCACAATGGCAAACACCAGCTCTTTTTGCACGTCGCGCACCGAAGCGCGGATACTGTGGGTGCGGTCGGTCAGCACCGCGACATCGACCGCGGCGGGCAGGGTGGCGGTAAGCTGAGGCAACAAGGCCTGCACTTGATCAGCCACTTCGATCACGTTAGCGCCAGGCTGGCGCTGAATATTCAGCAAAATAGCCGGTTGCTCGTTGGCCCAGGCCGCCAGAAAACGGTCTTCCGCGCCCTGTTCCACGCTGGCAACATCGCGTAGCCGCACCGGTGCATTGTCGCGCCAGGCAATAATTAATTGCTCGTATTCACTGACATTGCGGATCTGATCATTGGCATCAAGCATGGTTGAGCGAAACGGGCCATCAAAACTGCCTTTTGGCTGGTTAGTATTGGCTGCGGCGATAGCGCTGCGCAGATTTTCCAGGCTCAGGTTAAGGCCGGCCAGGGCAGCTGGATTAGCTTTGACCCGTATCGCCGGACGCTGACCGCCGGCAATGCTGACCATGCCGACACCGGGCAGCTGCGCCAGTTTCTGCGCCATGCGGGTATCGACCAGATCATAGACTTTCGGCAGTGGTAAGGTTGTCGAGGTGACAGCCAGCGTCAGAATAGGCGCATCGGCCGGATTAACTTTGCGGTACACCGGCGGCGATGGTAAATCGTTCGGTAACAAGGATGAGGCGGTATTAATAGCGGCCTGCACTTCCTGCTCGGCCACGCCCATGTCCACTTCCAGCGCAAACTGCAGCGTGATCACCGAAGCACCGGCTGAGCTGGCCGACGACATCTGCTTTAAGCCGGGAATTTGCCCCAACCGCCGCTCCAGTGGCGCAGTAATGGTACGGGTCATAATGTCCGGGCTGGCGCCGGGGTTAAAGCTGAATACCTGAATTATCGGGTAGTCTACCTGTGGCAGAGCGGCTACCGGTAATTGCCGCCAGCTCAATACACCGGCGATCAGTATCGCCAGCATCAGCAGCGAGGTAGCAACCGGCCGCAGAATAAACGGGCGCGACAAACTCATTATTCAGGCCTCTTTGGACGGCGTCTGGGTTTGTCCTGCCCGGGTGATGCGGCTGCAGGCTGTGCTGCCTGCTCGCCAATCACTTCAACTGCGCGGCCAGGGCGTAATCTGTCTAACCCTTCCAGCACCACCTGCTCGCCGCCACTGAGGCCGGACAGCACAGCAATGCGGCCATTATCACTGGCGCCCAGTGTCACCTGGCGGATCTGCGCCTTGTTGTTGTCGATCAGATACACATAGCTGCCGGCCGAGCCATACTGCACCGCATCCTGCGCTATGGTGATCATATTCTGGTACACCGCCACATTCAGCCGCACGTTAACAAACTGGTTTGGAAACAGCTGTTCCTGCTCGTTGGCAAATTCAGCTTTTAACCGCAAGGTACCGGTGGCGGTATCAATCTGGTTATCCAGCGTGGTCAGGCGGCCTGTCGCTAATAGCTGCTGATCATTGCGATCCCAGGCTTCGACACTTAAGCTGTCGCCGCGGCGCACCGCGTCCAACACCGGTTGCAACTGACTCTCAGGTACCGAAAACAGTACATTGATGGGCGAGCTCTGGGTAATAGTCACTATGCCTTCGGCGCCGTTGGCCTGAATTAAATTGCCGCTGTCGACATTACGCAGGCCTAAGCGGCCACTGATTGGTGCGCTGATGCGGGTGTAAGATAACTGCAGCTTAGCGGCATCAATTTGTGCCTGATTGCTTTTAATGGTGCCTTTTAGTTGGCCAACCAAAGCTTGTTGCTGATTATATTGCTGCGCAGAAATAGAGCTTTGCTCACGCAGTTTGGCGTACAGCGCCAGATCGGATTCGGCATTTTTCAGCTGTGCCAGGTTTTGCTCCAGCTGGCCTTCTGCCTGTGCCAGCTGAATTTGGTAATCGGCCGGGTCTATCTGCGCCAGCAACTGGCCAGCTTCTACCTTATCACCCTCTTTAAACAACAGTTGTTGCAGTGTGCCCGACACCCGGCTTTGCACCAGCACGGTATTTAGCGGGGTTACCGTGCCGATGGTTTTTATCTGGGCGCGCAAATCGCCCGGCTCAGCGCTGATTACCCGTACCGGTACCGGCATAGCCCAGGGGCTCATCGGCCGCTGGCCGGCAGTTGCCTGTGCCGGTTGTTCTGCTGGCCAAAACCAGTAAGCTGCAGCTGCAGCGGCGATAACGGCTGCCGCCAGCCAGTAAGAATGTTGCCGTGTCATGCGAAAATCCAGTGTTATCAGATTGCGCCCACTATAGTGGCGTGTCTGTATCGGCTCAACACAGCAAACGTCAAGATTAGGTAAAGATTGGCCAGCTTTCGGCAGGTTGCGTACTAACAGCGGTAAGTGGAGTTGGCTTGCTGAACCAGAATTAACCTGCCAGACAAAGTAAAAAGCCTCCGCAAGGAGGCTTTTTTATTCAGATTACAGGTCAGAACGGAATATCGTCATCAAAGTCGATAGGCGGTTCCATCGGTGCACGCTGTTGCGGCTGGGCTGGCTGCTGATAGCCGCCTTGAGGCTGCGCTGGACGCTGCTGATAGCTACCAGCTTGCTGTTGTGGTGCTGCCTGCTGATAGCCACCCTGTGCCGGCGCCTGATAAGCCTGCTGTGGTGCCGCTTGCTGATAACCGCCCTGTTGCTGGGCTGGTTTCTGGTAACCGCCTTGCTGGCCGCCACCCATGCCACCGCCTTGTTGCTGACCGTCACCACGGCCATCTAACATTTGCAGTTCGTTGGCGATAATTTCGGTGGTGTAACGCTCTACACCGTCTTTATCCTGCCATTTGCGGGTTTTCAGCTTGCCTTCGATATACACCTTGCTGCCTTTACGCAGGTATTCGCCGGCAATTTCGGCCAAACGCTGGTAAATCACCACGCGGTGCCATTCGGTTTGTTCTTTTTTCTCGTTAGTGGCTTTGTCGGTCCAGCTTTCAGAGGTAGCTACCGTTAAATTTGCCACTGCGCCGCCTTGCGGCATATAGCGCACTTCCGGGTCGGTGCCCAGGTTACCAATTAAGATGACTTTATTAATGCCACGCGCCATGCGAGTTCTCCTAAAAAATGTTAAGCCCCGGCTGCGGCAATAACCGCTTGCGCCTGCGCTGTGTCAAATTGTGCTGAACTGACTTTCAGATAACAGCGCTGCTCTGCCAAAACCAGTGTAACTTCCTGCACCCCGGCTAATGCCGTAAGATCTGCGGCTAATTGCTCTGCCTGCTGCGTGCTTTGCAGCGACACCGCCAGTGATAAGCGCTGCACACGCAGAGGAATAATAAGGGTGCTGGCAACTGCCAGCCATATTAAACCAATAACCGCCAGCACAGCAAACAAAGCTTGGTAGCCAAATTGTTGCAGCACAGCGCCGCCCAGCACCCCGCCTAAAAAGGCACCAAAAAACTGACTACTGGAGTAAATACCCATAGCGCTGCCACGCTGGCCGGCCGGCGCGATGCGCGACACCAGCGCCGGCAGGCTGGCTTCGAGAAAATTAAAACCGGTAAAAAACAGCAGTAAAGCAGCCGTCAGTGGCCAAAAACCCGGTACTATACAGATAACCAGCATAGCGCTGACTAACAGCGCTATGGCCAGCAGAAAAAAACCTTTCTCCTGAGCTTTGCGCATAGCGATAATCATCATTGGGACCATCAGCACAAAGGAGCCTAATAACACCGGCAGATAAAACTGCCAGTGTTTTACCGAAACTAGCCCATAGTTTTGCAGCAAAGCCGGCAGCGCAACAAACATTGCCGTAAGCATTAAATGCAGCAGCAACACGCCACCATCTAACTGCAGTAGTTGACGGTGTTTTAGCATAGCGCCCAGGCTTTGCGGCAGTGCCAGGGTTTCAGCCATCGGCGCCTTATGTACGCTTTGTGGCAGCAAAAATGCCACCACTAACATGGCACAACAGGCCAGCACGGCGGTAAACCAAAACACCCCGCTTAAGCCGGCCCATTTCGCCAGCAAAGGCCCCAGCACCATAGCGGCGGCAAAACTTAAACCGATACTGGCACCAATAATGGCCATTACTTTTGGCCGTTGCTCTTCACGGGTTACGTCAGCGGCAAACGCCAGAATAGCTCCGGCAATGGCGCCGGCACCCTGCAAAACCCGGCCCAGGGTAACCAGATAAACCGAGTCGGCCAGTGCCGCCACTACCGAGCCCAGCGCAAACAGCGCCAGCCCGCCCAGCATCACTTTATGCCGGCCAATACGATCGGATAACCAGCCCAGCGGAATTTGCAAAATGGCCTGGGTTAAACCATAGGCACCAATGGCTACACCAATCCATAGTGGCGAAAAGCCATCGAGCTCAGTGCCATACAAAGCAAACACCGGCAGCAACATAAATAAGCCCAGCATGCGGCTGGAAAACACCAGCGCCAACGCCACAGCTGCCCGTTTTTCTAAAGAATTCAGTTGATGCATCAAATAAGAATTAACCGCCGAAATAAGCGCGCCAGTGTAGCACAGAACCGGCACGCTTTAAGCGCATTTAACCGCAAGCCGTCACGTATTAACCGCTGACAAATCAGACTGGCACTTGTTTACTTTGACGGTGAAACAAGCCAACCGACAGTACCAGCAAACTCAGCGGCAATAAACACAGATAAAACGCGGTCTGGCCGTCAAAATTAGCAAAGGTATAACCGGTAACCATAGAGCCTGTGGTGCCGCCCAGTGCCGAGAACACCACTATTAAGCCGGTCATCGGTGCATGCTGTACTTTAGGCAGTGCGCTTAGCATTACCGAGTTGATCACCGGGTAAATCGGCGCCATAAACAAGCCAATCAGCGGAAACAAATACGCCGCCAACGGTGCGCTGAATAAGCTGACATCAGCATTGTGTACAATATTCCGTGTTAACGGTAGCGTGAGTAAAATCAGCAGGGCCATGGCAGCCAGGCAGCTGTTCAGTAGCCAATACCACGACATTTTTTTTAAGATAACCCCGGCTAAAATACGCCCCAGCGCTAAACTGGCAGCAAAAATACTGGTTAGTTGCACACTCAGCTGATTCGGCAACTGCAATACTTCGTTGTTGAACGTGGGTAACCAGCTGCCGATGCCTTGCTCAATCAGCACATATAAGAATGCCGACAAGACAAACACGAACACCAGTGGCTTATATACCAACTGCAGCATGGCAATAAAATCCTGCTTTAACGGTTGCGTTGGCGGCAACAGCAATTTGGGAAACGGCGTGCTGCTCAGTAAAGCCAGATTCGCCGCACACAATAGTGCCAGTAGCCAGTACACCTGCAACCAGCCGCTGGACTGCGGTGCTGCCGGATCCATAAAGGCAGAAAACAGCCAATAGCCTGACAATACACCCAACATAAAGCCACCTTCGATAAAATTTAGTAAGGAGGCATGTTCAGCTTTGGTCTCGGTAACCACACCAATACTGGCATACACCGACACCTTAACCAGTGCAAAGCTGGCGCCAACGGTTAAAAACAGCAGCTTGGTGGTCCAGAACGCCGGTAGCAGCGGCATGGCAATGCACGCCAGCGTTACCAGAGCCAGGGCAATTTGCAGCGCGGTTTTATAACCCAGCCGCGGCAGATAAGAGGCAATAATAAAAGACACCACAGCGATAGGAATATCTTTAAAGCCCTCCAGCACGCTGGCGGCTTCTTTACTGATTTGATAAGTGTGGATCACCTGCAAAATCACAGTGCCGACACTGTTTAACAAAATGGCGAAGACAAAATAGGTGAGTAGCAGCGACAAGCGTATACGCAAGGTGGCCATAATCCGGTTCTCATTTTGTGCTGTGTATCACAGCTATAGTTGTTTTACCCTGTTGTTAGTCAGCTTGCTGACTTTTTGCACTATACAACGGTTTTATTGCATATTGCAATCGATTGCAAAAGCTGTATATTAACGCTATTTACTGCAATTGAGTCAGGTGTGCCTTATGTCGTTACATCCCCATGCTGCCGTACGGCCATTAACCACAGAGCCCTGGGCTTTAACCGACAACCACTATCAGCCGCAGCATTTATTGCTGCAGGAAACCCTGCTCAGCCTGGCCAATGGTTATATCGGCACCCGCGGTACCTTAGAAGAAGGTGCAACGGCCGGTATTGCCAGCTGCGAAGGCACCTATTTAAACGGCGTTTACAGCAGTGACGCTATTCATTACGGCGAATCCGCTTACGGCTTTGCCAAAAACAATCACAAAATGCTGCAGGTGGCCAATGGCAAACTGTTACAGCTGAGTGTTGATGGTGACACCTTCAGTGCCGCCAGCGCCGTCAGCCATAGCCGCGTGCTGGATTTACAGCAAGGTGTGCTCAGCCGCCACAGCGAATGGCACAGCAGCAGTGGCAAACAGCTGCGTATTGTCAGCCGGCGTTTTGTGTCGCAAGCCAACCCGCATTTACTGGCAATAGAACTGAGTATTACCGCACTGAACTTCTCCGGCCAGGTTGAACTGAGTAGCGGATTGGATGCAGCTTACCCCGGCTTCTGTAAAAAGGACGATCCGCGGGTAGGTGAAATGTCGATCGCCGACAGCTTAACCTTGCTTGGCCAGCAATTTAGCGACGACAACGGCCTGATGTTACATCGTGCCAAAGGTGCTGAGTTTATTGTCGCGGCGGCAACAAGCCATCAGCTGCCGGCCGGTGCCACCTTGCTGATGCAAGACGACAGCCAGAGCAATAAACTGACGCAACAATTTGCCCTGCGGTTAACACAGGGCGAAACCCAGACACTGCATAAGCTGGTGATTTACTGCCACAGCACAGCCACAGACGATAGTGACCACCTGGGCCAACAAGCGCTGCAGTTACTGCACAATGCCTGCCAGCAGGGCTTTGCCGCTTTACTCAGCGAACATCAACAGTGGTGGCAACAATACTGGCAGCAGGCAAACGTATCGATAGACGGTGATGTCGCACTGCAGCAAGCGATGCGCTTTAACTTGTTTAGCCTGACACAGTCGGCCGGCCGCAATGGCCAGAGCAATATCGGCGCCAAAGGTTTAACCGGGCCTGGCTATGATGGCCATTATTTTTGGGATACTGAAATTTACGTGGTGCCGGTAATGAGCCTGACTCAGCCGGAGATTGCCCGCCAGTTACTCAGCCAGCGCTACAGCCAACTGGATGCGGCACGTGAGCGCGCCAGGCAGATGTCGCATAGTCATGGTGCCTTGTACCCCTGGCGCACCATTGGTGGTGAAGAGTGCTCGGCGTATTTTCCGGCCGGCACCGCGCAATACCATATCAATGCCGCTATTGCCTATGCCATTCGCAGCTATTACCTTGCCACCGACGACTGGAGCTTTATGCAGCAGATGGGCGGCGAAATGCTGGTAGAAACCAGCCGGCTATGGCTGCAACTGGGCTTTTTCTCATCGCGCAGCGGTAAGTTTGAAATACATATGGTAACGGGGCCGGACGAATACTCGGCACTGGTAAATAATAACTTTTATACCAATGCTATGGTGCAGCTACAGCTGCGCTTTACACTTGAGGTCGTCAGCAGGCTGCAGGCAGAACAAAGCCCGCTGTTACAGCAGCTGGGCGTAACCGCAACAGAAATACAGCGATGGCAGCAGGCCGCCGACACTATGTATCTGGCGTTTGACGAGAAACTACAGGTACACCCGCAGGATGACAGCTTTTTACAACGCCAACCATGGGATTTTGCCAATACCCCGGCCGACAAATATCCGTTATTGCTGCACTATCATCCGCTGGTTATTTACCGTCACCAGGTGCTGAAACAAGCCGACGTAGTGCTGGCGCTATTGCTGCTGGACGATGCGATACCGCAGGCGCAAAAACAGCGTGATCTGGCCTACTACGAGCCATTAACCACCCATGATTCCAGCTTATCCAGCTGCATTCACAGCATTTTATTTGCTGAAACCGGCGACACCGCCAGGGCACATGAGTTTTTTGGCGACAGTGCACGGATGGATTTAGATAACCACCACGCCAACACCGAGTTTGGCGTACACATCGCCTGTATGGCCGGCAGTTGGATGTCGCTGGTAATGGGCTTTGCCGGTGTGCGCTCACGCCCTGATGGCTTGCATTTTAACCCGCAATTGCCAACACAATTACCGCGCTTAAGTTTTCGCTTAAATTACCGCGGCCGGGTACTGCAATTTAGTGCCGACCAGCAACACGCCAGTTATACGCTGATCAGCGGCGAGCCATTAACGGTATTTCATGCTAACCAGCCAGTTCAGCTTACGGCTGCAACTGCGGTTAACAAAACCATTGGAGCAACGCTATGAGCTGTCGCGCAGTGATTTTTGATCTGGATGGCGTGTTAACCGACACCGCCATCTACCATTTTTATGCCTGGAAGGCGTTAGCCGACGAGCTGGGCATTGCTTTTACTGAGCACGACAATGAGCAGCTAAAAGGCGTCGACCGCCTGGGCTCATTGCGCTGGATCTTGCAACAGGGCAACCAGACACTCAGCGCAGCAGAAGAAGCGCGGCTAATGCAGCAAAAAAACACGCACTATCTTGAGCTTATCGACCATATTACACCGGATAACCTCTACCCCGGTGTGGCAGCGTTATTTGCAGATTTAAAGCAGCACGGTATAAAAATCGGCCTGGCCTCAGCCAGTAAAAACGCCGCCTTTGTGGTGCAGCGCTTAGGCATAGCGGCACAGTTTGACTATATTGCCGATGCCAACAACGTCGTAAACAGCAAGCCCGACCCGGAAGTGTTTTTACTAGCCGCCAAAGGGCTGGGGGTGCCGCCTGAGCACTGTATTGGTGTCGAAGATGCATTGGCCGGTATTGAAGCGATTAACCGCGCCGGTATGAAAGCCATCGGTATTGGTGATGCCAGGGTGCTAAGTGGGGCGTTAATGGTGTATCCGACAGTACAGGCGATAACTGTTATCAACATACAGCGTCATTGTCTTGAGGAGCAGGGTAAATGAAATACTAAATGAGCACAGGATGTGCCGATAGGAAGTTGCTCTGGCAAGATCTGCCAGAAACTGTATCCGCCACTCAATGAGAAATGTAGTATATTCGGATAAACTTCTGACAGAAATTACTTAAGCTTTTAAACGTCAATAACCGGTACCTGGCGGCGTTGTACTGCAGGCCAGTGTTGTTAGAGTGCTTTTAGTGACTGTTGCTTTTCTGTCATCATAGGGTGGCCAACCAAAAGGTTGAAATGGTTCCGCTTTATGATGCCATATTCCACTGTACCCCCTGCTTGATGTGACAGAAAAAACTGCCCATCGGCATTCATTCGTTACATTCACGAAATTTCCATTTCCTGCTGATCGGATATATGAGTTCCATTCGTTACACTGGCCTGACTGACTCATTTCCTCATAGTTTGAATCTTGCACATACGTAGTTCCATCTGCATGTACTTCATATTCAAATTCTGGGGTCACTATTTGTGTCATCGGCGAGTTTTTAGCTAAGTTGCTTGCTGCGTTAGGAGCGAAGCTGAAATCTTCAGCTGCAACACTAAACGAAGCAGCCAGTACTAATACCATAGTCACTTGTTTCATTATTACCTCCATATGTAATAAAGAAATCATTGATCGTTAACATTAATAAGTCAAGATTTAATTATTGTTAACTTTGAAGGTGGTGATAGAGCGGCCTATTAGTCTTGCTGCTTCATGATATGGGGCATATTAGCTTGCTCAAAAGCATACTAAATTATAATTGGTCTTTACTCGGTCTAAGAAAGCATAGGTACAGGGGGGCAATGTTATATATCACAGCGTAAATTCCGTTTTAGGTGGCGATGGTGTGAGAACGCAAGCTGGACTGGCGCTCTATTAGCTTTACCGGCAACAGCTGTGATGTAGCTTTGTTACCGTTAATCCGGCTCAGCAGTTGTGCTACCAGTAGTTTACCGCCGGCATGGGTGTCCTGCTTTACCGTGGTCAGCGACGGTGTGCAGTAGGCCGACATGGCAATATCATCAAAGCCTACCAGCGCCACCTGCTGTGGCACCTTGATGTTGTGCTCCAGCAGCGCTTTCATCGCGCCCATAGCAATGGCATCACTGGCGGCGAAAATACCGTCCAGCGTCGCCAGTTGATTAAACAATACCTGTTGTGTCTGCAAATAACCGGCCTGAGCAGTAAAATCAGTGTTCAGTTGCAATGCCGGCTCAGCTTTAATGCCGGCGGCTTGCAAGGCATCCTGGTAACCCAGGTAGCGCATCTCAATTTCGGTATGACGAATATCACCTAAAAAGGCGATGCGCTTACAGCCGCGGCTAACTAAATGCGCTACCGCTAACTGCGCGCCCTGTCGGTTATCGCTGCCAATCACCGGAAAGTGCTCGGTACCGCTGGCAGCGCCCCACACGACAAAAGGCACACCGGCATTACTTAATTGCTCAACCCGCTCGTCGTGCTCGCCCTGACCAATAATGATCAGGCCGTCGGCACGTTTTGAATCAAAGTAGTAACTGCGCCAGTCTTTATCGGTGGTTTTGCTGCTGCTTAACAGCATATCGTAGCCCTGGCGTGTCAGCTCGTCGGCTATTACACCAAGAATATCCAACAGAAAGGGGTCAGTAATCGCCTGCTGGGTTTTGGCATCAAACAAAATAATAACGGCGATAGTATGACTTTTTTGCGTACGCAAACTGCGCGCAGTGGCATTGACTTTAAACTGATGATCAGCGGCAATTTGCTGCACTTTTTGCCGCGTTTGCGCGTTAATTACCGGGTTATCGCGCAGCGCGCGTGATGCGGTAGATTCCGACACCCCGGCCAGCCGGGCAATGTCAGATAAGGTCATAGTTTTTGCCGGTTTAATCGCCACAGTACCTACTTAGTTTCACCGTAATTTGCCGTTATGTAAGCAATAATGCCCTATCAGGCCAAGGCTCGCAACGACATCGGCAAGCAGAGTATACATTCTGATTATTTTTGGCATAAAACTGCTTTGCAATCGTATGCAAAAACATCAATTGCACTATTGCAATCGATTGCAATATCACCTATGGTTAAATCCGCACGGCACTATAGCGACTAAAAAAGTGATCAAAAATCAGCCAGTGTAATCATCGACAGGATAGCAGGAGAACAAAAATGGTAGCCAAACTTAATAAGATCAGCGCCGCTCTGGCGCTGGTTTGCAGCATGCCCCTTATCGCACAGACCAATACAGAAACCACCGCCCCGGCACAGAGCCAGGGCGAAATAGAACAAATTGTTGTTACCGGTAAAGCCAGTGGTATGTCCGGCTTTAAAGTCGACACCAGTTACGCCATTACCAATGTGTCGGCTGAAAATATTGGCCGGCTGGCGCCGAAAAGTACCGCAGAATTATTTACTGTTGTACCGGGCGTATGGGCTGAAAGCTCAGGCGGTGTGGCTGGCGCTAACGTGTTTGTGCGCGGTTTTCCCAGCACCGGGGATGCACCGTTTTTAACTATTCAGCTAAACGGCGCACCAATTTTTCCGCCGCCAACCTTATCCTTTTTAGAAAACTCGTCTATTTTTCGCCTCGATGAAACCGTGCACTTTATGGAAGCACTGCGTGGCGGCTCTACGCCGGTACTCTCTAATGGCCAGCCGGGTTTAACCACCAACTTTCTGTTAAAAGAAGGCAGCGAAGTCACCGAAGGCCTGGTGAAGTTTTCTACCTCCAGCTACGGCCTGCGCCGTGTTGATGGCGTGGTCAGCGGTGAAATTGCCGACCGCTTATACGTAATGGCCGGTGGTTATATCAGCAGTTCAGAAGGCCCGCGCGAAACCGGTTTTAACTCAGAAAAGGGTCATCAATTTACCGTTAATGTCACCAAAGAGCTGGATAACGGCAGCATCAATGTGTATACCCGCCAAACCGACGATCACGGTGTATGGCACTTACCGGTAGCACTGAATGCGCCAGGGGTAGATAACAACTACAGCCAGATTGGCCCGAATAACCGCTTGGGTAAAATTGCCTTTGGTCCGGATAACGAGCAACAAAGCTATGACTTTGGCGATGGCCGCGGCTGGAACGGCGGAATTACCGGCGGCACCGTCGATTTAGACTTAACTGACAGCTGGCGTTTAATGTACCGCTTTAGTCATATCGAGGGCGAAGCCAATACCTTTGGTTTAGTGCCGGAAGGTGGCGCCACCACGCTGGGTAGTGTTGCCGGCGTTAACGGCCCGGTTACCGGCGTAGCCACCGGCACCATTTATGACAACGATACAGTGGTGCAGCAAATTGGCCGCTGGGTGGTACTGAAAGATATTGAAGCCTTTACCAATGATATCGCCTTCAGTAAAACCACTGACAACGCCGTGTTTACTCTGGGCTATTACGCCACTAACTTCTCAGTACAGGACTGGTGGTCTATCGGCAATCAATCCTGGTTTGTGGTAGAAAAAGGCGGCGAAGAGCTGAGCGGTATCGATTGTAACGACAGCCTGGTCAGCTGCAGCTGGAACTACGATATCGACGCCACCGGCGATGGCGACACCAGTGCTTTTTACGGCGCGGTGGAATATCAGTTAAACGAACAATGGCGGGTCGACGTAGGCCTGCGCCGCGAAAACCACAAAATCACCTACGTAGTAGATGAAGGTTTAACCGGCGATATTAGCAAAGCGGTAAATTACGACGAAAGTAAAACGGCCTGGACCGCCGGCGTAAACTGGATGTGGCAGCGCAATATGGGCGTGTTCGCCCGCGTTAATAAAGGCAATAAGATGCCGTTTTTTGACGACTTCCGCGATAACTACGGCGCTTTTGCCAGCGGCGACAAGCTGATCAAAGAAGTAACCCAATACGAGTTTGGCTACAAGTGGGCCGAGCAAAACCACAGTATTTACCTGACTTCATTTTATAACGAAGTTGATGGTGAACTGTTTGTCTCCCGCCCGGGTGCCCCGGCTGAAGTGCTTACCACGGAAGCTATGGGTATTGAGTTTGACGCCAACTACCGCGCCGAAAACGGCTTTGCGGTAAACCTGAACGCT
The DNA here is from genome assembly GCA_018826295.1 of Gammaproteobacteria bacterium. Taxonomy (GTDB): domain Bacteria; phylum Pseudomonadota; class Gammaproteobacteria; order Enterobacterales; family Alteromonadaceae; genus Alishewanella. The sequence continues at coordinate 25,081 of JAHJZX010000051.1, forward strand.
ACTGTGCAGGATACCGAAATTACCAACCACCCGGATCCACTGGTGGTAGGCAATCAGGCCATTCGTCAACCAGACTGGATGCTGCGGGTAACGCCCAGCTATGGCTTCGATGTCGCCGATATGTACGCTACCGTCTACGGCACCTTATCCTCAGTGGCAGATCGCTTTGGTGATAACACCAACAGCGTGAAGCTGGATGGCTACAGCAAAATCGATTTAGGTCTGCAGCTGGAGATCACTCAGCAATTAAAAGCCCAGTTATCGGTAGCCAACCTGACCGATAAAGACGGTATTACCGAAGGTGATCCGCGCAGTGCCGGCAGCCCGAACGGCCGCTATATTATGCCGCGCAGTATCGATTTCAGTATCAGCTATACCTTTTAACATTCTCTCCCTCGCTTCAGCCGTATTGCCTCCGCTTAGTGCGGAGGCTTTTTTATCTGCGCTTTAAATACCGCAGCTTTATTGGCCGCGCAAGGCCTGTATTGCCGGCCGGTTTAACAAGGGCCGCACACAAGCCAGCACTATCAGTGTGGTGAGTAGCAGCACCGTCAGCAGTGCCACTGTGGCATTCAGCGGCGCGATTTGTAGCTGTGCGGCAAAGCCAAACGACCAGCCAAAGCGCAGACTCAGCTGCAAGGCACTATAAGCTACGGCGAGCAACAATACCGCCCACAACAGCGGTTTCAGGCTATCCAGCAAGGTTAACTGTAATAAATGCTTCGGCCGTGCACCGAGTGATTGCCGTACCGCCAGCTCATACTGGCGCAACTGAATCTGCGTACGGATCACCGCGAAAATTCCTAAGCCAGCCAGTGCCAACGCCAGTAGTGATAACGCCGCTGTGACGACCGTCGCCACTTTGGCATCCTGGGTATGTGCTGCAAAAATGTCTGCACTGCTATTAAACCGGAACACTTTCAGCTGCGGATGCACTTGCGCCAAAGCCTGATTAACCTGCTCACGGCTAAGATGTTGGCCATCTGGCAGCCGCAGCAGCAAATGCGGAAAGGCCGAAGGCAGTTGTGGCGTGTAAACCGCTGCCGCATCGCTTCGGCCGGGCAGCGTCAGATCGCTGACGATGCCAATGATGCGGCGTGAGGTGGTAGCTCCGCGCAGGTACAGCGGTTTATCGAGCAGGCCAGTACTGCTATCCAAACCTAAATCAGCCGTCAGCCGCCGCGCCAGACTGACACTTATCAGCACCACGTTGTCCTGGTTCAGTACCTGTTGTGGGCTAAACAGCTCGCCAGTTTGTAATTGCAGCCCCAGCGCGGTCAGATATTCAGTATCACCACTGTAACGACTTGCAGCAACAGAGCTGCTTGCATCGGCTTGCCAACTGACTGAAGACATCGGAAACCCGGCCTGCCAATACGACAGTGGCGGGTAAGCGCCCAGCCCGGCCAGGTTAGCATTGCTTTGTTGCTTCACCGTTTCAGCGGCCTGCGCAAATAATTGCCGGCTCTCTGCCGGTTCTAAGTTATTCAGCAAAGAGCCCTGCGTAAGTGCTACCTGATAAGTGTGTAAATCCAGCCCGGATGACTGGCGCAGTTTGGCCAGCGCCTGCACAAAAATCTGGCTGCAGTAAATCAGTGTGACCAGGCAAAACAGCGTTTGCGACATCAACAGCAGTTGCCGGGTGCGGCCCGACACCTGCACCGCCGTGCCTTTGCCACTTTGCTGCAAGCTTTGTTGTAACTGGCGGTAATTCAATTGCCGGGTTAACCACAGTGCAAGCGTCAGGCAAAGTATGATCAGCAAGCCTACGGCGAACAGCACACTAAAAGTACCGCTGCCGAGTTCCTGCAACCGTGGCAACGGGCCGGCATAACCTGCTTGTAAGCTCTGATAACAAGCCTCTGCCACAGTCAGGCACAGCAGCAAAGCCGGCATCGCCAGCACGGAAAACTCACTCAGATATTGGCGAAACAGGTGGGATGCCCGCGCACCCAGCGCAATGCGGATAGTCAGCGATCTTTGTTGCGCCATAGCGCGGCCCAGTACCAGATTGGCAACATTGGCGATGGCAATGGCACACAACAACATACTGCCGGCCAGCAAACTCAGGCTCAGGCCAGCCGCGTCGCCCAGAATGCGGCTACGCACCGGCACCAGATGCCAACTTAGATTGCTGTTTTGCAAAAAATTATTGTTCAGATTGGCCGAGCTGAATTCCGGCGCAGCCCATTGCTGAAAACTATGGGCCAGCTGTTGCGGATTGCTATCGGGTTTTAGCTTTAGCAGTAAATGTATCTGAGTGCTGGCAAGACTCCAGCTTGGCGTACCCATATCATTAAAATCATAACTGAGCCAAATATCGGTCGACCAGCCGGGCGCGGCTAATACCGGCTCGACAAAGTCTTGTGCCAATACACCGACGATAGCAAAAGACACACCGCGAAATTGCAGCGTTTTGCCAAGCACGTCAGAGGCTCCCTGAAAGTGCTGCTGCCACACCGCATAGCTGAGGATGGCGACCGGTAGCTGGCTGTCCAGGCCTTCTTCAGCGGTAAAATACCGGCCCAATGCCAGCGGTGCATTAAACATCGGTAAAAACTCTGGCGTAACCGCACCAATATTAAACGATGGGTTAGCCGGTAGCTGCTGTTCAACATCAATACTGATATTGTGTAGCGCTTTGGTCTCTACCTCAGGCCAGCTTTGGCGGTAAATATCCTGCTGTGCCTGTGTTGGCAGCCACTCCGGCGACACCAGCTTGTCCTGCTGCCACATGCTGCCGCGCACCAAATGCAAGCGGTCGGCATCCGGGTAAGGTAGCGGCGCGACAAATAACTGATAATTCAAATTAAAGGTGGCTACCAGCGCGCCCAGCGTCAGGCCGAGCGTTAAAATAATGGTCAGTGCATACAATTGATTACGACGCAGCAGCAGTGATGCCGTCTGTAACCAGGGAAGAAGTGAAAAATGCGGCATGTTATTGTCCTTGTAATGCATAGATAGCCGGTTTGCGGATAATGCCCCAGACTGACAGTAGCGAAGTGAACACGGTCAGTAGCACAATTAAACCAAGTGGCAGCGCAAAACCGCCTGCTGATAGTTCGACCACGAAAGCGCTGTGTTGCAGGCCCAGCCAAAGCGCCACCAGCAACAAGGCCGCCAGTGCTAAACCGGCACCAACCGGTTTTAGGTTTTCGCCAAGCAATTGGCGCAAAATGGTGCCAGGCCGCGCGCCAATTGCCATCCGCACCCCCAGCTCAAAGCGGCGTAATTGCATGCTGTAGCTTAAAACACCGTAGATGCCGATAGCCGCCAGCACAAAACTCAGTACCACCAGCGATGTAGTGACAGCCGCGGCCAGTGAGCTGCGGAGTAATACCTGATTGGCATTGTGTTCAATACTATAAATATCCAGAGTACGTAACTGAGGCGACACCTGTTGCAGCAAGGCATTCAGGGCTTTTTTGTCAATATGCATGCCGGGTTTGAGTTGCAATAACAGGTTGTCTGCTGCTCTTGGGCTATAACTGCGATAGGGCAGTTCATCGACGCCGCTGGCTGCTGGTAAAGAACGATTGGCTGTCACACCAATAATTTCGAATGCCTGGTTGCTGCCACTGCTGTACAGACGTTGACCCAGCACCTTGCCATCCGGGCTCAGTTGCTCTGCCAGCGCCTGGTTTATAATCAGTACCGGTGTCTGGCTGGCAACTTCTTGCGCGGTAAAATTTCGCCCTTGCAGCAGCGGCATATCAAACATCGGCAAATAATGCTGATCGGTGCGGGTTTCACGGGTTTCCAGGCGGGTCTGCTGCTGTTTTGCTTCACGCAGGTAAGCGGCAAAGCCGGCGGAAACCCCATTATAACCAACAGGGGCATTGGTACTGAGGGAAGCATCGGCAATGGCCGGATGTTGCAGTAGCAATTCCCTAATTTGCAGCAGTTCGGTACTGCGTTGTCTTTGCTGTGCAGCGCGCTGTTCATTGGATAAGCTGGCCGGGGCGGCAATATCTTCCAGCAACACCTGATAACGATCCGCCGTGGCAAAACCAATCTGCTGACGCAATTGCGCCAGTGATTGTGCTAACACCTGACAGGCACAGACCAGCAACATGGCTGCTAGCATCACCTGGGCTGAGATCAGCAACTGGCGAATGTGCGGGCTGATTTGCACACCGCTGCCTTTGCCGCTACTTTGCAGGTTTTGTTGCAGTGCACGGTAATTTATCTGGCGGCTGATCAGCTGCGCAAAGCCCAGCGTCAGCAACATGCTGATAGCGAATGCAAACAATAAAGTGGGGAAATCCAGTCCCAGATCCTGTAGCCGGGGTAAGGTCGTGGCGGCGTACATTTTCAGAACAAGATACGCCAGCTGTGCAATGCCAAAAGCCAGCAGCAGTGCACCAGCCATCAGCACGCATAATTCTGCGAATACATTCGCCAATAAATGATGTCTCTGCGCACCGAGCGCGGCCTGAATAGTCATAGTGCGTTGCTGTTTGGCGGCCCGCGATAAGATCAGGTTAGTGATATTGGCACTGGCGATGAGTAATAACACCAAACTGCCGGCCAGCATCCATAAAGTGGCCTGACGGCTATCACCTTCCAGCACCTGGCGCAGCGGCGTGGCATTAAAACGCACGCTAAACTTTGGTCCACCCTGATTCGCCGCACTGCGGGCTTGCTGAAACAAGTCAACCAACTGAGGCCGCACTTCCTGCTCAAAGGCCGGCCGCTCGCTTGCGTCTTTCAGCTGGCTCAGATAATACAGATTGCGGCTCAAACCGGCTGGACTGAGCTGTTGAAATCCTTCATTAAAATCCCACGAAAGCCAGGCATCATGCACAGTGTCCGGGCCAAACAGTTTGGGCTCGGCAAAATCGGCGGCGGCAATGCCAACCACGGTAAAGCCAATCTGACCGATTTGAATTTTTTGGCCAAGCAGCGCCGGATCAGCCTTGTATTGGCTGCGCCACAGTCGTTCACTGATCACCGCGACCGGCTGCTGACTTCCAACCTCTTCCTCACGGCTGAACGCGCGGCCATGCAACAGCGGCATCTGATACATCCGCATATAACCGGGCGTGGTGTACACCATTGGAATGCTGGGTGAGTGCGGCAGGTCGCGCAGTGTGGCATAACCTGAACCGCCATAAAGTGCCTGATCACTGAGTTTGTCCGAAGGCTTGTGGTAGATCTGCGCTATGACTTTGGGTGTCGCCACCGGCCTATTGATGGAACCATCCGGTTTCAGCCAGGCCGCCGTGGCGGCAATTAAGCGATCCTCTTGCGAATAAGGCAAAGGCGCCAATAGAATCTGGAAATTGAGGTTAAACATCGCAATCAGTGTGCCGAGTGTCAGCCCAAGTGTCAGCACCACAGTGGCGGCATAACCCCTGGCTTTGCTCAGCGCATAAAGCGCAGTAGAAAAATCTTTGATAGTCAGCATGTTATTGTCCTTGTAATGCATAGATAGCCGGCTTGCGGATAATGCCCCAGACTGACAACAGCGATGTCAGCACGGTGAGCAGCACTATCAGCGCCAGTGGCAGGGCAAAACCGCCTGCTGATACTTCGACCACGAAAGCGCTGTGTTGCAGGCCCAGCCAAAGCGCCACCAGCAACAAGGCCGCCAGTGCTAAACCCGCACCAACCGGTTTTAGGTTTTCACCCAGCAATTGGCGCAATATCGTCCCCGGTCTGGCACCAATCGCCATCCGCACACCTAACTCAAACCGACGCAGTTGCACGCTGTAACTCAGCACACCATAGATGCCGATTGCTGCTAACAGGAAACTCAGCACTACTAATGAGGTGGTTACGGCGGCGGCCAGATAGTTGCTTAGCAGCACCCGGTTTACGTTATCTTTGATGCTATGAATGTCGGCTGCGCGATAATGCGGCGATACCTGCGCCATCGCCTGGTTAATAGCAGTTTTGTCTATCTGCATACCGGGTTTTAGCTGCAGTTGCAGGCTGGCGGTTGTGCCTATGTTGCGGGCTAAATAACTGCGGCCGGTTTCTTCTGCCGACCAAACGTCTGGCAAATGGTGATTAGCGCTGATGCCGATAATCTCAAACGCCAGACTACCGTTTGTTGTATACAGCCTTTCGCCCAGCACATTACCGTCTGGCTTCAGTTGTTGTGCCAGCACCTGATTAATGATGATGACCTGTGCCTGTGTCGCCACTTCCTGCGCCGTGAAGTTACGGCCCTGTACTAGTTTGATGTCGAACAGTGGCAGGTAAAACTGATCGGTGAATACAGCCCGGCTGAACAGTTGCTGGTTCGGGCTGTCCGGTGATGCGATAAAACTGGCCGAACCATAGTAGCCATCAAAAGACACCGGCGGATAATTGCTGACCGACACCGCCGCTACAGCCGGGTGTTGTTGCAGGATATCCCGCACCTGCATCAACTCATCTTTTTGTTGGCGGTATAGCGTGCGGCGTTGTTCCGGCGGCAAACTGTCGTCCGGTGTGGCGGTGATATTATCAACCGGGATTTGATAGCGATCGGCGCTGGCAAAACCCACTTGCTGGCGCAACTGTTGTAGCGATTGCAACAATACCTGAGCGCTACAAATCAGCAGCATGGCAGCCAGCATCACCTGAGCGCCAATCAGTACCTGCCGGGTGCGGCTGCTAATTTGCACGCCACTGCCTTTGCCACTGCTTTGCAGGCTTTGTTGCAGCGCGCGGTAGTTAATTTGCCGGCTAATAAGCGTAGCAAAAGCCAGCGCCAGCAGCAGGCTGACAGCGACGGCAAAGGCTAATACCGGCCAGTCAAATCCCAGCTCGGCCAGTCTTGGCAGCATGGCACCGGCGTAAAGCTGCAGTAAATGGTAAGCACCTTCGGCAACAATAAAAGCCAGCAGCAATGCAGTGAGTATCAGCCAGCTAAGCTCGGCCAGTACTTGCCCGAGTAAATGATGACGCTGGGCGCCTAACGCGGCCTGAATACTCATGCTGCGTTGCTGGCGGGCAGCGCGCGATAACAACAAGTTAGTGATATTGGCCGCCGCGATCAGTAACAGCAGCAGGCTGCCGGCCAGCATCCACAAAGTGCGGTTACGGCTGTCGCCCTCCAGTATCAAACGCAGCGGCTCGGCATTAAATATCAGGCTACGGCCGGCCTGGCTGGGTAACGTAGCGATATCGTGCTGATACTGGCTGGCAACTTGCGGTCGTAGTTGCTGTTCAAAGGCCGGGCGTTGGCTGGCGTCTTTGAGTTTTGCCAGGTACAGGTGGGCACCACTGACATCGCCAGCAACAAAGCTACTGCCAATGCTAAAGTCCCAGGGTAGCCAGATATCATTGCTGCGCCCTGGTCCGGTCAAACGGGGCTCGATAAATTCGGCGCTGGCGATGCCCACCACTTTAAACTGCTGGTTGCCAATATGCACACTGCGGCCCAGCAGTGCCGGGTCAGCATTATAGTGTTCACGCCAGATTTTTTCGCTCAGTACCGCTACCGGTTGCTGACTGCCGACATCTTCTTCGGCACTAAAAGCGCGGCCATGTAATAGCGGCATCTGGTACATGCGCATATAACCGGGAGTCGTGTAGGCAATTTGCACCTGCGGGCTATGTGGCAAATCGCGTAGCGTCATACCGATATAAGAAAAGCTAAACAAGGCATGATCGGTTAGCAGTTCAGAGGGTGTGGGGTAATGCTGGCGGAAAATGCTCACCGGCAACAAGCGCTGATACATCACTGCACCGTCTTTATCCAGCCAGGCGGTGCTGCCCACTACCAGCTTATCTTCTTCGGCATAGGGCAGCGGTGCCTGTAAAATCTGATAATTCAGGTTAAACATCGCAATCAGGCTGCCTAGCGTCAGGCCAAGTGTCAGGATCACTGTCAACGCATAGCCTTTGGCTTTGCTTAGCGCATACAGCGCAGTGGATAAATCTTTCATCGTAAACATTAAGCTATCCTTATGCGGACCCGGCGTTGCTGTTGTCCCAAAGTGTCACCAGCAGGCTAAACAGCAGCAGACACAGCGGTTGCAGCACGATAATACCCAGCCAAAACCAGCCACTCAGCGCCAGCATTTACTGACCTGCAGCCTGACGTAACGGCGCCTGTTGTGTCTGTGCAGCCTGTGATGATAACGGCGTGCCGTCGGCATCCAGAATGCGGCCATCCAGCAAATGCAGTTTGCGCTTAGCCATATCGGCGTAGCGCGGGTCATGCGTCACCATACACAGCGTAGTGCCGTTGTTGTTTAGCTCGCTTAGCATATCCATTACCGCATCACCGTTTTTCGAATCGAGGTTACCGGTAGGCTCATCTACCAGCAGCAGCGCCGGGCTGCCAACTAAGGCACGGGCGATGGCAATACGCTGCTGCTGACCACCGGATAACTGATTTGGCCGGTGGCCGGCGCGGTGGCTCATATCTACCGTTTTCAGGCAGGCCATTACCCGCTCGTTAATCTCGGTTTTCGCCATAGTCTGGCGGCGGTAACGCAGTGGCAGGGCGATATTGTCAAATACGGTTAGCTCGTCGATTAAGTTAAATGACTGAAAGATAAAGCCGATTTTTTCATTGCGAATAAAAGCGGCTTCGCTAAGGCTTAAACCGCTGACTTCCTGGCCTTCAATCTGGTAACTGCCCTCGGTCGGCATATCCAACAGCCCCAACAGTGACAACAATGTAGACTTGCCGCAGCCGGAAGGGCCGCAAATAGAGACAAAGTCACCGGCAAAGATGTCCAGATCAATGCCACGTAAGGCGTGGGTTTCCATTTCATCGGTGGCAAACACCTTGGTAATGCCGCGCATACTGATTTTTTGTTGTTGCATGTTATTTCCTTAATATTGTTCTGTGCTTACTGCAGTTGAATCAGCTCTGCATCGCGAAAGGTTGCCATATCAGACAGTACAAAGGTGTCGCCTTGCTGTGCCCCGCCGGTAATTTGTAAATAACGGCCGGCATCGTCACCAAACTGCAGTGCAGTAGCGGCTAACGCGCGGCCATCTTCGGCAACTTTAAACAGGTTGCCGCTGCTGTGGCTTTGCACATTCACCGGCCGCTCCAGATACAGCGTATCAGTTAGCTGAGCGGTGAAAATTTGCGCGTCGATATTCAGCTCCGGCCGCGCAGAGGCCGGTACGCCTTCGGTAAAGGCCAGCTCCACTTCGATAGTGCCTTCGCGTACTTCCGGCGTAATACGGCTAACCACGGCCGCTACCCGCTCACGCCGGGTATTGATTTGCGCGGCCTGGCCCACTTGCAGTTGCTCGGCGCGCGATTGCGATACCCGCACCAGTGCCAGTAAATCTTTGTCACTGCCTACCAGCGCCAGTTCCTGGCCGGCAGCCACGCTTTGCCCCAGCTCTACCGGCAACCGCTGTAACACGCCGGCCATACCGGCGCGCACGGTTAAGCGTTCGGCCCGTTGTTGCATAGTGTGATAGCGGGCGCGGCTTTGGTTGATTTGCTCTTGCTGAATAATTTCGGCCTGGGTAATCACTTCGTCTAATTGCTGCAGCCGTTGCTGTTGCAACTCCAGCCGTTGCGCCATTTGTTGTTGCTGCAACACTGTGGTTTGATAAGTCAGCGAGGATACTACGCCATCTTCCACCAGCTGCTGTTCGGCATTGCGCCTTAGGGTCACCATTTGCAAATTGGCATCCAGCTCGGCCTGCACCGACAGCTCGGCTAACCGCTCGCGTTGATTAGCCAGCTTTAGCCGCTTTAGATTGGCCTCCTCCTGCGCCAATGCCATAGCCGCGGCCTCCACTTCCTGCAATAGTTCCGGGTTGCTCAGCTGCAAAATCACACTGTCGGCACTGACCTGAGCTCCGGGGCGCAGCAATACCTGCTGCACAGTGGCGCTGGTCAGCGCCGTCAGCAGGGTTTGCTTGTCGGAGCGCAGCACGCCATAACCATCGACACTGATTTGCAGATCGCCGCGTTGCACCTGCGCCAGCAGTAAACCGGCACGGTCTATTTTATGCTGATAGCCGGGTGAAGCCCACAAGCTGCCCAGCAGCGCCAGACTGGCCAGGGCGCTGAGCCCCAGCAGCGGTTTCTTCCAGCGCGGTTTGGTATTTACTTTTTTTACGTCCATTGCATTTCTCTGTAGTGACAACCGGCAGACATGGCTTGCTGCCCGCCATTGCACAGCAATGCTTATGCCAATAAGTCAACTCATTGATATATATCAATTAATCTAGTTTGAGCGCTGGGATTTATGGCTGCAGCGTCCGGTTTCGGACGCACCATTCCGGTTTCGGACGCACTTGGCAAAGTACAATGCGGCCAGAATCAGCTGTTGTGCCAGGGTAAGCTGATACTGGCGCAGCAACCGGGCTGGCCATCGCTGCGCGGCTGCAAAGTCAGCTCGCCGGCTAGCTGGCGCACTATATTACGGCACAGCTGCAACCCTATGCCCTGGCCTTGTGCCTTAGTGGTATAAAACGGTACAAACAGATCGCGGCTATTGCTAATGCCGTGGCCGCTGTCGCTCACACTGATCTGTAGCTGATTTTGCTGGCGGGCGAACTGCAGTTGGATGCTGCCCGGTGGGCTGCCGGCTTCAATAGCGTTTTTAATCAGGTTAATTAGCACCTGTTGTAACAAGGTGGCATCGGAGTGAAACTGCAGGCTCAGCCCCCTGGCCTGCAGTGCTGCACCGCTAAACAGCGGCTGTATAGCGGCAAATAAATCGGCGGCGCACAGCGGTTGCAGATTAATACTCAGTGGTTTATTCAGTTCGCTGTAGCGGCTGACAAAATCTTGTAAATGCTGGCTGCGCTGGCGGATCACCTCAAGCGCTTGCTGGTCACGCTGTGCGGCCAATTTAGGTTGCAACTGCTCTGACAGCGCCAGCACCGGCGTTAACGAATTGCGGATCTCATGGCTAAGCACGCGGATCAGTTGTTGCCAGGCTTCTAATTCGGTGTCGCGCAGCGCGGCTTGAATATTAATAAACACCAGTAACTGATGGCGCTGGCCCTGATCCATAAAGCGACTATGGCGGATTTGCCACTGCCGCTGGCGCTCGCTGTCGGCAAAATGCCAGTGTGGCTCACTGTGTAACCCCAGACGCTGGGCTGAGGTTTGACGCAAGCTTTGCCACGGCTGACCAAATAAGCCGTTAAATTCGTCGTTGGCATAACTCAGTTGTTGCTTGTGATCAAACACCAGTATTGGCGTGTTTAACTGATCAATCAGCCGGTACAGTAAAAACTGTTGTTCATCAAAAAAGCTTTTGCGTTGTTGCAAGGCGCAGCTTAGCTGCTGCAGTTGTTGCTGGAAACTGGCGGCAATACCGGTTTGATAGGCGGCTTTCGCCTGCAGGCTGTAATCCTGGTTATGCATCGCTTCCAGCTGCACGCTGGCGCGGTTAAAGGCGGCCAGCATTTGCTTGCGCCGGCTAAATTGCCATTTGTTCAGCACTAACCAGGCGGGTAACAATAGCAGCCAGAGCCACCATTGCTTAAACGCTAACCCTGCCAGCAGCGCCGCCGCCAGCGAGCACAGTAACAAAGCGATACTGTGTACTAAGCTGTGGCGTTCCAGCGACGCCGGGCGCTTATTTATCCAGGCCATATTTGTCCAGCCGGCGGTATAACGACGATTTGGTAATGCCCAGTTGATCGGCCGCGCGCTGTTTATTGGCCGGATACTGCGCCAGTGCCTGGCGGATCAGCTGCAATTCTGCTTGTTCCAGCGTCATGTGCTGCAGTTTGATGGGCTCTGGCTGCGCACTATGTTTTGCCACCGGCACGGCGAGGGCCAGATCGCTGCTGTTAATTTGCCCGCTTTGACACAGCAGCACCGCGCGCTCGATGGCATGGCTCAGCTCGCGCACATTACCGGGCCAGGCGTATTGGCGTAGCGCCGTTTCAGCCGTTGCGGTTAGCTGCAAGCCAGGTTTCTGATAACGGTTGCCGTGTTGCTGCAAAAAATAGCGGCACAGCGGTAGGATGTCATCCGGCCGTTGCCGCAGCGGCGGCACAGTAAACTGCAGCGTATTCAGCCGGTAGTATAGATCCTGGCGGAACTGGCCACTGGCCAATAGCGCGGCAAAATCGGCATTACTGGCGCTGATCAGCCGTACATCGGCCTGCTCAGTCAGGCTGCTGCCCACCACCTCAAACTGGCCCGATTCCAGCACCCGCAATAACTTGGCTTGCTGATTTAACGGCAGCGTTGCAATTTCATCCAGAAACAGGCTGCCGCCCTGTGCCAGCGCAAAACGGCCGACTCTGGCCTCTTTGGCATCGGTAAAGGCGCCTTTTTTATGGCCAAACATTTCGCTTTCAAACAGGCTGTCGACAATGGCGCCCATATTAACGCTGATAAAGGCGGCACTGGCGCGCTGTGATTTGTGATGAATAAACTGTGCCAGCTGGGTTTTACCGCTGCCGTTCTCGCCGGTGAGTAAAATATTGGCGTCACTGCGTGCCACTTCTGTCAGCTGCTGCAACAGCCGTTGCATTGTCTCGCTGTGTGCCAGCAACGGGCTGGCCGGATCGGCAAAGGCGGCCGACAATTGCTTATTGTGCTGTTGTAACTGCGCCAGTTTCAGTTGTTGGCGGATCACCTGCAGTAAGCGCTGGTTATGCCAGGGCTTTTCAATAAAATCGCCGGCACCCAGTTGCATCGCCTGCACCACCAGGGCGGTATTCGACCAGGCGGTCATCGCTACCAGCGGCACTTTACTGCCTTGCTGCTGTAGCCAACGTAAAAACTGCAGGCCTTCTTCACCCGAGGTGGTGTCGAGGCTGAAATTCATATCCAGCAAGATCAGATCGACACTGCAGTCACTACCGTCGCTCTGGCTCAGATAGGCCATTGCCTGGGTTGGGTTTTCCAATTCCACCACGTTAAAACCGGCATCTTCCAGCACAAAACGCGCCGAAAAGCGGATTTCTTTATTATCTTCAACAACTAAAATGCTGGCCTGCATTGGCATGTCCTTATCGGTGGGCGCGCGCCGCCATACAATAAACGCAAAGCCCGGCTATCGCCAGCAGCGGTTAATATTTAGCAGCAGGTTTTTTCTTGCTGTTGCATAGTGTATATTTGTACAGTTTTGCGCAGTTACTGCCGCGCACAAAGAACTAAAAGCCGGCCCGGCACGTAAGCACAGGCGCGATTAAGCTGGAGTAAACATGGACAAAATCGATATCCGCGGGGCCCGTACCCACAACCTGAAAAACATCTCGCTAACCATACCGCGCGATAAGCTAATTGTGATCACCGGTTTATCCGGCTCCGGCAAGTCGTCACTGGCGTTTGATACGCTGTATGCCGAAGGCCAGCGCCGTTATGTCGAGTCATTATCGGCTTATGCGCGACAGTTTTTAAGTTTGATGGAAAAGCCCGATGTCGATCATATCGAAGGCTTATCACCGGCGATTTCAATTGAACAAAAGTCCACTTCGCATAACCCGCGCTCTACCGTGGGTACCATTACTGAAATTTACGATTATCTGCGTTTGCTATTTGCCCGCGTCGGTGAGCCGCGCTGCCCAACGCATGATTTACCGCTGGCAGCACAAACCATCAGCGAAATGGTCGATAAAGTGACTGCCTTCCCTGAGGGCACCAAACTCATGGTGTTAGCGCCTGTAGTACAGGAGCGCAAAGGCGAACACGTTAAAACGCTGGAGACCCTGGCTGCGCAGGGCTATATCCGCGCCCGTATCGACGGCGAGGTGTGTGATTTATCCGACCCGCCAACGCTGGACTTACATAAAAAGCACACCATTGAAGTGGTGATCGACCGCATTAAAGTGCGCGATGATATTAAAACCCGGCTGGCCGAATCCTTTGAAACGGCGCTGAGTTTATCCGGTGGTGTGGCCAAAGTGGCACTGATGGACGAGCCCGGCGCGGCCGAACTGGTGTTCTCAGCCAATTTCGCCTGCCCCAGCTGTGGTTATTCGATGGTCGAGCTGGAGCCGCGGCTGTTTTCGTTTAACAACCCGGCCGGTGCCTGCCCCAGCTGTGATGGTTTAGGTGTTAAGCAGTATTTTGATCCGAATAAAGTCATTGTCAGTGACGAGCTAAGCCTGGCCGGTGGCGCGATACGCGGCTGGGATAAGCGTAATTTCTATTATTTTCAGATGTTAAAGTCGTTAGCCGATCATTACGGCTTTGCACTGGATGTGCCCTTTAACAGCCTGACAAAAAAACAGCAGGACGCCATTTTACGCGGTAGCGGTCATACGGTAATTGATTTCAAATACTTAAACGATCGCGGCGATATTGTGCAGCGCAGCCACCCGTTTGAAGGCATTTTGCCGAATATGGAGCGGCGCTACCGCGAAACCGAATCGAACGCGGTGCGCGAAGAGTTAAGCAAATATCTGGCGCATCAATCCTGCCCCAGTTGTAACGGTACCCGCTTGCGCGAAGAAGCGCGGCATGTGTTTATCGGCCAGACTAACCTGCCAGAAATTGTCGAGTTATCGATTGGCGACTGTATGGCGTTTTTCCAGCAGTTGGCGTTAACCGGCCAGAGGGCACAAATTGCCGAAAAAGTACTAAAAGAAATTCAGGACCGTTTAAGCTTTTTGGTCAATGTTGGCCTGAACTACCTGAATTTATCGCGCAGCGCCGAAACCCTATCCGGCGGCGAAGCGCAACGTATCCGCCTGGCCAGCCAGATAGGCGCCGGTTTAGTCGGCGTAATGTATGTGTTGGACGAACCCTCAATTGGCCTGCACCAGCGCGATAATGACCGCTTGCTGGGCACCCTCACCCATCTGCGTGATCTAGGCAATACCGTGATCGTGGTCGAGCACGATGAAGACGCCGTGCGGATGGCTGATCATATTATCGATATCGGCCCCGGTGCCGGTGTACACGGCGGTAATATTGTCGCCCAGGGCACCTTGGAACAGGTGATGGCAGCACCGGACTCGTTAACCGGCCAGTATTTAGCTGGCACGCGTAAAATCGAGGTACCGCAAAAACGGCATAAGCCGGGCAAAAAGTGGCTCGAGGTATTAGGCGCCAGCGGCAATAACTTAAAAGACGTCGATATTGCTATTCCGTTTGGCCTAATGACCTGCATCACCGGTGTCTCTGGCTCAGGCAAATCGACGCTGATTAACGATACGCTGTTCCGGGTGGCACACCGGGTGCTGAATAAAGGCGAGGGCGACGACCCGGCACCACATCGCGAGATTAAAGGCCTGGATCATTTTGATAAAGTCATCGATATCGATCAAAGCCCGATTGGCCGCACGCCGCGCTCGAACGCTGCCACCTACACCGGCATTTTTACCGCCGTGCGCGAGTTATTTGCCGGTACCCAGGAAGCGCGCTCGCGCGGTTATCAGGTTGGCCGTTTTAGTTTCAACGTTAAAGGCGGCCGCTGTGAAGCCTGTCAGGGCGATGGTGTTATTAAAGTAGAAATGCACTTTTTACCCGACGTCTATGTGCCGTGCGATGTCTGTAAAGGCAAACGTTATAACCGCGAAACGCTGGAGATAAAATACAAAGGCAAAAATATCCACGAAGTGCTGGATATGACAGTCGAAGACGCCCTGGCATACTTCGAAGCCATACCGGCGATTAACCGCAAGCTGCAAACCCTGCTGGATGTCGGCCTGTCTTATATTAAGCTCGGTCAGTCGGCCACTACCTTATCCGGCGGTGAAGCGCAACGGGTAAAACTGGCGCGTGAGCTAAGCAAACGCGACACCGGTAAAACGCTGTATATTCTGGACGAACCTACCACCGGCCTGCACTTTTACGATATTCAGCAACTGCTGAATGTACTGCACCGCCTGCGTGACCACGGCAACAGTATAGTGGTGATAGAGCATAACCTGGATGTAATTAAAACCGCCGACTGGATCATCGACCTTGGCCCGGAAGGCGGTAGCGGCGGCGGTGAAATACTGATCGCCGGCACACCAGAGCAGGTAGCCGCCTGTGACAAGTCCTACACCGGGCATTACCTAAAGCCGCTGTTGGTTTAAGGTGCTATCTGAGTGGCAGGTAAAAATGCACAATTGCAAAAGTCCCATAATGGGACTATTATCGAGCTATGAGAATCATTGCACTCTCTACGTTAAAAGCGTTCTGGCAGGATAAGCCGGAATATAGCGATGCCAAGGAGCCTATTCTTGCCTGGCATCGCTATGTGCTAAGTGCTGACTGGCAGTCACCTGCAGATGTAAAGCAGGATTTCCGGCATGCCAGCATTCTCAAAGACGGCAGAGTGGTATTCAACATAGCCGGAAATAAATACCGGCTGGTCGTGTGGATAAACTATGCCTACAAGGTCGTTTATGTGCGGTTTATTGGTACCCACAGTCAGTATGATGAAATTGACGTACAAACAATTTAACCGCCGGAGTAGCAATGATGGATATTAAGCCTATCAAAAACGAAGCCGACTACCGTGCGGCACTGCAAGTGGTTGAGCAACTGATGCTGGCACAGCCAGACACCGCAGAAGGCGAAAAGCTGGACGTGATGGTTACGCTGATCGAAGCCTACGAAGCAAAGCACTTTCTTATGGACTTGCCGGATCCGGTGGAAGCTATTAAGTTTGAAATGGATCGTAAAGGCTTAACGGTAAAAGACCTGGAGCCGATGATCGGCAAAAGCAACCGGGTTTATGAGATTTTAAATTACAAACGTTCGTTAACCCTGAAAATGATCTGGCGGCTACACCAGGGCTTGGGCATACCGGCAGAGTCGCTAATTAAACCGCCGGTAAACCAGTCAAATTAAAGCCAGCGCCGCACGCTTTTGCAGTAAGCCTGATAGTCAGCACCAAACTTTTGCCGTAAAAAGCGCTCTTCCGGCGCTATCTGAAACCGGTTCATATACCACACAAACAGCGGCAGCAACGCAAAGGCCGCAGCGCTCATCAGATAACACCCCAACGCCGTTAACAACAATAAAAAGCCAACATACATAGGGTTGCGGCTATAACGGTAAATGCCGCGAACAACCAGGCTGGAGCTTTGCTCTGGCACCCGCGGGTCTACCGTGGTGTTGGCCCGGCGAAACGCCAGTACACCGGCCAGTGCAATGGCAACGCCGGCAGCAGCAAAAAAACCTGCCAATAGCAGCCGCCAACCAACCGGCAGCGCTAAAGCTGGTAGCCACGGCGTCACTACCCACATCGCCAAAGCAAATAACGCTACTAACACCACAGGGGGGATTTTAAGTTCTAGTGCTTGCATCAGTCTTCCTGTTTTAAGCTAATGTCAGCAGGTGCTTACTCACAGCGTGCGAAGTGTAGTACAGCGGATACACCAGATGTTGCTGTTCCAGCGGTGACGAGCCCTGAGTACCGGTTAGTTTAATGGTTTTAATTGGGTTGCATTTTTCAATATAAGATTGCAACGACCTGGCTTTGGTACGTTTACCGCTTTTTACTTCCAGCGGTATCACGTTGCCGGCGCCATCAGAGAAAATAAATTCGATTTCAGCCCGGGCATCGCTCCAGGAAAAGCTGGGGTCGACGCCCAGCGCAGCTAACTCCTGCTGGACAAAGTTTTCGGCAATATAGCCTTTGTAGGCATAATTTTGCTGTTTAATCTCCAGATAGCTAACACCCAGCATATGGTTAAGTAAGCCAACATCAAACAAAAACAACTTAACCATATTGTCTTTTTTATAAGCCGCCAGCGGGCTGCGCGGAGTGCCTTCAACCGGATAGTTTTTTAAGATCAACCGGCACTTTTCCAGCCAGATAATGCCACTTTCCAGCTCCTGATAACGCGATTTACGCTCATATACATGTTTGAATTTAAAGCGCTTAACCGACTCGTCCATTACCGCAGCAAGCTGAGCAGGCACCGCAGTAAACACCGCTTCAATTAAACCGGCATCCACCTTGCCGGAATATTTGCCAAAATCCCGCACATAACCGGCCAGTAAATCAGCATGCACCTGTGATACCGCCTTTACCCGCTCAAGAATGCTGTGTTCAGCCAGTTTAAACCACAGGCTAACTGCCTCCGGCATGCCGCCAGTAAAGTAGTAATCAGTCAGCTTATCAAACAGTTTAGTGTGCGCAGCAGCCGAGTTTTGCCCGGCATCGTAAGCCTTTAACAGCACAGCCTCGCCAGAGGCTAATAAGAACTCGCGAAAGGTTAACGGCCGTAAGTTGTATTGCTCAACCTTGCCGACCGGAAAGGTATTCAGCAAACCAATATTAGAGCCGCTAGCGGCAATAAAAGCCTGCGGGGTTTGCTCGGCAAAGTACTTTAATGCGGTTACGGCCCGCGGGCATTCGCCAATTTCATCGAGGATCAGCAGATCAGTGGCAATATTGAATGGCTGGCCGGTTAAAAGCTCGATATTACTCAGCACATCGGCGGGGCTTAACGAGCCGGCAAAAGCGTCCTGCATTTGCGGCGACTCCAGAAAATCAATCCGCAGTACCCGGGCAAACTGCCCGCCCAACAACACTTGCAGTAAATAGGTTTTACCGGTTTGCCTGGCACCGTCAATCAGCAGGGGTTTACGCTCAGGTTTTGCCTTCCAGCGCAGTAAAGCTGTTAATAAATCGCGTTCCATAGCACCCCCTAAATGCTGTCATCTTGCGCAACACTACACTTTTATGCGCATAAAAACAAATACGGCCACACTTTTATGCGCATAAAAGTGTGGAATGCTACATTTGTCTGCGCATAAAAGTGTGAGGATAATGCCGGAATGGATTTTAAATCAGGCTGCCGGCAGCTCAGCAAAGCTGGCACCTTATTTATCAGTTCACTTTCAAAAAACTGGTAAAACTATGTCTCTCGTAATCCACAGCCCAGTAAAAATTGAAAAGTACCATCATAAAATTCTGGGGTTCTAGTTTCATCAGCAAGATCACCCTCTGGAATAAAAATAATCATGCCTTCTCGAGCGCGGGTCAGCAAAACTCGGTAGGCATTCTCTAAATATCTTCGGTTCTCTGGCTGCCTTCGAGCTTGCCATTTCGTCCCTTTAAACTGCCAATGCTGGAATTGGCCATCCACGAAACGCAAATCTGCATCCCATCCAACAAGAGCCCAATCAAGCTCCAGTCCTTGGACGTCGAACTCGGTTGCGGCATCTTCTAGGAAATTACTAGACCTAATATCATTGCCTTCAGCGAGAAACCAGTTTTCTGGCTCTATGGTGTTCTTAACAAAAACACCCTCAGCTTTTAAGCGAATTGCGTTGGAAGATGCCAACACTCCACAACGCCGATTTGCCGTAGTTTTTTGTTTAATCCAAGCCTTCGCCTTGTCAATGTCACGGGTTATTGCAATAGGAAAATATTGTTCAATAAAGCGATATGTCTGTGCCGCTGCAAAAGCATTACCATCTATCAAGTGATGCACAAAGGACGATAATTTCTCGGCGCGAAAGGAACGCATAGAAATCGAAAGGTGCAAACTCGGCTCTTGCTCAAAATCTTTTATGCTGCTCTCATCAATACCATTTCTAATGTACTCACCTGTTAGCAAGTTTGGTGAACAGTAAACTTGCCAATGCTTAAAATTGTGTTGAATCGCGTTGAACCAGCCACTAATGCCAGCCTCACCAACGTTTATTTCTTGTCCGCCGCCAACCAACGCAATGATGACAGCCCAATCTTCGTGCCGATCCATCACTGAAATCAAAAACTCAGGCTCAGACATAGCAAAATCAGAAATACCGCGTTTGGTTTGCATAAATTTGGCGGTTTGCTCTTTATTCCATGCTCGTTGCGCTTCATCAAATATTGCAACATGCTCTGGAGGCTTCGATTTATCTTTTAGCGATTCATCACGAAAACGATGAATATTCTGAATAAAACTTTCTACTCTTCGACGAGCGTCTTTCTTTGATAAGTCTTTACGACCACGGACTCTTTCATTTGCATAGAGATCTCGTGCTAGCGCTTCTTGCAAAACAGTGACAAGAGGGCCGTTACCGCTTAAAAATACGGAGTATTCATCATCATCGGGGTTTGAATGCTGATTGGCTATATTGAGACCAACCAAGGTTTTGCCTGCTCCGGGAACGCCGGTGACGAAACATATGACTTTTCGCTTATTAACTCGCGCGTCGTGGATAATCTTAAATAACCGCGAACTCGTTACTGCTATGTTTTCGCAGCCAGCTTCAGTGCGTGTAATATCGATTACGCTATGTTTGGCGTAAAGCGCCTGTGCTGCTTCAACTATCGTCGGAGTCGGCTTATATGAAGATTTAAACCAGACACCCATATCAAAGTCTTGCAAGTGCCGCGTATCTAATACTTGCCGAATTTTTCTGATAAGAGCATCGCCTGAAGAGCAAATTACATTTGCTACACCTTCATGATTAAACTCGATTGGTATTTCCGGTTCATTAGCTTTAGTGCTAATTAACATGGGTACGATGTATCTATCGTGGCTTCCAGAATGAAAGTGTTTTAGATCGAGTGCGTAGCCACTAGTTTGAGCTCGGTCGGCATAAGAGTAAACAGTTGCGCCTACCTTGAACTCAAGGACAAAAATAATACCCGACACAATCAACACTACATCAGCTCGACGCCCCATTCTTGGGATCATAAACTCAAAGAAGATCCAGCCTTGGTTTGAAAACGCACTTAATTCTTGCTGTAAAAATCGTATTTGATACTCCCAAGCAGTGGTTTGGGTATGCAGCAAATCTTGACCATGCGACCTTGTTAACTCGCCAATAATTTTGCTTTCTTCGGTAATAAGAAAAGTGTTGATAGGTGCAGCGTAGTATGCCCGGCTCATCCTTTAAACTCCGGGATATTAAATAGCTCTAACGCTGGCACACCAAGAGCTGATGCAATTTGCAGTATATTCTTCAGACTTACATTACGCTTACCGCGCTCAATGCCGCTGATATAGGTACGATCTAGGTTTGATAAAGCTCCAAGCTCTTCCTGACTAATGTTTTTCGAAAGCCTAAGCTGCTTAACCCGTAAACCAAACAGTTGCTGTGCATCCTGACGCATAACTCAATCCGATCGATTCAAGAGTTACCATCGTCGATTTATGTGACTTATAATGCTACGGACTATAAGTCACAATTGGTGCTAATTATGAATCTAGATAAACATAATCATGAGTATTTCGAATTACTTAGTCAGAAATTAAAGCAATCTTACTGTATTAATTTTGACGATACTGGATATACGGAGATTGAGTGGATCGCGCGTTTTGGCGATCTTTCTCTTGATGAAGCTGTTTTTGAATATGCCCAGAAATACAACTTAACGCCATTAACAGACTTTCTACTTGGTTCTTAATCACTTAGTAAAATCACGCCGGCAACGGTAATTCACCGTCTAGCCAAACTACTCTGCGCTAAAGGCGTGTAGCTCGGTTTCGCCGTGTTGCTTAAACACCAACTGTTGTGTGCATAGCTCACGTAGCCATTGGTTGCATAAAAAAGGGGCAACAAGTGTTGCCCCAAAAACGCTAGTGTAGCTACCAGAGAAACTTAGAACTGACCGATAACACCTAAGCTGTATGTCTTAAGCGCTGAATCACCTGTGTTGCTGGCAAAGCTGCCTTCTACTGCCCAGTTTGGCGTGAAGAAGTGCTTGGCGTTCAGACTGTAGTTGTCTGCTTTAGTGTAAGACAGGCCAACGGAGGTCATTTTGCTGAAATAGTAATCAGCTGCTGCGGCCCAGTCTATGCTGCCATCATTGTCTTCGATGGTAATGCCAGCGGCGATAAAGCGCGCTTCACCTAAACTGGCGAAATATTTGCTGCTGATACCGAAGTAATCGAATTCGTCATCAGTGTAAGCAGTAAAACCTACATAGTCGTTACCCTGCAGCTGGTGGTTGTAGCTGGCAGAAAAGCGGTAATCGGTGCTGCTGCCTTCCGATTTAAAGGCTTCTGCACGTACGATCAGGTTGTCTGACACCAGATAGCCCAAACCCAGTTGGTTTTGGTAGTCACCACTTACACGGCCGTGGCTGGCTGACACAACCAGACCATTTTCGGCGAAATATTCGCCACCGATGCTCCAGGCATTATTGTCGAACAAACGGGCGAAAGATGCAGAAATATTGGTTACTTTGTTAATGTATTCAAACTGATCTAACGGGCCTAAAGTTACTTTTTTGTCGATGAAGTAGGTGCCGTTCAGGTTCCAGTTTGTTTCGTTGTCGCCACTTACGCGGTAATGATCGGCCTGCAGTCCGGTAAACAGCTGATACTCTTCGGCAGATACTGCAGTTGCAGCTAGCGCGATAACAGGTAATACATACTTTAACGTCATTGTTTTACATCTCCAGGTTAGTCGTTGCGGCGCGCATACTACAGACGAAGAAATTGAATGTAAATTAAAAGTTCATTTAATTCACATTAAGTGGTTTATGTGTTTACTTTTTGAGCGGTATTGGGGAATGTCGGTGGGCGGTTGAGCTGGCTTACTGTTACTTTTAGCTTGCCTTTGCGGCATTTTGCGCCAAAAATGACGCTGAACTCAGGAGGGAATCATCATGTTAAAAGTAGTTGTTGCAATGGCTGCAACCAGCTTAGTGTTTATGGCGCAAGCCGCCACCTTGTTTGGCGCGGCGGTTGATAAAACTGCGGTGTTACCGGTAGAGCAATTGCTGCAGCAACCAGCAAGCTATCTGGATAAAGTGGTTACCATTAGCGGCACGGTTGACTCAGTGTGCAGCAAGCAGGGCTGCTGGATGAAGTTCACTGCTGAAAGTGCTGCCGGGCCGTTCCGGATTAAAGTGCGTGATGGTGATATGGTGTTTCCGCTCAGTGCTAAAGGTAAAACAGCCTATGCTACCGGCACTGTGCGATTATGGCCACAGGGTGAGGACGAGCCTGATGCCTATCAGTTGTACCCCACCGCAGTAGAAATAGCCGATTAATCTGCACTGCTTAAGCGCAACTGTACCAGATAGCGCCGCAGCTGAGCCACCCGCTGCGGCCGGTCAAATAACTGATACAATTGCAGCCAGTCTGCGGGCGGCATCCAGCAAACCTTATTTTGCCAATGACAATGCTGTGGCGTAAACGACCAGTGAATTAGCCTGTCATGCTGTTTTACCGCGATACCGGCCATTAGCTCGATATCCGGCCAGTCTGCCCGGCTGAAACGGGCAAAATGTGCCGAGACATATTGCGGGTGTTCAGTGATTGGCTGACGTTGGAAACCGGATGCAAGCACTGTACAGATTGCGGCAAAATCGGCTTCAGTGCAGACCACATCGATATCATTGGGCTGGGTTTCCACTCCCAGATGCCAGAGCAGGCAGCTGCCGCCAACGCCAAATTGAAACGGTTGCAACAGCGAACAAAGCTGCTGTAGCTGAGTAACTAAGTGAGCGTTATTCATCTAAGGCCTTGATCAGCCGCGCCAGAAAAACCAGCTTTTCGTTATTAAGTTGGCGGTAGTCAAAGTAAGGACAGACTAACAGCTGGTTGTATTTATCGACAGCAAATTCGTTATTTAACCAGTGCAGCTGAGCCGGCAAACCAGCCTCGAGCAAGGTTTTAGCATGGGTACGCCCGGCAATTATATGTACATTGCTTTCAATGTCATCAAGTTGCGGCGCATTAAAGCGCAACGCAGTATTGCTGTGCCGTTGCAATAAATAGCGATCCCGAAACTGCTGCCAGCTGGTGGCCTGTTGTGAAAAACCGAATTGTGTTTTATCGAGAGCAAACAACAGCTTGGCGTATACATTAAACACCTTGCGCCAACCGTTGCCACAAGCCCGATTTATCGCCTCTATTTCGCCGCCATCTAATGGCTGCACTGTCTGCAGGCTGGCATATTCTGTCATCGGCGGTCTGTTTGCTATATACACATTAAACTGTGCGCCGGCGTCACCAAAACCGATGCGGTTGGGCGTAGGGGCTATCACGGTAGGCTAATCCTGATTTGCTCAGCGTTAATTCAGCTGGTTACTTTAGCATAAGCGGTTGCTCTGTATGGTATTGCAGGGTAATTTTGATTGTCACTTTGCCAGGGAATGCTTATGTCATCTGTTACTGTCACCACGATAAACCGGCTGGATAATTGGCTAATGCAGGTTACACCGCCAGAGAATGTCGTTGGTTTTCGCCGCTTTTGCTGGGAATTCTGGTTTTTTGGTCTGAAACAGGCCCGCGCCTGCTTATTTGTCGCACTGTTTTTTGCAGCTGTATTGCTGGTGCCACGCAGCGGCATTATTGGTCTGCCACGTTATGATGCGCTGCTGATACTGGCGCTGCTAATTCAGTTCTGGATGGTGTGGAGCAAGCTGGAAACCATCGATGAACTAAAAGCCATTTGCCTGTTTCATCTGGTCGGTTTTGCGCTGGAAGTGTTTAAAACCTCAGGTGCCATTCAATCCTGGAGTTACCCCGATTTTGCCTACAGCAAAATATTTGGCGTGCCGCTGTTTGCCGGTTTTATGTATGCGGCGGTGGGCAGCTATATTATTCAGAGCTGGCGCTTAATGCAGCAGCGGGTTGTGCATCATCCGCATTACTGGATGGCGGTGTTGGTGGCGCTGCTGATTTACGCTAACTTTTTTACCCACCACTATATTGGCGATTACCGTTGGTACATCGCTGCGGCAACACTGGGGCTGTATGCCCGCACTGTGGTGTACTTTACGCCGCTGGACCGTGAGCGCAGCATGCCGCTGTTACTGGGGTTTGTGCTGGTAGGCTTTTTTATCTGGCTGGCAGAAAATATCAGCACCTTTATGGGGTTGTGGAGTTATCCTAACCAGCTTGGTGCCTGGTCGGCAGTGCACCTGGGTAAATGGAGTTCCTGGTCACTGCTGGTGATTATGACCTTTACCATAGTGGCGCAGTTGAAGTACGTAAAACAGCGGATTGATGTGCCACGTTAAGCATAAAAAAGGCTACCCGGGGGTAGCCTTGTTTGCGGCAACTGCGTTATGCATCTTTTTCCAGCAAGTAGCTGATTAGCTGCTGCAGCTCGGTTTCCATATTACGCCGGTCCAGTGCTTCATTGATAATACGGTACTTACCGTTAACTATCAGCATGGGTACGCCAGTCAGGACGCGGCGCTCTGATAATTCATCCTGCTCTTTTTTCATCTGGTTGGCTGCGCCACGAACTGAAAAGCTCTTCATCGCTTTATCGTAGGTTTCGCCGTCAATATCGTGAATTAATACCAGATTACGAATATCGTTTTCGTTACTGAATGGTGCGCGGGCGCGGTGGATCTGGTTAAAGATAGCGCTGGCTACCTGATCACCTTTACCCAGATTTTTAGCCACCAGATAAGCGCGGGCTAAAGCGTTTTGAATTTCCGGTGCCGCTGCACGGATAAAGTCGACGTGCACTTTTTTAAACTCAACATCATCGGGCAGTTTTTTTGCTACGCTCTGAGCGATAGGTTCAAACGCATTACAGCCGCCACAATAAAATGAAAAATACTCTTTTACTTCCGGCTTGGCGCTGGTGGTTTCAGCAATGATCTCGTAGTGCTTGCCCTGCTCGAACTTTGCTTCAGCACAGGCTGCCAGAGGTAATAATAATGCCAGTACAGCAGCAGATAACAACGTTTTCATTTTTTAAATGTCCTTAGTTAGACTTGTTGGTCACAGCTTAACAAATTCTCAGTAATCAGGCACCAGAGACAATGGTGCTTCTTGCAATGCCAGCAGCTGTTCTTTTAACGCCAGGCACTGCTGCTCCCAGTATTTGTCTGTGGCAAACCACGGAAAGTTCAGCACAAAAGTACCATCCTTCCAGCGTCGTGCCAACCAGGCCATATAATGGATCATCCGCATAGCGCGCAGCGGTTCGATTAATTTCAGCTCAGCCGGGTCAAAGTCGCAGTATTGCTCGTATTCGTCCAGCATTAGCTGCAGGGTGTCGCGTTGCTCAAAGCGATCGCCGGATAACATCATCCATAAGTCTTGTATTGCCGGCCCCATCCGGCAGTCGTCAAGATCGACAAAAAACGGCGCTTCGCCGGCATAAAACAAATTGCCGGCGTGGCAATCACCGTGCAAACGGATAAGCCGAGAGGGTTGGTATTGTGCACTGGCCAGCGCAATGACCTGATCGAGCACGGTGAAAAATGCTGTGTGCAAATAGTCCGGGATCAGTGTTAGTGTCGCCAGTACATCGCGACTTTGCGTTAAAT
This sequence comes from Gammaproteobacteria bacterium, assembly GCA_018826295.1. Classification (GTDB taxonomy): domain Bacteria; phylum Pseudomonadota; class Gammaproteobacteria; order Enterobacterales; family Alteromonadaceae; genus Alishewanella. The sequence continues at coordinate 51,105 of JAHJZX010000051.1, forward strand.
GGCTGTCGATACTGAAAGCCGGCCGGTGGGCAAAGGCCTTGCTGGCGCCAACCTGATGCATGCGGCCAAGAAAGCGGCCTAACATGGCTAACTGGTCATCATTGTCAATTTCCAGGGTACGGCCGCCACGGCTGGGAAACAGCGCGAACTGGTAATCCTGATGTTGCAGTACCGACTGGCCGTTAAACTGTAGTGGCGCCACCACCGGTATCTCGGCGGCGGCCAGTTCAAAGGCAAAGTCGTGTTCTTCCTGTAATTGCGCTGTGGTCCAGCGCTGTGGCCGGTAAAACTTCACCACAAACTTTTCCGGACGTACGGCATTAGCACTATAAGCACTAAACTGATACACGCGGTTCTCGTAGCTGTTAAGTGCCAGCAGGCCTGAGCTTACATCCAGGCCAAGCTGACTGAGTGCATCTACGATGGTGTCGGGCTGCAGGCCACTAAAATCGAAGTTAGCCATGCTTAATTACCGGTAAAAAATGTGCTGTCCTGCAACAATTCCTGCTGCTGGTCTGCCTGGCTGACACTGAAGTGGATGCTCAGGGCTTTTGCTGTTGTGGCATCAGGCTCCATTACCAGGCTGATCGGTACACTACGGGTTTCGCCACCCTCTAAGGTGACTTGCTGTGGCCCTATCCAGTTTAAGGTGATATCGGCATTGACTGTCAGCCGATAATTAACGCTGTACTGAGATTTGTTTGAAATGCTCAGGGTATAGGTATTCTCAATCAGGCCGTCATTGCTAATGCGGAACAAGGCGCCGCGATCGCGGATAATATTCATTTCAAAGGGTACCCGGCTATACAGCGTCCAGGCAAAGGCAGCGCATACTGTGATCAATACCAGCAGATAGCCCAGCAGTTTAGGCCGCAATACTTTGGTTGGCTTGCCGTTTAAACTGTGTTCAGTGGTGTAGCTAATCAGGCCGGTTGGGTAGCCCATTTTTGTCATGGTATCGTCGCAGGCGTCAATACAGGCGCCACAGTTAATACATTCGTATTGCAAGCCGTTACGAATGTCGATGCCGGTTGGGCATACCTGTACACACAGGTTGCAGTCGATGCAATCGCCCAGGCCTTTGTCTTTATAATCTTTGTCTTTGCGGCTGCGTGGGCCTCGGTTTTCACCGCGTTTTTCATCATAAGTTACCGTAAAGGTGTCTTTATCAAACATGGCTGACTGAAAACGCGCGTACGGGCAGATGTGGGTACACATAATTTCGCGCATCCAACCGGCATTGCCATAGGTACAGAGGGTAAAAAACAACACCGATACTACCGCCCAAAAGCTTGCCTGCAGCGTAAAGAATTCGGCAAACAGCGGCCCAACCGGGGTGAAATAGCCAACAAAAATCAATGATGTTAATAGTGAAAACGCCACCCAGCATAAATGCGTGGCGGCTTTCTTAGCAAATTTGCCCGCCGACCAGGCGTCAGCATCCAGTTTCATCCGTTGATTACGCGTGCCCTGAATTTTTTCTTCAAACCAGATAAAAATAAAGGTCCATACCGATTGCGGACATAAATAGCCGCACCACACCCGGCCATAAAAGGCGGTGATAAAAAACAACGCATAGGCAGCAATAATAAAGATCCACGCCAGTATGGTAAAATCCTGCGGCCATAAAGTCAGGGCAAAAATATTGAACTTTTGCTCGGTAATATCCAGCAATATGGCCTGATGGCCGTTATATTGCAGCCAGGGCAACAACATAAACAGTGCCATAAAGACAAAACCCATGTAGCGCCGGATCGCCTGATGCAGGCCTTTTACCGCCCGGACATAAATACGGTCACGGGGGGCATAACTGCCACCTTGGCTGGATTTCGGCTGATGTACTTCAACATGTACCGGTATATTCTTAATATCTATCTTATTTTGCTGGTCCACGGCTTGTCCCGTTACTGCTGACGATGCCGCCAAGTATAACAGTTGGCGGACAGATTTATTTGACCTGTGACAAAGCAATATCTGTGCCTGGCCGAATAAGGCCGTATTCCACAGTTTTGCTGCGTGCATTGTCAACTAAGTTAACGAATTTTGCTTTAGTGGTGTAAACAATGGTGACATTTTTAGCTTAAAAACGACTGCGATGCAGTTTGCGCCGGAATCCGTTACAATAGCGCCATTGCATTAGCGGAGTTACCAGCAATGAAGAAGTTTTTCTGGTTAGTAGTGATAGTGCTTTTGGTGCTGACCTTCTCGGACCACGACAGTATTAAGCCTTATCGCGATAAAGTTTACGATTTAATAGTAGATAAAGTGGCCATTGCCGGTGACAACCAGGAGGCTGCGCTGCGCAAAACGCGCAAGCAACTGTTACAGTTGGCAGAGCAATGGGGTGATAGCCAGCAGCAGTATCTGCAAAAGCATGCTGCCAGTATTGACAGCCTGCAAAAATTTCGCCGCAGCTACTGTATTAACAACGATTTTAATCCGATTTTGTTTGGCGAGCCGTTGCGGCAAAGCTGTGAAGTGATTGAACAAAATTACGACAACCTGACACGCCCCTGACCGAGGAATGGCCAATGCGCACCTGTGGAATAGAAATAAAAGGCAGCGAAGCAATTATCTGTCTGATGGTATTAAAAGATGGTTTGTTTGAGTTGCCCGACTGCCGGCAAAATCGCTTTGCACTGACCAAAGATCAGGATCAGGAGCAAATGCGCCATTTTCAGTTTACCTTTGCCAAATTTATTGAAGATTACAAAGTTTCGCAGTTAGTCATTAAAGAGCGGCCACAAAAAGGTAAGTTTGCCGGTGGCGCCGTCGGCTTTAAAATTGAAGCGGCTTTGCAGCTGATTGCTGGCTGCCAGTGTACTGTGATATCGGCCACCGCTATTAAAGAAAAGCTTAAACGTGCGCCGCTGCCGATAGATTTTAAAGACACAGGTTTAAAGGTATTTCAGGAAACTGCATTTACCGCGGCCTACGCCAGCTTACTGAAATAAGCTGGTTTATTCGTCCTGTTTAGTTGCTTTGTCGCCAGTTAAGTTGACATTAACAGTGCTGGTCCGGCTGGCTTGTAAAATCAGTTTGCGAATGAGTTTCGACTTGGCTTCGCCGGTAAGCTGGCTTAGTTCGTTTAGCGCTTCGATAGCTTCCTGGCTCAGCGTAAAAGTGGCATGACGCATCGGCAGGCGCGTGGTGTCGTCTTCTTCAGGCAATTGCTGACGCAAGCGCACTATGCGCGGCATACCCATCGCATAGTCATTTGCGTCATCAATAAAGTCGTCAGCACTAATACCGCTGTTAGCGGCTGGCTGCGACTTTTTCTTCAGATCGATCAGCGCCATCTTCTTGTATCGCCTTCATTGCCATTAATTCAGTGACTATATCACGGATTTCCTGCGCCGCTTTGCCGTCTGGCTCGACATCCATTACCGACAGGCCTTTCTCTTCGCTGTCATCGTAGGTATTACGATTGTAGGTAATGGCGTCCAGTACCCGGATATTAAAGGATTTGCATACGTCCTTGGCATCCAGAATACGATTGGCCTGATTAGGTAGCGACGGGCATTGGGTGATCACACAGCCGACGATCATGTCCGGGTTAACCACATTGCAGGCACTGACTAAATCTTCCAGATGCTCCAGTGTTTTTAAATCGCGCCGCTTTGGTCGCAGCGGAAATAACACATGGCTGGCGACTACCATGGCCGAGCGCAGGGCCACGCTGTCCTGGCCGCCGCAATCTACGATAACCACGTCATAATGCATTTCCAGGCTTTTAAGCTCATAGCGGATTTTACCGTACATTTGCACACAGTTGATCCAGGGCAGGGCCGGATCCATATGGCGCTCCTGTACCCAGTCGGATGAGGTGCGTTGCGGATCACAATCAACCAACATCACGTTGGCGTTTTTCTCGCGTGAAAAATACACAGCTATATTTTGTGCCAGGCAGCTTTTGCCGCTGCCGCCTTTTTCTCCACCCACTAACAAAATCATTGCGGTACCCTCGTCTCACCGGCCGCTATTACTGTAACAGCTTCAGCCTTAGCACTAAGTGTAGACAACAATATTAAAACAGCGAAAACCAGCGTGTATTTTGTTGCAGTTGGCGGGGCGAATAAGTAAAAACGGAGCCTGAAGCTCCGTTTTTACTAATTAGATTGACCTTTATTTGCGCCGGCGCAATAGCAAGACGCTCAGTGGCAGTAACCATAACCAGCCGCCGCTGCCGCCACTGCTATCGCTGCCGCTGGCCGCACCGGTGTTAGTGGTGGGGGTTTGTGTCAGGCCGGCCACGGTATTTGGCCTGGCATCAACGACCACAATAGACTCAATTGTAACCAGGTTGTCCGCTACCAAAGGTTTATTATCATCCCGGTCACTGTTGCTGTAATTACGCAGTGGTAAATTAGTCAGGCCATTGAAAGAGAAACGCGGCAATGCGGCAATGGCGTCAGCCACTGACATGTCGCTGCTGCTGATCTGGCCAAAAACGGTAAAGCCACTGTTTTGGAAATCCAGATTGCTGGCGTTGTTACTCAGGTTGATAAACCATTGATTGGTTGCACTGTTAGGATTGCCACCTAGTTTAGCCATGGCAACAGTGCCGCGCACGTTAGACCATTTAGGCTCGTTCAGTATCGGAGCATTGGTTGCAACTGCCTTTAACGGTAGCGCCTGATCAAATACAAAGCCGCCACCCTGGATAACAAAACCAGGCTCAGAGCGGTGCATTACTGTTCCGTCATACTTGCCGCTATTTACATAGCTGAGAAAATTCTGCACTGTGACCGGGGTACTTTGGTCATATAAGTTTATTTCAAACTTACCCAGATTAGTTGTTACTTCTACTATGGTGGCTTGCGCCAGACTGGTGTAGCCTAAGGCGAGTGTCGCCAGCAATGTATTAACTAATTTTCCGGTCATGTTGTCGGTTCTCCTGTTTAATGCGCAGCAGCATAATAGAGCCAACCGGTTGAAAGCCAGCGGCATAACAATTAATTACGCTTATAGGCAAATGTTAAGCTGATGTTCATGTAGCCGGAGTAGCTTAAAAGCCGTTTTGTCTTACAGACTTAACCATCGCATGAAAAAAAAATGTAATTAAAATTTGGCTTTAGCGAAAAATCTTTTAGAATATCGGTTTTGGTTTTAACCCGTATTTGTTGTACTTTTACCCCGCCTGTTGGAAAAATGAACGATGACGCAATATAGTGAAGTTAAGAAGATCTGTGATGAATTGCATAAGACCGGCAAACCTGTTTCGCTAGATTATTTAATTTCAAAAGTGCCCGGTGCCCAGGCTAGCTTAGTTGTTCATTACCAGAAATGGCGTAATGAACAGGCCAACCACGCTCCGGTGACACCGGAGGCAGATAAGGGTATGTTCAGCAGCGAATTTGTAGCCGCTTTTCAGCGAGAAGCTGAAGCGCACTCTAAAAAACTGACCGATCAATTAAATCAGCAACTGCAGCAGGCTATGCAGGCAGAAGTGCTGGCGGCAGAGCATAACCGCGAATTGCAGCAGCAAATTGGCCAGCTTGAGCAACGAAAAACCGAGCTGGAAAACAGCTTGCAACAACAACAACAGCAACTGGCAACCCAATCAGAAAAATTTGCCAGCCTGACTGATGAACGCGATGAAGCGGTAAGCCAAAATCACTTTCAGGCAGATCAGCTACAAAAAACCAGCGCTGAACTGGAAAAAGCCAACACTGAGTTGGAGCAATTGCGCTCTGAACTGGCGTTAGCCGATCAAGAGCTGAACGATAGCAAAACCAGCCTGAAACAACTAGAAAACCAACTGGCGCAGCTCAGCAAACAAGCCGAAGAAGCCCAGCAGCAAGCGCAACAAGGCAAAGCTGAGACAGAACAACTGCAGTTAAAGCTGATAGCGGCTCAGCAGGCGCAGGAAGAGCTGGAGCAACAACTGCAGGGCGAGCAACAACAAAACCAGCAACGTCTGCAACAACTGCAGGCAGAGCTTGCGGCTACAGAGCAACAACTGGAACCGCTGCAAAGCAAAGCTGATGCTGCGGCAAAACTGGAGCAACAGCTAAAGCAATTGCAAGACGCTGAAACTAAAGTTAAAGCAGAACTTGATAAAGCCCGTCAGGATAGTAAAAAGGCACTGGACGACTTACAAACCCGTGAGCATGATGTAACCGAATTACAGGCCATGCTGGACGAGTTTGAAAGCAAGTTGCAGCAAGCCACTAAAACCGAAACTCAGGCTGTCGCACTTAATAAACGCCTGCAAGCTCAACTAGAACAATTAAAAAACAGCAAGGGTGAATCGGTCGCTACCGACGGGCAAGATGCTGATCACTCTGCTGAACTGGCAGCACTGCAAACCGAGCTGAAAAAAGCCCAAGCCGAGCTGACCAGCTCGCAGAAAAAAATAGAGCAGCTGAGCAGTGAGCGTGATGATGCCCTGAAGTCACTTGAGACGGCAAAGCAAGCCGCACCGGCGGCCGCGGAAAGCAACGTGGTAACGGCAGAGCTGGACAGCGCCCTGACGGCAGAATATGAAGCCCAAGCCAAAGTCGCGGCTGAGAGCATTTCACGGTTGGAAAAAGAGCTGGAGCAGCTGACAAAGCAGCTTAGTGAAGTTAATAAAGAACTCGATCACAGTAAACGTGACGCCGATGTGCAGCGTGACAGTGCGGTTAAGGCGCAAGAACAACTTGATGCCATGCAAAAAGCACAAAGCGATGATATTGATGAATCGCAGGATATCCAGGCCAGCCTGGATCAGTTGCGTGCAAACAACGCTATGTTGAAAGAACAGGCTGCTATCACTGCTAATCACCAGAGCGAACAGCGTGAAATTATTCGCCAGTTACGCGAAGAGCTGCAACAGCAACGTGATCAGGTGGCGGATATGCAACTGGAGCAGGACAAGCTTAAAAAGCAAAAATCGCAGCTTGAGCAGCAAGTTAGCTTTGTAAAAGACAACGCCGCTTCCACTATTGAACGCCTGACACGTTATCGTGAACAGGCGCAGGAAAAGATCGAAAAATTAGAGAAAAAACTGGGCAGTAACCGGGCCTCAGACGCACTGTAAGCCACAAACGTTACTGCGCAAAGCGGATACGGAAACAACTGCCGGGTGTTTCACCCGGCATGTATTCTAACTGTGCATCCTGCACCTGCAATAACGCCCGCGACAAACTTAAGCCGATACCAGAACCTGTTGTTTTAGTTGTAAAAAACGGAACAAACATCTGCTGCGCGACCTGCTCACTGATGCCAGGGCCGCTATCAATAATATCTAACTGCCATTGTTGCTGCGCATTACGTTGTAGGATCACACTAAGCTGTTGCTGCGCGCTGTGCTGCATCGCATCCAGCGCATTTTGCAGCAGGTTAATCAGCACCTGCTCTATCAGTGCTTCATCCAGCCACAGCATCGCCTGTGCCGGCAGTTGTGTATCAAGCTGCACAGCCTGCTGCACCAGAGCCTGACGCTGCAAGGCCAGACAATTATTAATTAGCGTAACCAGATCAGTATGTTGTAACTTCGGTTGCTGTGGCTGGCTTAGCTGCTTAAACGCCAGGATAAATTCAGCCAGATGCTGGCCCCGCCGGTTAATCGTAGTCAGCGCTTCGGTTAAATCCGCATGGTCATCCTGGCTTAGCACGGCGCCGGCGGGTGGCAAAATTTGCCGGCAACTTTGCGCCAGTGATGCCATAGGCGTAACCGAATTAGCAATTTCGTGCGTTAGTACCCGGGTAAGCTGCTGGTATGCCTGCACTTCCTGTTGCAACAACGCCTGATTAATACTTTGCAATGTCACCAGTTTACGCAGCTGCCCCTGAATACGGCTGCAGACAATGCTTAACGCCAGCCGGTCAGTGTAGCCTGCTTGCTGCCAGTGTAACTGGCCTTGAGAATGCGTGCTGGTTTGGCTCAGTATCGCCAGCAATGGCTGCAAGCCGGCGTCATCAAAACGGCCGTGCTGCAACTGCTGGTATTGCGCCACCGATAACAGACGCTGCGCCGCCGGATTAGCCTGTAATAGCTGGTTGTTGTCGGTAAACTCCAGCACGGCAATATCCAGCTGACTAAGCAGCGTTTGCAGATATTGCGCTTTGGCCTCGGCCTGCTGCCGGCTGTTGCCCAGTTGCTGTTGTACCTGCGTCAACAAATGCTGCAGTAGCGGCTGGCCGCGCAGCGTCAGCGAGGTATCCTGATTGGCCAGCGCTTTCAGTACCAGTACCGTTTGTCGCTGCAGCCTTTGGCTGTGTTGCCAAATCAACCCGGCAATCAACAGTGCACTGAGAGTCAGCAGCAGCGCCAATGCCGACGGCCCGGCCAACCATTGCCGGCCGGCCAGTAACATAACAACCGCAAAACTGCTGAGCAATAGTAATAAACGCAGATTAAAGGCCATATTTCTCCAACCGCCGGTACAGGGCGCCGCGGGTTAAGCCCAGCGCTTTTGCCGCCTGGCTGACATTGCCCTGATAGTATTGCAGTGCCTGACGGATCGTCTTTTCTTCGACAAATTCCAGCAGAAAATCGGTATCCGCTTCCGGCGTCGCAGGCGCGGCCAGCTCTTTTGGGTGCAATTGACTGAAATCCAGCGTATTGCCCCCGGCCAGTACCACAGCACGCTCTACCGCGTGTGCCAGTTGGCGCACATTGCCCGGCCAGTCGTAATGTTGCAACGCGCGCAGATCGCTGCTGCTGATCTGTAAGCCGCCACGCTGATACTTTTGGCTGTAATGCTGCAGATACCAGTTTAGCAGCAAAGGAATATCGTCTTTACGCGCGCGTAGCGGTGGCAAGACAATCTCTACGGTGTTAATGCGATACAGCAAATCCTGGCGGAAGCTGCCTTCTGCTACCGCCTGATATAAGTTTTCGTTAGTGGCGCAAATTAAGCGGATATCCACCGCGACTCTCTGGCTGGCACCGACCGGCACCACAGTGCGATTTTGCAGCGCGGTTAATAATTTCGCTTGCTGTGGCAGGGCTAAATTAGCCAGTTCGTCCAGCAATAGCGTGCCGGCATTGGCCTGCACGAAGCGGCCGGCGTAATCAGCTTTGGCATCGGTAAAGGCGCCTTTTTTATGGCCAAACAGCTCACTTTCCAGCAAACCAGCGTTTAAACTGCCCATATCCACACTGACAAAAGGCTTAGCGGCGCGCTTTGATGCCTGATGAATGGCCTGTGCTACCAAGGCTTTACCGGTACCACTTTCACCCAGCAGCAGCACATTGGCATCGGTAGCGGCTACTTTGTCGATGGTACGCAGCACTTGTTGCATTGCCGGGCTATTGCCCAGTAGCGGAATGTCAGTGCCGGCTGCGGCTGAGTCAGCAGATTTTTGCGGCAGGCTGCTTTGCTGTGCTGTGTGTTGCAGCGCCTGCATTAAGCTTTGCAGTAGCTGCTCGTTCTGCCAGGGCTTGGCAATAAAGTTGGCGGCGCCCAATTGCATCGCCCGCACTGCCAGCGGCAAGGCAGCATAGGCGGTCATCATCACCACTTTTAACGTTGGCTGCGTCTGCAGTGCTTGCTTCAAATAGAACAGGCCCTCTTCACCGCTTTGCGTATCGCGGCTGAAATTCATGTCCAGTAACAGCAGATCAAATGGCTGGCTGCTCAGGGTGCTTAGTAGCTGTGCCGGCTCATGCAGTGTGCTGACGTGGCCAAAGTGCTGTTTCAGAAAAATGCGGCTGGCGGTGAGAATATCCTGATTATCATCCAGCACCAGCACAGCGTACGACTGCTTCATATTGTCTTCCTTGCGGTTTATTCCAGCACCCTACCGAAAAGCGTATTAGCAAGCAACAAGCTTTTAAATCCAACAAGTTAAGGCTGTTTTGACCTGTCCAATAATGGACACCCTGTTGTACCGTCAGCGGACACTCTTGCAATCGCAAAAGCAATAAATTGTTTAATATCAATAATATATTGTTTGGCACGCACTTTGCGTTAATAACGCCAACCCGCATTGCTATTTTTTGGAGCAGACAAATGGATAAGAAAATAAGCCGCAGCACCAAAAGCCGACTGATAAAGCCTGCAGTGGTGTTTACTTTGCTGGCCGTTACAGTTTGGTTTGGCAGCAGCTGGCAGGCCAGCGCGCAACTGTCGGTGCTGTTGCCACTAAGTTCGGTCAGTACCGCGTTAGTTGAGCAGCAAAGTCTGCAGGAGAGCATAGCGCTGCGCGCTAATGTGCTGCCGCAACAAACGGTGTTTCTGGATGTAATAGAGGGCGGCCGGGTAGAAGAAAAACTGGCCGAACAGGGGCAGTTTGTCGAGCAGGGCCAGCCACTGGTAAAGCTGAGCAATACTGCGCTGCAGCTGGATTTAATCAGCCGCGAAGCCCAGGTTACCGAGCAGATGAATTTTCTGCGCAATACGCAAATGACCATTGAAACCAACCGCTTAAACCTGAAACGCGACGTGCTGGATATTGAACACCAGATAACCACGTTAAGCCGTAACCTGGCGCAAAGCGAGCCGCTGGTAAAAAACGGCGTGCTGGCCAAAGAGCACCTGCTGAACCTGCAACAGGATTTAAGCTATCAGCAACAGCGACTGGTACTGACTAAACAACAACAGCAGCAGGAAGAAGCCATTCGCCAGCAACAGCTCAGCCAGCTGAGCGACAGTGTCGCCATGCTGACAAAGAATCTGGAGTTTGCAAGACAGAACGTACAGAACCTGCTGGTTAAAGCGCCGGTTAGTGGTTATCTGAGTGAATTTAACGTCGAAGCCGGTGAGTCGCGCGCGCCGGGCAGCCGCATGGGCCAGATTGATATCCCCGGCCAATACAAACTGGTGGCCAGTGTCGATGAATTTTACATAAGCCGGGTAGCTACTGGCATGCAAGCCACTGCACAGCTGAATCAACAGCCGCTTGACCTTGTTGTCAGCCGCATTGATAGCCGGGTGGTGAATAACCAGTTTCAACTCGAGTTTAGCCTGCCGGGCGGGCACAACGTTACCCGTGGTCAGTCAGTCAATTTAACTCTGCAACTGGAAGCGCAGCAACGCACTGCGCTGGTACTGCCGCGTGGTGCCTATTTAGCCGACAGCGCCGGTCAGTACGTGTATGTGCTGGACAGCGACAGTGCCGTAGCACGCAAACAAGCCGTTACTCTTGGCAAACAGAGCGCCAACCAGATTGAAATTGTCAGCGGCCTTAACGCCGGTGACCAGGTAATTATTTCCGGCTATCGCGATTTCGCCCAAGCCGATACTATTCAGTTACAACAATAAGGACAGCAAGATGATCCAGTTACAACAATTAAACCGGGTGTTTCGCACCGCCGAGCTTGAAACCACGGCGCTGAACCAGATTGATTTACACATTGAACAAGGCGACTTTGTTGCCATTATGGGCCCTTCCGGCTGCGGTAAATCTACCCTGCTGAGCATTCTAGGCATGCTGGACAGCCCCAGCGCCGGCGCTTACCTGTTCGAAGGTACCGATATTGCCCGTTACAGCGAAAAACAGCTGGCGCAGCTTAGAAAAACCAAACTCGGCTTTGTGTTTCAAAGCTTTAACCTGATTGATGAGCTAACGGTATTTCAGAATGTAGAACTGCCGCTGCAGTATCAGGGCGTCGCTGCCGGCGAGCGTAAACAGCGGGTAGAGGCGATATTACAACGGATGCAGATAGACCATCGTGCCGATCATTTACCGCTGCAACTATCCGGTGGTCAGCAGCAACGGGTGGCAGTAGCACGCGCCTTAGTCATTAACCCGGCACTGATTTTAGCCGACGAACCCACCGGTAACCTGGACTCAAAAAACAGCGAAGAAGTGATGCAGATGCTGCGCCAGCTTAACCGTGACGGCACCACTGTCGTAATGGTTACCCATTCTGAGCATGAATCACGCTATGCCAGCCGTATCGTACGGATGCTGGACGGCCAGATTATTACCGAGCGGGCCATGGAAGCCAAGCAGGAGGCGAAATATGCTTAACTCACCCGCGGTTAACTCAATAGCCATGTTAGGTAATTACCTTACTACCGGCTTACGGGCTGTGCTTAGGCATAAAACCCATTTAGCGCTGAATTTGCTCGGTTTAACCGTTGGCTTAGCGTCAGCGCTACTGATTTTGCTCTATGTCAGCTACGAGCGTGGCTTTGACAGCATGCAGCCTAATGCGGCGAATACCTACCGGCTGGAGCAATTTTTTCTGCCGTTAAACCAGCGTTTTCCGATCTCCAGCCCGGCAATGGCGACGCTACTGAAAGACTATGACCCGCGTATTGACGTGACACGGATTAACACCGGTGCGCCAGCAGTGCGTCTGGCCGATTCCAGCCAGCAACTGACATTAGAATGGCCACAAGCAGTGGATGCCAATATCACAGATTTCTTTCATATTGATGTGCTGCAAGGTGATTTGGCCGCCAGTCTGGCACAACCGAACCAGATAGCGCTATCTGAGCCTGAAGCGCTGCGGTTATTCGGCAAGCTGAGTATTTTAGGTCAGCAATTGCAACTGGGCGAGCAGCGCTATACGGTAGGCGCAGTATATCGCTTACCTGAGCAAAGCCATTTTCAGGCCGGCTCTTTGCGCCGTATCAGTGAGCAGGTGGCCGCCGCTGGGCTGGCAAGCAATAACGTCTATAGCTATATCAGTTTACCGGCGGACATTGATCAGGCCGCTATGCTGCAGCAACTGACCACTCAGTTGAATCAGCAGGCGTATGACGGCAGAAACATTGCGACGCTACAGTTACGTGCGCTAAGCGATATTCATCTGCACTCTAACCTGACTTACGAGTTTAAAGTGAACGGCTCAGCCGCTACGGTGAATATCTGCCTGTTACTGGCGGCGTTACTGCTACTGATTGCGGCAATTAACTTTATTAATATGAGCACCGCCCGCGCTGCTATGCGCGCTAAAGAAGTGGGCGTGCGCAAGGCACTGGGTGCCAGCCGTGGCCAGTTGTTTGTGCAGTTTATGCTGGAATCGTTACTCATTGCCTGCTGTGCCGGTTTACTGGCTGCGGTAGCGGTAGAGTTGCTGCTGCCACAGTTTAATTTGCTGGTAAACCGCCCGCTTGGCCTGGATTATGCCGGCAGCTTTGGCCTGATTTTACTGGGCAGTGTTGTTAGTGTCGGCCTGTTGGCTGGTGTGTACCCGGCGGTGTTTATCTCGGCCTTTGATGCGAAAAAAGTGCTGAGCGGTGATTTTCAGCGCGGCAACACGGCGATATGGTTGCGTAAAGGCTTACTGGTATTGCAGGGCGCCATTACCATCGGCTTGCTGGTTGCCAGCGCGGTGCTGCAGCAACAGTTACAACTGCTGCAAAACCAACCCACCGGTTATCAGCGCGATGCCAGGTTAGTGGTCATCGGCATTGAGAACGAGCAGCTATTTTGGGCAGAAAACCGCAGCCTGTTACAAAGCCTGCAACAGCTGGAAGGGGTAGAGGCAGTATCAATCCTCGATATGCAGCTGACCGATACTATCTCTCAGGCAATGGATATTCAGCTACCGGGCCAGACACAGGACACCGCGCTGCCGCCTATTTCACAGCTGGGTGCCGGTTTTGATATTGTTAAAACCGCCGGCCTGACGCTGCTGGCCGGCCGTGATTTTAGCCAAACCTATCAAACTGACTGGTATCAACGCCATGATGACCATGCTACTGCCGCAGTGATTATTACTGAATCACTGGCGCGTAAGGCCGGTTACAACCAGCTGCAGGACGCGATTGGCCAGCAATGGTTACTGCCGGGCGACAACCCGGTGCTGCGGATGCTGGTTGTCGGCGTAGTGGCCGATATTCAGGTGGGCTCAGCGCTTAAACAGCAGGAGCCGCTAATACTGATCTGTGGTCGCTCACCGATGACCTACAGCAATATTCTGCTCAGCATGCAGCCGCAGCACGCTGTTGCCGCCCGCACTGCAGTGCAACAGCTATTAAGCGAGCGGTTGCAGCGACAGGATTTACAGCTAAGTTGGTTAAATGACGACTACAACGCCCTTTACCAAAATCAGCAGCGGCAGGGCAAAGTTATCGGTATCTTTGCCGGCCTGGCCATTGCATTAACCTGTGTTGGTCTGTTTGGCCTGGCCGCATTTAGTGCCGAGCAGCGCTCACGCGAAGTGGCGATGCGTAAAGTGCTTGGCGCCGGCCGCTTTAACTTAGTCAACTTACTGGCCAGCGAATATATCCGGCTAATGGCGGTAAGTGCAGCAGTGGCCATTCCGGTCACCTTTTGGGCGTTGGACAGCTGGTTAAGTGCCTTTAGTGTGCGCATCAGCCAAAGCCCGCTATGGTATCTGCTGGCAGCCGCAGTGACCTTTGCCATTTGCTGGTGTACCGTTGCTGCCCTGGCCTGGCAGGTTGCCGGTCGTAAGCCAGCTATGGTATTAAGACAGCAATAGTGAAATCACAATGATAAATAAAGGATTGTTAGTGAAACTAAGTATGGTTTCGACAGGCGTGCTGCTTGGCAGTGCGCTGCTACTCAGCGGCTGTAGTGCCCCCAACAGGGTGCAACAACACATTGCTAGCAATGCCGTTATAGAGCAGATCGGCGAGGGTGAATATAAGGGACGATACCGCAACCTGTACCGTCCGGCAAAAGGTTATCCTACCTATCCGGTAACCTGTGCTGCTGACTGCTATCCGGCGCACCCCGCTGTGTCATGTATGGCTCCGGGCCAGGATTGTCAGTATATCGGCCAGCAGCAGGCGCCGTTTCTTAACACTGGTTTTAACTTGCAGTGGCTGGGGCATGCCAGTTTCCTGGTGAGAACACCCGATGGCCAGCAACTGCTGTTTGATCCGGTGTTTGGCCAGTTTGACTGGCCGGTAAGCTGGGCACAGCACTTTGCCGGCATTATCAAGCGGCCCTACATGCCTAAACTGACTGCGGAACAATTAGCCAATATTGATGCCGTGCTGTATTCGCACCTGCATTATGACCATTTCAGCCATGCCAGCATTGCGCAAATTGGGACTGACGCCACCTACTATCTGCCGCTGGGCATGGCAGACTATATGCCCAAAGGTGGCTATAACATTATTGAACAAGCCTGGTACAGCCATAGCCAACAGGGAGAGTTGAATATTCATTTAATGCCGGCTCATCATTTTAACAGCCGCAAGCTATTCAATGATGATAACCGCGCTCTGTGGGGTGGCTGGTTGCTGGAGCATGGCGGCAAGACGCTGTTTTTCGCCGGCGATACCGGCTATTCAGCGCACTTTAGCGATATTAAGCAACGTTATGGCGATATTGATATCTGCCTGCTGCCAATAGCCTCTTATCATCATGAGGAAAACGGCGACGGGTATCGCTATGTGCATACCACACCGGAAGATGCGTTAGTTGCTGCCGCAGAGTTGGGCTGTAAAGTGATGATCCCCTGGGGTTATGGCAATGCCAGCTGGCAGATGGGTGATATCAGCTCGCACTCACCTCTGCTGCGGTTGTTGCATATGCAGCAGCAACTGCAAAGTACAGTGCCGCTGCTGATTTTAAATGAAGGTGATAGTGTCGCGCTATAGTTTATCACTGGGTTTATGGGAACGAGTGGCGATAAAAATTATTAACCACAGCACGGCAGGCGGCTGTGGTTGCTTACGTTAAAAACGCCAGCTCACCCCCAGATCCCAGGCATACTCTGAGTCTGATACATCTTCAAGGCCTATACCGGCCTGCAGTTGCAAGTGTGGCGTAACAAACCAGCTGCTGCGGATACCGGCGCGGTCGCTACTGACTAAATAATCTTCCGACGTATTGTCGTTAATAAACACGCCCACAGATAAAGCTGAATTAAAATAATAATCTAGCGCCAACGCCAGGCTATCACTACGAGGCTCATCGTTATTAAAATAACTTGCGCTAAAGTTTAAAAAACTGCCTGAATCAAACGCCCAGATTTTTTCTGAACTGATGCCATAATGCTGATAGCTGCCACGCCCCTCTACCTCTTCATTTTGCAGATGCAGTTTTACCAGCCAACCCGGTTGAATATAATAACCGGCTCCGAGACTTGTTTTGTGGCTTGAGAACTTACTTAACCGTAAGTGTTCCAGTGAGAAATGCCAATCATGTTCGGTTGACTGGTAGATACCGCCAATATTCCAGGCGTTGAGCGACTGCGGCTCATACCAAAAGGTCCGGTCTAAATCTGAACTCAAATAGTTAATTGCCACTGAACTGCGCCTGCCAAATTGTTGCAAGGCAGCAAAAGGCAGGTTGTACTCAGTGCTATTCTCACCCAGATAATAACGGTAGCCCAGATTGTTGCTGCTAAAACCATAACTCTCATAGTTGTTATTAAAGTGACTAAAAGTGAGTTCTGAAGAAAATGGTTCTGCAGCAACGGCATTTGCACAGATGAAAAGCGTGAAGGGTAAAACTAACTTCATTTAAAATCCTTATTAAACAATACAATAACAATTCAACATCTTCAGGGATTAATGCAACAGCAGAAAGTGGTGAACGTTGTCAGCCAGGCTTGAGCCACAAAACGGTTGTGCCATAGACCGGCGTATTTGACTGCAAAGTGTGGTAAGGTTCAATTAAAATTTACAAAATTAACACGCCAAGGCCTAAACTACACAAAAACACCGGCAGCGACCAATAATGAAACTCGCGCCACAGACCGGATTGCTTGCTGAGCCTAAGCGCAATTAAATTCGCCAGTGAGCCAATAGCTAAACCGAAGCCGCCTACTGTTACGCCCCAGCTTAATGCGCGCCAGTCATCAGTAAAGTGCTGCAAAAAGATCGCTGCCGGTACATTCGACATTAGCTGCGACAAGATGGCAGAGCCCAGATAGCTGCCATCTGGCAGTGCGATTAACTGCACCGCCAATTGCTGCAGCAACGGCAGTTGTGCCAGCAGGCCAAGGTCAATAAACATCAGCATAAATACCAACAGCAATAACCAATCGATACCGGTTACTACGCTGCGCTTCAGCAGTAGATACAGTGCCAGTATCACCAGCGCTGCATAAGGCGCCAGCTGGTATTCCATCGCCAGAATAAACAGCGGATAGCCGGCCAGCGAGCAGGCAAATAAGCGCCGGTTGTCAGCGCTGTTATTATGCGGCACCGTAATACTAAGTTTGCCGGAGCCAAAAACCAGGCTACTTAATAGCAAAATCAGCAGCAATAAACTCAGTGCCAGTGGTGCCATCATCGAGGTAAATTGCCAAAAGCTATAACCGGATGCCTGCCACAGCAGCAAATTTTGCGGGTTGCCAATAGGGGTTAAAGCCGAGCCGGCATTGACCGCCAATGCCAGGAAAATAATTAACTGCCCCACCGGCAAACCGGTTAAGCGGCCAATGCTTAGCGTGATGGGCAGCAAAATAAACAAGGCGACATCATTGGTAACGATGGCCGACAGCAGCGCCGCAAACAGTAACATCAGCAGCGCTAACAAGCGTTCAGAATGACAACGCGGCAGCAGCCAGGCGGCAAAACGGGCCAGATAACCGCTGTCTTCCAATGCCCGGCTAAGCAGCATTAAACCTGCCAACGCTGTTACTGTATGCCAGTCTACCAGTGCAACCAGGTTAGCCGGGCTTGCCGGTTGCAGCCACAACAACAGTGGCAGCAACAATAACAATGCAAGCAGCAGATAGTCTTCGGTAACGCGGGACATTACTAAACGGAAGGCCGGCATAGTGATTCATCTGAAAACGCGATGGATGCACTCTAACTTGCCGGCAAAAAACGTCAAGTCTGGCCGCGTTATAAACCGCAATAAGCTGCTACGCCTTTGTCGGCAACCTGATCGACGGCACGTTGTCCGCCGGCACGCAGCTCGGCCACTTTGGCCTCTACTTCGGCAGTGTTAAGCAGCTTATCTTCAACATGCAGCACCCAGTCAATATCCTGCTGGTACTGTCTGGACTCTGGCGAGTCAATCGGACCGAGAGAGCCATCAGCGCCTTTGGGCATAAACCACAGGTTAAAATTCATCGACATTGGCACTTCCGGTGCCACAGCCGCACTGTGATCGCCAACTAAGTTGCCATCGACATAGTAGTGTACCGCATCAGCCGTTACGTTCATCACCAGCGTATGCCAACCGGCATAATCACCCGGCACCCGACTGTATTCGTTAACCTTGGTCCAGGGTTTTAACTGAAAGGTCTCCCAGGTGGTGGTCCACATGGCGTTGTCACTGCCTTCACCCCAACCGCCGTTGGGCAGATATTCAAAGTCCACTTCGCTGTAATCCGGGTCCAGCGGTGCGGCCAGCGGGCTAATGGCGTAAAAGGTCTGGATCACTTCATCACCATCCGGTCCGTAAGTCGGCTCGTTGCGGAAGAATACCCGCGCCGCATAAGTACCGTAAAGATATTTTCGCGCATGGCAAATTTGCGTATGCCGGGTGCCTTCACCGGTGCCATTGGTTATTGAGCTCATGCGGGCAATACCGAACTGGGCGCCGTCTGGTGCTTCGTGCGTGCTGATGCCGTCGGCTGACCAGGCGGCACCGGCTATGCCCGGGTGGCCGGTTTCAGTGCGGGCGGTCCAGCCGTTAGCGAATAAAGCGTCCGGGTTGGCATAATCAAAGTCGTCGAACATAAAGGCTTCAGCCGTAACAGCCGGTGCTGGTTCAGCCTGAGTCGGCTGCGACGGAGTTGGATCTGATGACGTTGGCCCCTGAGCCTGGTCACAACCTGTTAATAACAGCAGTAAAGCAATGGATGAGTAGCGCATGGTTTTCCCCGTTTGATTGTTTAAAAAACAGCCTAACGGTTAAATGACAACGCTGTCAATTGCTAATTTGTTACTGAAACCTTAGTAAAGCTATGTTATTTGATACTAACGTGAGCTGGGTTATGCTGCTGATCCAGTGAAATAATAATATCGGCGTGCTGCGGCAGCTGTTGCCAGCTGGCCAGTGTCAAACGCTGAAACGGCAACATAAAACGGGCCAGTTCAGCATCTGTCATGCCTGCACCGCGGTTTTGCCATAGCTGTTGTTCTTGTTTCGCCCGCCAGCGGCAGACGCAGTGCCAATCCGGTGCGTGCAACCAGACAAGCGGTTTAAGTAATTGCCAATACTCAGCATAGAGCCCGGCTAATTGGCTATTAACAAAGTGCCGCCAAACACCTTGGCTGTCTTCACGTGCTTCCAGCAGGTTAACCGGCGTTGCCAGCTCGGCCGCCGTTTGCGGTGCCAGGCCCAGACACCAGCCTTCGACAATTAATATATCCAGCCGTTGCGCCGCTATCGACGCTAACGGTTGATCCAGCGCTTTATCAAACTGCGGCAGGGCCACCGGTTGGCTTGCCAGCAGCGCTTTAGCTTGCGCAATAGCCAGAGTTATATCATGGCTGCCCGGTACACCGCGTTGCGCCAGCAACGGATGAATGGTCTGTGCCAGCTGCTGGCGCTGTGCTTTACTCAGGTAATAGTCATCCAGCGATACCGCCGCAGCAGCGATGCCCAGGCCTTGCAACTGAGCAACCAATTCTGCGGCCAGGGTGCTTTTACCGCTGCCCTGTGCACCACTAATACCAATCACTGCCGGTAAGTTAAGCCCGGATTGCAGTGTGTTCACTAACTGCGCTATGGTGTTTTGGTATTGTGTGCTGCTGCGAAAATCAGCCATGCTACATCCACGGATAACTAACATAACAACGAGTTTACTATGCTAAACGCTGCTGCTAAACCCTTAGTTAAACTGGTAGATCGCTATCTGCCCGACCCTTATATTTTTGTGTTGTTGCTAAGCCTGCTGGTCTCGGTCGCGGCTGTGCTGTGGCAGCAGCAAAGCCCATTGCAGGTATTGCAGTACTGGGGCGATGGTTTTTGGGGGCTGCTGAGCTTTTCCATGCAAATGCTGCTGGTACTGATTACCGGTTTTATGCTGGCCAACACCCCGCTGGTAAAAGGCATGCTCGACAGGCTGGCTAAGCTGGCCGGTAGTGCCGGCCAGGCGATAGTGCTGGTGACCTTAATTTCCCTCATTGCCAGCTGGCTGAACTGGGGGTTTGGTCTGGTGGTTGGCGCCCTGTTTGCTAAAGCACTGGCGAAAAGAGTAAAAGTGGATTATCGCTTGTTGGTTGCCAGCGCCTATTCCGGTTTTATTGTCTGGCATGGCGGCCTGGCGGGTTCAATACCGCTGACTATCGCCACCGCCAACCATTTCAGTGCCGGCCAGATTGGCGTCATTGCTACCAGCGACACTATTTTTGCCGGCTTTAACCTGCTGTTGGTCGCGGCATTGTTTATTGCCGTGCCGCTGGTTAATTACCTGATGTTACCCAAAGCAGAAGACAGTGTTTGTATTGACCCGGCCAAACTGCGCGATAACGCCTATATTAGCAACCAGAGCGATCGGCCGGCCGATAAACTGGAAAACAGTCTGCTGTTAGGTTTGCTGGTTGGCTTTGCAGGCCTGGCTTATCTGGTGCAGTATTTTGTTAAAGGCGGTGGCCTTAATCTTAATATCGTCAACTTTCTGTTTTTGTTCATCGCTATAGTACTGCATGGCACGCCAAGCCGGTTATTGCATAGTTTGCAACAGGCGATTAAAGGCGGCGCTGGTATCGTGATCCAGTTTCCGTTTTACGCCGGCATAATGGCGATCATGCTGCAATCCGGTTTAGCGCAAAGTATGTCACAGTGGTTTGTCAGCTTTGCCACGGCAGAAACCCTGGCGTTTTGGAGCTTTATCAGTGCCGGCATTGTCAATATCTTTGTGCCGTCCGGTGGCGGTCAGTGGGCGGTGCAGGCACCGGTAATGCTGCCGGCTGCATTAGAGCTGGGAGCCGACGTTAGCCGCATTGCTATGGCGGTGGCCTGGGGTGATGCCTGGACTAACTTAATTCAGCCGTTCTGGGCCCTGCCGGTACTGGCCATTGCCGGGCTTAAAGCAAAAGATATCATGGGCTTTTGCCTGCTACAGCTTATTGTTACCGGCATCATTATTAGCCTGGTGCTGAGTTTCGCCTGAGACCAGCGTTACTGCGCCGTTGCTGCCTTATCAAGGTAGGCATTGAGCGGCGCAAAATCCGGTGAGGCAACAAAGCCCGGGCAATTGCCGGCGAGGCGTTGTTTCAGTTGGCCAGCTTTGTCCATATCGCCCAGGTACATCCAGATCAGCGCCATCATATGTAAAGAGGCCGGTTCAGCGGCAGCATCCAGCGCCAGAGCTTCTTCGCGCAGCGATGACTGCAGTTGCGCGGAAACCAGCCCGGGTTGTAATAGCGCCAAATCCAGGTAAATGGCTACCCGTATTGCCCGTTGCAGCAGGTTGGCTTCACCTTTGGCAATGGCATGCTCGATAAACTGCAGTGACTTTTGATAAGCCGCTATGGCTTCATTTACAGCACCGGCATGACGATAAGCATTGGCCAGGTTCATCCAGATATTGTACTGCTGGTCGGAGCCTTGTTGCTGCAGAGCCTGCAAACGCTGCTCAAAGATGGCTATCGCTTGCTGATATTCTTCCAGGTAATAATGCACCGTAGCAATATTGGCTTGTACGATTTCATGCCCGGGCTGATAGTTGAGCGCGGCTAAATAGTGCTGTTTGGCGGCGGCCAGATCGCCTTTGCAAAATTGCAGGGTGCCAAGATTATTGTAGGTTTGAAACTCCGGCCGTATTTCAGCTGCCCGGCCAGACCAGAAAATAGCGTTGTCCACATCGCCGCTAAAATAATAGGCCCGGCCCAGCGTGTAGGGCAGCTTCCAGTTTTGCGGCTCGGTAGTGGCAGCCTGGTTCAGTAAGCTAACGGCCTGGCTGATATGGCTGCTGTCGCCGGTTTTGCGGTATTGCTGCAGCAACACTTCGGCCAACACAAATTTAGCGGTTACGTTGTCACTGTCGCGGCTTAAAATGCGCTGTAACAACTGCTCTGCCTGTGCAGTATCACCCTGCTTGCGTGCCAGATTGGCCTTTGCCTGTAATACACTTATCGCATCAGGATTTAGCGCGGCCGCCTGGTCACAGGCCAGTTGGGCTTCTTGCAGAGTATCGGGACTACCGTTAAGAATACTTTGTTGTATCAGCGCCGAACACAGGGCGGCATGTGCATCGGTGTAGCGGGCATCCAGCCGCACTATGGCCGATAACTCATTGCTAAGACGCAGTATATTTTGTTCAGTACGGTCAAGCTCAAAATAGTTCAGACTGTCGGTGTAACGCAGCACCAGATCCCAATCCGGATTGGCGATGGCGGCTAAATTTTGCCTGGCCTGGGCAATGGTATCAGAGAAGTAACGCAGTAGTAGTGCTTCAGATGACGACACTGCAACAGTGCCGGCCCAAATTTGCTGCATGCCGTCGCGCTGATAAACAAATAATCTTAGCGCTAAATGGCGGCCAAATTGGCGGCTTTCACCGGTAAACACCATGTCGGCTTGTTTGTCGGCCAGCAATTGCAATGGATTGGCACTTGCAAAACGGCCGGCGCTGCCGGGCAGGCTGCTGCTGTAGCTTGCTAAAGCCTGTTCCAGTAAAGGTGTCAGCAACTGGCTGTGTTCTCCCTGTAGCGGCAGTACAGTAATCACTTTGCGCTCTAGTTGCAGCGCGGCAGGCTCGGCGCTCAATTGCGGCATGGCTTCTTCGGCTGCTGGCCAGTAGTGGCCAGCCAACAACAGCAAGGTTAACATAGCGGCGGCATACAGCCAGGGCGCCAGTTTAGTTTTAGCTGTGGCGGGTGAGGCGGTTGTTTGCGCCGTGCTGAGGTTATCGGCTGGTTGATCGTCAGAAGTTAAATACAGCGTCCAGGCCTGAGTGTTCAGCGCCCTGGCGACTCGCTCCAGGCTGAGTAAATCGACCTGTTCGCCGCTAAAAACCCGGTTAACCAAAGAGCGGGGCGCTTTGTCCAGACCTTCTAGCTGTTGGATGCGCTTGGCCAGTTCAGCCTGCGATTTAATACCGGCTGCGAGTTGCGCCGCCCGTAATTTGGCCGGTGATGCCTGCACGCCGCGCGCACGTTTAGCATGACCGTTGTTTTTGTCTGCGACCGGTTCCATCAACAAATCCTCTTGAGAGACGGAAAGCTGTCTATGCATACCACGAGAGACAATCAGGTTAGCAGAGTAACGTAATAATGGGGATTTGTTCAAAAAAATTTATTGGCGTGTGACAAAACACCAGGTTAGCCAAGCCAACCTGGTGTTTAATGTTAACTGCGGCGGTTATTCGCCGAGTAAACTGGCTTTGGTAACCAACTGAATGGTGCTGAGCATCGAGGTGAGATCACTACCTAAGTCGGTATTTTTTAATGCTGCCTGACGGTGGCGCTCAAATAACGAGTTGTGTTGCTCAATACGTTTGCCCAGTGTGGCCCAGGCTTTTTGCTTGGCGGGCATCGGCCAGGACTCCAGCTCTATGCGGTGTGATTCCAACTGACCACTAAACATATTCATTGCCATCACGACGCTGGTCCGGGTTTTATCATCCAGCGTGGCGGCAGTGGCTAAGCCGGACATCCAGCTGGCAGCATTTTTCAGGTGGTCGTAGTATTTCTCCAATGCCCTTTCGTCATATTTATTAACTCTGAAATTGTAGTCATCCTGCTCTGATACTGTAACCCTGGTCTGGCTTTGGGTAACCACTACCGGCCTGACCGGCTGTGGTGCTGCAGTAACAGTGTAATTAGTGGTCGCCTGGGGAGTCGCATCTTCTGCACCGCCAACCGTTAGCTTGCCCCCTTTGCCTAAGCCACCGTCTACCTGCTGTGCTTTATAATTACGCAGCGCCTTCACCATTTGATTGTACGAATCCGCAAAAGCGGCGGTAATCACTTTACCCTCAGGTGTGTTGCTAAAACCGCTGGCACCGCCGGCCATGCCGCCGCCAAACATACCGCCAAGAATATTAAAATCATAGTTGCCGGCATTGCCGACCGCAGCCGATACCTGCACGCCGGAGCGGTTATCTACCAGCAGCAAGGTGGTGGCCGCTTCGTTTTTACTGACACCACCGCCAACTAAAGCGCCTAAAGAACCGAGAAAAGCCCCGCCCAACGCTTTAGCGCCCTGAGTGCCTTTGGCGGCGAACTGGATTTCCGGGCTTAAGGTGTAATCGGCGGCAACCATCTGGCCGCCGCCAATATTGCTTTGCTGGCGCAACTGGCCGGATTGCATCAGCTCCCGCTCGCGGTTCATCGCATTCATTGCCTTGCCGCGTTCAACTACCACAAAGCAGTTCGATTGCTGGATCATTAAACGGATCACCGGCAAGGTGCTGCCCAATGTAGGATAGCGACCACGATATTCCTGCCACCAGGGTAAGCTGGTGTCTTCAAATACCGATAAGGTGCCCAATGCTGCATCGCAACTTTCCAGCGCGGAGTTAGCGCCAGCCGCGTTTGCACCGCCGGCACCACCACTGACTACATTACCCTTAGAATTGCCCATTTGCGGGCTGGTAGAAATACAGGCAGTCAACAGCAGGGCGCTGACTGCC
>JAHJZX010000071.1 GCA_018826295.1 Gammaproteobacteria bacterium
AAGTGCCTGATAAGTAAGGCAGATTGTTCTTATTGGTGGATGGTAAGTACTAAGAAACATCGCCATCACTATAAGACTATTGTAATTGACAGTAGAGGATGGAAGCACCAAAAGTGCAAGTGTGGTGAGCATAGAGTTATAAAAGTAACTTAAAAAGGGAGGTAAAAAATGGGGACATACAACACATTACCAAGAAATAGTCAAATTAAGTGTTGGGATTGTGATATGACTACAAAGCAGGTTGGGGACATTGTTCCAGATTTTGGCTTGCCAAAATATATAGTTCTCTTGCGTGAGGGTGGTTATGTTATTGTTGAGAATG
Source organism: Gammaproteobacteria bacterium (assembly GCA_018826295.1). Classification (GTDB taxonomy): domain Bacteria; phylum Pseudomonadota; class Gammaproteobacteria; order Enterobacterales; family Alteromonadaceae; genus Alishewanella. The sequence goes on from JAHJZX010000071.1 coordinate 323, forward strand.
GCATCATTACTAAAATTATAGAGAACTGTGGCAAAAAATTCTATGCTCCAGAGGACTTTTCTGGTGTTCCTTGTTTTGATAAGTGGGGTTGTGAGGTAGGTTCTCATAGTGATTTGGTTGGGGAGTTCCAAGGTATGGTAGGAATGGATGACCCGTATTATTTTAGGAGTAATAAATGAAGATATATTTAGCAGGTGGCTTTCATTCTGGTTGGCAAGATAGGGTCAAATTAGAAGCACCACAACACAATTACTTTGACCCACGAATAGATGCTGACCAAAGGTTTGCCTATCGCTGGACACAACAAGAAATTGATGGACTTAAAAGATGTGATTTAGTATTCGCATATTTTGAGTCTGACAATCCTAGTGGCATGGGCTTAGCAAAAGAAATTGGGTGGGCTACAATTCTAGATAAACCTGTAATCTATGTAGATGAACACGATAGGATAAACGTTTTCTTAGCAGCTTGTAGTCAAAGAATATACAGTAGTTTTTCTTCTGCTGTTGATTATATAAAGACCTTAAAATGAAAATTGAATCTTGGCAACTAAAACAAAGACAATCTTTACCATTAGAGATTAAAGTAAAGATGTCCAAGACACGTGTTCGTGAATGGTACGAATTTTATAATGGTAATGTTTATATAGCCTTCTCTGGTGGTAAAGATTCTACTGTATTGCTTGATATAGCAAGAAAATTATATCCAAATATTCCTGCCGTATTTTTAGATACAGGATTAGAATATCCAGAGATAAGAAAGTTCGTAAAGACAATAGATAATGTTATTTGGTTAAAACCAAAAATGCGGTTTGATGAGGTTATTACAAAATATGGGTATCCAATTGTAAGTAAAAAAGTTGCTAATAGTATTAGTAGATTTAGATTAAATCCCGAAGAAGTGTGGAGATATAATAAATTTATTAATGGTACTAATGCTGATGGGACGGCTACACAATTTTCTATACCAAAGAAATGGCAGAATCTAGCTTTATACGCATCGTTTAAAATATCTGACCATTGTTGTACTGTTATGAAGAAGAATCCAGTTAAAAGATATGAGAAAGAAACAGGTAGATTACCAATTTTAGGGATGATGGCTAGTGATAGCACCCAACGTGAGATTGATTACTTAAAAACTGGGTGTAACTCTTTTATGTCAAAACGTCCAATGTCAAATCCTATTGGGTTTTGGTTAGAGCAGGACATATTAAAATATATTAAAATTTACTCTATTCCATATTCTTCTGTTTATGGTGAAATATGCGAAGATGGTAATGTTTTCAGAACTACTGGAGAACATAGAACTGGTTGTATGTTCTGCATGTTTGGTGTTCATTTAGAAAAAGAACCTAACCGTTTTCAACGGATGAAACAAACTCATCCTAAGTTGTATCGATATTGTATGGATGATTTAGGATTGAAAGTTCCACTTGAGTTTATTGGTGTTAGTTATGATTAAAATTGGCAGAGAGTTAGGAATAAAAGATAGCCATAAATACACTATGGTTGAGTGTCCTGAGTGCCATAATGAACGTTGGGTAAGAATTGACAGACAAGACACAAAATGTTTTAACTGCTCACGGGGTTTTATGGGTGAGATGACTGAGGAACGTAGTAGAAACATAAGTAATGGTCAGAAGCGAAGGATTGAACGTGATGGAGTTCCTGATTATTTTTGTAGGGGTAGGTTTGGAGTCAATAACCCAATGTTTGGTAAACAACAAACCGTTGCCAGCGTAGAAAAGAATAGACAATCTAACAAAAGAAATTGGGAAAGTCTAGAGTATCAAGATAAGTGGGCAAAAGCAAACCTTTATCCACATGTTAAGCAAAACAAACCAGAACATGAAATTGAGGATTACTTGAAAGAATTTGGTGTAGAGTTTGTTGGTGATGGTAAATTTTGGTTAGGTTATCCACCAAGGAATCCAGATTTTATACATCGTAAGAATAGAAAAATTGTAGAGTTCTTTGGTAATTATTGGCACAAACTAGAAGATGAGTTAGATAGAATAGACCATTATAACAAGTATGGTTGGAATTGTTTTGTCGTTTGGGAAAGTGATTATAACACTAATAAAGAGTTTGCTATTGCTAAGATTAAGGAGTTTATACTATGAAACACTGGTGTTACGTGGTGATTGAGTCACATTGCTTCGGAGACGAAGATGAGAATGGAAACAATCCTTGTGGTAGGAATGTTCCTTCTCCGTTCTGTCTAGGTAATGGTAATACTAAGCATTGCCCTCATTTTGCTTGGACAAGCGATGCTACGGAAAGAGATGCGGCTTTCTTTGTTCCACTACGAAAAATTGTTTGGGACAAATTTAGAGCTTGGATTACCGAAGATGTTTACTGGAAGCTACATTGGTGGTTTTGGGGTAAGTGGACTTATGATGATAGCTGGATGGATGACATTAAAGTGGTCAGCGATGATGACCCCTGTATGAAGAAATGGAATGACGGGCAGGCAAAAGCTCAAAGAGATTTTGAGAAATGGTTTCCTAAAGCTAAGAAGGAGTGGTAAATGTCAACGGGCGCACCAATCTTCGATTATGACACATTTGAAAGGTGTTTTATAGCACCACGTTCAGAACCTAAAGGGTTGGTAGCCAGAGATAGGTTTAGAAGCCCAGGCAACATTTTTGATTCTCCAGTTACATGTGCTGGTTGCCACAAAATAACTACAATACGTGAGTGTTGGGGTTGCCATAAGTATTTCTGTTACGAATGTCTCATAGAGCACATGATGGGATGTGAGGAATGGTTAAAAGTCAAAGGTGAATATGACATTATATTTGAGTGTGGTAAACACGAGTCTTGTGATGAATGTTCTTACCGATTCAAATGTTATACACAAAGAAGGAAAACAAAGGACACGAAGAAATAATGCCAATATACGTATACGAATGCAAATCCTGTGAGTACAGATTTGAAGAGAAGCAATCATTTGATGATGAACCATTAACTGTATGTTCTGAATGTGGTGGAAAGATTCACCGTATTATATTTGCTTCACCAGTTCACTACAAAGGTCCAGGCTTTACTACTACAGAAGCTAGAGGAATAACTGGTAGGAAACGCAAACCTAATATCAAAGTTGGTTTAACAAGTGATTTGCCACCAGAGGAACGGGAGAAACATCTTGGTTGATAAGGATGAATTAAGAGCAAAACTTTCAGAAGCACAACAACCATATCTTGAGCGTAATAAAGATAGGTTGGACAAGATAAAACCAGTATGGGATAAAATACAAGAGAATGTTCCAGATGTTACTACTCTGAAACCTTATATTCAAATAGCGGATGGAAATAGCAAGTTATTAGATTTATTGTTTTATGGTAGGATGACAATATCCAGTTTCCCATTCAGTGGGGCAGTAGGGAGACGGATTCATTATCTTGTACGTAACGAACCAGATGATTACATACTTGGATTGGTGGTTGTTATGTCTGATTTAACTATTCCTATCAGGGATAAACATATTGGTTGGGATAGA